>JBBDJJ010000051.1:0-9607 GCA_040879925.1 Woeseia sp. | reverse complement strand
TCTTTGGCGGAAATAAAGCGGACCGCAGGGAGCCATTCCGTCAAAGAACCTCCCGGACACCAGGCCCTCCCGCAACCCCCAAATCAAAGGCCTTAAACGGCTGCCATTGGCCCCGGACATCATCACTACCAGAGAGCGGTACGCGTGTCGCGCGCCTGGCGTCGTTGCATGCGCGCATGCAATTGCTTGCGTTTGCCGGCTACCCGACGCTCCTGCAACCCGCGATCATCTTTGCTATCGTCGTTGCTCTTGAAGCGATTTTTGTACTGTGTGCGATACAGGCAGAAGTCAGTATAAGCCTCGCGAACGTGCCGAAGATCGTTGATCAGCAATTCGATGAGGATGATATCGTCCAGAAAACCTATCGCCGGAATGTCGTCCGGGATCAGGTCCTCAGGATCGCCGAAATAAACAAACGTCGCCAGCAGGCGCTCGCGATCGAGCGTCGGCAATCGCCATTCTTCATCCTGCAACATGGCGATCATTGCATCGAGATCGGGCAGGCGGCGAGCGATGAAGTCCGGCAGAGGATTCGCCGCGCGAATTTCATCGATAACAGACTTGATGGCTTCGATGATTTCCTGTTCGTCCGCGTCGCGGACCGCATCCCGCGACTTGCGGACCGCATGGCGAAAAAACCCGAGGTCACGATCCGTGAGATCGACCGAAATACTGACGCCCATGTGAGTGCACCGATTGACGATGATGTGTGCAGGCTACCGGCCGCGATTGAACGGGTCAATCGAGACGGTTGTCACGTCGCCCGCAATCAAATATGAAATAATAAAGGGCAACGACACGCCGCGGCAGCGCAGGGTATGCAGGACACCGATGAAACCGACGCTCTATATTGGCAACAAGAATTACTCCAGTTGGTCGTTACGCAGCTGGTTTCTGCTCAGTGAGGCCGGGATCGATTTTGAGGAAGTGCGCGTGCCGCTTGACTGCGCGGAGTTCGACGAGCGTATTCGCACGCTTTCGCCGACCCGGCAGGTCCCGGTACTGCATATCGACGGGCGAGCGGTATGGGATACGCTGGCAATAGCAGAAACCGTGGCGGAGCGCTGGCCGGAACGGCAACTCTGGCCAACGGAGCCGGCTGTTCGGGCACAAGCGCGCTCGATCAGCGCCGAGATGCATGCCGGGTTCGCCGCACTGCGACAGGCGATGCCCATGAATTGCCGTGCAATGGGTCGGCGTGTGACACTTACCGACGCTGTCGCTCTGGACATCGAGCGGATCCACGGCATCTGGGCCGACTGCAACAGTAACGACGACGGCCCGGAAGGTTGGCTGTTCGGCCGGTTCAGCGTCGCCGATGCCATGTATGCGCCGATCGTGTTTCGATTTCGCAGCTACGGAGTGAACGTGCCGGAATCGGCACGCAGATACCCGGACCGGGTGCTGCAAAGCAAGGCGATCCAGAACTGGTTGCGTGCGGCGGAATCGGAAACTGAAGTACTCGAACGAGAAGAGACAGGCCAATGAAAATGAGCGTGTATTGCCGGAGGCTCCTGCTATTGCCGTTGCTGTTGTCCCTCGGCCTGCCAGGGCCGGCACGCAGCGAGGTATACGAGTTGCCGCCGGAGGGCCACGATGTCATTGGTTCCGTGACCACCGTTACAGCGCGGGCAGAAGATACGCTGCTCGATCTGGCCCGGCGACACGGGCTCGGCTACGAGGACATCGTGCGGGCGAACCCTGGCGTGGACGCCTGGCTGCCGGGCGAGGGCACAGCGGTACTGTTACCGACGCGCTTCGTCCTGCCGCCCGCACCGCGACGCGGCATCGTGCTTAATCTGGCGGAATACAGGATGTACTACTATCCAACGCCACGTGACGGCGAGCCCGCCGTGGTCATGACTTACCCGATGAGCATTGGCCGGATGGACTGGGAAACGCCGCTTGGCCGGGCACGGGTCGTCGCAAAATCCCGCAACCCGACCTGGTATCCGCCCGATTCAGTGCGCCAGGAACACGCGGCCGATGGCCGTACGCTGCCACGTGCTGTCCCGCCGGGGCCGGACAATCCACTGGGCGCTTTCGCCATGCGCCTGAACCTGCCCGCGTACCTGATTCACGGCACCAACCGGCCGGCTGGCGTCGGCATGCGTGTCACCCATGGCTGCATACGTATGTTTCCGGAAGACATCGAATATCTGTTCGAGCAAGTGCCCGTCGAGACGCAGGTAATGATCATCAATGAACCGATCAAGATGGGTTGGGACGATGAGGAACTGGTACTGGAAGTACACCGCACACTGGATGCTGCGCCGATCGCAACGGAAGAGGCTGGTGACGGGGTCGTTGTTGACGTGCCAGCGACCGATAGCGAACCGCCAGCGACCAACGAGCTGCAAATCGAGCCACCGATCCGCGCGCGCTTGACAGCGTTGACAGTCCAGTTCGTGGCCACCACCAGCAACCGCGCCGGTGAACTCGACTGGGATTTCGCCGAGACGCTGCTCGAACGCGCCGACGGCATTCCCGCCGGCGTGGGACGATCCATAAAAAACGCCGCGACCAGCGCGGCGTTCGAATAAACCGTCGTAGTCTTCGCTACTTACTTGGACATTGACTGCTGGAACATGCGCTCCAGGCGGTCACGGTTGGCATCGCAGCAAGACTGGGCTTCCCGGGCGGCCGAAAGCGCCTGATCAGCAGTGCTTTGTGCACTTCTTGCAGCTTGTGTCGCACTGTCCACTGCTGCACGGGCAGCTTCAGCAGCGGATTGAGCTGCTGCCGCATCTCTTGCTGCACCGTCCGCGGTAGCCTGTGCTCTTTCAATAGCTTCCTGGCTGGCACAACCTGAGGCCACGCCGAGAACGAGCACAAGTGCGCTCACTTTCAGTACATTCTTGATCATCATCCAAATTTCCTCTGTTGGAATAAAACTGCACGCGCATTATTTCCTAAACTGGCTGTAGCTTCAATGATCTGCGTGTTTTATTCAGTGTGTCTGATATCCGCGACAGCGATCGCGTCGCTGTTCGGAGGGTCAGTCGTGGTCGAGATGCAGCCCTGAAGAAGCGAACATTGGTTAATGTCGTCGCATCAGAATGGCGCGCCATCATAGCAGGTTGTATCAACAGGCAACATGCTTTCACTGAGGAGGATGGCGGTCGCACGCCTGCCGTCATGCGCTCACCGATAAAGATATTGACGGACCCTCAGGGCTGTATATACTTACAGATACTGTTTATTTGTACAGGATACGGCGATGGCCCAGCTGACCCCGCGACAGTCTCAAATTCTTCATATGATTCAACAATTTATTGCGGAGTTTGGCATGCCGCCTACACGCGCGGAGATAGCCCGCGAACTCGGCTTTCGCTCGCCCAATGCGGCGGAAGACCATTTGCGGGCACTGCAGCGCAAGGGCGTGCTGGAACTCATGCCCGGTGCTTCGCGGGGTATCCAGCTCAAGGATTCGCTGCGTGAGCAACTGGGTCTGCCCCTGGTCGGCAGGGTCGCGGCCGGCAGCCCGATACTGGCGCAAGAGCATATCGAAACGCATTACCGCATCGATCAGGCACTCTTCAATCCCAAACCGCATTACCTGCTGCGCGTGGACGGCATGAGCATGAAGAATGCCGGCATTCTGCATGGCGACCTGGTGGCCGTCCATCGAACGCCGGAAGTGCGTAGCCGGCAGATTGTGGTGGCCCGGGTCGATGACGAGGTCACCGTCAAGCGCTATCGACAGGATGGCTCGCTGGTGTGGTTGTTGCCGGAAAACGAGGACTTTGAACCGATCTGCGTTGACCTGCACTCACAGTCCATGGTCATCGAAGGCGTGGTGGTCGGGGTTATACGCGACGGCATGCCGCTGCATTGACGCGTATAGACATGGAATGACTGCCCCGGGAGCGCACAGGCGGTGAATGACGCACTCGATAATTTGTTGCGCGATCGGCGCGTCTGGCGGGCCGTGAAAACATCGGATGACAGCATTTCCCCCGGTCTGGCCCCCGGTCTGGACACGGGTTTGGAAACGGGACTGGCAACGGGTTATCCGAAGCTCGATCGGCAGTTGCCGGGCGGTGGCTGGCCGCGGCAGGCCCTGACTGAAATTCTGCTGGAGCACTACGGCACCGGCGAGCTGAAGTTGCTGATGCCGGCACTGGCGCGCCTGGGGCATGCAGCCGATGCGGCGGATGACAATCCGGCAGAGGATGGCTGGATCGCCTGGATTGCACCACCGTTCCAGCCTTACCCACCCGCGCTGCTGCAATGGGGTATCGATCTGTCACGCATGTTGATTGTGCATCCCCGGCAAGGCAGTGAAACCCTGTGGGCGGCGGAACAGGCATTGTCCTCGGGAAACTGCGCGGCGGTTCTCCTGTGGCCGGAGTCACTCGACCACACGACCAGTCGTCGCCTGCAGCTGGCGGCCGTTAAGGGGCGCAGTCGGGCTTTCGCATTTCGACCGCTCAAGGCGCTGTTGCAGCCGTCCGCAGCGACATTGCGACTGCGACTCTCAGCGGGCGAACAAGGCACGGACATCGGCATTCTCAAAAGCCGTGGTGGCCGGCCTGTGGTAGTACGGGATTATGCGGAGTAGCTCGTGCCGGGACCCGACAAGTTGCCTGCCGGCGTGCAGGGAGCAGCAGCGGCCCCGACGACTCCCGCTACGGAGCCTGTCCGTGCAGTAAATACGGCTGCAAGCGCGGTGGCCCACACGGTGACCCGCACGGTGACCCGCACGGTGACCAAGCTGCCGCCGCCGGCAGTTCCGCAGCAACAGGCATTGGCGTTTCACGTGGCGGCACAGGCGGCGGAACTGCCACGCCGTGCCGCACGTTCACCCCGCTTGTGGTTGAGCGTGTATCTGCCGGCTTTGCCGCTGGATGCCCTGCAGACTCGCAAGTCCGGGGCCGAGCCCGGGGCCGAGCCCGGGGCCGAGCCCGGGGCCGCATGCGCCGTGTTCGACGAGCAACAGGGTATGCGCCGGATTGTACTGGCGAATCGCATTGCACGGCGCCAGGGTGTAATCCCCGGTTTGCCGGTGAATGCGGCACTGGCGTTGTTGCCGGAGCTCTGCCTCCTGTCGCGCAATCCAGCCAGTGAAAAACGGGCGTTGTTGAGCCTGGCTGCCTGGGCCGAACGCTTCACTTCCGTGGTGAGTCTTGAAGCACCCGATGTGTTGCTGCTGGAAATCGCCGGCAGTGTGTCGCTTTTCGGTGGCCTGGACTCCCTGCGACAGACGATCGAGGGCGGCTTGCGCGAACAGGTCTTCACGGTTTCCACTGCGCTCGCACCGGTACCGCTGGCAGCCGTCTGGCTGGCGAGGTCCGGATCGAGTATTTGCGTCACGGATACGGAGCGTCTGCACGGCGCTTTGAGTCCGTTGCGGCTGGATTGCCTGCAATGGCCCGCGTCTGTTTGCGAATCCCTGCAGGGCATGGGCATCCACTGTATCGGCGACTGCCTGCGCCTGCCGCGCGCAGGCTTTGCCCGGCGTTTCGGTGCAGCGAGGTTGCTTGAGCTCGATCGGGCGTTGGGTCGCCTGCCCGATCCCCGTGTGAGTTACCGGTCAGCGGAACGTTTTTGTCGTGACTACGAGCTACCGGAAGAGCAGGGTGATCGCGAATTGCTGCTGCAAGCTTCCCGGCTGCTGCTGCAGGAACTCGAACAGTTTTTGCTCACGCGACAGACAGCCGTGCAACAACTGCGCTTCAGTTTTTTTCATCTGAAGGGCGAAGCGACTCATCTGACGCTTGGATGTCTGCATCCGGAACGGGCGGCCGGGCACTGGTTCGAGTTACTCGAAATGAAATTCGAACGCCTGGCATTGCCGGCACCGGTCATCGCCATTCGTTTGCGCGGCGGGCGAGCACAGGCATTACAGATGGCCAGCGCTAACCTGCCTTTCAACCTGTCGGGCAGAGGGCAACAAGGCACCTCGATCGCGCCTCTGCTCGAACGCCTGGCGGCGCGCATCGGCGACGGCCTGGTGTACGGCGTGACCGCCGTTGCCGAGCATCGGCCGCAGTATGCCTGGAGTACCGTGCAGCCCTTAAGCCAGACGACAGGCGAGCGCATCCCGCAATGCGCCGCTGTGCCGACCCCTTGGTACGCAGCGGATGCAGCACCGCAACTCACCGGCATGTGGCGTACTGGCAGCCTGTTATTGCGACGACCCTTGTGGATGCTGGCAGAACCCCTGGCGCTGGCCAGCGAACGGTACATGCCTCTTTACCAGGGGCCGCTGCGATTCAAGGAAGGTCCCGAACGCATTGAAACCGGCTGGTGGGATGACAATGGCATTGCGCGTGACTATTTTGTCGCGGTCAATGCTCACGGTGTGCATCTGTGGATATACCGCAATGTGCATGACGATGCCGACTGGTATCTGCATGGCATCTTTGGCTGACGATGCAGCAAAGTTCCGTTCCCCGTTATGCCGAACTGCATGCACTGAGCAATTTCACTTACCTGCGCGGTGCGTCGCATCCGGATGAACTCGTGCACACGGCCGCGGCACTTGGCTACGAAGCGTTGGCGATCACGGATGAATGTTCGGTATCGGGTATCGTGCGGGCGCACGTTTCTGCCAAAGAGCATGGCCTCGAGAAACTCATTGTCGGTGCGGAGTTCCGTTTTTGCGATGGACTCAAGCTGGTTGTCCTGGCGCAGAATCGCAACGGCTATACACGCCTGTGCCGACTCATCACGGAGGGCCGGCGAGCGGCCGAAAAGGGCAGTTACCGATTGACGGCCACCGCCTGTGACGACGGCTTGCCGGATTGCCTGGTGCTGTGGATTCCCGACCAACGGCTGGAACTCGATGCTTCCTGGCACTGGATTACAGCCACCTTTCATGGCCGCTTGTGGATTGCGGTGGAGTTGCTGGCGGACGGGCTCGAACAGGAACGCCTGGCTCGATTGCGTACTATGGGCCGGGCACTGGGCCTGCCGCTGGTGGCAAGCGGCGATGTGCACATGCACACACGCGGACGCCGTGCCCTGCAGGACACGTTGACATCCGTGCGCCTCGGCACGACGCTGGAACGGGCCGGCTTCGCACTGTATCCGAACGGCGAACGCCATCTTCGGCAGCGCTGCCGTCTCGACAAAATCTATCCTGCCGACTTGCTCGAGGAAACACTGCGTATCGCGGCGTCCATCGACTTCTCGCTGGACGAGTTGCGTTACCAGTATCCGGACGAACTGGTGCCCTGCGGTGAAACGCCGACGAGTTATCTGCGGAAAATCACGCTGGAGGGCATGCAGCGACGCTGGCCTGCGGGCGTTACTGACAAGGTGACGTCGCTCGTCGAGCATGAACTACAGCTGATCCGGAGCCTCGGCTACGAACACTACTTTCTGACCGTGCATGACATCGTTGCCTATGCGCGTCGTCAGGACATCCTCTGCCAGGGTCGTGGTTCGGCGGCTAATTCCGCGGTTTGTTTCTGCCTCGGGATTACCGAGGTGGATCCGGATCGCATGGCAACCCTGGTCGAGCGCTTCATTTCGCGGGAACGCAACGAACCACCGGATATCGATGTCGATTTCGAGCATGAGCGTCGTGAGGAGGTCATTCAGTATATCTATCGTAAATACGGCAGGAGTCGCGCGGCCATCGCGGCTACGGTCGTTACCTATCGACCGCGCAGCGCGTTGCGGGATGTCGGCAAGGCACTGGGCCTGAGCGGTTTGCAGGTCGACCGCCTCGCGGGTTCGATGCAGTGGTGGGACGGCAAGGGCGTTGACGACAGTCGCGTCATCGAGGCAGGGCTGGATCCCGGCAGTCCGGTCATCAAACGGCTTCTGTGGCTGGTGCGACAGCTCATCGGTTTCCCGCGCCACCTGTCACAGCACGTCGGCGGCTTTGTCATCTCCAACGAGCCGCTGTCGGAGTTGGTGCCGATCGAGAATGCCGCGATGCAGGATCGCACGGTTATTCAATGGGAGAAAAATGATCTGGACGACATGGGTTTGCTCAAGGTCGACGTGCTGGGTCTTGGCATGCTGACCGCGATTCGCCGCAGTTTCGACCTGATCGAACGCTTCGACGGACGCCACTACACCCTGGCGACGGTACCGGCCGAAGATCCGCTTGTATACGACATGATCTGCCGCGGCGACACCATGGGTGTGTTCCAGATCGAATCGCGCGCACAAATGGCGATGCTGCCGAGACTCAAGCCGCGCTGCTTTTACGACCTGGTCATCGAGGTGGCAATCATTCGCCCGGGGCCGATACAGGGTGACATGGTGCATCCCTATCTCCGGCGGCGTAACGGCGAAGAGCAGGTCGACTATCCGAGCGAGGAGGTGAGGGGCGTACTCAGCCGTACGCTGGGTGTGCCCATCTTTCAGGAACAGGTGATGCAGCTTGCCGTGGTTGCCGCCGGCTTTACGCCCGGCGAAGCGGATCGCCTGCGACGTGCCATGGCCGCCTGGAAACGTCGCGGTGGCCTGGGTCCGTTCGAGGAAAAGCTGGTAAGCGGGATGCGCCAACGCGGCTATACCCTGGAGTTCGCACAGCAGATATTCAGGCAGATCGAGGGCTTCGGCGAGTACGGTTTTCCGGAATCGCATTCGGCCAGTTTCGCATTGCTGGTGTACGTGTCCTGCTGGCTCAAATGTCACACGCCTGCAGCCTTCACCTGCGCATTGCTGAACAGCCAGCCGATGGGTTTTTACTCCGCCTCGCAGCTGACCCAGGACCTGCGTCGCCACGGTGTCGAGGTGCGGCCGGTCGATGTCAATGCCAGCCATTGGGACTGCAGCCTGGAGTATCGTGCCGATGGTAAACCGGCCTTGCGCCTGGGACTGCGGATGATCAAGGGCCTGTCTGACGGTGCGGGAGAAGAACTCATCGCGCACCGTACTGTGGACGGTTATCGCAGTATTCAGCAGATGCTCGATTGCACCGGACTCGAGCGCCGCAACCTCAATGCATTGGCGGCGGCCGGAGCCCTGAAGTCACTGGAGGGGCATCGTCACAAGGCGCGCTGGGCCGTTGCCGGGGCGGAAAAACCGACCGCGCTCCTCACTGCGCTGGAACGCTTTGAGGCAGTACCCATGCTGCGCCGGCCGACCGAAGGGCAGGACATTGTCGCGGATTACCGCAGTCTCGGCCTGACTCTTGAACGTCACCCCATGCAGTTATTGCGCAAGCGACTCGATCGATATCGTTATCGCAGTGCCGCAGAGCTGCCAGAGATGGCGTCCGGGCGACCCGTACGGGTAGCAGGACTGGTCATTACCAAACAACGCCCGGGCACCGCCGGCGGCGTCACGTTCATCACGCTGGAGGACGAAACCGGTCACATCAATCTGATCGTTTGGAAGAAGATCGCCGAACGGCAGCGCGACGTGCTGTTGAATGCGCGCTTGATGGCGGTCTTCGGTGAGCTGCAAATCGAGGGCAGTGTGATTCACGTCATCGTCCGAAAAATGATCGACCACACCGATCTTCTGGGAAACCTGCAAATCGTCTCGCGCGACTTTCGTTGAAAATCGCGATGGCATCAAGTTGGCGGCTATTGGCGGCGATACAGGGTGCGGTTCGGCGGCCCGGTGGCTCGAATCGGTCTTGACCGGGTGGGTACCCTTTGACGGAATGGCTCCCTGCGGTCCGCTTTATTTCCGC
>JBBDJJ010000050.1:190065-214254 GCA_040879925.1 Woeseia sp. | reverse complement strand
TCGGCCCGGTGGATCTTGTGCTGTTCGCGGACGTGCTGAACGTTTACGGCGGTCCGGCTGGCCTGCAGCCCGAGTTCAACATCCTGACGGGGGAAATTGTCGACGAGGAGGAGGAAACTTTGCCGCTGCTCGGCCTGATCGTCGAGTACGCCTGGTAAAACGCGTAGTATCTGGCCCACGGTCGAAAAGGAGCGCGCCAAAGTATTCGGCTTGGCCGAGATGCTCAGCCAGCAAGAGTTGATTTCTCTTGAAAACTTGTGCTACGCGTTGGCGATGTCAGGACGTTCGATCGCTTCATTGTGCCGGTGCCCGAGGCTGCGGATCTGGAGGACTAAAACACAGTCATAGTATGGTGTGAGTCGTTCGCCCAGTTCATTACCGCCGCGCGCTATCGATAGCAGATCGCCATTCCCGGTCGCGCTTCGGCGGATCTCCACCATCTGCGTCAATTGCTTTACACTCGCCAACCATGATCAGCGAGATCGACGTTCTGGGTACCGTCACCGAGCGGCTGGGTTCCGCCATGATCCCGTACATGCTGACAGGGTCCTATGCGCTGGCTCATTACGCCAGACCGCGAATGACCCGCGATCTGGATTTCGTGATCGAGCTTTCAGCTAATGATGTTGGCAAAGTAGTTGCCGCGTTTTCAGCCGATTTTTACGTTGACGCCGACGCCGTCCTGTCGGCAGTCCGAACCGAGCGTATGTTCAATCTCATGCATTTCGCGAGCGGCATCAAGGTCGATCTGATTGTAAGGAAGAACTCGAAGTTCCGTCAGCTTGAGTTCTCGCGACGCAAGCAAGTCCGGTTCGCAAATATCAATGTGTGGATCGTAAGCCGCGAAGACCTGATTCTTTCGAAACTCGTGTGGGCAAAGGAGTCTGCTTCCGAACAACAACGGCGCGACGCCAGCCTGCTTCTGGATGATTCAGCCGACAGGATTTATCTTCGGCAGTGGGCCGTGAGGCTCGACGTCGGCGATCTGCTCGACGAACTTTCAGCATGAACGACACTGATCCCAAAATCGATGCGATGGTAACGGAAAAGTACCGGCAGATGACGCCGTTTGCGCGCGTGAAGATTGCGTCGGATATGTTCGATTCGGCCCGTGCGATTGTAGACTCGTCCCTGCCGTCGAACCTGACACGTTTCGAACGACGGCTTGCGTTCATCCGTCGCCTGTACGGCGACGAACTGCCGGAGCGGGCCATGATTGCGTTCGCGGGATACGGTGACGATGGTTGGCCAGGAGGCAATGCGTAAGAAGCATTCAGGCTATCGTGACCGGCGGCTGGTGATCGTCAACGCCTTTACCTCGCCTTTACCTCGGGCTTGATGACTCCCGGGGCTCCAAGCCGAGTCCGAAAGACCGCTCGCTCCAGATCAACAGCTTGAATGCTTTCTCTTATGCTGCGTCGCGCGAATCCCTCCGCGGAAGCGCGGTCGCGGCGATCCGTGCACTTGCCGATGCG
Source organism: Woeseia sp. (assembly GCA_040879925.1). Classification (GTDB taxonomy): domain Bacteria; phylum Pseudomonadota; class Gammaproteobacteria; order Steroidobacterales; family Woeseiaceae; genus IDS-8. The sequence goes on along the minus strand of JBBDJJ010000050.1, from coordinate 212,779 downwards.
CTCTATTTTATTGGGACCCGCGCAATTGAGATTGCAGTGGTTCTTTAACTACTGGTTTTGCGCAAATTTCTGGATTGACCAGGAGGAGGGCGTGCAGCCGGCCGGTCCGCCAACAAAATGTGCTCTGAGACACAGACCTAATGTGAATTCTATGGTTGTCCCGGTAACTATCTCTGCGATCATGTAAATGATCGCAGGTTCGAATGCCCGGAAGGCAACGGCAAACCGCGAACGAGGACTTCTTCCGGGCGCCGCTACTTGTGTCACAAAAGCATCATTTGTCAGTGACCACGTAACGAGCTAACTTAGAGCGTCGCAAGTTTACGACAACTGATGCAAGAACCCACCCGGGACGAGTCCTAATGCTGCGCTACCAGTCACGTCGCCACAAGGTGCTGATGGACGAATCCGAACAGGCACTGTGGTCCGCCGCAGAAAAGCCGTCGGGTGCGGACGCACGCATAGCGAAACAGATACTGGGCGATGTAAAAAGCCACGGACTTTGGGAATCCCGTCATGCCGAACTGGTACGGCCGGTGGCGGAGCAAACCGGCAGGGTGCCCCAGGTTCTTGCATTGCGCGACGTCGAAGTACGCCTTATTCATCGCCGCGCTCTGTTCGATCATATCCGCGAGCACGAAATTCGTGGTCCGGCGCGGGAGCGCTTGTTCCGGATTTTCTATGGTACGCGGGATTTTCAGGATGCCGTACTCGCTGAACACCGCCAATACATGCTGGCGGTTTCGAGCCGCGTGTCCGCCGATCACCTGATAAACGTAATGCGCGATCCTGTGAGCAGGTTGCTGCTCGAACAGTACCAGACCCTATATGCACAGTATTTCGATCTCTATTGCTACGTTACCGCGACAGAAGACCGGACCAGCGCCGATGCAGCGAAGCTGCTGATGATCAACGCACGTCGCGAGGCAGAAAAGCTCCGGCGGCGAGTCAGTTTGGTCCGCCCCGACCGCGGCGCGGCTGATTTCGAGCGCCAGGCCCTGCTCGCTCGCAGCGGCCGACACCCGGTCCTGAACTACATGGTCGGCTGAGTTCGTCCCTGGCGGGCCATTGCGCCTGCCGGAACCGATGCCGTATACTTCGCGGCTTGCGTGTTGGGGTTCAGGTCGGTTTAACCGGTCCGGATGTACGGGAGAATCCTGCCCCTGCTGCCGTCGTCTGGTAGCGTCGAAACCCCGCTATGGGGTTTTTTCTTGCCCGGAGGTCGGGCAATGGTGCGATCCCGGGGACTAAAGGAATGGGCCAATGGCCCATTTTTTGTTTAAAAAACAGTTAGTTAGTAGTGGTGGACGAATGACTGGTGACGAACTGGCCAGATTGCTGGAACCCACCGTCGAAGGGCTCGGATACGAACTGGCCGACCTGGAATTGCGTATCGGTGGGCAGGGCGGTGTGATTCGACTGTTCATCGACAAGGCCGACGGTGTTGGCCTTGCCGATTGCGAAAGCGTCAGTCGGCAGGTCAGTGCCGTGCTGGACATTGAAGACCCGGTGCCAGGCCATTATGTGTTGGAAGTGTCCTCGCCGGGGCTTGACCGAAAGTTGACCAAACCGGGACATTTTTTGCGGTTTCTCGGACATGAAGTGCGTGTTCAGATGCGGTTTCCGATTGACGGTCGACGGAAGTTTCGTGGCACGTTGTTGACGGCCCATGACGAGACGATTGAAGTCGAGGTGGATGGAAAGTCCCACAGTTTGCCGATGGCGACAATAGAATCGGCACGGCTGGTGCCGTCGCTGTAAGGCAAGCCTGCCAGCGGCGTTAGCGGAGTAGTAAGGCAAATGAGTAAAGAAATTCTGATGGTTGTCGACGCCGTTTCAAACGAGAAGGGCGTTGACAAGGAAATTATATTCGAGGCAATCGAAGCCGCGCTTGCGTCCGCTACTCGCCGACGCCATGGTGACGATATCGATGTGCGAGTTGCCATCGATCGCGACTCCGGGGATTACGACACGTTCCGCCGCTGGCTGGTGTTCGACGACGAGTCAACTGAACTCGAGTTTCCAGATCGCGAATTGCGCATGATCGACGCGGTGGATGTCGACGAGGCCGCCAAGCCGGGCGAGTTCGTGGAAGTGCCGATGGAATCCGTCGATTTCGGTCGCATTGCCGCTCAAACCGCCAAGCAGGTGATCGTGCAGAAGGTGCGGGAGGCCGAGCGCGAACAGGTTGTCGAAGAATACAGGAATCGCGTGGGTGAACTCCTCTCGGGCCTGGTCAAGCGGGTCGATCGCAACGGCGTTTTCATTGATTTGGGCGGCAATGCCGAGGGCTTTGTTTCGCGCGATCAAATGGTGCCGCGAGAACCAGTGCGCCCGCAGGATCGCATGAAAGCCCTGTTGACCGAGGTTCGCTCCGAACTGCGTGGACCGCAGTTGTTTATGACCCGTACTTCGCCACAGTTTCTTGTCGAACTTTTCAAAATCGAGGTGCCTGAAGTCGGGCAAGGGCTTATCGAGATCAAGGGCGCTGCACGTGACCCGGGCTTGCGGGCCAAGATAGCGGTCAAGAGCAATGACTCCCGTATCGATCCGGTAGGCGCGTGCGTTGGTATGCGTGGTTCTCGCGTCCAGGCAGTGTCCAACGAACTGGCGGGCGAGCGCGTCGACATCATCCTGTGGGACGAGAATCCGGCGCAGTTCGTCGTGAACGCCATGTCACCGGCCGAAGTGCTGTCAATTGTCGTCGATGAAGATGCCCATAGCATGGATATCGCCGTTGACGAAGACAAGTTGTCGCAGGCTATCGGGCGCGGCGGCCAGAACATTCGGCTCGCCAGCGAATTGTCCGGATGGGAACTCAATGTCATGACGGAAACGGACGCCGAACAGAAGAGTGAGTCCGAGATGCGTGAACTCCTCGAATTGTTTACGAAGCAACTGGACGTCGACGAGGAAGTCGCATTGATCCTGGTTCAGGAAGGTTTTTCTACCATCGAAGAAGTGGCGTACGTGCCGACCTCGGAGCTCGTGGAAATCGAGGAGTTTGACGAAGACATCGTCAATGAGTTGAGAAATCGTGCCAGAGACCTGTTGCTGACCCAGGCGATCGTCCAGGAAGAGAAAATCGACGAAGCAGAACCTGCTGAAGATTTGTTGAGTCTCGAGGGAATGGATCGCGGATTGGCTTTCAAGCTGGCCAGCGAGGGAGTAGTGACCCGTGAAGATCTCGCGGATCTGGCAGTCGACGATCTGCTGGATATAAACGAGATGGATCAGGAGGTTGCTGCGGCATTGATCATGAAGGCCCGGGCGCATTGGTTCGACGCCGAGCAGCAGGCTTGATCGCTGAATATTCTGGAGTCGAAGAATGGCTGACGTTACGGTCTCACAATTTGCAGATGTACTGAAAGTTCCGGTCGAAAAGCTGCTAAGCCAGCTGGACGAAGCCGGAATCAAAGTCAGTGGTTCGGACGATACGATTACCGAAGACGCGAAGCTTGAACTGCTGACGCATTTGCGACGCAGTCATGGCCAGAGTGAATCATCTGCAGCAGGAGCGGCACCGCGTCGCATCACGCTGAAGCGCAAGTCCCAATCCGAACTCCGCCTCGCCGGATCCCAGGGCCGCGCAAGAACCGTCAATGTCGAAGTGCGTCGCAAACGTACTTATATCAAACGAGACGTTCTCGAAAAGCAGGCTCTGGCAGAGCAGGAAGAGCTGGATCGTCAGCGCCGCGAGGAAGAGGAACGCATCGACGCTGAAAAGCGCGAACAGGAGCGACTGTTGGCGCAGAAAGAGTCGAGCGCGCGGTTGGCGGAAGAAGACAAGCGCAAGCAGAACGAGGCGCAGCAGCAAGCAGAAGTCGATGCGAGAGAAGCCGCCGAGAGCGCTGCCCGTGCAGCCGCTGAAGAACAGGCGCGGGTCGATCGTGCCGAGCAGGATGCCAGAGAACGTCGGCAGAAGGAAAAGCAGAAGGCCAAGGCTCCGGAAACCCGCTACGGTCGCAAGGAATTGCACGTTGCCGGCGACAAGAGTGGCCGCCGCAAACGGAAAACTCCGTCGCGAAGACGTCCGGTGTCAATTACATCCGATGGCCAGCACGGTTTCGAAAAACCGACCGCACCGGTAGTGCGTGAGGTCGAGATTCCAGAAAACATTGCCGTCGCCGAGTTGGCGCAACGCATGGCGGTCAAGGCAAACGAAGTCATCAAGATCCTGTTCAACATGGGCGCGATGGTGACCATCAATCAGGTAATCGATCAGGATACCGCGATCCTCGTCGTCGAAGAGCTGGGGCATACGGCGAGGCCAATCAGTGGCATGGCCGTCGATGAGGGTCTTCTGGCGGACGAGCAGCCGACGGGCGAAAAAGTACCGCGCAGCCCCGTCGTTACCATTATGGGCCACGTCGATCACGGCAAGACCTCGCTGCTCGACTATATTCGTCGCACCAAGGTGGCCGCAGGAGAAGCGGGCGGCATTACACAACATATTGGTGCCTATCACGTGGAGTCGGCGAAAGGCGGGATTACCTTCCTCGATACACCCGGCCATGCAGCTTTTACCGCTATGCGTGCCCGCGGCGCCCAGGCCACGGACATTGTAATCCTGGTCGTCGCTGCCGACGACGGTGTCAAGCCGCAGACCATTGAAGCCATTGAACATGCGCGTGCGGCCGAAGTACCGATCATCGTCGCGATTAACAAGATGGACAAGGAAAGCGCCGACCCGGAAAGAGTTCGATCCGAGTTGTCGCAATACGGTGTTATTGCCGAGGCATGGGGAGGTGAGAACCTGTTTGCCGAGGTTTCCGCGCAAACCGGTGCGGGAATCGACGATCTTCTCGATACCATATTATTGCAAGCCGAAGTTCTGGCCCTCGATGCAGTCGCTGAAGGTCCGGCGCAAGGCATAGTCATCGAGTCCAGTCTCGAGACGGGAAGGGGCGCCGTTGCGACCTTGCTGGTGCAGGCAGGCATCCTGCAGCAGGGCGACATGATCATCGCCGGCGAGGAATACGGCCGAATCCGCAACATGTTCGACGAAAAACAAAAGTCAATACAATCTGCAGGGCCGTCGACCCCGGTTGTCGTGCTCGGACTGTCTAAAACGCCGAATTCGGGTGACGACTTCCTGGTTGTCAAGAATGAGCGCAAAGCCAGGGAAGTCGCACAGTTTCGACAGGGCAGGTCACGTGAATCCAAACTCGCCCAGCAGCAGGCTTCCAAACTTGAGGACGTTTTCAGTCAGATGACAGAGGCTGAAGGCAAGGTTGTGCCGATTCTCATCAAGTCTGACGTGCATGGCAGTGCCGAAGCGTTACGCGACGCTCTGACGAAACTCTCCAATGACGAGGTCAAGGTCAAGGTCATCAGTTCCGGGGTCGGCGGCATTACCGAGTCCGATGCAACGCTGGCAGCGGCGTCGAGAGCGGCCATTATCGGCTTCAACGTTCGAGCCGACAACGCGGCGCGCACGGCGATCAAGGAAGCCGGAATCGATGTCCGCTATTACAGCATCATCTACGAAGCAATCGATGACGTGAAAGCCGCGGTAAGTGGAATGCTGGCTCCCGAAATTCGCGAAAACATCGTTGGTCTCGCCGAAGTCAAGGAAGTGTTCAACTCGCCGAAGCTTGGCAACATCGCGGGCAGTATCGTCGTCGAGGGTTACGTCAAGCGTGCCAATCCGATTCGGGTTCTGCGCGACAACGTAGTGATTTACGAGGGAGTTCTCGAATCTTTGCGTCGCTTCAAGGATGACGTCGCGGAAGTTCGCGCAGGCACGGAGTGCGGCATCGGCGTGAAGAACTACAATGACGTAAAGCCGGGTGACCACATCGAGTGCTTCGAAAGATTCGAGGTCGCGCGCAAGCTTGACTAGGCCGAGAAACCGGCCGGTAACGGCAGCTGAATTATGCCTCGTGAGTTTTCCCGTCAACAGCGACTTGGGGCGCAGATCCTGCGCACTTTAAGTGAGTTGCTGCGTTTTGAAACCAAGGACCCGGCATTGGTGGAGGTGTCCCTGACCGCCGTGGACCTCAGTCGCGACCTGAGTCTGGCCAAGGTCTATTTCAGCCTGTTGAATCCGGATGCGCAGCCGGAGCCGGTGCAGCAGGGGCTGCAACGGGCTGCAGGTTTTTTGCGCTCGCGCCTCGGTAAGGATCTGCAGATTCGCTATGTGCCCGAGTTACGCTTCATTCACGACGACAGTATTGCCCACGGAGCAGAGATTAGTCGCCTGATCGACAGCGCGACTGCCGCTCACAATGATGAGTCCGACGAAAACGACGCGACATGACCCGCTGCGACGACCGGCTCCGATACCGGTGGATGGCGTATTGCTGCTCGACAAGCCCTTCGGGCTGACATCGAATCAGGCGCTGCAGAAGGTCAAGCGACTGCTGAATGCCAAAAAGGCAGGCCATACGGGCAGCCTCGATCCCGCTGCTACCGGCATGTTGCCGCTATGCTTTGGCGAAGCGACAAAGATATGCGCTTACATGCTGGATGCCGACAAGATATATCGGGTCACGGCGCGACTCGGTGAATCAACCGATACCGGCGATGCAGACGGTCAGGTAACAGCGATAGCGGACGTGCCGCACCTGAAATCGGCCGATTGGCTGCGCATCTTCAAGCAATTCATCGGCGAAATACCACAGGTGCCGCCGATGTACTCCGCGCTCAAAGTCGATGGCAAACGGCTGTACGCGCTGGCTCGCCAGGGTCGCACGGTGGAGCGTCAGCCACGCACCATTCGTATCCATGAGTTGCAGCTCCTCGAAGCGCAGGACAGGCGGTTGGTCTTTCGCGCGCATTGCTCGAAGGGCACCTATATTCGTACCCTGGTGGAGGATCTGGCGAAGTCTGCCGGCACCATTGCGCATACTTCCGGACTGCACCGCGAATCAGTCGGGGATTTCCAGGCTGCCGATATGCTCGATCTGCCCGGCGCGCAACGTGCCGCCGAAGAAACCCCTGGCGGTCTGCAGAAGTACTTGCTGGCGCCGGACCAGGCGTTGTTGCATTGGCCTGAACGGCATCTGGATAGCACTGCAGTGCGGCGCTTTATCGAGGGCCAGTCGATCGCCGTCGACGCGCTCGGTGCGCTTGCCGCTGGCACGCTCGTGCGGGTGTACGGCGAATGGGAGGCGTTCCTGGGAATAGGTGAGTTGACCGGAGGCAATCTGCTGAAGCCGCGCCGGGTCTTCAGAACGCTCCTGTAGTGCCGTTGGCACCCTGATTTTTTGTTGTTTTGGGCTATTACTGGGGTCTGTCTGGCGATAGAATACGCGGCTGCCAAGAAGGACCAGGGAAAAGAGAATGTTTGGAGTATTTCAGAAATGCCACTGTCCAGTGAAGTAAAGGGAAGCATCATCAAGGAGCACGCTCGGGCCGAAACCGACACGGGATCGCCTGAGGTTCAGGTTGCCCTGCTTTCCGCCCGAATTTCCGAGCTGACCGAGCATTTTGGTCGGCACGTCAAAGACCACCACTCCCGCCAGGGGTTGCTGAAGATGGTGAACAAGCGTCGCAAGTTGCTTGATTACCTGAAAAGCAGGGATCCGAATCGGTATCGTGAGCTGATTACCCAGCTCGGCCTGCGTCGTTAATCCCCATTCCCGTTCTGCCGGCTATAAACGAACTGACCGCTCGATCCTGAAAGGGCTCGAACTGTCAGCGAGTGCTCATTCAATTTAAAGAGAATTCCAGTGCAATCAATCAAGAAATCGTTCAAGTTCGGCCAGCATGAAGTATCGATAGAGACCGGCGCCGTCGCGCGCCAGGCGGATGGCGCCGTTATCGTCAACATGGCAGATACGGTGGTACTCGTTACCGCAGTGGGCCGAAAAACCGCCGACCCGGGCCGGGACTTTTTCCCGCTGACCATCAATTATCAGGAAAAAACCTATGCGGCCGGCAAAATTCCGGGCGGCTTCTTCAAACGCGAAGGCCGACCCAGCGAGAAAGAGACACTGACCTGCCGGTTGATCGATCGGCCGCTCCGTCCACTTTTTCCAAAAGGCTTCACCAACGAAGTTCAGGTGATCGCTACCGTTGTATCTCTCAATCCCGATGTCGATCCCGATGTCCCGGCACTGCTCGGTGCATCCGCCGCACTTGCGATCACCGGTATGCCCTTTGCGGGACCGATTGCTGCGGCCAGGGTCGGTTACAAGGACGGGCAGTACCTGTTGAATCCGGGCGTTGAAGCGTTGGGGACATCGTCTCTCGATCTGGTGGTCGCCGGCACCGCAGGCGCCGTACTGATGGTGGAATCGGAGGCCAAGGGACTGTCCGAGGAAGTTATGCTAGGCGCCGTAATGTTTGGCCATGAGCAGATGCAGGTCGCGATCGCCGCGATCAATGAGCTGGTCGCCGAAGCCGGAAAACCGGCGTGGGACTGGCAAGCACCGGCGGTCGATGCGGACCTCGATACGGCTGTCGCCGAGGCGGCGCACTCGGGATTCGAGGCGGCGTACCAGATCAGTGACAAGATGGACCGGCAGACACGAGTTTCAGATATCAAGTCTTCTGCAAAGGAAGCGCTTGCCGCAAGCGACAACACGCGTTGGAGTGAGGAAGAGGTGAAGAATGCTCTTTCGCGACTCGAAAAGCGCATCGTACGCAGCAGGGTACTGGCGGGCGAACCACGTATCGACGGTCGTGATCGCACCACCGTGAGAGCTATCGACGTGCAAGTCGGAGTGCTGCCGCGCGCACACGGTTCTGCATTGTTTACCCGCGGTGAAACCCAGGCTTTGGTCGTGGCGACCCTCGGCACCGGCCGTGATGCGCAGGTCATTGATGCGATAGAAGGTGAGCGCAAGGACCCCTTCATGTTGCACTACAACTTCCCTCCGTATTGCGTCGGGGAGACAGGCTTTGTCGGATCTCCGAAGCGGCGGGAAATCGGTCACGGCAAACTGGCCCGGCGTGGCATACAGGCGGTAATGCCGAAAACGGATGAGTTTCCATACGTCATTCGCGTCGTTTCGGAAATTACCGAATCCAACGGGTCGAGCTCGATGGCCTCTGTATGCGGTACCAGCCTCGCCCTGATGGATGCCGGTGTGCCTACCAAGGCACCCGTGGCAGGTGTCGCCATGGGCCTGGTGAAGGACGGCGACAAGTTTGCCGTGTTGACCGACATTCTGGGCGATGAAGATCACCTGGGCGACATGGATTTCAAGGTTGCCGGAACCAGCGAGGGTATTACGGCACTGCAAATGGACATCAAGATTCAGGGTATTACGCGCGAGATCATGCATGCCGCGCTTAGCCAGGCCAGGGATGCGCGTGTGCATATCCTCGACAAGATGAACTCGGTGATTCAGAAGCCGCGCGAAAAAATGTCCGAGTGGGCGCCCACCATCATGTCCTTCAAGATCGATCCGGAGAAAATCCGCGACGTAATCGGCAAGGGCGGTGCCGTAATTCGTGCGATGACGGAAGAAACCGGCGCCACCATTGACATCGATAACGATGGAACCATTCGAATCGCCTCGGTGGATGGAAAGTCCGGCATGGAAGCGCGTCGACGTATCGAACTTATTACGGCCGATGTCGAAGTCGGTCGCATTTACGAAGGCAAAGTAGCGCGCCTGATGGATTTCGGTGCATTCGTGACAATACTTCCCGGCAAAGACGGCCTGGTGCACATTTCACAGATATCCAATGAGCGGGTCGAAAAGGTTAGCGACAAGTTGGCCGAAGGTGACATCGTCAAGGTAAAGGTACTGGAGGTTGATCGCCAGGGCCGTGTCCGCTTGTCAATGAAGGAAGTTGAGGCAGCCTGACCCGTACCCTTTCGGTCATAAAGACGAGCGGGACGTGCCTGCCAGGGGACGCGCCCGCTTTTTTTGTTTACAGGCCAGGGATCGCGAACGAGTTCCCGGTGGCACGTGACAGCGTGGAGTCGAGGAATTCCAGTATTCGCTGCGGCAAATAGTAGTGGGGTTGCCAGGGCGATCCGCCATCGATAAAGCCGACATGGCCGCCGTACGCACTGACTTCAAGGGTCACGCTGTCCGATAGCTCGCTCTCTGCGGGGATAATTTCCGGTGACATGAACGGGTCGTCCAATGCATTGATAATCAATGTTGGCCGTTCTATACGACTCAGGAAACGGCTCGAGCTGCAACGATCGTAGTAGTCGTCCTTGTCTGCAAAGCCGTGCAACGGCGCCGTAACAGCATCATCGAATTCTGCGAAGGATCCGGCGTTCATGGCCCGTTGCCAATCGAACGCCGCGGTGTGTGGATCAAATTTGCGACGTACCGCATTCTTCATGCGTCGTAGAAGGTATAGCTGATAAACCTTTGAAAAACCTTTGTTTAATGCATCGGAACAACAATGCAGATTGAGCGGCACACTGATTGCTGCGGCGGACAGTAACGGCGTATCGACGCCGCTCTCCCCAAGATACTTGAGCAGGACGTTGCCGCCCAACGAATAGCCGACCGCCATGATCGGACCACGATGATTCCCGGTTCGCAGCTTGTGCAGGAAATAACGTAAGTCGTTGGTTTCACCTGCGTGGTAACGCCTTGGCAATCGGTTGCGGTAGTCCCCACAGTCACGAAAATGCAGCACGCCGGCCCGCCACCCGCGCTGCGAAGCAGCTTGCAGTAGCTGGCGCGCGTAACTCGAGCGCGCCGAGCTTTCCAGGCCGTGAAGAATGATCAGCAACGGCGCGGTTTCCTGCGTTTCAGTTGAATTCGCCAGCCAGTCTATGACTGTAATGTCGCCGTCCGGCAGATCCAACATTTCACGCTGCAATTTTGGCCACGGTGAACGTGGCAGGGGTAGCGACGGAAAGATGGTTTGCAGGTGCCGGTTTCGCAGCCAGCGCGCCGGCTTGAAGTCACTGCGGCAAATGCGAGCCAGACGCTTGTCCTGTGTGCCCAAATCGGTTCCGGTTGCCGGAGATCTGTTGCGCCTGCCACAGCCACTGTACTGGCAACATAAAAAAGGCCCCCTGTTTTCACAGGGGGCCCGCCGTGGAGCGTTAACTCCTTCAGGCATTCGCAGCAGGGGGCGGGGGAGCGTATCCCTGCTGCATCGCACAAAATATGATATTCGATACCCACCTGTCAAGAAAAAAAACCGTACAGGCTCTCAGCCGGTTTTTTTCCGGTCGTCCGACGAGGCGTTATCGTCAATGGCGGGCCCTTGGCTGCCAGCAAAGCGTCGGCAAACCTCATCCTGCAGCGCTTTCCAGCGGTTGAAATTATTCTGTGCACGGTCGGCGACTGCCGCTACCGGATCCATGCCAACAACACGTTTGACCTGGCTGCGCAGGTTTTGCTGCTGTGCCAGAAACAGCTTCAGGCTTTGTTCCAGATAATTTGCAACAAAGCCCGGCACAACCTTGCCATACGAGCGGATCACCTGGGAAAGGAAGTCCTCGCTCATGACAGCATCGCCGTGCTGTTCCTGCTCGATAATGACATGCAGCAGTATGCTGCGAGTGATGTCCTGGCTACTCTTCTTGTCGATAACGATGAAGTTCGTTTTGCTCAATACCAGATTCCGCACATCGACCAAGGTGATATAGCGACTCTCCTCTGTATCGTACAGACGACGATTCGGGTATTTTTTGATGACTCGGGCGGCAGTCATACACAGTCTCTTGACGACGCAAAGTACTGATTGCGCCTGCAGAACGTCGGTCTACGATAGCCCATTTTCGTGTTGGACCATAGGCCTTATGGGGGCATCGGTAGACGGGTTTGTCCGGCCAGAACACCGATGTTCCAGTTTTCGCGCGCCCACGACCAGATGACGTCAAGGTGGCACTCGACAAGCTGCGCAGGCGGATTCTGTCCGAGCGCCAATAATGCTGCGATCAGGGTTGGTCGAACCTCGTCTGTCGCGATAGCCGCAGCGCCGGTGGATTTTCCCAACTTCTCTCCGGAGCGATTGATGCCAATCGGAATATGGGCATATTCCGGCGTTGGGTAACCGAGAATCTGCTGCAGATATATCTGGCGGGGCGTTGAGTCGAGCAGGTCAATGCCGCGCACGATATGGGTAACTCCGTGCGCAAAATCGTCTGCTACGACTGCCAGATGATACGCGATCAACCCGTCTCGGCGACGAATGACAAAGTCACCGGATTCTGGTTCCAGGCGTTGTGCCTGTCGTCCTTGCAGTAGGTCGTGAAACGCGACCGGTAGCGCATCTGTTCGAACGCGAATAGCGACATCCACGCCCTCGCAACCGCGGCGACAGGTGCCTGGATAAATACCGCCGAGTGGACCACGAAGTGCATTAGCCAGGTCCTGCCTGGAACAGCTGCATGGATAGGCGAAACCGTCGGCGAGGAGCTTGTCGACGAGTGCAAGGTGCCGGGAGATTGCACGGCTTTGCAACTGTACGCCACCATGCCACTCGAACCCGTAAGACTCGAGTGCCTCTACTATGTACGTCTCTGCGTGCGGCGAAGCTCGTGGGGGATCGATATCCTCGATACGCAAAAGCCACCGGCCACTGCGAGTAATGGCTTCCAGGTAGCTGGCAGTCGCCGCCAGCAGGGAGCCGAAATGCAGCGGACCGGTCGGCGACGGGGCGAACCGACCGACATATCCTGCGGGTTTTTCATTCGCCATGGCAAGTGCACAGTTTTGTGCCACAAAACAGCGAACGCCAGCGTGCTACCGGTAGCGGTCGTCCCGATCCCGGAACTGTCGCTCGGCCATTTCCCGGCGCTCCTGGGCTTCCACGGACAGCGTTGCCACCGGACGCGCCTCCAGACGTTTCAAGCCGATCTCTTCGCCGGTCTCATCGCAATAGCCATACGTACCTTCCTCTATTCTGACTAGCGCCGCGTCGATCTTGCGCAACAGCTTGCGCTCGCGATCTCGGGTTCTCAGTTCGAGACCAAACTCGGATTCCTGCGTTGCGCGATCGTTCGGATCCGGGAAGTTGGCGGCTTCATCCTGCATATGGTGAACGGTGCGATCGACCTCGTTCATCAGTTCGCGCTTCCACGATGTCAGGATCGCCCGGAAATGAGCCAGCTGAGCGGGGCTCATATAGTCTTCGCCGCGCTTTGCTGTGTAAGGCTCAATACCATGAATCGGACCGGTAAGGACATCCTGCCGCGAACGATCTGCGCGGCGCGATGCGGGCTTCCTTGCAGGGGTCCTGGCCGTCGCGGCCTTCTTGACAGACGTTTTCTTGCGGGACACCTGCTTACGCGCAGCTGACTTGCGGGCGGTCGTGGGCTTCTTCTTGCTGGAAGCCTTGCGGGGCGCTGGCTTAGCCGCCTTTTTCGTGCCAGTGCTTTTCCTGGAAGTTGTCTTCCTGGTCGAATTTCTAACGGCTGATTTCCTGTTGCTCTTCTTTTTGCTCGGCTTTCGAGCGGCTGCCTTTTTCCGCGCCGCCGGCTTTTTCTTCGATACCTTTCTGGCCGAAGATTTAGCGGCGGACTTTGCTTTGCTTTTGCTCACTTTGCGTTTTTTTCCTGAAGCTTTCTTACTGGCACCCGGCTTACGTGAAGAACTCTTGGGCCTGCTGGTTCCAGCGCGCTTTGGTTTCTTGCTCGCAGCCTTTCTAGCGGGCATGGGTCGCTCCTGCGGGTCAGAGAAAAACGCGGAATTATACATCGGATGCCTGGACATGGAAGCCCTAAATATCCGGGTTCCCAGGCTGGTTACGGCTGCTGCGGCGAATGACGCAGCGTGACGACCCGAGGAATGTCTCGATGCAGCGACAATCGTTTTGTGTCGCCAATTACTTTACACTATTACGATTTAGTGGCCGATTGGCATAAACATCATCTGATGCGACTCAGCAAGATTAAGCTCGCCGGTTTCAAGTCCTTCGTAGATCCCACCGTCATACCCTTTCCCAGCAACCTTGTCGGAGTCGTGGGACCGAATGGCTGTGGCAAATCGAACGTCATTGACGCGGTTCGTTGGGTGATGGGCGAAAGCTCTGCCAGCCGATTGCGCGGCGATTCGATTACGGATGTCATTTTCAACGGATCCAGTACGCGCAAGCCGGTGGGGGCCTCGTCAGTCGAGCTGTTATTCGACAACGCCAACACAACGCTCGAGGGGCAGTACGCCAAATACGCTGAAATCGCGATCCGCCGGGAAGTGTCTCGCGATGGCATATCGAGCTATTTTCTGAACGGAACCCGCTGTCGTCGCAAGGACATCACGGGGGTCTTCCTCGGCACCGGATTGGGTCCACGCAGTTATTCAATCATTGAACAAGGGATGATTTCGCGACTGATTGAGGCCAAACCGGAGGACATGCGGGTATTCCTCGAGGAGGCGGCGGGAATTTCAAAGTACAAGGAACGTCGCCGTGAGACGTCCAATCGCATAAAAAGTACACGCGAGAATCTCGATCGCTTGATGGACGTCCTGGAAGAGGTCGAAAAGCAGATCAAACATCTCGACCGGCAGGCAAAGACGGCAGAGCGTTACGGCCGACTGAAGGAAGACGAGCGGCGTGTTGCGGCTGAACTCCTTGCGTTGCGTTTGCGACAGCTCGATGCACGTGGGCATGAAGCAGGTGCTGTGCTGTCCGAACGTGAAACGGCGCTTGAAGCCTCAATTGCCGAACAACGTAAGATCGAAGCAGGTCTGGAACGTGCCCGTGTTGCGCAAAGCGAGCGGCAGGACCAGTTCAATACCGTGCAAGCTCGTTATTACCGAGCCGGCTCTGAGATTGCCCGCCTGGAACAGGCCATTGAGCATGCCCGGGAAATGCGTGAACGGCAGCGCCGTGATCTTGAACAAGCGGCAGAGGGCGCCAAGGAAATTGCCGCACACATAAATAAGGACCGCAGCGAGATTGAGCAACTCGAGTTAACGCTGCATGGGCTTCAGCCAGATCTGGAAAGAGCGCAGGAGAGTGAGCGAAAGTCCCTGGAATCGCTCGAACGTGCCGAGAAGGCGCTGTCGGAGTGGCAGCAGCAATGGGATGAATTCAATCTGCAGTCGAATGAGTCGCAACAGGTACGCAATGTTGAGCAGACGCGTGCCGAGCAGTTGGAATCAAGGCTAAAAAGCCTGCTCGAGAGACGCAAGAAGCTCGCAGAAGTCCAGCAAACGGCCAGTACGGAAGAATTGAAAGTCCGTTTCGAAAAGTTCACAGAACAAGAACTGCGAAAGCGCCAGGCGCGTGATGAATTCGAACGGGCAATCGGCGATATAACCGACAAGATTCGCAAGCTCCGCGAGCAGGATCAGAAGTTGGGCAAGCTGGTGGATGAACGACGTGCTTCCCTGCAGGCTGCAGAAGCCCGATTCGCGTCGCTGGACGCGGTTCAGCGGGCGGCACTTGGAGTCAGTGACGAAAGTGTTCGCGAGTGGCTTGAAGCAAACGATCTGCTAAGTAATTCGCGCGTGGCACAGTTGCTGGATGTCGATGATGGATGGGATCGCGCCGTCGAAACGGTGCTTGGTCAGTACCTGCAGGCGGTTTGTGTTGCCGATATCGAAGGTGCATCGACGAATATTGCCCAGGTTGGTAGCGGCAGCCTGACGCTTCTGGCCGCTGATGTGGAAAACGAGACAGTGCCAGCTAACAGTGTTTCGCTGGCGAGCAAGGTGCGCGGTGCCCCGACGGCGATTCTGGAGATACTCCGGTCGGTAAGCATCGCCGATACCCTCGGTGCGGCTTTGTCGGCACGCAGAACTCTTGGCGATGGACAGTCGGTGGTTACGCCGGATGGCATCTGGATGAGCAAAGCATGGTTCAGGGTTTCGCGCGATAAAGATCCGAAAGCCGGAATATTGAGCCGTGAACACGATATGCGGCGACTGAAGGGCGATACCCGGGAGTTGCAGGCACGTGCCGAAAGCGCCAAAAAGTTGTTGCAGGATGGTCGCACACGCCTTGGCCAGCTCGAAGAACGCCGCGAAACTCTACAGCAGGATGCAGCAGCACTGCTCAACGAGTACTCTGAGGTCAAGGCGAATCTGGACTCCGCACGCTTTCAATTGGACCAGGCGAACGCCCGCAAGGTGGCCATTGCAGATGAAAGCAGTGATATAGAAAAAGAACACTATGCCGCCGAAGTTCAGTTGCAGGAGTCACGTGCGCGGTTTTCAAACGCGGCGGCTACTCTTTCAGAACTCGAAGTTCGCCGGGACGAACTGGAATCCCGGCGCGAGGAGTTGCGTGCGGAATTGGGCCGAGTGCGTGCACAAGCCCAGCAAGACCGGCAAGCAGCGCATGAAATTGCCATTCACTACGAGAGCCGTCGCACCAGCAAAGAATCGGCCGCACAGAGTCTTGCCAGAATGCAGGTGCAGCTTCGTCATTTCGGCGACCGCGAGGCTGAGATTCGCGGGCAGCTTGAACACAGTGAAGCCCCACTGGCCGATAACAATAGTAAGTTGGAACAGCAGCTAGCGACGCGTATCAAAGTTGAGAACGAGCTGAATACGGCCCGCCATCACGTTGAAGAAATTGAAAGTGAACTGCGCGAGCTTGACCAGAATCGAATGCGTGAAGACAGAGCCGTGGATGAGGCCAGAACCGCCGTCAATGAGGCGCGTATGCTTACCCAGGAACTGCGGGTTCGTCGTGAAGGTATCGCCGAACAGTTTGCACAGACTGACTTTGAATTTGACAGTCTGGTCCAAGGCCTGGCGGACGATGCCGAAACCGGCTCTTGGGAAACCAGGCTGGAGGGCATTCGCAATCGCATTGATCGTCTAGGTCCGATCAATCTTGCGGCGATTGATGAGTTCAAGGAGCAGTCCGAACGCAAGGAGTACCTCGATTCCCAATTGGCGGATCTGAACAATGCCTTGAACACACTTGAGGGGGCTATCCGCAAGATCGATCGAGAAACGCGTACTCGGTTTCGTGCGACGTTCGATAACGTTGATGCAGGGTTCAAACGCTTGTTTCCCAAATTGTTCGGCGGTGGTCACGCCTATCTCGAATTGACCGGTGAGGACCTGCTGGCTGCGGGTGTGACAGTAATGGCGCGCCCACCGGGAAAGCGCAATAGCACGATTCATCTGTTGTCAGGCGGCGAGAAAGCGTTGACCGCAGTTGCGTTGGTGTTTGCCATATTCGAGTTGAATCCGGCGCCGTTTTGCTTGCTCGACGAGGTAGATGCGCCATTGGACGATGCGAATGTCGCGAGATTCTGCGATATCGTGCGGGATATGTCCGAGAAGGTACAGTTTGTCTTTATCACTCACAATAAAGTAACGATGGAAATGGCAAGGCAATTGACCGGGGTAACGATGCAGGAGCCGGGCGTATCCCGAGTTGTTTCCGTCGATCTTGACGAAGCGGTTAGAATGGCGGCAAGCTGACTTGAATACTCCTGGAAGTTTTTATGGATGGTCTCCGTTGGTTATTGCTGTTGTTCGGCTTGCTGGTTATTGTTGGCGTCTATGCCTACAGCCGTCGTGAGCGAGGCAAGCGTGAGCAATCTGTAGCCGCTGCGGACGAAGAAGCTCGCGTCGAACCCACGCTGGATCCACTAGCCGAGACTTACGATCAGGATGAAGACTGGGTTCACGCTGAGCCGGTCGAAGAATCACCGAGGGCTGAGTCGTCGCAACCGCGGAAGATAGTGACCCTGCGACTGGTTGCCAAGCGGCACGGCTCGTTTCCTGGCGATGACCTGGTGCTTGGCATGCGTGGCATCGGGCTGCGGCACGGCAAGTTCGGCATATTCCATCGCTGCCAGAAGGACGATGAGTCCCAGGTCGTTTTCAGTGCAGCGAGTCTTGTTGAGCCAGGCAGTTTCGATCTGGCGGACATCAAGAATCAGAAAATACCGGGTATCAGTTTATTCATGGTACTTCCCGGACCTCTCGACGGTGCACCGGCATTTGACCTGATGATGACGGGAGCCAGGGAGCTAGCGCGGTTACTGGACGGAGAATTGCTGGACGAAACCGGTAGCACGTTGAGCATGCAGCGGGAGCGCTACTTGCGCGAAGAAATCATTCAATACCAGCACGGAATCAAGGTCGCCTGATCTCAGGCATCGATCCCGGCCGTATGACAGCCCCTGCTGCGATCAAGAAGGAAGCGGACACGCTAGTTCGCCAGATCCGACAGCACAATTACCTCTACCATGTCCTTGATGCGCCAGAAATACCGGATGCGGAATACGACCGTCTGCTGCTGCGGCTGCAGGCCATCGAGGCCGACTATCCGGAACTGATCACCGCAGACTCACCGACCCAGCGCGTCGGTGCGGCACCGGTCAAAGCATTCGGCACCGTCAAGCACAGCGTGCCGATGCTGTCACTCGACAATGCGTTCAGCGAAGAGGCTCTGCGCAACTTTCATCGCCGTGTTACGGAACGGCTGGAGTTGGAGATCGATGCCGACCTTGAGTATTCGGCCGAACCCAAGCTGGACGGTGCTGCTGTCAGCTTACGCTATGAAAACTGCGTGTTTGTCCGGGGAGCAACGCGGGGCGATGGGACCACAGGAGAGGATATCACCCACAATTTACGCACGATTGAAGCGGTCCCATTGCGCTTGAGGGGTAGGGCGGCTCCTGCGACGCTCGAAGTTCGCGGGGAGGTGTTTATGCCAAGGGACGGCTTCCGGAAGTACAACGACACGGCTCGCGAGAAAGGGGAGAAGACGTTCGTTAATCCCCGCAACGCAGCAGCGGGAAGCCTGCGGCAGCTGGATCCGAAGCTGACTGCGTCAAGGCCGCTGGACATTTATCTTTATTCTGTTGGATTGGTTGATGGCGGCTCTCTGCCTGGTCGGCACAGCGAGATTCTGGCCCAGCTTCTGGAGTGGGGTTTCAAAGTCTGTCCGGAGAGAGACCTCGTAAGCGGTATCGAAGGTTGCCTGACGTATTACGAGAGTATTGCGCGCCGTCGCAATGATCTGCGTTATGACATTGACGGTGTCGTATACAAGGTTGACCGACTGGACTATCAGCGCGAACTCGGGTTTGTCTCCCGCGCGCCCCGCTGGGCGATAGCACACAAATTTCCTGCGCAGGAAGAGATGACAATTGTGCGTGACATTGAGTTTCAGGTTGGCCGTACCGGAGCGATCACGCCGGTTGCCCGACTTGAGCCAATATTCGTCGGTGGCGTTACAGTAAGTAATGCGACGCTGCACAATATGGACGAGCTACACCGCAAGGATATTCGAGTTGGCGACACCGTAATTGTGCGGCGGGCCGGCGATGTGATCCCGGAGCTCGTGCAAGCCATTAAGGAACGACGCCCGCGCGGAGCCAAGCCGGTCAAGTTGCCAAAAAAATGCCCGGTTTGTAGGTCGCAGGTGGTACGGGAAGAAGGAGAGGCCGTTGCACGCTGCAGCGGTGGTCTGGTGTGCGCTGCACAGCGAATCGAGGCGTTGAAACACTTTGTTTCCCGCAAGGCGCTCGACATAGAGGGCTTGGGCGAGAAGCTCATTGAACAACTGGTTGCACTCGACCGTCTCAAAACTCCCGCGGACATTTTTGACCTGACCGAGGACGAACTGATTGCGATGGATCGAATGGGCGAAAAATCTGCGAAGAAGCTGATCGCAGCGATCGCGAGGAGCAAGGAGACCACACTGGCAAGATTTCTTTATGCATTGGGAATTCGCGAAGTGGGTGAGGCAACGGCCCAAATGCTCGCTCAGCATTTTGGAAAGCTCGCTGAAATCGTCGAAGCCAGCGAGGAGAAGTTACAGCAGGTCCCCGATATAGGACCAGTTGTGGCATCTCGCATACGCGCCTTTTTCCGGGAAAGCCACAACCGCCAGGTCGTCAAGAAATTGGGCGAATCCGGCGTCACTTGGGATGAGTGGCAACCAGCAGCAGTGCCGACCGAGGGCCCCCTGGTAGGCAAGACCGTGGTCTTGACAGGAACGTTGTCATCCATGACCAGGGACGAGGCCAAAGCGCGTATACAGGCCCTGGGCGGCAAGGTCACCGGCAACGTCTCCAAGCAAACTGACATCCTGGTTTTTGGCGAAAACGCCGGGTCTAAATTGACAAAAGCGCAAAATTTGGAAATTGACCTTCTTGATGAGGCGTCCTTCCAAAAACTCCTGTCTGATCAATAATTAATCAGTATTTGGGATTTTATGAGCAGAAAAAGCCAACGAAATCAACCCTTAGAAAGCGCTAATACATTTAGAAATAACAATAGTTTTCGTCTGAGAATGCACACATAACTTGGGCCATTTTTCCCAAGTGCCTCATTTCGTTGACCAGAATCAGGCGCGGCTCATATATTTCGCGTCCATGCAAGACACAATCCAACGACGTATTCTTGACGCGCTTCTGCTCGTTCTAAGGCCGTTAGCGCGAGCCCTGCTCCGAGCCGGTGTCGGCTATCGAGAGTTCGATGAGATGGCCAAGACAGCCTTCGTCGACATTGCGACCAGTGACTACGGTCTCCGAGGCCGGCCGACAAACATTTCCAGAGTTGCGGTAATGACAGGCCTTACTCGCAAAGAGGTGCGACGGTTGCGCGACAAATCTGAGGCGGGCCTCGGCGCGACTGTAGTTCGGTCGACACCAATGGCAACCATTCTTCATCGTTGGTATTCGGAGACAGAATTTCTCACTGAAAGTGGTGTACCTGCAGAACTTGCATTTGACGGTGAAGGGGTCACTTTTTCAGACTTGGTTAGAAGGTACGGTGGTGATATCCCGCCTGGCGCTATGCGAACGGAATTGAAGCGAATTAAAGCGATAGAAGAAACGAGCTCCGGAAATCTCAAGGTACTTAAACGCAATGTGTCCGGTCTCGATGTGCATGAAAAGCTTATTACAGGTCTAGCGCGTGTGTTATACCCAGCGGCCATCACAATCGCCCATAACACTAGCCAAGAAGCCAAGACTTGGATACAAAGAACTGTAGCTACTGATAGTGTCAGGGAAGCAGATCTGACCCGATTGCGACGTATTAGCTCAGATAGATTGGCCGAATTTACCGAGTCAATTGACGATTTATTTGTCGCGTACGAAAGTTTGTATGAAGATGATGAATCAGCAACCTTCGGGCAATCCGTTGGTATTGGTGTATTCTATTTCGAACAAGTTGGAACCGAGGCAACCTAGACCACGCGACACCAGTCCGTGAACAATTAGGTTCCATTTTCGCCTCGCGTTCAAGCGGGGCTCTAAACCAGTTCGTTCATCATTTCGAGACCCCGCGTCGCAACTTTCCGATCGAGTTTCTCGAATTCGGAATGCCAATTATATTCCGTATCGGAAATAAAATATTTGGTTCGCGCCATCAGATATTACAAAGTTAGGGTGCCGAATCTTATTCTCGATTTGACAAGTGCAAGGCGTTCTAAGCTGTTGTTAACCTTAGATTAGAAGCGTATGGCGCCACACGCTAAAACCACATTTCTATCTGTTATGTGGACTTTCTCGACCAATTACTCGAATTGGCACCTACTCTGTTGCGCTGACGCGTCATTTTGACATCGTAAGTTTGCGGTTCGGGTGCATACCTAAAGTTGACTCTTAACTGCTCCGGGAATAAATTCCCATCAAAGGCAATTATGTATAAATGACAAATTCGGTCAAACCTGGGCTGCTTGCGGCCTTCAGAGTGTTGTTACGTCCATTGATTCGGATTCTGTTACGTCACGGAATTTCGTTTGCTGAGTTCGCCGAGATTGTCAAAGCGGTTTACGTAGAAATTGCGGTTACGGATTTCAAGGTCGAAGGAAAAAGAGGCACTAAGTCAAGAATTGCGGTAATTAGCGGACTTACTCGAAAAGAAGTTAGCCGCGTAATCGAGCTTGCTGGTGCTGAGAATCAAGGGGGAAAGAGCAACCTTAATCGCGTTGCTCGAGTATTGGCCGGGTGGCATACAGATCCAGATTTTATCGGCCCATATGGCATGCCTTTAGAGATTCGATATGAGGATAGCGCGCCAAACGTTGTGACCTTCTCAAACTTGGTTCGCAGATACAGTGGAGACATGTCTTCACGTTCGATGTTGGATGAGCTAGTACGAGTTGGCGCGGTGGTCGAAACAGAACCAGGTTGGTTAAAGGTTTTACGGCGAGTATACGAACCACAGACTTTGGCGCAGGATAATTTTGAGAGAGTTGGAGAGGTTGTAAAAAACTTTGTAGATACGGTTGATTTCAATCTTCAAAAAGAAGCTTTAGGTGCTGGGCGTTTTGAGCGAATTGTTTACTCACCTGAAGGAATTCGAAATGAGGATATGTACAAGTTCAATCTGTACGTGAAAGAGCGATGCCAAGCATTGTTGGAGGAAATAGACAATTGGATAGCGCAATTGGAATTGCCAAATAAATCCAACCAGCAAAACGTCACGCACACAGGAATCGGAATCTACCACTACATAGAAAGGAAGGATGAAAAACAGACCTTTAAAGAAAAATTGGCGGCAGAGGGCCTGCTCAAGGAATGAGTGCACAACGCGTCAAGTAAGGGGAAAACAAGCTAAGGCATAGCTTGCAGGTTGGAGAACGGTAGCGGTCCAGAAAGTTTCGGTTGAGGAACTTGTTGTAAAGCTACATTTTTCTTTCTTTTTTGAAAGTTGAGCGAAAAATAAAATGAGCGATACAAATTGCCGAAAGGCGACCAAAAAGCACATCCTTTCCGGGGTGTTTTGTTTCCTTATGCCAATGGGTGCTTTCGCAGCAGGAGCTGAAAGTTCAGTCCAGGCAATTACGGCCGGCGGTGCTGAAGCGATCACTGCGGGCGGTGGCCGGGCGATTACGGCCGGCGGTGCTGAGGCGATCACTGCGGGCGGTGGCCGGGCGATTACGGCCGGCGGTGCTGAGGCGATCA
>JBBDJJ010000050.1:117879-189965 GCA_040879925.1 Woeseia sp. | reverse complement strand
CGGCCGGCGGTGCTGAGGCGATCACTGCGGGCGGTGGCCGGGCGATTACGGCCGGTGGCGCCGAATTGCTGCTGGTCGGAATAATTGAGGACGCGGCAGAGGACTTCATTGTGGTGGTAGGTCAATCCGTATTCGGTGACAGGGGAGACTGGGCCGGTGTGTCGCCAGGGAATACAGTCGCTGTTTACGGCAATATCGATGTGGCAACCGGAAGCATAGTCAATGCGTCGGTGGTACCGGCAGCCGCAAGTGACGTTTCCTACCTGCGCGGCATAGTCGACTCAGTCGATTCGGCCATGGGTCGGGCGGTTGTCAGTGGCGTGAACGTTGACTACAACGCATTGCTATCGCGAGGTGTTGCACCAAGTGTTGGTGATGAAGTTGCAATCGCAGGTCGCTCTTATGGCGGACTGGGATTGCTGGTCGCTCAGCCGTAACTGCTGGCACCTGGGAGGCTTTGTTTCGCTGCAGAGATCGGGGCAAAAAAAAGTCGGCATCCTTGCCGACTTAGATCTCGTATCAACATCAAAGGAGATGCGAGGGTTGGAGGAATCGCCCCTGAGCGATTAGAAGCGATTCGCGGGTGACTATAGGGAAGCGATGAATTGATTGCTGTGAACAAACTCACAAAAATATTGTGAGAAATAAAAGGGCGCCGAACGGCGCCCTTTTTTTGTCAAATCTCAATTGCATTAAGTAAAAAAGATGCAGGTTCAGTCGGCGGAGTTGCTTCGCAACTGTTCAAGGTGCGCTTGAAACTTTCTCTGCTGCACGTTCTGCACCAAAGCGTCTCGGACGCTTTCCAAAGTAGGCGGTTCCGGCTGACGTGATTCTTCTCGAAGAATTACGTGCCAGCCAAACTCCGACTGGACAGGGCTTGCGGTGTACTGCCCGTCTTCCAGTACTGCCACTGCGTCCGCAAAGGGCTTGACCATTCGATTCGGCGAAAACCAACCCAGGTCTCCGCCATTCGGCCCCGACGAATCCGTGGATTTTTCCTTGGCCAGTTCCTGAAAATCGGCGCCGTCATCAAGGCGTCCAATGATATCCGTTGCAACACCTTGAGTAGGGACAAGGATATGGCGTGCCTTGAATTGAATTCTTGGCGCCTCCTCGACCTGCTCATTATACTCCGCCTGAACTTCTTCATCGGTAACGGCGGACGAGGCGAAGAACTCCGCAGCGACAGCTTGTGCGAGAACACCTCGAGTCTGCAGCTCGATCTGTGCGGCAATGCGTGGATCTTTTTCAAGCCCCTCCGCAGAGTCCTGGCTGGAAAGGAGATATATGTCCTTCAGCTCAGACAGCAATATCTGTCTCTCTTCCTCGGTAACCTGTGCCAGCGGCTTGTCAATTCGGTTTTCCATGTAAACATCTAGAACCGAGCTGTCGATTGCTGCACCGTTAACGGTTACGACCGTGTCGCCACGGGCTTCCAAATCACATGCCAGACTTAGCAAGGTACAGGCTGCAACAAGGGAAAATGGGTTCGTGCTGTTGAAAACCAGTCTCATCAGTAAAACTTCCTTGATTGAAAAATGGAATAGGGTAAAGCGCGACGCTATCGTTCGGCCGGTGTAAACGCTTTGATGCGGAGTGCGTGAATGTCAGTCTCGAGCAAATCGCCCACGGCATCATAGACCAACTGGTGGCGCCGAATCCGGCTTAGTCCCAAAAACGCCGACGACACGATAGTTACGTCAAAATGACCCTTTCCGTCCTGCGCACCCTGATGCCCGATATGCAACAGACTTTGGTCCTTGATCAATAGTTCCGTCGGATTGAGTTTTTCGGACAACCGGGACCGTAGCAGCGTGCATCGTATCTCAGTCATGGTAGAACCTTTTTGAACGGTTTTACTATCACGTTGGCGTAAACGCCGCCCGTCACGTAAGGATCTGCGTTGGCCCAGTCAGTTGCATCTTCGAGCGTCGGGAAATCGACGACCACCAGGCTACCAGAGAACCCCGCCGGTCCCGGGTCGTCACTATCGATCGCCGGGTGTGGTCCTGCCAACAGCAACCGACCTTGGTCAAGTAACTCATTCAATCGCTCAATATGTGCCGCTCGCGCCTTTACACGGAATGCCAGGCTGTTCTCGATATCGGTACTGATTATTGCGTACCACATACTCAGGCTCCTGCATCATGAGTAGTTTCTGCATTCTTCTTCGTGGCAATCGCAAGCCAGATGCTTTGAATGGCAACGAATACAATGGTCAGGCCGAGCATGCCGAATAACTTGAATTTGACCCAAAACGCTTCGCTGAACTCGTACGCAACATAAATATTCAACGCGCCTACGATGACAAAGAAGACCACCCATATCTGGTTAAGCCGAATCCATTGATCGCCGGAGAGCGTTGCCGCTGCCTGGAGCATGCGTTCGACGACGGTCTTCGCGCCAATCCACTGGCTGCCCAGAAAGACCGCCGCGATGCCCCAGTTCAATACTGTCGGTTTCCAGTACAAAAAGTCAGGCGAGCGAAAAAACAATGTTGCACTGCCCAGCACAATTACCAGAATCGTAGAGCTGACATAAATCTTGCTGACTTTGTGCAGCAGCAGCCATTGCAGGAGTAAAACCGCCGGCATGACGGCCATCAGGATTCCGGTCGCAAAGTAAATATCCTTGTAAAAGTATGCGACGAAGAATGCGACTATCGGAATGTAGTCAATAAGTAGCTGCATTGGTCTGACAGGTCCGGAGCAATAAGGGGGCGAATAATAGCTCAAAGTCATCGAGTCCCAAAACGGAAGTCATCAGACCGGACGACAGATGCCGCGAGCCGCTACAATTGCGTCATGGCAAAGATTATCGAATTGCATCCCGCTGACCCGCAGCCGAGGAGGGTTGCCGAGATTGTCGCTGCTATCCGTGGTGGTGCCTTGGTGGCATATCCCACTGATTCGAGCTACGCGATTGGCTGCCATATCGGTGACAAGAAAGCGATGGATCGCATACATCGCATTCGTCGAACCGACAAAAATCACAACTTTACGCTCGTGTGCCGAGACCTTTCGGAAATCAGCACTTACGCGCGCGTCGACAATTGGGCGTATCGATTGTTGAAGTCATTGACTCCGGGTTCTTATACTTTCATCCTGCAAGCCACCAGGGAAGTACCTAAACGTCTGCAAAACCCCAAGCGTCGCACCATTGGCCTGCGGGTACCGAATCATCCTGTTGTAGCCGCTATCCTGGATGCTCTCGAAGAACCCCTGATGAGTTCAACGTTACTGTTGCCTGGTGACGATATGCCTTTGACCGATCCATTTGAAATTGACCAGCGAATCGGGCATGAAATCGAAATGATCGTCGACGCCGGCCCTACAGGTATCGAGCCAACGAGCGTTGTTGATCTTTCGGGAGACTCTGTACGCATCCTGCGAGTTGGTAGGGGCGACGTTAGTTCCCTTCGATAACCGGTGCCGGTAGTTGCGAGTCGTGCCGGAAAGTACGCTAAAATGCGCCAACCTCGCGTGGAATGTCGATGAAACCTGAACTTACCGTGCTTACGAGCAAAGAGGCGCATCGCACTGCTGCGTCTACGACGGACTCTGGTCCGTCACAAAGGGAAATGCCGTTTGCGGTGGTCGACGGGGAACCTGTAACCGAACTCCCGCAGGACCTTTACATTCCGCCGTATGCACTGCAGGTCTTTCTCGAAGCCTTCGAAGGCCCGCTCGATCTCCTGCTGTACCTGATACGGCGCCAGAATCTGGATATCCTCGATATCCCCATCGCCGAGATTACCCGACAATACGTTGAGTACATCGAGCTGATGAAAGAAATGCAGCTTGAACTGGCCGGAGAATATTTGTTAATGGCGGCCATGCTGGCGGAGATCAAATCCCGGATGTTGCTTCCTCGTCCACCGGCCGCCGAGGTGGAAGAGGACGATCCGCGCGCCGAGCTGGCGCGTCGCTTGCAGGAATATGAACGATTCAAAAAGGCAGCCGAGGATCTGGGCGCATTACCGCGTCTCGAAAGGGATATCTTCGTGGCGACCGTGGAGGCACCTGAGCGCAAGGTTGTCGCGCAACTGCCCGACGTGACACTGAAGGAACTGTTGCTGGCTTTTCATGACGTGCTGAAACGTGCGCAGATGTTTTCCAACCTGCATTTCCAGCGAGAACCCTTGTCGGTCAGGCAGCGAATGTCAGAAATACTGTCGCGCATTCAGGCTAATACCTTTTCCGGGTTCGCTGATTTGTTCGATCCGGAGGAGGGTAGAATGGGAGTTGCGGTTACGTTTATCGCCATTCTCGAACTGTTGCGTGAGGCCACTATCGAGGTAGTGCAGGCTGGAGCTTACGCGCCATTGTATGTGCGAGCTGCATCGTCGGTTCGCCTTGTGACTAACAATCAACCGATTGATCAATAGTCAATAATTTCCTAACTTTTTGCGAGAGACGGATCACGAATGGATCAGAACGAAATCAAGTATTTTGTTGAAGCAGCACTGCTGGCCGCGGGACGCCCTTTGGCTATAGACCAGATCCACAGTCTGTTCGATCCTGGTTCGGAGCCCGACAAGTCACAGGTTCGACAGGCAATCGCCGATTTGCAGACAGACTATAAGGATCGCGGTATCGCTGTTGCCGAGGTCGCTTCAGGCTTTCGCATGCAGGTAAAAGTCACAATGGCAGACCGACTGCAGAAGCTGTGGGAAGAACGTCCGCCACGCTATTCCAGGGCATTGTTTGAAACGTTGGCACTGATTGCCTATCGGCAGCCGATCACGCGCGGCGAAATCGAGGAAATTCGCGGCGTGTCGGTGAGCTCCAATATCATTCGGACTCTCCTTGAGCGGGATTGGGTACGTGTGGTCGGCCATCGTGACGTGCCTGGGCGTCCCGCCATGTTCGGTACGACCCGGCTCTTTCTCGATTATTTCGGACTCAGGAAGTTGGACGATCTGCCACCCTTGGCAGATTTGTCGGACTGGGAAAGCTTGCGGGTTCAGCTCAACTTGCCCGCGGTCTTGAGTGACGACGCCGAGGCCGATGTTGAAACTGCCGACATTACTGACTTACCGATATTATTCCCGGAAATTGAGGTACTGGAAGGTGAGGCGAGCAACGAATCAAACGACACGCAATTACCAGATATGCCGCCTGCAGAGGTAAGAGCGAATACCGAGTTTGAAGAGATTGTCGCTGTCGCTTGGCCCGATCCCGGCGAGGTCCCGGTTTCCGTCGAGTCGGATG
Source organism: Woeseia sp. (assembly GCA_040879925.1). GTDB lineage: Bacteria > Pseudomonadota > Gammaproteobacteria > Steroidobacterales > Woeseiaceae > IDS-8. The sequence continues at coordinate 184,752 of JBBDJJ010000050.1, read as the reverse complement.
AATTCGACGATGTGGATGACGCCAGCGGACTTGGCAATCGAAGCACCTCAAGTTCAGGCCGATAGGAAAAAGCCGTCGTGCCAGGGCGTGTGCAAAAAGTGCTTGCTTCGGCAGGCCATGGATCACGTCGCGAAGTTGAAGATTGGATTCGCGCGTGCCGCCTGAGCATTGACGGGCGGGTCGCGACCCTTGGCGAAAGCGTTTCCGGAGAAGAGGTCTTCGAGCTTGACGGTCATCCACTGACGGTTCGACCGGAGGTCGAGATACTTCGCTATCTCATGTACAACAAGCCGGCCGACGAGATCACCAGCCGCAGCGATCCGGAAGGCCGTCGCGTGGTGTTCGATTCACTGCCGAAATTGAAGGGCTCGCGGTGGGTCGCCGTCGGCCGGCTCGACTTGACGACGACCGGCTTGTTGCTGTTTACCACCGATGGCACGTTAGCCAATGCATTGATGCACCCGTCATCCGAGCTGGTGCGACGGTATTCGGTCCGGGTGCACGGTGTGCCGTCCGCCGCCGATATCGCGAGTCTGCAGGCGGGTCTCGAATTGGACGATGGGCGCGCCGCGTTTGAGACGGTTGAAAGAGCCGGTGGCGAAGGGGCCAACCGCTGGTTCACCGTGACATTGCGTGAGGGTCGGCATCGCGAAGTGCGCCGATTGTGGTCGGCGGCCGGCTTCGAGGTTAGCCGGCTCATTCGTACCGGCTACGGGCCGGCCGAATTGCCCAGGCACTTGCGACGCGGCCGCTACGAGCCGCTGACACCGGCGCAGGTACGCTTGTTGTATCGGGCGGCAGGGCTGCCGCTACCGGTTGATAAACCGCCGGTGAGTCGACAAAAGGGGCGCACCCGCCGGCCGTATAATTCGACTAAATCTACTTTGAAACAGAAGGATAGAAAACAAAATTAAAGTGTATTGTCACTGACAGTCGAAGCTATTGCCCGTTACGTTGCGACTCTCAGGCCCCAGCAGGAAAATATACGGCGTCAATATTTCGTCCGGTGTTCTCAGCTTGTCGCGATCTTCGGCCGGGTAAGCCTGCAAGCGCATATCGGTCCGTGTTGCGCCCGGGTTAAGGCAATTCACCCGGACCGGGATGTGGCGAGTCTCGTCTGCCAGCACCTGTGACAGCCCCTCTGTGCCGAATTTGGATACGGCATAGGCACCCCAGAACGCTCGACCCTTGCGCCCCAGACCGCTGCTGGTGAACACGATCGAAGGGTCGGTGGATTTTTTCAGCAACGGAAGCAAAACCTGTGTCAGCGCAAACGGTGCCGTCAGGTTGACGTGCAATACCCGCTGCCAGTCGGTCGCGTCGTACTGCTCGATAGAGAGCCGTGGCCCCAGGATGCCGGCATTGTGCACCAGCCCATCAAGATGACCGAAATCCTGCTCGATGCTTTCGGCAAAGCACGAGTAGGCTTTGCCGTCGGCGCTGGACAGATCCATCAGGGCAATGGCGGGGGAAGCGCTGGCCTTGTCGTCTGCAATCTGGTCATAGACGGCTTCGAGCTTGCGCTTGTTACGCCCGTGCAGAATGACACGAGCGCCAAGTTCGGCGCACTTCAAGGCCAGGGCTTTGCCTATGCCGTCGCTGGCGCCGGTAACCAGGACGATTCGGTCCTTCAGGACAGCGGGACCATAGCGGTAGTTTCGTGGGTCGACGGCCAGGGTTTCTGCTTTCGCAGACGGGGCAGAGCTACGCCGATCGTTCATCATCGGTTCCCTCATGCTCCGTATCGGCTGGCCGGTCGGCCAGAATCTGCTCGGCTCTCGACAGCTCGTCGGCAACCGCTGCATCGTCGACCATGGTTCGTGGCAGTGACTCCAGAGGCTCCACCGCCTCGATCTCTTTTTTCGGCCGGATGCCCAGTTCGACGAATCGCCGCGCACCGGGCAGTACCATGCGTTCGAGCGACCCGACCGCTCGATTGTAGTTATCGACGCTGCTGCCCAGCTGCTTGCCGACTTTGTTCATATGGCCGACAAAGGCATTTAATCGACCATACAGGTCTTCAGCGAGACGCCGGATTTCCTGCGCGTTGTCGGCCAAAGCCAGTTGCCGCCAGCCGTAGGCAACCGCCTTGAGCAGTGCTACGAAGCTCGTCGGCGTCGCGAGGATAATTTGCTGCGAAAGCGCCGATTCGATGAGGTCCGGGTCCTCGTTCAGGGCAGCGCTGAGGAATTGGTCACCGGGGATGAACAGGATGACAAAATCCGGGCTGCGTGAAAACTGCTCCCAGTAGGACTTGCTGCCGAGTTTCCGAACATGATCGCGCACATTGCGCGCATGCCGCTCAAGTGCCAGTTGCCGCTGTACGTCGTCCTTGGCTTCGGCGGCCTCCAGGTACGCGTCGAGCGGTGTCTTGACGTCCACAACCAGTTCGCGGCGATCAGGCATCCGCACAATCATGTCGGGGCGAATGGATTTGTCTTCTCCGGCACTGTGGACCTGTTCCTGAAAGTCACAGTGCTCGACCATCCCGGCCAGTTCCACCAAACGCCGTAATGTAATCTCGCCCCAGCGACCCCGGACCTGCGGACGCCGCAATGCGTTGACGAGATTCTGCGTTTCCTGGGCAAGGAACTTCTGACTTTGCTGCATGGTTTCCAGCTGCATCTTGATGCTGCCGTAAGCCTCACTGCGTGCCTTTTCGAGCTGCGATATTTGCTGGTGTGAATGCGTCAGGGCCTCGCGGATTGGCTTGACGAGGTTTTCGACAGCCTGCTCACGCGCACTGAGTTCGCGCTTGGCACGCTCCTGGTGGGTGCCGAGGTTCTGCTCCGCCAGTTTGAGAAAGGTCTCGCTATTCGCCTTCAGGGACTGGTTGGAGAGTTCCGAGAAGGCTTTCGCAAGGCGGCTGGTCGCTACCTCGAACGCCGACTCCCGCTCCCGTTGCAGGGCGTCCTGGTCCTTGAGGCGCATCTCCGCCAGCTCGAGAGATTGCTGCAGGCGCAGACGGCGACCGCGGGCGACCAGCCACGTCACCAGAACTCCCAGCAGGAGGCCCAGTAGCAGAGCCGGTCCCGCGACGTTCAGGTAATGTGGGTCTATGGTTAGCGTCGGCATTGGCGGGTCAGGGTAACAACTTCGCTACAGGGATTGCGAGTAACAGCTTGCCAAGTGTTGCCGTGTCAGCAGCGATCTGGTCGGCCTGCCAGCGCAGCGGGTCGTCACCGTCCACGATATAGCCATAGGTGGCAGCGATGGTCGCCATGCCGGCGGCCCGGCCGGCAGCAATATCGCGCTCCGCGTCGCCGACGTAAACGCTTTGCGCCGCAGGGACACCGGCCAGGCGACTCGCATACAGCAGCGGTGCAGGATCCGGTTTTCGCTGCGGCAGGGTATCGCCGCTAACGACACACACCGCGCGGTCCGCAAGGCCGAGTTGGGCAACCAGCGGCTCGGTCATGCGTCGCGGTTTATTGGTCACGATGCCCCACGGGCGACCATTGGAATCGAGCTCGTCCAGGAGTTCGAGCAGGCCAGGGAATACGCTCGACCTGACGCATACCGCTTGCTCGTAGCGGTCCAGGTATTCCTGGTGCAATCTCTGTCGGTCCGCGTCATCGACGTCAGGAAATGCGAGCCTGATAAGGCCTGCCGCGCCGTTCGACACGCTTGCCCGGGCGGTTGCAAAGGGCAGCGGCGCGAATCCGTTATCGCCCAACAGGTCACAAAGAACAGACACCATATCCGGTGCGGTATCGACAAGAGTACCGTCGAGGTCAAAAAAGACGGCCTGGAATTCGCCCGTAACGGCGGTGCCGGACGGTGTCATGCGTTGGCGGGCCGCTTGAAGTGCATGAGGTAATTCACGTCGAGTCCTGGTCCCAGGGAATATTCCCGCAACAGCGGGTTGTAATGCATGCCGGTGCTGTCCTGCAGCAGCAATCCGGCGTGTCTTGCCCATGTCTCGAGTTCTGACGGTCGAATGAAGTTCCGATACTCGTGGGTGCCGGTGGGAAGCAAGCGCAATAGATATTCGGCACCGACAATCGCAAACACAAAGGCTTTCGGATTTCGATTGATGGTCGATACGAATACGTCGCCTCCCGGACGAACCAGCTTTGCACAGGCCGCAATCACAGCCGATGGCGAAGGCACATGCTCGAGCATCTCCAGGCAGGTGACAATGTCGAATTCGCCCGCGCGTTCATCGGCGAGCGACTCGGCCGTGCATTGCAGATATTCGATCGCGGCGTTCGATTGTTGCTGGTGGAGGCGGGCGACCGCGAGCGGACTTGCGGCCATGTCGATGCCAGTGACCCTGGCGCCGCGAGCAGACATCGCCTCGGTCAGGATTCCGCCACCGCAGCCGACATCCACCACACGACTGCTGCCGAGTGACGCTCGGCTGGCGATGTAATCGAGTCGCAGGGGGTTTATTTCGTGCAACGGACGGAAATCGCCGACGGGATCCCACCAGCGAGACGCCAGCGAATCGAATTTCGCAATTTCTGCGGCGTCGACGTTGGAAAAAGCGTTTGTTTCGGCGGATTTTTCCGGGATTTCGGTTTGCTTCATGATAGGTATTCCGGCGGCTATTGTGTCGCGGCTATTGTGTGGCGGCGATTCGATGCTGCCACTCTGCGCTGCGAACCAGGATGTCACTTTCACGAATTTTTGTAAGCGCTCCATTGTCAACGAGATGGCGGCCCGCTACCCAGACGTCACTTACCTGATCGGATTGCACAGTATAGACGATCTGTGAAAGGGCATCGTACACAGGCTGGCTGTTCAAGGTGCGCATATTGATGCAGGTCAGGTCGGCCCACTTACCGCGTTGGATTGAGCCGATACTGTCAGCCAGCCCGAGGACCCGGGCCCCATCGATGGTTGCCATGCGCAATACGTCGACTGCAGGCAATGCGGATGCATCGCTATTTATGGCTTTGGCCAGCAACGACGCAGTGCGCATTTCGCCCAGTATATCGAGCACGTTGTTACTGGCAGCGCCGTCGGTTCCCAGCGCAACGGCGATGCCGGCTGCTCGCAGGTCCTCCGTCCGCGCAATGCCGTTGCCCAGTTTCAGATTCGATCGCGGGCAATGCACTACTGATACACCAGCCTCCGCCATTTGCCGGATTTCATCGTCGGTCAGATGCACGGCATGCACAGCAAGCAGGGAACTGTTCATCAGCCCCAGTTCGTCGAGTCGGTGGATAGGACGTTTGCCGGTCATCTGGATTGAGTGCTCCACCTCCTGGGTTGACTCATGCAGATGGATCTGTATGCGTGCGTCCAGTTGATCCGCGACTACACGCAGTCTGTGAAATGCATCATCCGATACAACGTATGTCGAGTGCGGCGCAAAAGCCGTGCCGATCAGCGGATCGTCGGCGTACCGGTCATGCACCAGTTCGACACCTTTGTCGAGGCACTCACTCGCATTGGCTGCCCATGCCGTCGCAAAGTCGATAACCGGCGTACCGATTACGGCACGCATGTGCAACTCAAGTGCGGTTTCTGCGACGACTTCGGGAAAGAAATACTGATCGCTGAAACAGGTGATTCCGGCTCTGAGCATTTCTGCAATGGCATGACGGGTCCCGTCCCGTACCATCTCGGCGCTCGCCCAGCGCTTCTCGTGCGGCCATATACCGTCGGACAACCAGGTGTCCAGCGGTAAATCATCGGCGATGCCACGAAAGAGCGTCATTGCGGCATGGGTATGGGCATTGATGAGACCGGGAATCAGCAGGTGATCGGGGCGATCGATAAACGCAGACGGCAGGTAATTCTCGCGCGCGGCATCGTTCGGTAGCAGGTCGATAATGCGCCCGTCTGAAATGACCACAGCGTGGTCGCTAAGCACCGTTTCCGACGGTTCGACGGGTACGCACCACCGGGTGTGGATCAAGGTGTCACATCGTTGCATCGTCGAATAGTACCGAAACGCAGCACGGGATAGCGAGGAATCTCGGTGGGTCAATCGGCCTTTCCCCAAGGGGCGGACAAGTGCCCTGGCAACCGGTCCAGATCGTTGAAAATGCTCCAGATCCGTTAGTTGCTGTGTTATTATTTGCCGGTGGATTTTGCGGCGCGCAGTGCGCGCATCTTACCCGGCGAAATCAAGAATATTTTCCGAAAAGAACCCGATATCAAGTTCATCAAGATTCCGCTCAGCGGGCGGAATTTCTCTGGATCTGTGAGTACGTATGGCTGAAATTGCGCAGGAGATTCTGTCTGTAAGTCTCGAGGACGAGATGCAGCAGTCGTACCTCGACTATGCAATGAGCGTGATCGTCGGGCGTGCCTTGCCGGATGTGCGGGATGGGTTGAAACCAGTGCACCGTCGTGTCCTGCACGCGATGCGCGAACTGGGTAACGACTACAACAAGCCCTACAAGAAGTCCGCCCGCGTCGTCGGTGATGTGATCGGTAAGTACCATCCGCATGGCGATTCGGCCGTATACGACACCATCGTGCGCATGGCGCAGCCTTTCTCAATGCGCTACATGCTGGTCGATGGACAGGGCAATTTCGGCTCTGTCGATGGCGATTTTCCTGCTGCAATGCGTTACACGGAAGTTCGCATGGCGCGTATTGCGCATGAAATTCTGGCGGATCTCGACAAGGAAACCGTCGATTTCGTCGAAAATTACGATGGGTCGGAATCTGAACCGACCGTCATGCCTACCCGCATTCCCAATTTGCTGGTCAACGGCTCATCCGGAATTGCCGTGGGTATGGCGACCAACATACCGCCGCACAATCTCACCGAGATCGTCAATGCAATACTTGCGCTGATCGACAATCCGGCTATCGATACGTTGGGCCTTATGGAACATGTTCCGGGCCCGGATTTCCCTACCGCCGGCATTATCAACGGCGCCCAGGGTATAGCTGCTGCTTACCGTACTGGCCGTGGGCGCGTACATATCCGTGCGCGTTCGTCGATAGAGGTCATCGATCCGCGCGGCAAAGAAGCCATTATCGTTACGGAATTGCCGTACCAGGTGAACAAGGCGCGCCTGATCGAAAAAATCGCCGACCTGGTTCGCGAGAAACGCATTGAGGGCATCAGTGAGCTGCGCGACGAATCCGACAAGGACGGCATGCGCATCGTGATCGAATTGCGGCGCGGCGAACTCAGCGACGTCGTCCTGAACAATCTTTACAAACAGACGCCGCTGCAAAGCGTATTCGGTATCAATATGGTAGCCCTGCATGAAGGGCAGCCGAAGCTACTGAACCTGAAGCAGATTATCGAAGCTTTTCTGTCGCACCGGCGAGAAGTGGTAACGCGGCGGACGATCTTCGAATTACGCAAGGCAAGGGACCGCGCCCACGTGCTGGAAGGACAGGCCGTCGCGTTGGCAAATATCGATGCCGTCATAGCGTTGATCAAGGCATCGCCGGGTCCTGCGGAAGCCAGGCAAGGTCTGATGGATGCGCGTTGGCAACCCGGTCCGGTAACCGCGATGATCGAACGCGCCGGCGCTACCGACACGCGACCGGATGCGTTGAGCGAAGGATTCGGCCTCGTGGAGGGTGGATACCGCCTTTCCGAAGTGCAGGCTCAAGCCATTCTCGATTTGCGATTGCACCGATTGACGGGACTGGAACAAGAGAAAATATACAATGAATACAAAGAATTATTAAATAAAATTAAAGAACTTTCAAATATACTGGCGGACCCGGATGAGTTGCTTCGAGTCATTCGTCAGGAGTTGCTCGAAATTCGCGACAACTACGGCGACGCTCGACGCACAGAAATCGTCAAGGACCACTCGGATCTCAGTGACGAGGACCTGATCCCGCCGGAGGAGGTCGTCGTTACGCTGTCACACGGCGGTTACGCGAAGGCACAACCTACCGGCGACTACCAGGCGCAACGTCGAGGTGGACGCGGGCGCTCGGCAGCCAAGGTCAAGGACGAAGATTTTATCGACAAGCTGTTCGTCGCCAATACGCATGACACCCTGTTATGTTTCTCGAGCCGCGGCAAAATGTATTGGCTGAAGGTCTACCAGGTGCCACAGGCAAGTCGTGGCGCCCGCGGCAAACCCATCGTCAATCTCCTGCCTCTTGAAGCAGACGAGCGCATCAACGCGGTTCTTCCTATTCGCGAGTTCAACGCAGACAATTTCGTGTTCATGGCGACCAGCGCGGGCACGGTGAAAAAGACGCCTTTGAGCCTGTTCTCCAGACCGCGCACCACTGGCATCATTGCGATCGACTTGCGTCCGGACGATCGCCTGGTGGACGTCGCCATAACCGACGGTAAGCAGGAAATCATGCTGGTCGCCAGCAGCGGTAAGGCCATACGGTTCAGTGAGAGCGATGTCCGGCCCATGGGACGCGGCGCCACCGGCGTGCGTGGCATCAGGCTTGCGGCAGGCCATGAGGTAATCGCGTTGTCGATCGTGACGGGCGGCTTGCTTCTCTCGGCGACGGAGCACGGTTACGGCAAACGTACGGTGGTCGACGAGTTCTCGCTACAGGGTCGTGGAGGCCAGGGCGTCATCGCCATTCAGACCAGTGAAAGAAACGGCAGGACGGTCGGTGCCCTGCTGGTGAAAGACGATGACGAAATAATGTTGATCAGTTCGAGCGGCACCCTGGTGCGTACGCCGGTGAGTGACATATCGATCATCGGCCGAAATACTCAGGGTGTGCGACTGATTAGATTGGAATCCGGGCAACGACTGGTTGGGCTGGCCCGTATCGAATCAATGGCCGACGAGGATACCATAGCGGACGACGAGGCGGTAGACGACGCATAGTCGATCCGGCACTATTCGCCGTCAGTAATTTTCACAGGCCGTTTCGCGGCTTGCGCGACGCATTTTAGGAAACCATTTAGTCATGAGCCGGGTGTTCAATTTCAGCGCCGGTCCGGCGGTGCTGCCGGACGAAGTGCTGTCGCAAATATGCGCAGATATTCCTGACTGGCATCGAGGCATGTCGGTCATGGAGGTCAGTCACCGCAGCAAGGAGTTTCTTGCGGTGGCTGAGCAGTCCGAACGCGAACTGCGTGATCTCCTCGCAATTCCAGCGGATTATCGTGTGCTATTCCTGCAAGGCGGTGCCTCGCTGCAGTTCGCTATGGTACCGCTGAACCTGGCAGGCGCGCAGGACGCAGCGGACTACGTGCAAACCGGCAGTTGGTCGAAGAAAGCGTTTGCCGAGGCGCGCCGGTTCTGCAAGGTTGCGCTCGCCGCTGACAGTCAGGAGAGCAATTTTTCGCATATTCCCGACGAGCGAGAATGGCACAAGAATCCCGCGGCCGCCTACCTTCATTACACGCCGAACGAAACCATCGGTGGCGTCGAGTTTCATTTCGTACCAGACGTGGGCGATGTTCCGCTGGTCGCGGATATGTCGAGTACAATCCTGTCCCGTCCTGTCGATGTGTCGCGCTTCGGGGTTATCTACGCCGGTGCGCAAAAAAATATCGGTCCTGCCGGGCTGACTTTGGTTATCGTCAGGGAAGATCTGCTAACAAGATCGCGCGAGGCAATACCGCATTTGCTGACCTGGTCGGTATACGCTGAATCCGGATCTATGGATAACACGCCACCGACGTTCGCCTGGTATGTCGCCGGGCTGGTTTTCGACTGGTTGAAAAAGCAGGGAGGCCTCAATGCTATGGCTGAACGCAACCGGCGCAAGGCGAGCAAGCTTTATGACGCAATCGATGCGTTTCCGTTCTACAGCAATCCGGTCCGTAAAGACTGCCGTTCGTGGATGAACATTCCGTTCGTGCTGGCGAATTCATCCCTCGATGCGGAATTTCTTGGCGCGGCTGATGCAGCCGGACTCACGAATCTCAAGGGTCATCGATCCGTCGGCGGAATGCGCGCCTCACTTTACAACGCTATGCCGGAAGAGGGTGTCGATACTCTGATCGAGTTCATGAGAGAGTTCGAACGGACTCGCGCTTAAACAATCGCGACGCACACCATCGATAGGAACACTGAGGTAAGGGCCACCATGTTCAAGATTCAAACGCTGAACAACATTGCAGTGCCCGGACTGCGTCGGCTGCCTCGTGACCGCTACGAAGTGTCATCGGACATGTCGCGACCGGATGCAATTATTTTAAGATCGTTCGATATGCACGGTATGCAGATTCCTGATTCCGTCGTAGCTGTTGGACGCGCCGGAGCCGGTGTAAATAACATTCCAATAGAAGCCATGAGCAACCGTGGCATACCCGTATTCAATTCGCCTGGCGCCAACGCGAATGCCGTGAAGGAATTAGCAGTTGCAGGCTTGTTGCTGGCAGCGCGAAACGTCTGTGCCGCCCGGGACTATGTGCGCAATCTCAATGTTACGGGAGACCAACTGACTGCCGCCGTTGAAGCAGGCAAGAAGCAGTTTGTCGGTTTCGAACTGCCGGGCCGGACACTGGGTGTGATCGGACTGGGTGCAATCGGTGTTGAAGTTGCCAATGTCGCGCTTGCCATGGGCATGAAGGTCGTTGGCTTTGATCCGCAAATCACGGTGCGGCGCGCCTGGCAGCTGTCGTCGGGCGTACAGCAGGTGGACACCCTCGATCGCCTGTTCAAGCGTTCAAACGCGATATCGCTGCATGTTCCACTGGTGGATGCGACCCGCCATCTGGTCAATCGCGATCGACTTGCAGTGATGCCGTCGGGAGGAGTGTTGATCAATTTTTCCCGAGGCGGCGTAGTCGATAATCAGGCCGTGCTGTCGGCGCTCGATTCTGGCAAGTTACATGCCTATGTCTGTGACTTTCCCACACCGGAACTCATTGCACATGCGAAAGTAATCGTGTTGCCGCATCTGGGTGCATCGACGCGGGAAGCCGAGGAAAATTGTGCAGTGATGATTGCAGAAAATATCAAGGATTTCCTGGAAAATGGCAACATAAAAAATTCTGTCAATTTCCCTGAAACTATCATGCCGCGAGCGGATGCGTATCGGATCACGATAGCCAATGCAAATGTGCCAAATATGGTGGGTCAGATATCGACCTGCCTGGCAAAAGCCAATTTGAATATTGAGGATCTGCTAAACAAGTCTTTCGGCGAGCTTGCCTACACGATTGTAGATCTCGGTGGACCGGTACCGGATGAAACTATCTCAGCCATGCTGCAGATCAAAGGCGTGCTGGCGTTGCGAAATCTTGGTAAGCCGCTCGCCTGAATCAAATAGTCGATTTGCAACCATCAATCGACAATAATCGGCTGCCAATTGCAGTGCGTTCGGATTGATCGATGGCCAAATCACCCGCAAGTAACCCCGATACTCCGGATCTGGAGGGCATCCGTCGACGCATTGATGAGGTGGATCGCCAGATACAGGCATTAATCAACGAGCGTGCTACCTATGCACAGCAAGTCGGGGTGTCTAAGGGCAAGCTCGGCACCGCCGTTGACTATTACCGCCCCGAGCGAGAGGCGGAAGTCCTGCGAAATGTTCTGGAACGCAACAAAGGGCCGTTGCGGGACGAAGAAATGCTGCGGCTTTTTCGTGAGATCATGTCTGCCTGTCTTGCGCAACAGGATCCACTCAAAGTCGGTTTTCTGGGACCCGAAGGAACGTTTACCCAGGCGGCCGTGTACAAGCACTTCGGCCATTCGGTGAGAGCATTGCCCTTCGGCACTATTGATGAGGTGTTCCAGGAAGTCGAAAGCGGTGCTGCCGATTTCGGCGTGGTACCCATCGAAAATTCCACCGAAGGAACGGTCAACAACACGCTTGATATGTTCCTGACCTCGCCACTGAAGATTGGCGGAGAAATCGAACTGCGAATCGAACAACACCTGTTGGGGAAAATGACAGCGCTTGATGCAATCGAGAGAGTCTGCGCCCATGAGCAGGCGCTCGCCCAGTGCCGCGGCTGGTTGCGCGAGTACCTGCCGGCGGTCGAGTTAATCGGTGTAAGTAGCAATGCGGTCGGCGCACGGCGTGCACGGGATGAACGGGGTACCGCAGCGATCGGTGGCGAGGCGGCAGCGGAAGTCTACGATCTCGGGTTCCTGTATCGAAACATCGAGGATCGAGCCGATAATGCAACCCGGTTTCTGGTTATCGGCAGGGAACTACTGGCTGCAAGCGGCGACGACAAAACGACGATTATGGTGTCTACCAGCGGAACGGCGGGAGCTGCAGGCGTGTTGCATTCCCTGCTGCAGCCGTTTGCGGTGCATGGCATTAACATGACACGAATCGAGTCAAGACCCTCGCGCAAGAAGAATTGGGATTATGTGTTCTTCGTCGATCTCGACGGGCATGCGGGCAAGTCGCCGCTCTCTGACGCCTTGCACGAGCTTGAAGCAATCAGCTCGTTGTTTCGTATTCTCGGCGCGTACCCGAAAGCAATCCACTAGGCCGCGAGAGCCGTCTCCGTCGTGCATTTTGTCGTTAATCCCTCGCCGCTAACAGGCGCTACAATCGAGATACCTGGCGATAAATCGATTTCTCATCGTGCCCTGATGCTCGCGGCCATTGCTGACGGAACGAGTACGATCAGCAATTTTCTCAACGGCGAGGATTGCCTGGCCACCTGCGCAGCAATGCAGGCCATGGGTGTGTCGATTGAAACCCCGGATGAGCGCACTGCCCGGGTCCACGGCGTTGGTATGTCAGGCCTGCAGGTGCCTGTCAGACCGCTGGACCTCGGCAATTCGGGGACGGGTATGCGCCTCCTTGCCGGACTGTTGTGTGGTCAGCCGTTCGACAGCTGCCTGATCGGGGATGCCTCACTGTCGCGACGGCCAATGGGGCGCATCATTGAACCCCTGGAGCGCATGGGCGCGCGTATCGACGGGCGAGATGGAAAGCCGCCACTGTTGATCCGCGGCAATCGCAAGCTCCAGCGTATGGATTATCGACTGCCGGTTGCCAGTGCCCAGGTAAAATCGGCGATTCTGCTGGCGTCCTTGTACGCGTCCGGCGACTGTTGCATCGTCGAACCCACAACGACACGCGACCATACCGAACGGATGCTGGCTGGTATGGGCGTTGGTCTGAACCAAGGTCCGGACGGAATTTGCATGAGCGGTTCCGCGAAAATTCAGGCGACGGATATTGCGGTCCCCGGCGACCTGTCGTCTGCGGCTTTCATAATCCTGGGGGCGCTCATTTCCGGCCGCGGTGAAACGCGGATCGAAGGGGTCGGTATGAATCCGACCCGCACCGGCATTCTTGACATTCTGTTGCTGATGGGAGCCGATATCCGACTGGAAAACCATCGCGTTACAGGCTTTGAACCGGTGGCCGATGTCCGTATCAATGCTTCGCGACTGCGAGGTATTGACGTCGACCCCGGCCTGGTGTCGCTGGCCATCGACGAATTTCCCGTTCTTTTCATTGCTGCTGCCGTTGCATCAGGCCGCACTCGCTTCAGCGGTATTGGCGAACTGCGCGTGAAAGAAAGCGATCGCATCGGCGCAATGGCCAGTGGCTTGCGATCCCTGGGCATCAAGGTTGAGGAGTCACCCGACGGTGCAGTGGTGCATGGCGGCAAATTGCGCGGGGGGACCGTTGATTCCTTCGAGGATCATCGCGTCGCCATGTCGTTTGCGGTCGCTGCAACGGCGGCCACAGACCCGGTAACGATTCGGGATGTCGACCCGGTTGATACCTCGTTTCCCGGGTTTGCCGCTTGCCTGCGAGCCGGTGGTGCAGACATAACGGTCGTCGATAGTTGCCCCGCATGACGACACCGGCCATGAGTGCGCGTAGCGGCAATCCGGCACCGGTTCTGGCGATCGACGGACCGAGCGGCTCCGGCAAGGGCACCATTTCCCGGCAGGTTGCCCATATGCTCGGTTGGCACTTTCTCGATAGTGGCGCCCTGTACCGCATGGCGGGCCTGGCCGCGCAGCGTGCCGGACTTCAGGACGCCGCCGACGCGCGCCTCGCGGCGATTGCCGCCAATCTTGACGCCCGCTTTATTACCGGGTCCCAGGGTGAGGAGCAGATCTGGCTGGGCGACGAGGATGTCACAGACAGGTTGCGAACGGAGGAGTCCGGACGCCTGGCCAGCAGCATTGCAGCGCTGCCTGAGGTTCGCGACGCCCTATTGGGGCTGCAACGCGCCTTCCGGCGTCCTCCGGGGCTGGTGGCGGACGGACGTGACATGGGCACGACCGTATTTCCGGATGCCTTTCTAAAGGTCTTTCTGACGGCGAGCGCCGCGACACGGGCACAGAGGCGACATAAGCAGTTGAAGGACAAGGGTATTGATGTTAGCCTTGCCCGCCTTTCGCGGGACATCGAGGAGCGCGACAGGCGGGATTCCGAGCGATCGGTTGCTCCCTTGCGCGCTGCAACGGATGCCCGATTGCTGGATTCCAGCAAGCAGACGATCGAAGAAGTCACCCGGACCGTGCTCGACTGGGTGCAGGAAAGTCGCTTCGCGAAATGAGCGCCAAAGAAAGTAGTACCAAAGGTTGGGTCTGCACAAGGCAGTGCAGGTCCTTTGTCTAAATAACCGTCTGCCGATGGATGCGGCGTGGCGATTTGGGTTGAGGGTCCGAATGGATTCCTCTGGTTTAATCAAATGTCAGAAAGTTTTGCAGAATTATTTGAAGAAAGTTTCGCCAGTCAACAGATAAAGCCCGGCTCGATCATCACTGGCCGAATCGTCGCCGTTAATAACGACGTAGTTATTGTTTCTGCCGGCCTCAAGTCCGAAGCCGTCATCCCCATAGAGCAGTTTCAGAACGAAAAGGGCGAAATTTCGATTTCGGTCGGCGATGACGTGGAAGTGGCGCTGGATGCCGTTGAGGACGGCTTCGGCGAAACCCGCTTGTCGCGCGAGAAAGCCATTCGTGCGCGGACCTGGATCGAGCTCGAAAAGGCGTACGAAAAAGGCGAAGTCGTTCAGGGCATCATTAACGGACGTGTCAAGGGCGGCTTCACGGTCGAAATTGACAATGTCCGCGCTTTCCTGCCGGGTTCCCTGGTAGACGTGCGCCCTGTTCGCGATCCTGCCTACCTGGAGGGCAAGAGCCTCGAGTTCAAGGTTATCAAGCTCGACCAGAAGCGCAACAATGTCGTGGTATCGAGGCGGGCAGTTGTCGAGCAGGAATACAGCGCTGAGCGCGAGGAACTGCTGGAGAGTTTGCAGGAAGGCAACATCGTCAAGGGAATTGTGAAGAACCTGACCGATTATGGTGCGTTCGTCGACCTCGGCGGCATCGACGGCCTGCTGCACATTACCGATATGGCGTGGAAGCGCGTCAAACACCCGTCGGAGGTAGTCAATGTCGGCGACGAAATTGACGTCAAGATTCTCAAGTTCGATCGTGAGCGCCAGCGCGTTTCGTTGGGTATCAAGCAACTCGGGGACGATCCCTGGCACGATCTTGCCCGGCGGTATCCGCAGGGTGCACGCATATTCGGCAAGATCACCAATATCGCTGACTATGGCTGCTTCGTGGAAATCGAGGAAGGCGTTGAAGGTCTGGTGCACGTTTCCGAAATGGACTGGACCAACAAGAATGTCAATCCGTCAAAGGTTGTACAGATCGGCGAAGAAGTCGAAGTGATGGTGCTCGAGATCGACGAGGAACGGCGTCGTATTTCCCTCGGCGTGAAGCAGTGCCAACCCAATCCCTGGGCCGAGTTTTCGGCAACCGTCAATCGTGGCGACAAGGTCAAGGGTCAGATCAAGTCGATTACCGATTTCGGTATTTTCATCGGTCTGGACGGGGGCATCGATGGCCTTGTGCATTTGTCCGATATCTCATGGGACCTCGCCGGCGAAGAAGCCGTGCACAACTACAAGAAGGGCCAGGAGATCGAAGCCGCGGTATTGGCAATTGACGCCGACCGTGAACGCATTTCGCTGGGTATCAAGCAGCTGGACAAGGACCCGTTCTCTGCATGGCTTGCTGAACACCCGAAGAACACGGTGGTGAAAGGCCTGGTTACGGAAGTAGACGCGCGTGGGGCAACGGTCGACCTGGGTGACGGCATCACCGGTACGTTGCGAGCATCTGAATTGGCCAGGGGCCGAGTCGACGATGCACGCACAATGATCAAGGTCGGTGACGAAATAGAAGCCAAATTCACCAATGTCGATCGCAAAAATCGAAGCGTTGCTCTCTCGATCAAGGCCAAGGAAGTGCACGAGGAGGCTGAGGCTCTGAGTAGCTATAATACGGACTCTCAGGCTACCCCTGCGGGCACGACGCTGGGCGAGTTGCTTAAAGAGAAAATGTCCGGCAGTGGCGACTGACAAAAAAAAGACTGGCCCGGACCACCCTGTCCGGGCTATATTTCTTTTGTAATCGGCGGGTTACACGACGACGAATGAGCAATAACAAGCGAATCGTGTTATGACAAAATCTGAACTCATTGAAATGATCGCCAGAAAGCAAAAGCATCTGCCGGCCAAAGACGTGGAGCTGGCAGTCAAGCACCTGCTGGATCTGATGAGTGATTCGCTGGCGCGTGGGGACCGCATCGAGATTCGTGGCTTTGGCAGTTTTTCGTTGCATTTTCGGCCGCCACGTATCGGGCGTAATCCCAAGACCGGCGAGGCAGTAGCGTTGTCCGGCAAGTACGTCCCGCACTTCAAGCCCGGCAAGGATCTGCGTGAACGCGTTAATTCAAGTCGGGAATTCCCGATAAAAAGCTGAGGCTCGCGACGCCGTCCGGCATGGGCAGAGACCGGATTCCGGTTAGGGCTTTTTAACCGGGCCAGTTAACATATTACGACCTATCCCGAATCCCGACTGAGTGCGGTCTTGCGCTGACCTTCGGGAGCATGGACAAGGAGCGGGTGAATGCTCAAGAAAATCGGTGTAATTCTGGTTTTCCTGCTGGTTTTCGCAATCATGCTGGTGTTTGCAAAGCTCAACCCTGGCAGCGTCGATATCAATCTCGCGTTTACAGCTGTTGAGGCATCCATCCCGCTGACCGTAATCGTCGTATTCGTTGCCGGGTGGCTGTTCGGACTACTTTGCACCGTCATGTTTGTTGCGCGACTTGTCAACGAGAGGCGCCAATTGCGCAAAGCTCTGCGCAATACCGAGTCAGAGGTCAGCAGTCTGCGCAGCCTGCCCATCAACGATGCCGACTGAACAGGCATTTCTCCTCGCTGGTCTGTTCGTCCTGCTCGCGGCCGTTGGCTGGGCACTGGGACGATTCGGGGAACGTGAGGAGCAGCCTGGGGCGCCACCGCTCAACATCGATTATCTGAAAGGACTGAATTTCCTGCTCAATGAGCAGACGGACCAGGCGCTCGAGCATTTCCTCAAGATGGTGCGAGTCGATGACAAGACGATCGAAACACACTTCGCGCTGGGCAGCCTGTTTCGGCGACGCGGCGAGGTCGATCGCGCCATTCGCATCCACCAGAACATAATCGCGCGGCCCGACCTCGCGTCGGAGCAGCGGGACCAGGCATTGTTTTCGCTCGGTAAAGACTATCTGCGAGCGGGGTTGCTGGACCGCGCCGAGAAGCTTTTTGTGCGGCTTTCCCAGGGCTCGCGTTACCAGGTCGAGGCTCTCGAACTGCTTTGCCGAATTTACGAGCAGGAGCGCGAATGGCAGCGGGCCATCGATTCCGGCCAAAAGCTCGAGGTGCTGAGCGGCAAGTCGCTGGCGTTGCAAATTGCACACTACTACTGTGAGCTTGCTGAACAGGCGGCAGCGAGGCATGACTATACGGCGGCCCGGGCGTTTGTGAAAAAGGCCCAAAGCGGCCGGCCCAGAACATTGCGGGGCGCATTAACCCGGGCCGAAATCGCCCAGGCCATGGACGACACCAGGACGGCGCTACGGCTCTATCACCGGATCATCGATGAGAACACCTGGCTCATCACCGAGGCGTTGCCCAAGCTGGTAGAAATACACGAGCGCCAGGGATCCTTGCCGCAGTTGGAACGTGACCTTGAAACACTGCTGGCGAAAAGTCCCGGTATGGCCACCGACGTTGCTTATACAGCAATCGTGAACAATATCGGCAGTATCGGGGTCATCGACCGTTGCGTCGAGCAGTACATGCTAAACGAGACGACATTGACGGAGTTCATCGATCTGCAGCGCATTCACGCCAGCGATACGGACGATCGGGATGCTGCGATTACCAAGGTGCGTGCAGCGCTCAGCAGGCTTGCAGCGTCAACGCCCCGCTACAAATGCACGGAATGCGGATTCTCGAGCCAGCGCCTTTTGTGGCAATGTCCAAGCTGCAAAAACTGGGAGACTCAGCGACCGTATTCCCGTGTGCAGTTCGATTCACTGCTGCAAAGAACTGCCGGCGCGACGTAAGCCAGCGATTCTGTTTCCCGGCAAACTGGCAACTTTTTCAGGCGGCTCTCCAAGCTGCTGCCGATTATCATCCATAGTTGGTCCCGCTCTCTGCCTTCAATCCAGGAAGGGGCAGTTGCGGATACTGATCGATGCCAACTGAGGAGTAAGAGATGAAACGGAGCAAAATGTGTTTGTCGATGTTTGTTTGCCTGCTTGCCGGTCCGTTACTGGCGCTGGCCGGGCCGGTTGACGTGAATACTGCCGATGCAGCAACTATCTCGGCGGAGCTGAACGGCGTAGGACTGGTCAAGGCGCAGGCGATCGTCGAATATCGGAGTACCCATGGTCCTTTCAAGAGCCCCGACGACCTGGTGCTGGTAAAAGGAATCGGTGCACGCACCATCGACATGAATCGGGAGAACATTCATGTCCAGCCGCCAAAGAACCCGTCCGGTGACTGATTGATATAGCAATGCGGCGCGACGACTCTGTGTCGACGAGCATCGACACAGAGTTTTCCCGATTCCGACCCCGGGCATACGCAATCTGGAATTTTGGGCTATGCACTGCCGTGCTGGCTGCGGATTGTATATGATCGCAGCCTCATTCGATTTTGCGGGAGATTTTCGTTGTCTCGACCGATCAAAGCAGCCGTTTTTCCGGTAGCGGGGCGCGGCACCCGGTTTTTGCCGGCCACCAAAGCCAGTCCGAAAGAAATGTTGCCTGTCGTCGACAAGCCGTTGATTCAGTTTGCGGTAGAAGAAGCGATCGCCGCGGGGGCGACGCGGCTTGTCTTTGTCACCGGCAGCTCGAAGCGAGCAATTGAAGATCATTTCGATACAGACCGCGAACTCGAGAAGGCGTTGACGGAGGCTGGTAAGGAAGATCTGTTGCGCTGCATCAAGGATATTGTCCCGCCCGGGGTTTCCTGCATCTACATTCGCCAGGGCGAACCCCTGGGCCTGGGCCACGCCGTACTGTGTGCACGGCCTGCGGTCGGCAACGAACCTTTCTTCGTGCATCTTGCAGATGACCTGATTGCCGGGGAGCCGTCCTGCCTGGAACAAATGGCGAGTGAATACCGGCGCCACGGTGCGGGGGTGATTGCCGTGGAGCCAGTGCCCGAAAACGAAACATCGAGCTATGGCATTGTCGCCGTGGATGAGCGCAATAAAATTACGCGAATCGTTGAAAAGCCGAAGCCGGCGGATGCGCCTTCCAATCTGGCGGTTGTCGGTCGTTACCTGCTGCCGCCGGAAATTTTCGACAAACTGGAACGCACCGGACGGGGTGCCGGTGGCGAGATCCAGCTGACTGATGCCATTGCCGACCTATTGGACGATTCCTCGGTCTACGCCTACGAATTTTCCGGTCAGCGCTATGACTGCGGTAACAAGCTGGGATACCTGAAAGCGACCGTAGCCTTCGGGCTGGCACATGCGGAATGCGGGGCCGATTTTCGACGCCACCTGCACGCGCTGATCGAATCCTGAACGCCGGTAATGCGCATCCTCCGGCGGCGGCGACGAGGGTCGCGCCGTCGGAGGAATTATGCGTGTGTGGCTCCCCGGGCCGGACTCGAACCAGCGACCAATTGATTAACAGTCAATCGCTCTACCAACTGAGCTACCGGGGAAAATTGTCGGCTGTGCCTAAGCACAACAGGGCCGGCATTCTGGTCCAGCCCGGAAATCAAGTCAAGGGAACGTGACGCCGAACGGGTTTTCGGGACCCCGCGTTTAACGCACGACACGTTGCATTCTTTTGACAGCCTCACGCAACTCCTCAAGCGCGCACGCGAACGAGATCCGGATGTAACCCGGGCTGCCAAACGCGCTTCCCGGAACGACCGCAACATCGGCCTGCTGCAGGAGAAATTCCGAGAACTTTATATCGTCAGCGAGACCGTGGCGCTGCATCGCGGCAGCGACCCGCGGGAACGCATAGAACGCACCGGCGCTCGCCCGGCATTCGAATCCAGGTACCTCGTTCAGAGCATCGACAACGTAGTCGTGCCGCGACCGGTACGCCGCGGACATCGATGTTACACAGGATTGATCGCCATCAAGTGCCGCAACCGCGGCAAACTGCGAAATACTGCAGGGATTGGAGGTGCTCTGGCTCTGAATGGTCTTCATCGCGTTAATCATGGCCGCCGGGCCACCCGCATAGCCGATGCGCCAACCGGTCATCGCGTAACATTTGGATACGCCGTTAATCGTTATGGTTCGATCGTACAGGTCCGGGCAGGCTTCAGCGAAGCTGCAGAAAGGTTCATCTGCCCAGTAAATGTGCTCATAAATTTCATCGGCAGCAATCGCGATATCAGGGAACCCGGCCAGGACAGCGCCCAACCGCGCAAGTTCGTCACGCGAATAACATGCACCGGTTGGATTGGAGGGGCTGTTCAGGAACAGCAAGCGTGTCCGGTCGGTAATCGCTGCGCGCAGCTGACCGACAGACATCTTGAAGCCGCTGTCTATTTCGGTTGGGACGATCACGGGGATAGCATCGGCCAACTTGACCATGTCGGGGTACGAAACCCAGTAAGGTGCCGGGATGATCGCCTCATCACCCGGGTTCAGAACCGCGAGGCAGGCATTGAAACACGTCTGTTTTGCGCCGCTCGAAACCAGAATCTGCCTGGCCTCGTAGTCAAGCGAATTGTCGTGTGCGAACTTGCGCCGAATGGCTTGTTTAAGCGCCAACGTACCGTCAACGGGCGTGTAGCGCGTTTCTCCGGAATCGATCGCGTGTTTGCCTGCCGCCGCGATATGCTCCGGCGTCGGAAAATCCGGCTCGCCGGCACCGAGACTGATGATGTTGCGGCCGGCAGCACGCAGCTCGGCGGCGAGTGCAATGACTGCACCCGTTGCCGATGGCGCGACCCGCGACATCCGCTCTGAAACTGATAAACTCACGTCTTTGCTCCGAAACCTGCTGCTGATGTTACGTCAATCGACGAAGTTGCCCAACAAAAGCGATGCGGCGGAAGATAATCCGCGCTTGACGCTTGTCTCCAGGTATCAGCCGGCTGGTGATCAGGGTACAGCGATTACCAGTCTGGTCGAGGGACTGAACGATGGACTGGCGCGCCAGACTCTTCTGGGAGTGACGGGGTCAGGCAAGACGTTTACCGTTGCCAGTGTTATTGCAACGGTGCAACGCCCCGCAATTGTTTTGGCGCCCAACAAGACCCTGGCAGCGCAATTGTACGGGGAAATGCGCGAGTATTTTCCGCGCAACGCTGTCGAGTACTTCGTATCGTATTACGACTACTACCAGCCGGAAGCCTACGTGCCGAGTTCCGACACCTATATCGAGAAAGACGCGTCGATCAACCAGCACATTGAGCAGATGCGGCTTTCGGCAACGAAGGCCCTCATTGAGCGGCGCGATGCCATCATCGTTGCAACGGTTTCGGCAATCTACGGACTGGGCGACCCGGAAGCGTACTTCAGCATGGTGCTGCATATCGTACGGGGTGATCGGATCGATCAACGAACCATACTGCGTCGTCTGGCAGAAATGCAGTACAAACGCAATGAACTCGATTTGTCGCAGGGCAACTATCGGGTTCGTGGCGATGTAATCGACATCTTTCCGGCGGAATCGGAGCGTGAGGCGGTACGCATTGAACTTTTCGACGATGAGGTCGAGTCATTGTCGTACTTTGATCCGTTGACCGGCGAAGTATTGCGTCGCGTGCCACGGCTGACGATTTTTCCGAAGACGCACTACGTAACACCGCGCGAGCGACTTCTCGCAGCCGTTGACGAAATCGCCGCGGAACTTCGTGGGCGGCTCGACTGGTTGAGAAAGAACAACAAGTTGCTTGAGGCGCAGCGACTGGAGCAACGAACGCTCTTTGATCTCGAAATGATTCGGGAGCTCGGCTATTGTCAGGGCATAGAGAACTATTCCCGCTATTTGTCGGGTCGCAACGAAGGCGAGCCGCCACCGTGTCTTTTTGACTACGTACCAGCCGATGCATTGCTGATTGTCGACGAAAGTCATGTGACCATTCCGCAGCTGGGTGGGATGTACCGTGGTGACCGGTCTCGCAAAGAGACTTTGGTCGAATACGGTTTCCGTCTTCCGTCCGCTCTCGACAACCGCCCGTTACGGTTCGATGAATTTGAGCGCCTGTCGCCTCAGACACTTTACGTATCGGCGACGCCTGGCGACTACGAGGCGCGACACTCGGATAATGTAGTCGAACAGCTGGTGCGTCCGACCGGGCTGGTCGATCCCGAGATCGAGGTACGGCCTGCACGAACGCAGGTTGACGATGTCCTGTCCGAAATCCGCGCAAGAACGGCGGTCGACCAGCGTGTACTCATTACCACACTGACGAAGCGCATGTCCGAAGACCTGACCGACTACCTGCAGGAACACGACATACGTGTGCGCTATCTGCACTCGGATATCGGTACAGTGGAACGCACCGAGATCATTCGCGACCTCAGGCTGGGGGCATTCGACGTGCTGGTCGGCATCAATTTGCTGCGGGAAGGCCTGGATATGCCGGAAGTGTCACTCGTTGCGATTTTCGATGCCGACAAGGAAGGCTTCCTGCGTTCGGAACGTTCATTGATTCAGACGATTGGTCGGGCAGCGCGCAACTTGCACGGCAAGGCCATTCTCTATGCGGATCACGTTACCGGCTCGATGCAACGCGCGATCGAAGAAACGAATCGTCGCCGTGTGCGCCAGGTCGAGCACAACCTGAAGCATGGGATCACACCGGCGACTATCGTGAAACAGGTAGCCGATATCATGGAAGCAGCGTACCCGGTGCCCGGACGTGGCCGACGACGGGTTGCCGAGGATGCAACGCACTATGAATCCATGACCCCGGAACAGTTGCTGCGAAAGGCCCAGCAGCTCGAAAAGAAAATGCTGCGTCACGCGCGCGACCTCGAGTTCGAGGAAGCCGCGCGGCTACGCGATGAGATCCAGCACCTGCGGAAGAGCGGGCTGGGTCTGCCGGAGCGGCTGGCCGGCTAGCGGAGTTGCGCCGGTCAGTTCGCATCAAGTATCTTTGCGGCCCGGTGCCAGCCGGGCGACCGGCAAGTTCCGGCCGTAGCGGGCGATTAGCTCAGGGGTAGAGCGCCACGTTGACATCGTGGAGGTCGGTGGTTCGAAACCACCATCGCCCACCACCCAGGCGTGGTGGTCCTACTCGAAGTCACGACCCCGACAAGACCGAGAATGGCAGGTGGCTGAGGGTATAGGCTCGCTTGGCGTGGTTCGAAACCACCATCGCCCACCACCCAGGCGTGGTGGTCCTACTCGAAGTCACGACCCCGACAAGACCGAGAATGGCAGGTGGCTGAGGGTATAGGCTCGCTTGGCGTGGTTCGAAACCACCATCGCCCACCACCCAGGCGTGGTGGTCCGACGCCAACGCACGACGCCGACGCAGGCCGAGCCTGCAGGCCGGGTGGTTTGTTGCGTGGCGGATACATGTTATGGCGTCGTCAGGCCGAACCTTGTTGCAAATCAGCCATTTCCGGGCTTGTGTCTGGACCGGTGGCGCTTTAGAATTCGCGTCCCGCATCGTGTGCAGGTTCGTCGCCCCTGACGGGTGACGTCGGGCGCGCTGAAAAACGACTAATTTTACAGCTGGCGCCGGGACGAATTTCCGGCGCACGATCGCGGTTGTTGTTTTCTGGACAGGAGGAACGGAATATCGCATCCACAAAGCGCGTCAGGCGCAATGAAGAGATTGAAGCGCCCAAAGTTCGGGTCATAGACTCGGATGGCAATCAGGCAGGAGTAATGACTCTTGCGGCAGCATTGGAAATTGCCAGGGAAAAAACGCTCGATCTTGTCGAGGTTTCTCCAACGGCCGATCCCCCCGTTTGCAGGGTCATGGATTTCGGCAAGTACCTCTTCGAATTGAACAAGAAGGCGCAGACTGCAAAGCGCAAGCAAAAGCAGGTCCACGTCAAAGAGATTAAATTTCGTCCTGGTACCGAGGAAGGCGATTACAAGGTGAAGCTGCGAAAACTCACCGACTTCCTGCATAACGGTGACAAGACGAAGGTTACCCTGAAGTTCAGGGGCCGCGAGATGGCGCATCAGGAACTGGGCGCCAAACTCCTGGCACGGGTCAAGAATGACCTGGAAGAAATTGGTGTCGTAGAGCAAATGCCGCAGCTGGAAGGGCGGCAAATGGTCATGGTCCTGGCACCGAAGAAAAAGTGAGTAACGGCATATCCGCGCCACAGTCCCGGTAACTGACGGGATGAGCGGCAAGGACTGCCAATACCCGCCTGGTTCGGCAACCGGTTGTCAAACGCCGGCTGTACGTCATCAGGCTACAAAATCTGGAGACTTTGATGTCGAAAATGAAAACCAACCGGGGCGCTGCGAAGCGTTTCCGCCGGACGGGCAAGGGCGGCTTCAAGCGAGCCCAATCCCATCTCAATCATATCCTCACCAAGAAGCGGTCCAAGCGAAAACGCCAGCTCGGTTCCACAGAGCAGGTCGCTGACTGTGATGTAAAGAGCGTGCGTCGCATGCTCCCGTACAGCTGAGGAGATTGAGACATGGCTAGAGTAAAACGTGGCGTGACCGCCCGGTCGCGACATAAAAAGGTCCTCGCCAAGGCGAAGGGTTACTACGGCGCGCGCAGTAAAGTTTACCGCGTTGCCAAACAGGCGGTAATCAAGGCCGGCCAGTACGCCTATCGTGATCGTCGGCAACGCAAGCGCGAGTTTCGTGCATTATGGATCACCCGCATCAACGCGGCTGCTCGCATGCATGGGCTCTCTTACAGCCGCCTCATCGACGGTCTGCGACGCGCGGAAATCGACATTGATCGCAAAGTGCTTGCGGACATTGCTGTGCACGATCCCGAGGCTTTCGGTGCGATTGCCAGCCAGGCACAAGCCGCATTGAGCGACCACTGACCTGAGTCGAAACGTCGACCCCTGTGAGCGTCGCTTGAGCGGGTGAAACCAATGCAGTCTGTGGCCGAACTTGTTCAGCTCGCAAAGTCTGAAATTGATTCTGCAGAGACCCTCGCTGCGCTGGACGCAGTGAGGGTCTCTTATCTGGGCAAGAAAGGCTCGCTTACGGGCCGGTTGAAGGACCTGAGCCGTTTGCCGGCCGAACAGCGTCCCGCGGCCGGCCAGGAGATCAATCAGGCAAAAAAGTCGCTGTTGTCCAACCTTGAAGCACGGCGCCTTGTACTGGACGAGCTGCTACTGCAAGCGAAACTGGAGACAGATCGCATCGACGTCACGCTGCCGGGGCGGGGCGCCTCTGTCGGCGGCCGACACCCGGTCATGCGAACGATGTCTCGTATAGAAAAGATTTTTGCCCAGGCAGGCTTCGGTGTACGTACCGGACCGGAGATTGAGGACGATTTCCACAATTTCACAGCGCTCAATATTCCCGAGAACCACCCGGCACGAGCAATGCACGACACGTTCTATTTTCCGGGCGGCAAGCTTCTCCGCACGCATACTTCCCCTGTGCAAATTCGCTCCATGGTGCAGGAAGGTGTACCGATTCGCATTATCGCGCCCGGCCGGGTGTATCGGTGCGACTCTGACCAGACGCATACGCCAATGTTTCACCAGGTCGAAGGCCTGGTGATCGATCGCGGCATCAGCCTCGCTAATCTGAAGGCAGTATTGCACCAGTTCGTTGAGAGCTTTTTTGAGCGGCCGGCCGAGCTGCGTTTTCGCGCATCGTACTTCCCGTTCACGGAACCGTCGGCGGAAGTCGATGTGCTGTGGGAAGAAGACAGGTGGCTGGAAATACTCGGCTGCGGCATGGTGCATCCCAACGTACTGCACAATGCCGGCATTGATCCGGAAGAATTTACCGGTTACGCGTTCGGTATGGGCGTCGAACGATTGGCAATGTTGCGCTACGGCGTTAGCGATTTGAGGACTTTTTTCGATAACGATCTGCGCTATCTGCGCCAGTTTCACTGAGTCGGGGCGGGCGGCAGATGCGAATACCGGAGAGCTGGCTGCGTGAATGGGTAGATCCGTCGCTCGATACCCGGGCGTTGGCAGATCGCCTCACCCTGGCTGGCCACGAAGTTGACGATATCGAGCGCCATGGCGACGGCCTGGACGACATTGTCGTGGCCGAGGTGTTGGCCGCGCATAAACATCCGGACGCCGACACCCTGAGCGTTTGCCAGGTTGCAACGGACGGGTACACAGTACAGGTGGTGTGCGGTGCGCCTAACGTACGGATTGGTATGAAAGGCGCGTATGCCCCTGCTGGCGCAACATTGCCCGATGGTACACGGATCCGGCGTCGTAAAATTCGCGGCGTCGAGTCCAACGGCATGCTCTGTTCCGAATGGGAACTGGGTATCGGTGAAGACGCCGACGGCATCATCGAACTCGCAGCGGATGCGCTGCCGGGCACCCGGCTGACCCGCCTTTGGCAACTGCCTGACCACATACTGGAGCTGAACCTGACGCCGAACCGTGGCGACTGTTTCAGTATCCGCGGCATTGCCCGTGAGGTTTCGGCCCTGACCGGCGCACCGTTGAAGCCGCAATTGACGGAGGCCGTCACGCCTGTAAATGGCGTGTCCCGTTCGGTAATGATCGATGACCCGGATAGCTGTCCACGATTTGCCGGTCGTACTTTGCGCGGCATCGACCCGCGTGCCCGGACGCCGCAATGGATGTCTGAGCGCTTGCGCCGTTGTGGCATCCGCTCGATTCATCCTGTGGTCGACGTTACTAACTATGTAATGCTGGAAACCGGCCAGCCGCTGCACGCTTACGATGACGATCGACTGCGCGGCGCCATACATCCCCGGTTTGCCGGCAAGGGAGAGACAGTCACCTTGCTGGATGAGCGCGAAGTAAACCTTAATTCGGACACGCTGGTGATTAGTGACGATTCCGGTCCGATCGGTCTCGCCGGCATCATGGGCGGTCTGACCACCGCTGTGACGGCCGACACGGTAAATGTATTTTTCGAAGCGGCTTTCTGGCCGCAGGCGCTCGTTGCCGGCCGCGCTCGCGCGTACGGACTGCATACCGACGCCTCCCTGCGCTTTGAGCGCGGCGTCGATCCGGCTGGCCAGGCGCAGGCGGTCGAGCGGGCGACCCGGCTTCTGCTTGACATTGCCGGCGGCGCGCCGGGACCGCTGGACGACCAATGCCATGCCGACGCCGTGCCGGTCAACCCATGGATAGAACTGCGGCGCGAGCGGCTGGCGAGCCTCCTGGGAGCCCGCCTGGCGGACGAGCAGGTGGCGGCCATTCTCGAAGGGCTGGGACTCGCAGTCGATGCGATGCCCGCAGGTTGGCGTGTCCAGGCGCCTGGTTTTCGATTTGACCTGCAAATCGAAACGGACCTGATCGAGGAGGTTGCGCGGGTCTATGGCTACGAACGCATTCCCGAGACGACGGCGACTGCTGCTTTGCCGCTTCGGCCGGTAACCGAGCAGCGCGTCGATCTGGAGAGAATTTCACAAACGCTTGTTGCGCGAGATTACTGCGAGGTTGTCACCTACAGCTTCATCGATACGGAGTCCAACCGCCGCTTTACCGGGAGTGAGACCGAGCTCGAGCTCAGCAACCCGATCTCGAGCGAAATGTCGGTCATGCGGGGCTCACTTTTGCCCGGTATGCTGAAAGTCGCCGCGACCAACCTGGCTAGGCAGCAGACGCGAATCCGGCTGTTTGAAATTGGTACGTCGTTTCATGGGTCGTTGTCCAAGCCGGTGGAAATCCAGCGCCTTGCCGGCCTGATGCTCGGGCCGCTGCAGGACGAGCAGTGGGGCAGCGTCCAGCGTAACGCGGACTTCTTTGACATAAAGTCGGATATCGAAGCGCTGCTGTTGCTGACCGGTGCTTCGACGAGCGTGACTTACGAACCAACCGAACATCCGGCGCTGCAGCCCGGGCAGACGGCCCGGATCTTGCGCAACGGCCAGGTCGTCGGCCTGGCCGGTAAACTGCATCCGTCTGCGGGACGCTGGTTCGATATCAACCGCGAGATTGTGCTGTTCGAACTGGCAATTCAGCCTGCATTTGCCGCTGAAATACCGCGTGCGGAGGCCCCGTCCCGGTTTCCGTCCGTACGTCGGGATATTGCCGTTGTGGTCGATAACGATGTAGCCGTGGACCAATTGATTAATGTGGTGTTATCCGCGGCGCCGGATATAATTCGCCAGGTCGTGATTTTCGATGTTTACTGCGGACCAGGCATAGAAGCAGGGCGAAAAAGCGTAGCTTTGGGCTTGATTTTGCAGGAAACTTCCCGCACGCTTACTGACGACGATGCGGACTCAGCAACACTGGCGGCAGTGCGCGGGTTGCAGCGGGAACTGGCCGCGATACTCAGAGAATAAAACTCATGGCACTGACGAAAGCAGACATGGCAGAATCCCTGTTCAACGAACTGGGGCTGAACAAGCGCGAAGCCCGCGAACTCGTCGATTTGTATTTTGAGGAACTGCGGGCGTCACTTGCCGTAGGGGAGCAGATCAAACTTTCCGGTTTCGGAAACTTTGATCTTCGCGATAAGAACCAGCGTCCGGGTAGAAACCCGAAGACTGGCGAAGAGATTCCGATCACGGCGCGCCGTGTGGTTACTTTCAGACCGGGACAAAAACTAAAAGCCCGAGTAGAGGCCTATGCTGGAACCGGGGAATAACGACGAACTTCCGCCTATTCCTGGTAAACGCTATTTCACTATCGGTGAGGTCAGTGACTTGTGCGCTGTCAAACCGCATGTATTGCGTTACTGGGAACAGGAATTTCCACAACTGAAACCGGTCAAGCGACGGGGCAACCGTCGTTATTACCAGCGTCAGGATGTCTTGATCATTCGTCAGATTCGCAGTCTGCTGTATGACGATGGTTTTACCATCGGGGGCGCACGGCAGCGCCTGACGGGCGATGAGGCCAAAACAGACCTTAGCCAAAGTCAACAGATTATCAAGCAGTTGCGATTGGAACTTGAACAGGTTCTGAAGATACTGCGACGCTGAGAGTTGCTTTTATCTCACTGTCTGGCCACCCGTGTCGCGGATGGCTACCCACTCTTTTCGTACGCCGGTCGGGGCGTAGCGCAGCCTGGTAGCGCACCACAATGGGGTTGTGGGGGTCGGGAGTTCGAATCTCCCCGCCCCGACCAATTTCCAGTCCCGATCATTCTTGGGTGGCCCATACTTGAGTGGACAATGGGCAGCTCATCAGATGGTAGCGGTCGCGGGCCGTGAATCCGAGCGTTTCGTAAAAGCGCCGCGCGCGCGTATTGCTGCGTGCAACCTCCAGATGCAGAGCGACGATACCCGTTTCGGCGACCGTCGACCTTACGAAATTCAGTGCCTGGCGGCCAATTCCCTGGCCACGCGCCGATTCGATCAGAAAGAATTCATCGACGAATGCATCGCGCCCCTGAAATTCGATGGAGTAGCCATAGCAAACTGCAATGTAGCCGATGACGACTTTTGCCCGTTCGATCAACCAGACTTTTCCGGGTGCTCTGTCGCCCACCGAAATGGAGTCGAGCAAAGGCGTTACCGCCGCCACCCTGGCGGCGTCGGTCATGTCGATTTCCTCGAATCGATGGTAGCTGCGGATGAGGGGCAAAAGCAGATCCAGATGCGACAGATTCGCAACAATCAGAGCAGGTGCATTCATTGGGCAATTCGGCGCAAGGGGCGAAGGTTCTCAAACTCAATAGGCCGGTCGTATCTCCGCAAGTTTCCGGTCTTCGATTCCGAGCAGGATCGGCTGAGCATGTTCACGATATATGTTCACTTTCGCGTTGTAGGCAACGCGAGAAAGTCCGTGCTTATCCTTGATTTGCAGTTTGCGGACGCTGAATTCACCGCTTTCGAGTCGCTCGCCAGTCAGGTAGCACTTTATACCAGAGACCTTTTCTCCCGATAACTCAAGCCCGCTGAGTTTCTCCAGGCTCCCTTGCGCCCGGGCGAGAAAATTTACCGCGTCAAGATGCACTTGCGATTCAGCGTACTCATTTCGAGCGCCGGTCAAATCCGCCAGAAAGTCCCCCACAAGAATCTGCCCTGGCACCGCTGCTTCGATCATACGGGCAAGCTCGATGGTCACGTCCCCTACGATGTAGTCGTGAATGGTCGGATTGAGGCCTTCAGCCTGATGAAATTCATAGCAACTGCCGACATGGAAACATGCCCGCAATCGCGGAACCGCCTTGGAAGTGGCCTTGCTACGGGCGATGGCGTTGTCCGCCAGCACAATGTGCATGAAATGGTAAAGGTTCAGGTTGGCCTCGAGGCCGTGGTCGCGGTTCCAGATGTAAAAACCGTCGCCGCTCGAGGAACGGGCAAAATTAATGTTGATATCCTTCTCGAGCATCTTGGCATGCGCGGAATTCAACGAGTACGACAGACTGTTGAGTTGGGTCATTTGCTCGAAAGGTGTCAGCAGGCTAAAGCCGACGATGTCGAACAAGGTCACGGCCCGGCTGGCGACGTAATTAATGCCATACCGACGAATCATTTTCTCGATGATCTGCGTTTCGACCGAATGCCCGGTAAGCGGTTGTCGCAGAGCCAGGTAACGCGGTTCAACGTTCAGTAGTCGCGCGACTTTCTGCATTTGGGTCAATGTTAGCTGTCGTTCGCCGGAGATCAGTTCCATGATGAAGTTTGCGGACACCCGGTGTGCATTGGGTGCATCTGCGGCAGGAACGGCGGTGTACTCGGCAATCGCGTAATGTGGCACGACCAGAACGAGAATACCGTCGTCGAGTGGCGTCCAGCTCAGAATGCTGTTCTGCCCAAGGGCCCATTGTTCATGCAGGCAGCGTTCCAGATGCACCAGGTTACTGCGTTGACGCAAGCCCATTTCGTTGGCAAAGCCGGCCAACTGGTCGAGGTACGGTGAATAGTTGGCAACGCGCCTTATGCCTGACTGTGAAAGGTCGTCATATTCCATGCGGTGGCCGCCAGGGAAACGTCAGGAAATTGTTGGGGGTGCCGAGGTTACTTTTTATGTGCATTTTGTGTACCGTCGCGCCAAACTAATCAAACCCGTTCATTCGCGCAAGTACTATCAAGAATTTAGCCTATGTCGTTCTTATCGCTGGACTTGAACGGTCGCCGTCTGGCGGCTGTTTTACATAACTCTAGTGCTCGATACTACTGTGCTACTTGATCGTCTCAAGGATATTGTGGGGCCTGCCGGCTGGATCGCCGATCCGGACCTGCTGGCGCCGCATCTGACGGAGTGGCGGGGCGTATATCGCGGCAATACGCCACTAATGGTGTCGCCTGACAGCACGCGGCAGGTAGCCGAAATCGTCCGTGCCTGCGCTGAAACCGGTACAGGGCTCGTGCCGCAAGGTGGCAATACAGGGCTTTGCGGCGGCGCCATTCCTGGAGTGGCCGGCGACCAGGTCCTGCTGTCGCTGCGCCGCTTGAATGCCATCCGCGCAGTTTCTTCGGAGGACTTTTCCCTCGTTGCGGAGGCCGGTTGTCTTTTGGTACAGGTACAGACTGCTGCTGCCAATGCAGGCCGGATTTTCCCCCTCAGTCTGGCGGCTGAAGGGAGCTGCCAGATCGGCGGCAACCTGTCGACGGATGCGGGCGGCATCAACGTGCTGCGTTACGGAACGGCCCGCAATCAGGTGTTGGGCCTGGAGGTTGTGCTGGCGGATGGCAGCATCTGGGATGGTTTGCGCGCCCTCCGCAAGGATACGGCCGGTTATAATCTGAAGCACTTGTTCATCGGCGCGGAGGGCACGCTCGGCATCATCACAGCCGCGACACTTCGCCTTTACCCGCCGGTGGCAAATACAAGAACAGCCTTCATAGCGCTCGCAGCGCCTGCGGATTCTGTCGCTTTGTTGGCGTTTTTGCGCCACGAGCTTGCCGATGGAATTGATGCTTTTGAACTGATCCAGGACCGCGCGCTGCGTTTCGTTTTGCGGCACATCCCCGGCACGCGCGTTCCGTTCGATGTGGAACATCCCTGGTACGTCTTGCTTGAAGCGTCGCATCCATCGGACCCGGAGGCGATTGAAAATGTGATGGCTCGTGCGCTGGAGCGCTCGCTGGTCCAGGACGCCGTTATTGCGAAGAACGAATCGGAAGCGGCAGCGCTCTGGCGCTTGCGTCACTCTATATCCGAGGCGCAGAAACTCGAAGGCGCCAGCCTGAAGCATGACGTCTCAGTGCCCGTCGGAGAGGTCGGTGCATTTATCGGCAAGGCAGAACTGGCCATCTTGCAGTATTTGCCGGAGGCGCGCGTGGTGGCATTCGGGCATGTCGGCGATGGCAATGTGCATCTGAATGTCAGTCAGCCGCGGAGCTGGCCCGGGGAGAGGTTTCTTGAAGAACGCGAGGCGATTGCCGGTATCGTTTATGAGCTTGTTGCCACCTTTCATGGCAGCATAAGTGCAGAACACGGCATCGGCCAGGCGAAGCGTGGCTACCTCGAGGACTATCGCGGGCTGGTCGAACTGTCATTGATGCGCAAGATCAAGGCGGCACTGGACCCGGGGAACATACTGAATCCCGGCAAGGTCCTATAGGCGATCCGCGCAAGTACCGGTGATGTCGTGGCAATTGAGCACGCTACAATAAAGCCGTTGTCGCGGGAATTGCGGGCAGGTCCCGTTCCCATATTTTGAGTTCACGTTACACTTGGCGTTTGAGACCGGCAGGTCGTCGCTAAAATGCCTGAGGAACAAGCTATCAGCCCGGTCAGGGGGCTGCCTTGATATATCTATGAGTGCCAGTTTAAACAGTGCAGAGGAGTCCTTCGCGGCACATCTTGACGATTTTGATCTCAAGATCCGGTCGCAGGATGACAATGCGCCGCTGCTGGACGAAATCCACACGACGATTACCGTGCTGCTGTCGAAGACGCGCGTCGAGGAGTCGACTCTTCGCGACGTCCTGCAAAAGCGATACAACGCAGGAAAGCTGCGGCTTGAAACCTATCAACTTGTCCGCAACGTGCTGGACAGGGTTGCCATCGAAAGTATGGCTACGATGCCAGATGCTATCGACCAGGACGATACCGGAGATTCGTTTCGTGAAACGACCGTAATTGCAAAAGACAGCATCGAATCCGCTGCTCCACAGGATCAACTCCAGGTCGGTACGGTTTTGCGTGATCGGTTTCTGCTGCAGGAAAGAATCGCTGGCGGCAGTATGGGTGTTGTTTACAAGGCGCTGGATCGGCGACTGGCGGAAACCGAGGGCTTTGAACCCTGGGTAGCGGTAAAGGTGCTTTCGTCCAAGCTGGCGAGGAACGGCTACGCGTTACGTGCCCTGCAACAGGAAGCAGCGAAAGGACGTTGTCTCACGCATCCCAATATCGTTCGCTTTATCGACCTCGATCGCGAAGACGATATGTATTTTATCGTCATGGAGTGGCTGGAGGGCAGGTCGCTCGCTGCGATACTCGACGAGAACCGCAACAAAAAGGTCGATCTGGTCACAGCATTGGATATCGTGCGACAGGTTGGGAGCGCACTCGACTATGCGCACCGTTGCGGTGTGATTCATGCGGATGTGAAACCGGCCAATATCATGATTTCGCCTGCCGGGCAGGTGAAATTATTCGATTTCGGCGTTGCGCGTATTCGCCAGAAAGAAAGCGAGCGGAGGAAAGATTTCGATCCGGGTGTGCTGGGGGCCATCACTCCGGCGTATTCGAGCATGCAGGTTCTGACGGGTGAGGATCCGGTTGCCACCGACGATGTGTTTTCGCTGGGTTGCCTCATGTACCGCATGGTGGCCGGACATCGCGTTTTTGGGCCACGTAACGCCGCTGAGGCGGCCGAGCAGGGCATGGAACCGCAAAGGCCGCCGGGAATCAGCGATACTCACTGGCGCGCGTTGAAGAAAGCTCTCGCTTTTTCGCGGGTGACACGGTTTGCTACTCCCGCCGAATTCATTCAGGCGCTAGAGGCCGACGGCGGGCAAGCCACTAACTATGAGCGTGTAACAGCGGAGCCGATTTTCGTCGAACCGAAAGCCGCCGTAGTGAGTCGGGGTCGCGGAATTGGTTTCGGCATTGTCGCGGTGCTTGCTGCAGTAGTTGCCGCCTTCTTTATCACGCAGCCGGAACTGATTGGCCGCATTCAGAACGATGCGGCGTCCTTTCTGCAGGAACGCGGGCTGATCGACAGTCCGGTTCCGCCGCCTGCCGAGGAAGACGCGACTGTTACCGATCTGCCCCCGATCACTGACGTTCCTGAGGCCACCCTGCCTGCCGGGGCCACTGATAGGACCGATGATACGACCGATGATACGACCATTAGTACACCTGACGTTGTAACCGAAGCCGGGCAGGAGCCTGCGGTTGACGACCCTGAAGTGCCGGATTTATCTCTGCCGGACCTCGAGCAGTCACCCGTGATGGAAGAGCCGGAAGTGGCCGAAGAGGTCGATTTCTCTACCTTGCCGCCGCCGACCGACGTCATCAACCTGACGCCCGCGGGAGCAGTGGCTGAAACCGTGTCGCTTACCATGCGAGAGGATGCGGGGGACGCCGTCATCGACCTGGTGCGCCCGTTTGATGTTGGCGAGCCGCTGACCGTGCGGCTTGACGAAGTGGGCTTCAACGGCAATCTGTCACCCTGGGGCTCAGGCCGTTATCGGTTGAGCAATGATGGCATCGCGCGATTTTCAGCTGGTCAGGACAGGGCTCGCGTCGTCATCAGCATGTCGTCAAACAGCGGTCGAGAGCCCGATCGTTTGGCGATGCTTTCGGTTCGCAACGTGCAGGATCCGGAATCGGCTCTGGCCACGATCAGCCTCACGCTCGAAGACGACGATCAACGCAATTTCGAAGCGGATCTTCCGGCCAATACTGTCGGCTTTTCGGCGAGAGAGATCGTCGTGCGAGAAAGCGATCCTGCCGTGCAGGTCGATGTGTTGCGATTCAATCCTGACGACGACGAGCATGTAGTAAGGTATCTGGTGCGCGATGGCACGGCCACGGAGGGAGAGGATTATTTTCTACCTGGAGCGAACGCACTGATTTTCGGACCCGGTCAGCGAACTGCGCGTTTGCTCATTCCGCTGGTGCAGGATTCAGTTGCCGACGCGGACAAGACCTTCACGCTCGAGATTGTGGGAACAGGGGTGCCGGCGATAGAAAATATCCCGCAATTGGTTACAGTTGTTATTCGCGAAGTTTATTGAGTACGTCGCGGTTATCGAGCCAACTCACTCGCCGGTTTCCGGCTGACAAAAGTAAAAATGTGCTGCACCTGCTGCGATGCGCAGCAGGCGGCTTGAGAATAACCACAGGCAGGATCGATGGAAGAAAAAGAACTTCGCCGATATTCCCGTATAGTTGTTGACGGCGACGAGCATGCGCCGAGTCGTGCGATGCTGCGAGCGGTCGGATTCGACGACGACGATTTCAAGCGTCCACAAATCGGTATCGCCTCGACCTGGAGCATGGTGACGCCATGCAACATGCACATTGATCAGCTTGGCCGTGAGGTGGTGGAGTCGGTCGATAGCGCCGGTGGCAAGGGCGTCCTCTTCAATACAATAACGGTTTCGGACGGCATCTCGATGGGCACGCCCGGGATGCGTTATTCGCTGGTCTCGCGCGAAGTCATTGCCGATTCAATCGAAACCGTTGTCGGCGCTCAGGGTTTTGACGGACTGGTTGCCATTGGTGGTTGCGATAAGAACATGCCTGGCTGCTTAATGGCCATAGCACGGCTTAATCGCCCCGCGATTTTCATCTATGGCGGTACGATCAAACCGGGGCAGAAGCGCCGCGACATCGTGTCGGTCTTCGAAGCAGTAGGTGCGCGGGCGGCCGGCGCTATCACGGCTGCGGACTTGTTGGATGTCGAAAAGACCGCCATTCCCGGAGCAGGCGCGTGTGGCGGCATGTACACGGCCAATACGATGGCGTCCGCGATCGAGGCGCTGGGGCTGAGCCTGCCCAACAGTTCGGCGCAGGAAGCGGTGTCCTCGCAAAAGGCCGAAGATTGTCGGCGGGCCGGCGAAGCCGTCGTAAACCTGATCCGGCGAGACATCAAGCCGCGCGACATTCTTACCCGTGAGGCCTTTGAAAATGCGGTCACCGTCGTTATCGCTCTCGGTGGTTCTACGAACGCCGTGCTGCACCTTATCGCGATGGCGAACGAAGCGGGGATTTCCCTGACTCTGGATGATTTTTCCTCGATTGGCGCGCGTGTACCGGTTCTCGCCGATGTCAAACCCAGTGGGCGCTATCTGATGTCTGAACTGATCGACATTGGTGGCATCCAACCGCTGATGAAGCGACTTCTGGATCACGGTTTGTTGCACGGTGATTGCCTGACTGTCACCGGCAGCACGATGGCCGAAAACCTCGCTAACGTTGCTGACTATCCGCCGGGTCAGGAGGTGGTGCGATCTTTTGATGACCCCGTCAAGCCCGATAGCCACCTGGTCATTCTGTATGGAAATCTCGCGCCTGACGGCGCCGTCGCCAAGATTTCCGGCAAGGAGGGACTCGTTTTTTCCGGCCGCGCCAAGGTATTTCACTCGGAGGAACGGGCGCTGCGCGCCATTCTGGATGACGAGATCACAGCCGGGGACGTCATTGTCATTCGCTACGAAGGCCCGAAGGGCGGGCCCGGCATGCGCGAGATGCTGAGCCCAACCAGCGCCATCATGGGCAAGGGCCTCGGCAAGGACGTTGCCCTGATCACGGACGGCCGTTTCTCGGGGGGCAGTCACGGTTTTGTGGTCGGGCACGTGTCTCCGGAAGCCGCTGTCGGTGGTCCGATCGCACTCCTCGAAGACGGTGACCGTATCAGCATTGATGCGAACGCCCGGCGTATTGACGTCGACCTCGATGAGAGTGAATTGTCGCGTCGCAGGCTCGCCTGGCAGCCGCCGGAATCCGCGGTTACCGGCGGTGTCCTTGCAAAGTATCGCGCCATGGTTCGGTCTGCATCCGAAGGCGCGGTTACTGTTGCACCGGACTGGCATGAGTAACGGCCACGCCGCCAGGTTGGCGCCTGCACAAATACCAGTGCCTGCGCCAGTTTGCAGGAATACTTGACCTGCAGGCATAGCTCCTATTTACTGCGGCAATGCTACATGAATCCACCCGCGTAAAGTGCCCGGACTGCGGTCCTGCCGCAGCTTGTAAACACTTAAAACAAATGGCGCGCCAGAGGTGCGCGGGTGCGACCGGCAGCAGCAGCGACTAAATAACGCTAAAAGGCTGTTGTCATAGAACCCGCAGGGATTGTCCGTGCGGGTTTTTTTTTAAGATGCTGCGAGCAGCGATGCATTCGCAACCAGTGAGTCAAGCGGAACAGGTCCGAAATGAATGTCGATGAAGCAGAATTTCCAGATAGCCGATCGCTAGGTGCCCCGCAGAACATAGTCGAATCTCGCTGGGTGGTGATGAAGTTCGGCGGCACCAGCGTTTCGACCGCTGAGAACTGGAAAACCATCGCCGCGCTTGTGCGCAATCGACAGGCTCAAGGGTTGCGGCCTGTCGTGGTGCACTCCGCATTGCGCGGCGTATCGAACACGCTTGTAATCTTACTCGACAGTTCAGTGCAGGGTGAGACCGGTGAGTATCTTGCGACGCTTCGTGAACAGCATCTGGATCTCGCTGCCGACCTCGGTGTGGATGGAGCGAAACTTCTGGAGCCAGCTCTCGACGAACTCGAGCGTCTGGTCGCCGGTATTTCCCTTGTGCGGGAAGCGAGCCCGCGCGTACGAGCGCGCGTACTGGCACAAGGCGAGCTGATGGCCTCTCGCATCGGGGCCGCCTGGCTTGAGAAGGAAGGGATCGATATCGAATGGCGGGATGCGCGGCAGCTACTCCGCAGCGAGGATCGCGCCACCGTGCCTGCCGCGCAGTCCTACCTGTCAGCGACCTGCGGATACGCTCCGGACGCCAACCTTGGCCAATCGCTGGCGGTCTCTGGAAAAGTCATCCTGACGCAGGGGTTTATCGCCAGCAACGCGCGAGGTGAGACGGTGTTGCTTGGCCGCGAAGGTTCTGACACCTCGGCCGCTTACCTGGCGGCAAAGATTCAGGCTCGACGACTCGAAATCTGGACCGATGTACCGGGGATGTACACCGCTGACCCGCGCATTGTGCCGTCCGCACGACTTTTGCTCGAACTGCACTACGACGAAGCACAGGAGCTCGCGTCGATGGGCAGCAAGGTCCTTCATCCACGCAGTCTGTCACCGCTGCGCGATCATTCGATTCCCTTGTTCCTGCGCTGTACTGCAGCGCCCCAACTGGCCGGGACGGTGGTATCCGCGGTTACGACTACGTCAGAAGCCCAGGTAAAAGGCATTTCCACCCGCTCCGATACTGTCCTGATCTCGATGGAAGGCGCGGCCATGTGGCATGAAGTGGGTTTCCTGGCCGATGCGTTCTCGTGTTTCAGAAATCACGGCGTTTCGATCGACCTTGTGTCAACGTCGGAGACCAACGTGACCGTTTCGATCGACACCAGCGACGACATGCTGACCGCAGAAGTCCGCGACGCACTGCTGCGCGATCTCGGCAGGCTTTGCCGGGTGCGGATGATTGCGAATTGTGCGGTTGTCAGTCTGGTTGGACGCAAGATTCGCACGATTCTACCGCGGCTTGCGCCGGCGCTGACGGTATTCGAGGAAGAGAAGATTCACCTGGTCTCGCAAGCTGCGAACGACCTTAATTTCAGTTTCGTGATCGATCAAGCGCAGGTGGTACGAATCGTCGGCAAGTTACACGCAAGCATGATTGACCATGCACCCGGGCGCTCGGCATACGGTCCGAGCTGGGAACAGCTGTTTCACAAACAACCGATGCCGGAAAACTTGCGCGACATCTGGTGGCAAAGAAAGCGTCCTGCGCTGTTGAAACTCGCCGGGCAGGAACAGAATGCATACGTTTACGATCTGCAAACTGTGCGTAGCGCCGCCATGGACTTGCTGGCCATGCGATCAGTCGACCGTGTTCTGTATGCCGTGAAGGCGAACTTCAACATCCGAATCCTGCAGTGTCTTGCCGACCTGGGCGTCGATTTCGATTGCGTGTCACCGGGCGAGGTAACACACCTGCGTCAGGCTGTACCGGATATCGACCGGGATCGCATCCTATTTACACCGAATTTCGCCCCTCGTGAAGAGTATGAATGGGCCTTCGCGGAAGGCTTGCACGTGACGCTCGACAATATGCATCCGTTGCGCGAATGGGCCAGCATGTTTCGCGGCCGCCAGGTTTTTATCCGCCTCGACCCCGGGCAGGGTCGTGGTCATCACGCGCATGTCAGGACGGCCGGCGCCCAGTCCAAGTTTGGCATCCCCCGATTCGAGATCGACGAACTCGTTTCCCTGACAGAGCGAATCGGCGTTGAGGTAGTGGGCATCCACGCGCACAGTGGCAGCGGCATCCTTGATCCGGAGAACTGGCGAGCGGTTGCCGGCGAACTGATCAAGGTCGCACGCCGCTTTCCCTCGGTTCGTGTGCTTGATCTGGGTGGCGGCCTTGGTGTGCCGGAGCGATCGACTGACCAGCGGTTCGACCTTGCTGCGCTGGATCAGGCACTTGCAGAAATCAAGGCTGCCGTGCCCGATTACGAGCTTTGGCTCGAACCGGGCCGCTACCTGGTTGCCGAAGCCGGGGTTCTCATGACACACGTGACGCAGACGAAGGGCAAGGGCGATTTTCGTTATATCGGAGTTGCCACCGGCATGAATTCCCTGATCCGTCCGGCACTTTACGGCGCCTATCATGAGATCGTCAATTTGACGCGGCTGGGCGAACCGGCCACGGATCTGGTCACCGTCGTTGGACCGATTTGCGAAACAGGCGACCGACTTGGCACCGACCGGCTAATGCCGCCGTCGGTCGAGAATGACGTGATTATCATCGGCAATGCCGGCGCCTATGGATTCGTCATGGGATCCCGGTATAACCTGCGCGGTGTCGCGCGCGAGGTCATTCTCGAGGTCGACGGCAGTATCCAGGCCATGTCGGAGAACAGCTAAACGGTCGGGCGTTGCTGCTGTCGGCGTTGCAGGACATCGGTGACGTCGGCGATACGTATACCGTTGCAATTCAATAGTACGAG
The DNA here is from genome assembly GCA_040879925.1 of Woeseia sp. Lineage (GTDB taxonomy): Bacteria > Pseudomonadota > Gammaproteobacteria > Steroidobacterales > Woeseiaceae > IDS-8. Next base: position 144,507 of record JBBDJJ010000050.1, on the reverse strand, counting down.
GAGATGAAATAGCAGGTCGGCGGCTTCGTCGATCTGCTCCTGCCTGTCCCCGGCCGTGGCCGCAATCGCCAGCTCCACAGCTTCCTCGCCAACTTTCTGCGCGCGACGCCGATTGCCGTCGCGGAGCAGTCCGGCGACGTAGCTGTCGGCTGCAGGATTCGCGATGCGATCCTGGATGACTTTCTCCAGTTTTTCGAGGAAGGCTAGCGATGATTGTGAATTCCTTGCCGATTTATTCATGCCAAGCCTGTCTCCGGCTGTCGAATGTCAATGCCGCCTTCGGCGAGAAATGCTTTCAGATCGGCGATAGCGATCTCGCCGCTATGGAATACGCTGGCCGCAAGCGCACCATCAACCGCCGTCCTGGTGAACACCTCGAAAAAATGCCGGGCGTTGCCGGCACCACCTGAGGCGATCAACGGTACACTGCAATGCGGCCGGACGGCCGCCAGTTGCTCGCAATCATAACCCTGGCGCACGCCGTCGCGATTCATACAGTTCAGGACAAATTCGCCGGCGCCGCGATCTTGTGCTTCGCGGACCCAGTCTATAGTGCGGCGCCCGGCGGCGACCGACTTGTCCGGATCTCCGGTAAGTTGAAACACCTGGTAGTCGCCGCCTGTTTCATGGCTGTCGATGCCCACAACCACACACTGCGAGCCGAAGCGTCGCGCAAGTTCGGAGATGAGGGTCGGGTCGGCGAGGGCCGGCGAATTGATCGAAATCTTGTCGGCGCCTCTGTTCAAGACATCTTCGGCGTCGGCGACGCTGCGAATGCCACCGGCTACACAAAAGGGTATATCGAGAACGGCCGTTACCCGGGCTACCCATTGACGATCGACCGTTCGACCGTCAGGGCTTGCGGTGATGTCATAAAAGACCAGTTCGTCGGCGCCCTCCCGGCAATAGCGTTCGGCCAGCGCAACGATTTCACCCACGATACGGTGATCGCGAAAACGCACGCCCTTGACGACTTTCCCGTCGCGCACGTCGAGACAGGGGATTATGCGTCGTGCAGGAATGACACCACCTCGGCGGGCGTGATTGACGAATCGAGCAGTGCACGCCCGGTAATCGCTGCGGCACAGCCGATGCGCCTTAGCGTGTCGAGATCTTCCATGTTTCGCACGCCGCCGGACGCTTGTACCTGCACGTTCGGGTAGCGCCGGTTGAGTTCTTCGTAAAGCGCCAGATTGGGGCCACTCATCATGCCGTCCCGGCCCACGTCGGTGCACAGGACGTGCTTTGCATCAACCGCGCTAAAGTGCTCGATCGCCTGCCACAAGGTCGTGTCGGTGTCTTCCATCCATCCGTGAATGGCCAGGCAGGGCTCCTGGTTGCGATTCGTTCGCACATCGAGTGCCAGGACGATCGAATCCGCGCCAAATTCATCGAGCCAGCCGGAAACCAGCTCAGGCTCACGAACCGCCAAACTGCCGATGACACAGCGGGAAACGCCTGCCTGCAGCCAGTACTCGAGCGAAGAGCGGTCGCGGATGCCGCCGCCCAATTGCACGACCAGGCCGGTTGCAGAGACGATTTTTGCGACAACGTCCTTGTGTTGCTGCTGGCCAGAGCGTGCACCGTCGAGATCGACAACATGCAGGTATTCGAAACCACTGTCGCGGTAGTGACGAGCGACCTGCACCGGGTCGTCGTTGTAGACCGTTTCACGATTGAAATCGCCTTGGCGCAGGCGCACGCACTTGCCCTGGCGCAGATCAATTGCGGGTATGACAATCATGCTGCCAGAGCCAGAAAATTGGCCAGAAATCGTGCACCGGTCGCCGAAGACCGTTCCGGATGAAATTGCGCGGCGAAGAAATTCCCGGACGCTGCGATTGCGGTGAGAGATCGGGTGTGCCTGGTCTCCGCAATCGAATAGTCCGTGACGGGCAGGGCGTAACTGTGGATGAAATAGAAATGGCTGCCATCATCGATGCCATTCAGCAATGGGTGTGGTTTGCGCTGAGTCACTCGACACCACCCCATGTTGGGCACCGGCATCGCGGGACTGCCGCGCATTTTTTTTGCGGTGCCGGCCAGTATGCCGAGGCACGGCGCATCGTCTTCCTGTGAGTGATCGGCCAGCAGTTGCATGCCCAGACAGATCCCGAGCACCGGCTGCGACAGCTGCGGAATTACCTGGTCGAGACCACAGTCTCGCAATCGCCGCATGGCGTCCGCCGCCGCGCCGACTCCGGGCAGGATGACGTGGCTCGCGCCACGGATTTCCACAGGATCGACTGTAAGAATACTGCGAGCGCCCAACCGATCGAGCGCGCAGGTCAAAGACGCGATGTTGGCGCCGCCGCTGTCGATGATGGCAACTTTCGAAGTCAAGCCAAGCTGCCTTTGGTTGACGGCAGGTCATTGCCGTCCTGACGTATGGCTTGTCGCAGGGTTCGCCCGACCCCCTTGAAGCAGGCCTCGACCATGTGATGTGCATTCTCGCCGCGCACCTCGATATGCAGTGCTGCGCCCAGCGTTTCCGCGAGCGACCTGAAAAAATGCGGGACCAGTTCCGTGGGCAGTCCACCGACCCGGCGTCGTGGAAACTTACCCGAGAACTCGAAGTAGGGTCTGCCGGACAGGTCAAGCGAAACCCTGGCCTCACTTTCATCCATCGGCAGCAGAAAGCCGTAACGGCCAATGCCGCGCTTGTCACCGAGCGCCTGACGCAGAACAGTGCCAAGGCTGATTGCGGTGTCTTCGACAGTATGGTGCTCATCCACCTCGAGATCGCCGCTGCACGCAAGCTGCAGACTGAATCCACCGTGCTTTGCGATCTGCTCCAGCATGTGATCGTAGAAGCCGATGCCGGTACTAATTGAGATCGGTTGCGCTACATCGAGATTGACCGTAGTGCGGATTTGCGTTTCGCGCGTTGTACGTTCGAGCGTGCTGCGACGCGTTGCTGCCAAAAGAGCATCGGCGATGCCCGGCCAGGTCCGCTCGTAGTTTTCGCTGCCTCGGATCAAAAACCCCTGCAGGCCCATGTTAGCGGCGAGCTGCAGGTCGGTATCCCGATCGCCGACAACGGCCGACCGGACCGTATCCAGAGTGGTCTTGGCAAGGTAGCGTGTCAGCAAGCCAGTCCCCGGTTTTCGACAACCGCATTGCTCGTCACTGCGGTGTGGGCAAACGAAAATTTTCTCAAAGCGGATTCCCTGCGAATCGAACAGAGCAATAATATGCTCGTGGCAAAGGTCGAACGATTCCTGTGGAAAAGAACGGCTACCAAGCCCGTCCTGGTTGGTGACCATCACGAAACGAAAGCCGGCATCGCGCAAGCGCAGCATTGAGATCACGACATCCGGCATAAGCCGGACCTTGGCAATGGCATCCACCTGGTTGTCGGGCGGTTCTTCGATCAGTGTTCCATCACGATCGACAAACAGAATCTTGTCCATATCAGCTTACCTCGCCACCATCGCGCAATGCGGCAATGAGCAAATCGTTTTCTTCCGGCGTGCCAACTGTAATTCGTGCACATTCGGCCAGCTGCGTGTCATGCGGGAAATCGCGCACGAGAATTCGCTGTAAGCGAAGCTGGTCGACAACGCGACCGAGGTTCCTGAAACGCACCAGCAGGAAATTTGTCTGGCTGGGCCAGATATGTTCGACCTGGGATTGGGAAGACAGCGCTTTACGCAACCGCTCTCGCTCTCGCACGATGTGCGCCAATGCGTCGCGCGAGGTGCGAAGATTCTCGACAGTGAAGGCACGCAGCACACTGTCAATTACCGGAGTGGCCAGCGCATACGGGGCAAGCATCGCATCAAGCCAACCGATCAGTGGAGCGGCTCCGACTACGGCTCCGCATCGCGCGCCGGCAAGCGCAAGCGCTTTCGAGAGTGTCCTTAGTACAACAATGTTGTCAAACCCTTCCAGCGATGAGCACAACGACACGGCCTCGCTGAACTCAGCGTACGCCTCATCGACGACGACAATGGATTTTTCGCGTCGCGCACGAGCGATTTCAAGTATCTGAGCAGCAGGGGTGACATGGCCAGTCGGATTGTTCGGTGAGCAGATAAAAATTATCTTGGTCCCGGGCTTGCAGGTTGCCAACAGCGCATCTACGTCAAGTTGAAAATTGTTGCAGGGCAGCATCGGCGCGGACAGTGTTTCGGCTCCCTGAATGTCCGCGTATACGCGATACATCGAGAAGGTCGGCGGCGTCACGACAATACTGTCACGTCCTGCCTGGCAGAATGCCCGAATCAGAAGGTCGATCGCCTCGCTGCTACCGCGAGTCGCAAGCAGGCACTTCAATGGCACGCCGTAGTAGTCTGCAAGCACTTCCTGCAGTTGCTGTGGCCGGATTTCGGGGTAGCGATTCAGGGGCATCAGGGGAACCGTCGCACTGTCGCTCTGCGACGGCCAGGGGAGTTCGTTGGCGTTCATGCGCACGGTCGCGCTTTCCTGACGCGCGGTGACGTAACGCTTCAGGTTGAGGATTTCCGGCCTGACGAGGCTTTCTATGCCCATATCGCTATGCCTGCATTGATATTCATCGCGATGCCTTGCTGTCACTTCGTTGCTGGATGCGGCGACTAACCGCGGCCGCATGGGCATCCAGACCTTCCAGGCCAGCGAGTGCGAGAACGGCAGGCGCGATCGAGCGCAAGCCATCCTCGCTGAGTTCCTGAACGGTCATGTGGCGCATAAACTGGTCGACGCTCAGTCCACTGAAACTTCGTGCGCTCCCATAGGTAGGCAGTACATGATTGGTGCCACTGCAATAGTCACCCACACTTTCGGGCGACCAGTCACCGAGAAAAATAGAACCGGCGTTGCGAATCGAGTGCAATACTGCATGCGGATCCCGCACCTGCAGGAGGAGATGCTCCGGTGCATACTGGTTGCTGATGGCGATGGCGTCCGCAATGTCGCTGGCAACGATAATCCGGCAGGACTGCAAGGCACTCATCGCAATGGCGCGACGTGGCAGCGAGGCGATCTGCTGGTCGACTTCGCTTATGACGCGTATTGCCAATTGTTGGCAGGTCGTTATCAGGATAACCTGCGAATCGCCACCGTGTTCCGCCTGTGACAGCAGATCGGCTGCGACGAACTCAGGTGTCGCTAGCTCATCGGCAATGATCAGGACTTCCGATGGCCCGGCCGGCATGTCGATCGCTGCGCCGGCGGCATCGGCAGCTAGCATTGATTTGGCCGCCGTCACCCAGGCGTTGCCCGGCCCGAAGATCTTGTTGACCTTGGCGATGGTCTCCGTACCGTAGGCCATGGCTGCTATTGCCTGGGCGCCCCCGACTTTGTAAACCTCGCTGACGCCACCGCGTCGGGCAGCGACCAGCACGGCCGCGTCTGCCGTACCGTCACGCCGTGGCGGCGTACACAACAGTCGCCGGGGACAGCCGGCAATGGCCGCAGGCACCGTCAGCATTACTGCCGTCGACGGCAGAGGCGCCGAACCTGCCGGAACGTACAGGCCAACGGCATCGATTGGCTGCGCAATACGCCGGCAATGAATGCCAGGCATGGTTTCGATCTCGTAATTCGACGATGGCCGTGCTTCATGAAACCGGCGAACGTTGTCAATCGCGAGCTGAATCGCCTCGATCGCCGTGCCGGGTACAGACTGCTCGGCGGCCGCAAACTCGGCCTCACTGACGCGCAGCGTTTCGATTGTCACGCGATCATACCGCTCGGTGAACTCTTGCAGGGCCGCGTCACCTCTTGCACGAACACTCTCGAGGATCGCACGCACGCTATCCCGCAAGCCCCGGTCATCGTACAAGGCAGGACGTTGCATCAGCTCGCGACGTTGTGCCGGATCAAGCAATTGCCAATTGTGGACTTTCAGTTCCATTCAGGTAACTGGCCGTTTGCTGGCCTCAAGCCAGCATCTTCTCGACCGGCAGAACGAGCAGTGAACTGGCGCCTGCTTTTTTCAGGTTCTCGAGCGTTTCCCAGAAGACATTCTCGCGACAAACAGCATGCACGGCGACTTTGTCGCCGTCTCCGTCGAGAGGAATGACAGTGGGACATTCGGAGCCGGGCAAGAGCGCCGAGATCGCCTCCAGCGCCGAGCGAGGAGCATGCAGCATGATGTACTTGCTTTCGCGGACTTGCAGCACACCATCGAGTCGCTGCAGGATGCGCTTCACCCAGTCCTCCTTGAATCGCGAGAGAGGCGCGCGGGTCTGAATGACGACAGCTTCGCTGTCGAGAACAGTGGCGACTTCCCGCAACTGATTGGCAGCAAGTGTCGAGCCCGTGGAGACCAGGTCGCATACAAAATCGGACTTGCCGAGTCGTGGCGCGATTTCCACGGCGCCGGAGAAAAACACAATGTCGGCCTCGATATCGTTGGCACGCAGGAAGTCGCGTAATGTCTGCACGTAACTGGTGGCGACCCGCCGGCCGTTGAGGCTAGCCAGTCCCTCGTAGGGTGTTTGTTCGGGCGCCGCGATCGACAAGCGGCAATGGCCGAAATCGAGTGCATACACCTGGTCGAATCTTGCTTCTGCGCCTTCATTGACCATGCTAAGGCGCTTTTCCTGGACCGTGTTCATGCCAACGATCCCGAGGTCGCAGATATCGTCGCTGACAAGTCCCGGTATATCGTCATCGCGGACCAGAAGGATGTCGACGGGAAGGTTTTCTCCCATGCAAAAGAGTTGATCCTTGCTCTGGGTAAATTTCAGGCCGCAGCGTTCGAGCAGGTCGAGCGACCGCTCGCTCAGGCGGCCGGCTTTCTGCACCGCAATCTTGATGCGCTGCTCAGAGTCATGCATATCGGGTCCTCAATGGGCCTTGGTGGGTTTTCGGGGACCGGGTCTGGCCGCACCCGGCTGGGCCGCACCCGGCTGGGCCGCACCCGGCTGGGCCGCATTCGGCTGGGCCGCATTCGGCCGGCTGCGCGCAATGGCTGCCGAATAGCCGCCGAATCCGTCGCTGAGGAAGCGGGCGACGCGGCCGATAGTGGTTACGCTTACGCCGGTCAGTTCGTGAATGCGCCGGTAGGGCAGGTTTTGCTGCAGAAGCTGCACAACCTGCCAGCGATCGACCAGAGCCTGCAGCTCTGCCGGCGTGCACAGGTCCTTGAAGAAGTTGCGACACTCGGCAAGGCCCTGCAGCGAAATGACGGCCCGAAACAAGGCATCTTCGCAGCGCCTTCGTTCCTTCCCGGTGTCCTGCCGATTGGGTTTCACAGATTTCCCGGCTCACGCCCGGCATTGGTCAAGCCGGGCGAGTGTGCAACAATGTAATAGTGTGCTATTACATTAGTACATAACTTCGCTCGGCACAAGTGCCGCGGCCACGAATCTTTAATCGGGCTGCACATCCGGGCGGTTCGTCTGCCGATTGGTTGCTGCCGTTACCTTTCTCCAGTCCTGCCTGCGCTTGACGTGCCGGTCCCGCCACCCCTAAACTCGACTTGACTCATCGAGACCGGCTGAGGGAAAGGCCCTTCGACGCCGGGGCAACCATCAGGACTAACCATCCTGAAAAGGTGCCAACTCCTGCGGTGCGAGTGACTTGCATCCGAGAGATGAGTGCTGGTGCAACGCAAGTCTGTCGAAGTACTGAATTGCGCAGGGCACGGCACCCTCCTGGCGGTACCGCGGGAGTCCGATGAGCAGAGGCGGCGAATGCGAGTTCGCAGCGACATTGGACACGACGCGGAGACCCGATAATGAGTTCCTCGATTGATTCAACAACATGTGCCGTACGTTCGGCGCTCGAATCCGATACGCAGCATGGTGCGGTTGTGCCGCCGCTTCACTTGTCGTCGACTTATACGTTCGACGGCTTTGGCAACAAGCGGCGTTACGACTACTCGCGCAGCGGTAACCCGACACGGGACGCCCTGGGTGAAGCGCTCACAGCACTGGAGGGCGGTGCCGGCACGGTAATCACATCATCCGGCATGGCTGCACTGACTCTCGTCACTCATCTTCTGGAGCCAGGCGACCTGTTACTGGCACCCCACGATTGTTATGGCGGGACGTACCGCTTATTCGAACACCTTGCGGCAAAGGGCCATTTCGAGGTGTTGTTCGTCAATCAGACCGACGTCGGTGAGTTGCAGCGGGCGTTTGCTCGCAAGCCACGCATGATCCTGGTTGAAACACCATCCAATCCGCTGCTGAGAATCGTCGATATCGGCGCCGTCGCGGCGCTGGCACGCGAATTTACGTCGCTGCTTGTGGTCGACAATACGTTTCTGTCGCCAGCTTTGCAGAAGCCGATTGCGCTGGGCGCCGATATCGTCGTGCATTCGACGACCAAATATCTGAACGGGCACAGCGACGTTGTAGGTGGCGCGGTGACGGCTGCTTACCGGGAACTGGCTGAAAAGCTCGGCTGGTGGGCAAATTGTCTCGGCGTTACGGGTGCGCCCTTCGACAGTTATCTGACTTTGCGCGGCATTCGAACCCTGCACGCGAGGATTCGCCATCACGAGGAAAATGCCGGCTTGCTGGCTGAACTGCTGCAAGCGCAGCCGATGGTTGACAGAGTTTACTATCCAGGCCTGCCCGATCACGACGGCCACGTTATCGCCAAACGCCAGCAGAAGGGCTTTGGCGGTATGGTGAGTTTCGAGATAAAGGGCGGTGCGCGCGCCGTTCGCACATTCGTGGAAACGTTGCAATTGTTCTCGCTGGCTGAGTCGCTGGGAGGTGTCGAAAGCCTGGTGTGTCATCCGCCATCGATGACCCATGCGCCGGTCAGCGAGCAGGCGCTCGCCAAGGCCGGCATCAGGCAGAACCTTGTTCGATTGTCGGTCGGTATCGAGTCCGGCGACGACCTCGCCGCTGACATTGTCTCCGCCCTGCGGGCTGCAGAGCAATTGTCAGTCACGCCGATCGCGGCGGCGGTTGGCGCCTGAGTACGGAAGAGCACCGATGCATAAGTTGCGCCCGGTGATTGACGAACTACCCGAGTACCTCGCTCGACACGTCTCGCCTGCCACACAATTCTTCAAGGTACCGAGTCCGGTCAGTCTCGATTCCGGTCGCCAGCTCGAGGGTGTCACCGTCGCCTATCGCACCTGGGGCGATCCGGCGAACGCAGAACAACGTGCCATCCTCGTCTGTCACGCATTGACCGGGTCGGCCGATGTCGACGCCTGGTGGCCTGGCCTCATTGGCGAGGGGAGGGTGTTCGATCCTCGTCGCGACTATATCGTGTGCAGCAATATCCTCGGCAGCTGTTACGGCACGACCGGACCGGTGTCCGTGCGGCCCGATAACGGCGCTCGCTATCGGGCGGAATTTCCGCGCGTAACGGTTCGCGACATGGTTCGTGTTCAGCGAAAGCTGCTGGACCACCTCGGGGTGAAGCGACTTGCGGTGATTACGGGGCCGTCACTGGGCGGAATGCAGGCGCTCGAATGGGCGGTCATGTACCCGGAGCGTGTTGCCAGCATCGTGCCGATAGGCGTTGGTGGCAGGCACTCTGCCTGGTGTATTGCAATGAGCGAAGCACAACGCGCAGCAATTTACGCCGATCCGGATTGGTCGGATGGCAACTACTCGGACGAACGAAGGCCCGGGAAAGGGTTGGCGGCTGCTCGCATGATGGCGGTGTGCAGCTACCGAAGCTGGCAAAGTTTCGATCGACGCTTCGGTCGCCAGCAGCGCGATGACGGTGAATTCGAAATGCACTCGTACCTGCGTTACCAGGCAGAGAAAATCAACGAGCGTTTTGACGCCAATTCCTACGTTCGACTTACCCAGGCGATGAACGACTACGATCTCGCACACGAACGTGGTGACTACCCGGACGTTTTGCAATCCATCAGGCAGCGGGCACTTGTAGTCTCAATAAGCTCCGACCAACTCTATCCACCTCAGGAACAGCGCTTTCTCGCCGATCAGTTGCCGAATGCGAGTTACGCGATTCTGGATTCGGCCGAAGGGCACGACGGTTTCCTGATCGAGTCGGCTAAACTCGGGGACCTGATATCGGCGTTCAGATTTGGCGAAAATCATCGGCAATCGTCGGCCGTGCGGGCATTACAGCCGCTGCTCAGCGCAGTTGCTGAATAATTTCGTCAGTCATCTGCGACGTAGTTAACGCAGCTTCGCCGGAAGATGCGATATCCGCTGTTCGGCAGCCCCTCTCGACGATGGCACAAATTGCAGACTCCACCGCTTGCGCTTCCTCATCGAGGTGCAGGCTGTGGCGCAGCAGCAAGGCGATACTTGCAATCATGCCACACGGGTTGGCGATACCACGGCCGGCAATGTCCGGTGCCGATCCGTGGATAGGTTCGTACAAGCCGCGATCCGAATCGCCGAGCGACGCAGAGGACAGCATTCCCATTGAGCCCGTGAGCATCGACGCTTCGTCGGTCAAAATGTCACCAAACATGTTTTCAGTGACTATTACATCGAACATGGTCGGACGATTGATGAGATGCATAGCGGCAGCGTCTACCAGCATGTGTTCAAGCTGGATACCCGGAAACTCGTTCGCGATGACGCGCGTCGTTACATCGCGCCACAAACGTGACGTTTCCAGTACATTGGCTTTGTCGACTGAACACAGCTTTCCCGTTCTCGAGACGGCGAGGCGAGCTGCCACACGCACGATGCGTTCTATCTCATGTGCTTCATAGCGGCAGACATCCGTTGCCGAATGCGGATCGCGCAACTTGTCGCCGAAGTAAATGCCGCCGGTCAGCTCGCGCACGACGATCAGGTCCACGCCCTGCAGGCGTTCTGTCTTGATCGGTGAGGCCGCGGCCAACGCGGGTATAAAGCGCACCGGGCGCAGGTTGGCAAAGACCTGCATCTGCGAACGCAGGGCCAACAGACCCTGCTCCGGCCGTACCGCGGCGTTCGGGTCGGACCACTTTGGCCCGCCAACCGCGCCCAGAATGACCGCATCCGATTCCAGGCAACTCGCGATGGTTTCGGGCGGCAACGGATGGCCGCATGCGTCAATAGCGGCACCGCCGATCAGTTGCTCGTCAATGGACAGTTGGTGTCCGTAACGTGTGGCGACCTGGCGCAGCACCTGTAACCCTGCCGCAGCAACCTCTGTACCGATACCGTCGCCCGCGAGTACGGTAATGTGCGCCTTCACAACCGGTTTGCCTCGAAACGATCGATGGCTTCGACGTGCGCCTGCAGAAAGCCGAGTTGATCAATGCCTTCAACCAGGCAGTAACGTGCAAAGGCATCCATGGAAAATCGAACGGTGTGCCCGTCGGGCAACATGACTGACGAAGCGGCGACGTCGATTTCTACCTGGGCGCCGGGATTCTCCATGAGCCATCGATGGGTCGCGTCATCGACGACAATGGGCAAGAAACCATTCTTGAGTGAATTCGATCGAAAAATATCGGCAATTTCTGTGCTGATTACAGCCTGCAGACCACTGTCGAGCAGTGCCCAGGGCGCATGTTCACGGGATGATCCGCAACCGAAATTGCGACCAGCGACCAGCACGCGGCAATTTCTTGCTGACGGCGAATTGAGGATGAAATCCTCATTCAGCGAGCCGTCGTCACGGTAGCGCCAGTCGTGGAAAAGGTGCTGCCCCAGTCCGGTGCGACTGGTTGTGGTCAGAAACCGTGCAGGAATGATCTGGTCGGTATCGACGTCGTTGACAGGCAGCACAACGGTTCGGGATCGAATGACGCGGACAGGTTGCATGCAGTTACCGTTGGCGTTAGCGAAGATATTCGCGCGGATCCGCGATGCGTCCGCGGATTGCGGAGGCGGCCGCGGTCAGGGGGCTGGCAAGAACAGTGCGCGAGCCGATTCCCTGGCGTCCTTCGAAATTCCGGTTGCTGGTACTGACGCTCAGCTGGCCGCGAGCCACCGTGTCGCCGTTCATACCCAGGCACATCGAGCAGCCCGATTCGCGCCACTCTGCACCGGCTGCCTTGAATATTTCATGCAGGCCGCGTGCTTCGGCATCGCTTTTGACCTGCTGCGAACCCGGGACCACCAACATGCGAACACCCGGTGCAATCTGTCGCCCACGCAGCATATCGGCCGCCTGCTGCAGATCGGAAAGGCGCGAGTTCGTGCAACTGCCAAGAAAGACCACATCGACCCGGGTGTCCGTTAACGGACGGCCGGGCGCGATCCTCATGTAGTCAAGTGCTTTGCGAAAACTGGCATCGCCATTGGCATCGGGAACGGTGGCGCCCACCGGCAGGACCATGCCCGGATTGGTGCCAAAGGTCACCATTGGCTGCAGCTCGTCCCCGCATACCTGGATCGCCTTGTCGAAAGTTGCCTCGGGGTGGCCAGGTAACTTTCGCCATTGAGCTAGCGCATGCTCCCATGCAGGCCCCGCCGGCGCACGCGGGCGGCTGTGCAGGTATTCAAACGTGGTGTCGTCCGGTGCAATCATGCCGGCGCGCGCGCCGGCTTCGATCGACATGTTGCAAACGGTCATGCGGCCGTCCATGTCCATGGCGGAGATGGCCGAGCCGCGGTACTCGATGACGTGACCGGTACCCCCATTGACGCCAATCTGGCCGATAGTGGCGAGAATCACATCCTTTGCGGTAACGCCTGGCTGCAAGCGGCCACTTATTTCGATGACCAGGGTCTTTGGCTTGCGTTGCAAAATGCATTGCGTCGCCAGCACGTGGCCCACCTCGGTAGTACCGATGCCAAAGGCGAGGGCGCCGAATGCACCATGCGTGCTGGTATGGCTATCGCCACAAACGATCGTCTTACCCGGTTGTGTGACGCCGAGTTCCGGTCCGATTACGTGCACGATACCGCGATGCGGGCTGTCGAATCCAAGCAGTTCAACGCCGAATTCGCGACAGTTATCCTGCATCTGCCGCACCTGGTTCGCGGCACTTTCGCCCACGACAGCCAGGTCCTTGAAAGTGCGCACCGGTGTCGTCGGTGTGGAGTGATCCAGCGTGCCCAGGGTCAGATCGGGCCGGCGTACGGGCAGGCCTTTTTCGCGCAGCAACGAAAACGCCTGGGGCGTCGTTACCTCGTGTACGAGGTGTAAATCGATGTAGAGGATCGCTGGCGTGTCAGCCGTTTCCGGCGTTACCAGATGTGCCGACCAGACCTTGTCGAACAGAGTTTGCAGTGAGGATCCAGGCATGCAGGGTACAGAGCGCTTTTACGAGCCGGTAGCTGCAGCGACAGTCGGGCCGTCCAGGCTTTCGAGCCAGCCGTCATCGTCTCGCGTCTTGTTGCTGAACAGGCCAAAAAAAGCATCCTGAAGCTGCCTGGTGACGGGACCGCGATGACCCGCGCCAATCTGGATGCGATCGACCGAGCGTACCGGTGTAATCTCGGCAGCGGTACCCGTGAAAAACAGCTCATCGGCCAGGTACAGCATCTCCCGCGGAATGGCCTGTTCGCGCACCTCCAGCCCTAGTCGTTGTGCCAGGCGCTTGACGGTGTCGCGGGTGATGCCGGTTAAAATCGATGACGTTGAGGGCGGCGTCAGCAGGTGCCCTTCATATACCAGGAACAAATTCTCACCCGCACCCTCACTGACAGTTCCATCAGTTGCGAGCGCTATTCCTTCGGCAAATCCGAGTCGTTTTGCTTCCGTGCTGATGAGCTGACTCGACAGGTAATTACCGCCAGCTTTGGCCAGTGCCGGAACGGTATTCGGCGCCACACGCTGCCAGCTTGAAACGCACACGTCGACACCCTGTTCCAGACCGTCAGCGCCGAGGTAGGCACCCCATTCCCAGGCTGCAACTGCAACATCCACCGGGTGGTCGGGCTTCGGTGCGAGCCCGACGTCGCCATAGCCGCGTAAGGCGATGGGACGTATATAGGCTCCGTTCATCAGCTTGTTCGCCAGCACCACGTCCTTGCATACCCGGACGAGTTCGTCCAGGCCGTAGGGTATGGGCATGCGATAGATCTTCGCGGAATTGAACAATCGCTGTATGTGGTCTGTCAGTCGGAATACCTGTGGGCCATCCGGCGTTTTATAGACGCGGATGCCTTCGAACACCGAGGACCCGTAGTGAAGGGCATGTGCCATAACGTGTACGGTCGCCTGTTCCCACGGAACCATACGGCCATTCATCCAGATCAGTTTCGCGCCCTTAAAACTCATTCTCTGACTCCGCGCCGCCTAAGCATTGTTCAAGTCGGCGTAGCTTAGCAAGGGCGCCAATTCTGCGCATCTGTCGATTAATGGTAGTAATGCAGTCAGATTGATGCGCGATTGACATCGTCGCTCGGTGCAAGTTCTTCGAGGCCCCGTTCGCGCCGCCTGAGTATTCGATTGATCACCTCGAGATAGGCACGGCCCGCAGCTTCAACTATGTCAGTACTGGTTCCATGACCGCGGTATGTCTGACCGTTGTAATCGACGATTACCGTCGCTTCGCCCTGTGCGTCTTCACCGATGGTTGCGCTTTGCAGGTCGAAATTTCTGAGAACAGGATCGACTTCTGTCAGCAGTTCGAGCGCACGGAAAACTGCCTCAGCGGGCCCGTCGGCAGTAGCGGACTCCTGCACAGACTGGCCGCGCTCATCCAGTAAAGTCACCGTCGCAGAGGACTGCTCGCCGGTTGCGGAGCGTACCTGAAGGGTTTCCAGTTTCCAGGGGCCATTTGAGGAACTGTCGACGTTGAGAATGATCGCCTCGATATCGCCGTCGTACATATCCTTCTTGCGATCGGCCAGCTTTTTGAATTCCTGGAACGCGCGGTTGGTCTCGAATTCATCGAGTTCAAAGCCGAGCTGTCTGACCCGGTCACGGAATGCGTGCCTGCCACTGTGCTTGCCCAATACCAGGCTCGAGCGACTGAAACCGACGTCCTCCGGACGCATGATTTCGTAAGTCGAGTGGTGCTGTAGCATCCCATGCTGGTGAATGCCGGCTTCATGGGCAAACGCATTTTCTCCGACGACCGCCTTGTTGCGCGGCACATGCATTCCCGTAATGCCCGAGACCAATCGCGAGGTGGGGTAGAGACGAGTGCTGTCGATACCGGTATGCATGCCGAAGAACTCGGAACGCGTCTTTAGCGCCATCACGACCTCTTCCAGCGAGCAGTTGCCGGCACGTTCGCCGATACCATTGATTGTGCACTCGATCTGGCGCGCACCCGCCGATACGGCAGCGAGACTGTTGGCCACCGCCATGCCAAGATCGTCGTGGCAATGCACACTCAAGACGATCTTATCGATGTCGGCGACATGTTTGCGCAAGTAGCGGAACAGCCGATCGAATTCAGCCGGAACGGTATAGCCCACCGTATCGGGAATATTGACTGTCCCGGCGCCCGCTTCGATAGCGGCCGAAACTACTTCGGCAAGGTAGGAGAGTTCGGTTCTCGACGCATCTTCCGGTGAGAACTCTACGTCGTCACACAGTTCTCGCGCCATGCGAATCGCGTTGACGGCACTCTTGATGATTTCTTCCTTTGCCATCTTGAGTTTATGTTCGCGATGAATGGCGCTCGTTGCAACGAATACGTGTATGCGGTGGCGCTCGGCGGCACTCACTGCCGCATGCACCTTTTCAATATCTTTCGCATTGCACCGTGCGAGGCCGCAAATGACCGGACCGAAATTCTGCTCAGCGATAGCCTTGACGGCTGCAAAATCGCCTGGTGATGCGGCCGGAAAGCCAGCCTCGATTACGTCGACCTTGAGTTCGCTCAGCGCTTTTGCGACACGCAGCTTCTCACGCAGCGTCATACTGCAACCCGGGGCTTGCTCGCCGTCCCGCAACGTTGTGTCGAATATCCGGATACGCTCGTTCACAATCTCATTCTCCGTCAAGGTCCAGGCTGGCTGACCCTGGTTAGCAGCCTCTGGTTAGCAGGTTTTAGCGATCGCCATAATCAATGCTGGCAAGGGGGAAGTTAGGTACCGCCAGCGGTGCGAAAAGCGGGGCGTCGGTGCGCAATGCCTGCAGAAGTGTCGCGCTGTCGATATTGCTGCCGGTAAGAATCAGTCCAATGCGCTTGCCGGCGAGTTCGCCGCGCATTTTGAGCGCAGCAGCCAGGCCGGCGGCTCCGCCACCTTCCGCAAGGTGGTGAATGGTATCGGCGTAGCAGCGGATCGCCGTGCAAATCTCCTCTTCGCTGACCAGCACGAAGTCGTCGAGACCTTCCATCATGCTGAGCGTATAGCGTACTGGAACGCGCGTGGCCAGGCCGTCTGCGATGGTCCGCGCGGCAACCATCGACGCATACTGTCCCGTATGCCAGGCATTGTGAAACGCCGGAGCGTTTTCCGCCTGCACCGCAATGACTCGCGTCGCCGGGGACAGCGCCTTGAATACCGTAGTCGTGCCGGCCGCCAGGCTACCACCTCCGACTGGAACAAAAACGACATCGAGCGGCTGGTTGCACTGCTCCAGCATTTCCAGAGCAATCGTGCCCTGGCCGGCGACCAGTTCGGGATGCTTGGCGGGGTGGATGGAAAGTGAGCCCGTACTTCTCGCGTAGCGTACCGAGGCGTCCCAGGCAGCATCGAAGTCATGTCCCTGCACGATCACTTCGGCACCGAGTGCCTCGACCCCGGCATTCTTGTGCGGGCTGTTTGCCTCCGGCACGAATACTGTGCACTTTGCACCGTACATGGCACAGGCGCTGGCAAGGGCGGCACCATAATTGCCGCGCGTGGCGGTAACGATGCCGAGCTTGCGTTCCCGCTTCGACAGACCTGCCAGCAGATTGATAGCGCCGCGAATTTTGAACGCTCCGATATCCTGCACGTTCTCCAGTTTTACGAAGGTTTCGCTGCCCACTCGCGCGGACAGGAGTGGATGATTGAGAAGTGGCGTAGGTGAGAGGAACGGCGCAATCGTTTTTCTTGCGCGCACGACATCATCCAGCGTTATCCCTGCCAGAGGTGTGCCGGAGTCGGAACCCCAATCCGTAGCGTCGAGGTAGGTATTGATCGCCGAAGTCATTTGCGTCCTTCCCGGGTATTTACCACTCTTCAGTTTTCCAGCCAGTCCATGCGACCGCGCAATTCTGCGCCGACTTTCTCTATTGGATGATCGAGGTCCGCTTGCATGAGGCGTCGATACTCTTTCTGGCCGCCCTTGTTTTCGTCAATCCACTGACGCGCAAATGTACCGTCCTGAATTTCTTTCAGAACCTTTTGCATCGTTTCTCGTACATGGCTATCGACAATTCGTGGGCCCCGGGTGAGATCGCCGTAGGCCGCGGTTTCGCTGATGAATTCGTGCATCTTCCTGAGCCCGCCCTCGTGCAGCAGGTCGACAATCAGCTTCAGTTCATGCATACATTCGTAGTAGGCGACTTCAGGCTGGTAGCCGGCCTTTACGAGGGTTTCGAAGCCGGCGACGACCAGTTCCGTTGCGCCGCCGCAGAGGACAGCCTGCTCGCCGAACAGATCGGTCTCGGTTTCTTCAGCAAATGTCGTTTCGATGACTCCCGCTCGCGCACCGCCGATGCCGTCGGCATAGGCGAGCGCGAGTTTGAGGGCCGATCCGGAGGCGTCCCTGTCAACGGCAACGAGGCAGGGCACGCCATGCCCCTCCTCGTATTGTCGTCGTACCAGGTCACCCGGTCCTTTCGGTGCGATCAGAATTACATCGAGATCCGATCGCGGGGTAATCTGTTTGAAATGGATATTGAAGCCGTGCGCGAACAGAATTGCTGCACCTTGCGGAATTTGTGTCTCGATGGACGCATACAACGATTCCTGCGTCAGGTCAGGTGTCAGGAACGCAACGATCGCAGCATTGCTGGCGGCAGCGCCGGGCTCTGCAACCTGCAGCCCATCGGCTTCCGCGCGTTTCCAGCTTGGGCCGCCGCGCCGCAATCCAACCACAACGGTGTGGCCGCTGTCTTTCAGGTTCAGTGCATGCGCGCGGCCCTGACTGCCGTAACCCAGAATCGCGATACGCTTGCCTTGCAAACTGGTGGAATCTACATCTTCTACGGAATACATTTGCATCTATTCGTTTCCCTGCTGGCACCAAAAAAAAACCCCACGATCCTGTCGGGATGCGGGGTCTGCGTTGTTTTTGTCTGACAGTCTTCCGCTACCCGCAAGATCTCCCGCGAAGGAGTACGAGGTCGACCGGAAGCACAAAACCGATGCCGATCGAGGCCGAAAACTCTGCGAATTGAAACGTCATGACAGCCCGATAATGTTGTATGCCCTTATCGATGTCAACGGCGCAGAATCAGTTACTTGTGATACGAAGTGCGTCGTTGCCGACCGCCGGGCTGCGGACTTGCGAATTTTCATGCCGCGACCGCGACAATGACCTTACCCATGGCCGCCCGGTTGGCCAGCATCTCGAGAGCGCGTGCTCCGTCGTCGAGGGGAAATACTGCGGCAATGTGCGGTTTGATCCGTCCGTCGACGAGGTACTTGAGCAATTCCCGGTTGTTGTCACGATTAACAGCCGCGTCGCACTCGACGAACCTGCCCCAGAAGACGCCGACGATGGCGCTGCCCTTGAGCAACGGCAGGTTGGCCGGAATCGACTGGATTTTGCCGCCGGCGAACCCGACCACGAGAACGCGGCCGTTCCAGGCGACCGACCGCAGGCAATCATCGAAACGATCACCGCCAACGGGATCGAATATCACGTCGACGCCGCGGCCATCAGTCAGGCCACGTATCGACTCTTTGAGCTCCACGTTCGCATAATTCACGAGTTCGTCGGCGCCATAGTCCCGCGCGAGATGCAGTTTCGCCTCGCTGCTGGCAGCCGCGATTACATGCGCACCCATGATCTTGCCGAGCTCGACCGCCGCCAGTCCGACTCCGCCGGCTGCACCCAGTACCAGCAGGGTTTCCGCTGCCGCCAGTTGCGCGCGTTGTTTCAGCGCGTGGTAAGCGGTGCCATATGCCAACAGGAACCCGGCGGCGGTTTCCGTCGGGATGGAGGCGGCTATCGGTATTGCCGCAGTTTCGGCCACGCATACTTCTTCCGCCATACCGCCGGAACCGCACATGGCTATAACGCGTTGCCCGATTTCGAGATTTCGGCATGCTTTCCCAAGTTCGACGATCTCGCCACACACCTCGGCTCCCGGTGAGAACGGCATCGGTGGTTGAATCTGGTACTTGCCGGCAATCATCAGCAGGTCCGGAAAGTTTACGCCGCAAGCCAGAACCCGGACCCGAACCTGGTTGGCTGCGAGTTCCGGTGGCTGGATATCCTCGACCAACAGGTTGTCGGGCGTTCCGAACGACTTGCAAAGCAGGGCTTTCACTGTTGTGGTCTCCGTTATTCTGATGCAATGCAGAACGCTGCAGTCGGCTCAGGCGACGGTGGTTCGATTCCTTATATACGGTTATTCTGCGTGGTTCTCAACGCTGTAATGGGATTGCCGGGAGCGCTGCGTATGAATTTTGATTACTCGCCCAAAGTAGCGACACTCCGTGCGCGAGTGCTGGAATTCATGCAACAGCATGTTTACCCGAGCGAGGCCCGGTACTTCGCAGCGCTGAACGAAGCGACTTCCCGATGGACGGTACCGCCGGTCATGGAAACGCTGAAGGCACACGCCCGCGACGCTGACCTGTGGAATCTGTTTTTGCCCGAAAGCGAATTTGGCGCGGGTCTCAGCAATCTCGAGTACGCGCCGCTGGCGGAGATCATGGGACGGTCGCACATTGCCGCGGAAGCATTCAACTGTTCAGCGCCGGATACCGGCAACATGGAGGTACTGGTTCGCTACGGCACGGTGGAGCAAAAGGCTGCCTGGCTGCAGCCGTTGCTTGAGGGCCGGATTCGTTCCGCCTTTGCAATGACCGAACCGCAAGTCGCTTCTTCGGACGCCACCAACATACGGTCGACCATCGCCAGAGACGGCGACGAGTACGTTATCAACGGCCACAAATGGTGGGCATCCGGCGCAATGGATCCACGCTGCAAAATTCTGATATTTATGGGCAAGACCGACCCGGCTGCCGAGAAACACCGGCAGCAATCGATGATTCTTATCCCAATGGACACTCCGGGCATAAGCGTGTTGCGACCGCTGACGGTCTACGGTTATGACGACGCGCCACACGGTCATGCGGAAATAACGTTCGAGAACGTCCGGGTACCGGCCGGCAACCTGTTGCTGGGCGAGGGGCGGGGCTTTGAAATTGCACAGGGGCGTCTCGGGCCCGGGAGAATTCATCACTGCATGCGCCTGATCGGTCTGGCGGAACGCGCACTGGAAAGCCTGTGCCGGCGAGCCGGCGAACGCGTGGCCTTCGGCAAGACGCTGGCTGAACAAGGTGTTGTACGCGAGGCGATCGCCGAATCGCGGATTGACATCGAGCAAGCGCGACTCCTGACGCTCAAGGCTGCTGATAAGATGGACAAGGCCGGCAACAAGGCCGCCCAGGCAGAGATTGCAATGATCAAAGTGGTGGCACCGGCGATGGCACTGCGCGTTATCGACAGGGCTGTGCAAGTGCATGGTGCTGCGGGGGTATCCGGCGATTTTGACCTTGCGGCAGCCTGGGCAGGGGCGCGTACGCTGAGACTTGCGGATGGTCCCGACGAAGTGCACCGACGCACGATCGCGCGTCTGGAGCTTGCAAACGTCCGGTCCCGTCCCGCGTAAAGATTTATGTAATCGCCGGGCTGGTCATATACAGGGCATATGTTATTCTTGTGGCTCGGCGAATTCGGGCTCTATAATCGTGGCAGATTCAGGCGCGAGGAGAGACTGGTCCGGGGATTCCCTCAGACAGGTCATCGATTAGAGATCAACCATTAGAGACCAGACATCGGGCCACAGAAAAAGAATATTGCCGCGCCGCAGTGGAGAGCTGACGGTTCTGGCAAGCCGGGTCACGCCGGGTGTTGGGTGCAGACCCCAGTGCCTTTCGCGCGGGTAGCCAGGAAAATGCAATTTAGCTCTCCCGGGATCTACATACCAAATCAATAAAATTCGCAGTTCTAAGGAGTGTCCATGAAACGGTGCAACAGCAACAGTCGGAAGATAACTACTGTAATTGTTACAGCCTCTGTTATCGCCCTGACTGGCAGCGTCTTCGCCCAGACCGTCGATCAGGTAATACAGTCAGATCTGCGACGTCTGAATCTCGCCCAGGCTTCGCAGGAGCGAGTGAATGAGGAAGTCGAGCGAACGCGTTCGCTGGAAGATCAGTATCGCGGCATTCTGAAGGAGAATGAGGGGCTCACGGTTTACAACCGGCTTATGACAGCGCAAACCGAGGGCCAACAGGCTGTGCTCGCCGATATCGCACTGTCGATGGATCAGGTCGACGTCATCAATCGACAGATCTTTCCGTTGATGGAGCGCATGATCGACGGACTGGAACAATCCATTGCCCTCGACATACCTTTCCTTATGGAAGAGCGAACCGATCGAGTCGATGCGCTCAAGGATTTGATGCAACGTTCGGACGTGAGCGTAGCCGAGAAATTTCGCAAAGTCATGGAGGCCTACCAGATCGAAATGGATTTCGGCTCCTCGAGCGAATGGTACCGCCAGACTCTCGATATCGAAGGCACAACTCGCGACTACAACATGCTGCGTATTGGCAGAACCGGCCTTTTCTTCCAGTCTGACGATGCGCAGATAACCGGTCAGTACGATCCGGAACAACGTGCATTTGTCCTGATTGGCAATGAGCACCGCAGCGAGATCCGCAAAGGCATTCGCATGGCACGCCAGTTGATAGCGCCGGAACTGATTTTGATTCCCGTGCAGGCCGTAGAACCAATCGGGGAGACTTCCTAAATGAAACGCATAACAATAATGCTTGCAGCCTCCCTGTTAGGTTTTGGCGCAGCGAACGCGCAGGACGATGCGAGCAGCATGGCCGAACTCCTGCAGCAGATAGAACGCGGCCAGGCGCGGGATTCGCAGGAAGCGCGGCAACGCGAAGCGGAATTTGCGCAGCGTCGCAACGAACAGCAGCAGCTGCTGAATTCAGCAAGGTCAGAACGCACGCGCCTGGAGACGAACAGCGGACGATTGGAACAGCTGTTCGAGAACAATCAGGCGGAGATTGCTACCGCACGTGCGGCGCTTGACGAGCGTCTTGGTGCATTGCGAGAGCTTTTTGGCGTATTGCAGACGGTCACGGGCGACACGCAGGGTCGTTTCCAGAATTCGCTGACCAACATTCATTATCCGAATCGTTCGGACTTCCTGGTTGAGCTTGGCGGTCGTATGGCGGGCGCCACGTCACTGGCGTCGATCGAGGATATCGAGCGGCTATGGTATGAGATGCAACGTGAAATCACGGAGTCCGGACGAAATGTTCTGTTCTCGCATGAAATCACGACGGCCAACGGTGAGAAAGTAACGGCGGACGTCGCCAGAGTGGGGGTCTTCAATTTAGCCTTCGACGGCGGCTACCTCCTGTACGACTCGGAAACCGGCAATATCAATGAACTGCAACGGCAACCCGACCAGGGTCGCTACCCGTCGTCTGCGTCCGATATGATCGATGAAAGCGAGGGCATGGTACGTTTCGGTCTGGACGTAACCCGTGGTGGTATTCTGGCGTTGCTGGTCGAGTCGCCAACGCTTGGCGAACGCGTGCAACAGGGTGGCATCGTCGGCTACTGTATTATCGCCCTTGGTTTGATCGGCCTGCTGATTGCGTTGTGGCGCTGGATTGGTTTGACGATTGACAGTCGAAAGGTTTCCGCACAACTCAAGAGTGACAAGGCCAGTACGGACAATCCGTTGGGCCGGGTATTGGCTGCCTATGAGTCAAATAAAAATGCCGATACCGAAACAATCGAGCTCAAGCTTAGTGAGGCGGCGTTGAAGGAAATGCCGGGCCTTACCAAGGGATTGTTGTTTATCAAGGTTATCTCCGTCGTCGCACCGTTGATGGGTCTTCTCGGTACCGTTACCGGTATGATCCAGACCTTCCAGGTCATCACGCTGTACGGTGCCGGTGACCCGAAGATGATGGCTGGCGGTATTTCACAAGCGCTGGTCACGACAGTGCTGGGCCTGGTGGTCGCAATACCGATGGTACTGATCCACACGCTGGTAAGTGGCCAGAGCCGCAAGATCATCAACATCCTTAATTCGCAGAGTGCCGGAATCGTTGCCGAGCATTCGGAGCGACACGGCTAGGCTGCCGGGGAGTCAACATGCTTTGGCTTAGCGACAGTTTTGAGGCCATACGGGACTTTATGGACCTGGGTGGGCCGGTATTGCGGTGGATCGCGTTGACGATCTTCGTGATGTGGGTATTCATCGTTGAACGCCTGGTTTATTTCCGGACCACGATGAAGTTAAGCGCGGACGATATCCGGCAGCGCTGGGAAAGCCGATCCGAGCGAAAGTCCTGGCATGCGCACCAGATCCGCGAGGGCATGATCTCCCAGTTCCAGATGGCCACGAGTCGCTCCATCCCGATGATCCAGACGCTCGTTGCACTTTGCCCGTTACTTGGCCTGATGGGCACAGTCACTGGCATGATCAAGGTGTTCGAGGTAATGGCAGTGTCCGGGTCGGGCAATATAAGGGCAATGGCAGCCGGTGTTTCCCAGGCTACCGTACCTACGATGGCTGGCATGGTTGGCGCACTCTCTGGCGTACTTCTTGTAACCTTGCTTAGCCGGCGCGCGGCCCGGGAAGTCGAGTTCCTCGAAGACTCACTGACTATGGATCATTAAAGGATAGCTTCGATGCGTAGATTATCTGCAGGAATGGGCGGCGACGAGGAAGAGAACGAGATCAATCTGACGCCGATGCTCGACGTCGTATTCATTATGCTCATCTTCTTTATTGTTACGGCATCTTTCATCAAGGAAGCGGGAATTGACGTGAACCGTCCGGACGCGCCAACTTCGGAACGAGTCGAGGACGCGAACATACTGATTGCAATCAGTGCGACTGACGAGATCTGGATGGACCGGCGCCTGATCGATCCTCGTGCTGTGCGTGCCAATATCGAACGGATGCATGCCGAAAACCCCAAGGGATCGGTGGTAATTCAGGCGGACAAAAAGTCCACAAACGAAATGTTGGTCACAGTGATGGATGCATCGCGCGCGGCGGGTGTTTACAATATTTCAATAGCCGCGGATAACAACTAGCGGAAGAAAATTAGCCATACCGCGGCGGAACGGAACGCTGTTGCCGGGGTCAGATTTATTGCAGGGCGGTAAGTTGCCGGAAATGGCGTGTGCCTCGCTGAAGTGACACGGGAGAGTTGAATCATGATTGGCCGATACGTTTTTGCCATAGTTGTCGGGACGGTGGTAACACTGACCTTGCTGTTCGTGATGCACCTGCTGATTGCCTACGGTGAAGCGGCGCTGACAAAACCTCGTGAGCGACACATGCTGGAATTCGTTCGCGTCAAGCGGGCGGAAACCGTGAATGCCGAAGACATACAACCCGAAAAGCCGCCGCCGCCTCCGCAGGTGCCACCGGACGCCCCACCACAGGACCAGGACAATATTGATCCATCCGCGATCGCTATCGGTGTCGCTCCGCCGACCGGGATGGGCAACATGGACATCGGTGGACCTGGCAGTATGAACATCGCCGAAGGCGACTATCTGCCGATCGTGCGTGTTGCACCGGTTTACCCGGCGCGGGCATTGTCGCGCGGTATTGAGGGCTACGTGGACATGAGTTTCACCGTAACCACCACGGGATCGGTCACGAATCCGGTTGTGGATTTCTCGACCAGCAGTTTGTTCGATCGTGCCGCAACCCAGGCGGTACTTAAATTCAAGTACAAGCCCAGGGTCGTTGACGGCCAACCGGTCGAGGTACCAAACGTCAAGACGCGAATAACATTCAAGATCGAGGAGTAGCCGACGCCGGGCCGCCTTTATGGGGCCCATGAAATCGTTCAGGGCGCGCAGGGTACACCAGAGGATTCGACTACCATGACCAGGCAAATGCAGAATTCGTCAAGGTTCGCCTTGTTGCTGTTATCCGGCTTACTTGCGCTGGGCACCGTCCATGCGCAGGAAACCGAAGAAGAAAGAAGGGACCAGCAGCAAACCAAGGAGGCGCAGGCGGTCAGCAAGGAAGTCTACGACAAGATTCAGCAAGCTCAGGAGGCGGTGGAGGCGAAGAACTACCAGGGCGCCCTGCGGACACTCACAGCATTGCGGCAAGGCAAGTTGACCGATTACGAATTGTCGAATGTGCTCAATTACATCGGCTTCGTCTACTACAACATGGACGATACGGCACGTGCCATGAGTACCTACGAGGAAATGCTGCGCATTCCGACCCTCGAAGAACAGATAAGGAAACAGACGCTTTACACCCTTGCGCAACTTGCCACCATGGAGGAAGACTACCAGAAGGCAATGAACTTCCTGGATCAGTGGTTCGCGCTGGAGACGAATCCGGCACCGGAACCGTATATCCTGTATGCGCAAAACCTCTACCAGGTGGACCGCTACTCGGACATGGTCCGGCCGATTGAGACGGCGATGGAGATTGCCCGGAAGCGCCAGACCGAAATAAAGGAAGACTGGTACGTGCTGTTGAATTTCGCGTACTTCCAGCAGGAGAACTTCGCCAAGGTAAAAGACATTAACAAGATCCTGCTGCAGAACTGGCCGAAG
Organism: Woeseia sp.; assembly: GCA_040879925.1. Taxonomy (GTDB): domain Bacteria; phylum Pseudomonadota; class Gammaproteobacteria; order Steroidobacterales; family Woeseiaceae; genus IDS-8. The sequence continues at coordinate 119,031 of JBBDJJ010000050.1, read as the reverse complement.
AAGCGCTACTGGTTCCAGCTTGCCGGTGCCTATACGGAGCTGGGCGAGGACATCAATCTGGTCGCGGCATACGACGCGGCACATACGCAGGGTTTGCTGACCACCGAATCGGAACTCGTTACCATGGCGCAGCTCTATATGCAGCAGGAAGTGCCGTACAAGGCGGCGAAGTTGCTGGAAACCGAGATGGAAAGCGGGCGGGTGTCCAAGGACGCCAAGAATTATCGTTTACTGTCGCAGGCCTGGTCGCTGGCGATGGAAGACCAAAAATCCATACCGGCATTGCGGGAAGCCGCCCGACTAGGCAATGACGCCGAGTTGTACGTACGTTTGGGCAACGCCTATCTGAATATGGGCGAGCATGAAGATTGCATCTCGAGCGTTAATCGCGGTCTTGAAATGGGTGGCCTGGACAGCGCCGACAATGCTCGCGTGTCCCTGGGCATGTGCCTTTACAACCTCAAGCGTTACAACGATGCAATCGCAACATTCCGGCAGGCGGCCAGATCAGAACGCTCCCGGCGGCTGGCCAATCAATGGATCACCGTCATCGAGAGCGACATTGCGCGCGACGAGCAGATTCGTCTGGCAGAACAGGCGGCCCAACGGCAGCGCGAGCGATTGCAGAGTCGTCGTCAACAAACCGGCCTGGGCTTGTAAGGTAAAGCCAGGCCCGGGGCAGGTTGCTCCGGCAAAGCTGGCAGCCGGCGATGCTGCGGGCAAAGACGCTCGCCGGGTCTTCGGGTAGACCATCATATGCAGAGGCGTTGACCGTCCTGACTTCTCGTTCGTACAATTGCCCGCTTTTTGCGTAGCCAGATCTGCTCCCATGCCCAAAGTCACTTACGTAACGCCAGCCGGCGTCAGACACGATGTCGACGTGGACAACGGTTATACCGTCATGGAGGGAGCAATTAATAACAATATCGATGGAATTGTTGCCGAGTGCGGCGGGGCCTGTGCCTGTGCTACCTGCCACAGTTATATCGATGAGGCCTGGCTGCCGAAGCTACCTGAAATGGACGACATGGAAGACAGCATGCTTGATGCGGCTTTCGACAGGCGAAGTAACAGTCGCCTGACTTGTCAAATCGAAATGCGTGACGATCTGGATGGGCTGATCGTCTATGTTGCTGAGAACGAAGGCTAGCC
>JBBDJJ010000050.1:28933-117779 GCA_040879925.1 Woeseia sp. | reverse complement strand
CCGGTTCTGCGGAGGTTTGGCGTCCCTATCGAAGGCCTGTTTCAAGTCGCCCGATGACCAGCCGCTGTATTTCGCTCGTGCCTTCGTAAATCTCGGTTATTTTCGCGTCTCGAAAATAACGCTCCAGCGGCAATTCCTTGCTGTAGCCCATGCCGCCGTGAATCTGTAAAGCCTGGTGCGTAACAAACATCGCTGTTTCGGAGGCATACAGCTTGGCAATACTGCCGTGCAAAGTATTTCGGCTGCCGGATTTCTTTGCTTCTGATTTGTTCCAGGCGGCTTTGTAGGTCAACAGGCGCGAAGCCTCGATACGGCATTTCATATCCGCGATTTTTGACTGAATCGCCTGGAAGCTGCCAATTGGAACATTGAACGCTTTCCGGTCCCTCGAATATTGTACAGCGGCATTGTACGCTGCTTCTGCGATTCCCAACGACTGGGCCGCGATACCGATTCGCCCTGTGTCGAGGACTGTCATCGCAATGCGAAATCCCTGGCCCTCGTCACCGATGCGGTTACCGGTCGGACAACGATAATCGTCCAGCTCGATTTCACAGGTTGCAGAGGCACGAATGCCAAGTTTGGGTTCGGTCTTGCCGCGTTTGAGACCGGACTCGTCCGTGTCAATAACAAAGGCACTGATGGACGGCGATTTCGCATCGGGCGCATCGGTTCTGGCAAAAAGAATGATGTACTTTGCAACGGGGCCGGAGGTAATCCATGACTTGCGTGCATTGATCGTATAGTAGGAACCGTCTCGAGAAAGTGTCGCACGGGAGCGCATAGCCGCCGCGTCCGATCCGGACTGTGATTCTGTCAGCGCATAGGCGCCATTGAATTTTCCCGACGCGACCGGTTCGAGAAATCGGCGCTTCTGTTCCTCGCTGCCGAATTCAAGCAAGGGTGTTCCGAATAGCGAGTTGTTCACGGAAACGATGGTTCCGTGAGCGGCGTCTGCCGCAGACAGTTCTTCGATTACAAGCGCGTAACTCAACGTGTCAAAGCCTGCGCCCCCGAACTCCTCCGGTACTTCGATTCCCATGAAGCCGAGTTCGCCGGCTTTGCGAATGGTTTCAACGGGAAATTCGCCGCTCTTATCGAATTCGGCGGCAATAGGGGCGATTTCGTTTTGCGCGAATTCGCGCGCAGCAACCTGAATCATCTGCTGCGCCTCGGTCAGTTCGTAGTTCATGATGTCTCCAGCGGAACGTTGAATTATACGAAAGCTGTTGCTGCGGCGAACGCCGGGAATCCCGGGCTAAACGAATGCGCCGGCAGGGAATGAATATGGAACTATAAAGTATATAAAAAACAATAATATATGATATTTTTTTTATCTTGATCATCAGGTAACGACACGCGCCACTGCCGGCAATGGGTTGAGCCGAAACTTCAGCTGCGCGGTTCGCGGTATTTGATACGCTGTACGCAGCGTATTCATAAAGTGACACGCGTACAATGCCACCCTCAACGGAAAGCAGAGCTGGATCTGTTTGACGGCGATCAGTAAATGCAAAGTAACCAAAGGAGTATTGAGATGTCGATCAACGCTGGTGACAAAATGCCGTCCGGAGTATTTTCAGTTATGACGGAGTCGGGGCCGGGTGCGATCTCCACCGATGAGCTGTTCGCCGGGAAAAAGGTTGTGCTGGTCTCCGTGCCGGGGGCGTTTACACCGACCTGCTCGATGAACCACTTGCCGGGATATGTTGATCATGCCGGAGAGATTCACAAGCTGGGCGTCGATACGATTGCCTGTATGGCGGTCAACGACGTATTCGTTATGAATGCATGGGGAAAAGACCGCAAGGTGGGTGACAAGGTTGTCATGCTTGCAGACGGCAATGGCGAGTATACGCGCAAGATCGGACTGGAAATGGACGGTACGAAATTTGGCCTCGGGCAGCGCGGGCAGCGGTTTGCGATCGTTGTGGACGACGGTGTCGCGACGCATGTTGCTGTCGAACCTCCGGGCAAGTTCGAAGTCAGCAAAGCAGAATCGGTGCTCGAGATACTTCGAAAATCGGCCTAGATGGTCGGCGCAGAAAACTGGCCTCGAAAATTGGCGTGGAAAATTGGCCCGGAAAATCGACCCGGAAAATCGGCGTCGCTTAGCCAGGCCGCTCGATCAATGAAGTGAAGGTTACTTGCCGATCGCTGCCTGAAGTTCGGGTACCAACTTGAACAGGTCGCCTACCAGGCCAATATCGGCAACTTCGAAGATGGGCGCTTCTTCGTCCTTGTTTATGGCAACAATCGTTCCGGCATCCTTGATGCCGGTCAAGTGCTGGATAGCTCCGGAAATGCCGATGGCAACATACAGCGCCGGCGCGATGATCTTGCCGGTTTGGCCCACTTGCATCTCGTTCGGGACATAGCCGGCGTCGACCGCTGCACGCGATGCGCCGACTCCTGCTCCCATGGCGTCCGCCAGGTCAAAGATAATAGCGAAGTTCTCCTTGCTGCCCAGCGCCCGGCCACCCGATACAACAGTTGTTGCCGATTGCAGGTCCGGCCGGTCAGAGCTGGCTGACTTTATGTCCACGAAGCGCGTGTGCGTGGGCAGTTCAGCGGAAACCTCGACGCGCTCAATCGGAGCCGAATTGTCCTCTGCGACTGCCTGATAAGAGGCAGTTCGTATCGTTGCGACCACCGGCTGGTCCGCCGGTGCCTCGACCGTCAACACCGCATTCCCGGCGTAAATCGGGCGTTTGAACCGATGGCTGCTTTCCACCGCCATGATATCGCTGATCTGGTTCACACCCAGCAGTGCCGCAATTCGTGGCATCAGGTCTTTGCCAAACGTCGTTGAAGGTCCGAATACATGCGTGTAGTCGCTGGCCATCGCAGCGGCCTGGGGGGCAATGGTCGCTGCCAGAGAATGTTTGTAGTTAGCGTGATCGACCTGCACGATCTTGCGGACGCCCTTAAGTTTTGCTGCGTCTTTTGCCAGTGAACTCCCTGCGTCGCAGAAGACTGCAACGTCGATTTCCGCTTCCGGCAGGTCCAGCGCGCAAGAAACACACTTCGCGGTACTCGGGTTGAGCGATGCTCCGTCATGTTCGGCAATCAATAATATAGTTGGCATTACATCAGTCCCTTGCTTTTGAGCGCGGCAACGAGTTCCGAAACATTTTCGACCATAATACCGCGCTGGCGCCGGGGTGGCGGCTCGTAGGCGACGTCTGCAAGAGCCTGGGCCACTTCGACGCCCAGATCTTCGGTACTGATTTGTTCCAGCGGCTTCTTCTTTGCTTTCATGATATCGGGCAACTTGACGTATCGAGGCTCATTCAGCCGCAGGTCGGTTGTAACAACAGCCGGCAAATCGATTTCGATGGTTTCCAGGCCGGCGTCGACTTCACGGGTTACCCGTGCCTTGCTGCCGTCGATCTGGATCCTTGATGCAAAAGTTGCCTGGGGTCGCTCCCACAATGCAGCAAGCATCTGTCCAGTCTGGTTATTGTCGTTGTCGATGGCCTGTTTGCCGAGCAACACCAAATCCGGATTCTCGCGTTTCACGAGGGCCAGGAATATGCGGGCGATGCTCAATTGATCGGGCCGGGCAGCCGTTTCGACGAGAATTGCGCGGTCTGCTCCCATCGCAAGCCCGGTTCTCAGTTGTTGTTGCGATTCGGTAGTACCGATGGACACTGCTACTATCTCGGTTGCATCACCGCGTTCCTTCATGCGCAACGCTTCTTCCAGAGCAATCTCATCGAACGGATTGATGCTCATTTTCACGCCGTCGGTTTCGACACCGCTGCCATCAGACTTGACGCGCACTCGCACGTTGTAGTCGACGACCCGTTTCAGACCGACCAGTATTTTTTGCACTTATTCTCTCCAACGTCGCACATTCAGGGGCACTTGAAACGACATATTGTCTCTAAGGGAATTGATGTGTACAAGGCAGATGTGCAGGAAAGACATACTTTGAACATGCCGGATATTCGATAATGACGCACCATAAATTCCTGATTGACGCTGCCGATTTGCAATCGCACCTGGGCAAACCCGGCTGGCGTATCGTCGATTGCCGATTCGACCTCATGCAGCCGGAACGCGGCTTCGCCGACTACATTGCCGGACATATTCCGGGCGCAGTCTACGCACATCTCGATCGCGACCTTGCGGCGCCGCCTGGCGCGACCACTGGACGGCATCCCTTGCCGCTTCCGGCATCGTTTACCGGGACGCTCGGTGGCTGGGGCATTACTACGGATACTCGAGTGGTTATTTACGATTACGGTAGCGGCGCCATTGCCGCTCGCCTGTGGTGGATGTTGCGCTGGATGGGACATAGCGAGGTGGCCCTGCTCGACGCTGGCTATGCGGGCTGGATTCGTGCCGGACTCGTCGTCTCGAGCGAAATTCCGCAGGTTCTGCCCGTAAATTACTCCGCAACCGCTGACAATCGAATGGTCGTTACGACAGCCGAAGTAGCACAGCGGCTAAGTCAGAGTGGTGGCGCGGACCTGCTGGATGCGCGCGACGCTGACCGGTTTCGTGGTGAAAGGGAGCCGATCGACCCGGTTGCCGGGCACATACCGGGTGCGGGCAATTTGCCGGTTGCGTCGAGCCTCAACTCCGACGGTAGCTGGAAGAGCCAGGAGGAATTGAAAGAGCTGTGGTCAGAGGCGCTGCAAGGGCGTCAGGACAAGTCCTGGATCGCGATGTGCGGGTCGGGTGTTACAGCCTGTCATCTGGCCCTGTCAGCGCAGCTGGCGGGCTTTCCCATGCCCCGCCTGTATGCCGGGTCCTGGAGCGAATGGATCCGCGACCGCCGCCGGGCTGTGGCTATCGGCGGCTAGCAGCCTGTCGGACTTAGGCGATCGTAGCGAGACGGTGGGAAATCGAGGACAGTTTGTCGAGCATTTGAGGAGAATATCGGGAATATTTGACGAAAGTGCTCGACAAAATGGACCGATTTCCCGCTGTTGCACGAGTCCAGGGATGGACGAGGTAGAGCGACGCAGGAGGCCAAAGCCGAGTAGATCAGTCCTCAGTCTGACAGGCTGCTGGGAGCCTGTCAGACTGAGGCTCCCGGCAGCCGGAAGTTGGCAGGGTGCCCGCCGGGGAACGCCCGGTCGCCGCGGGTCGACGCTGAACTTAATACCCGGACGCCCGGTCGAAATCTCCGCTCCACGAGTTAATTTACACGCGCCAATTCATACAGGCAGTTCCGATCATATGAAAAATAAACTCTTTATAAAACATATAGTAGCTGTACTTTATGCAAGTATGATCTTAGCTTGTGCGTCACCCGGGAACGATCCAGGTGGTGCCGATAGAGATATCGACGCCGGCGGTAGCGATTGCATCTCGATCCGTACTATCCGAGACTATACCCCGCTGGATGACCGTAGCCTGCTGATCTGGGGCCCGGCAAAACGGGCTTACCACGTCAGTTTGTTTCGGCCGGCCATGGAATTACGATCCTCGTTCCAATTGGGCTTTTCGTCGCGCGACGATCAACTTTGCCCGTTTGGTGGCGACGGTATCGTAATGGGCTCGTTCCGCCAGGAGACGATCAGTATTCAATCGATCACCCGGCTCAGTACGGATCAGGCGGACGAGTTATTGATCCGTCACGGTCGTAAGGAACCCGCAGAACAACCGGCTCCGGCACCGGAAGAAGTAAAGGGTGCCGAAGTTGAGGAGCTAGGCTGAATTGACATGACGGTCGGTTGCAGACCGACCGTAGGGCGATTCGGCCGCGCAATCCGCAATCTCCGTGCGGACCCACCCGGCCGGCCCAACAGGGCTGGCCGGGCTTTTCTGCTCAAATCCAGTTTCGTCACAGGAATTCCTGCCGTCGCTTGCGACCTCAGCAATTAACTTGCGTGCCTTTGGCAGGGAATCGACAATCGCGCGACCGTTTGGTTTGACAGGGGACCGCCATTGGCCGGGCCGCTCGCAGGTATCAAGGTTATCGATCTGAGTCGCGTGCTGGCAGGTCCGTGGGCAAGCCAGCTACTGGCCGATTACGGTGCGGACGTCATCAAGGTGGAACGCCCGGGAACGGGCGACGACACCCGCAGTTGGGGTCCTCCCTGGTTGCAGGACGAGCAGGGCGGTGAAACCGGCGAGTCTGCCTATTTCCAGTCCGCGAACCGCAACAAGCGATCCATCACCATTGATCTGGCGCAGCAACGCGGCCAGGAGATCGTCAAAGCACTCGCAGCAACCGCAGACGTGTTCATCGAAAATTTTCGGGTCGGCACGCTCAAGCGTTTCGGCCTCGATGCCGCTGCCTTGCAGTCCGTAAATGCGCAACTTGTATATTGCTCGATTTCTGCGTGGGGACAGCAGGGTTCTCGAGCCGCCGAACCTGGTTACGATGCAATGATGCAGGCATCCGCAGGGCTCATGAGTATCACCGGAAACGCAGATGGCGCAGGCGGCGGGCCGCAAAAGGTCGGCGTGGCAATTGCCGACATCATGGCGGGCATGTACGCGACCACTGCGATCCTGGCTGCATTGCAGGCGCGGCAGCAGAGTGGCAAGGGACAGTTCATTGACGTACCCCTTTACGATTCCCAGGTTGCGTGGCTGGCCAACCAGGCCATGAACTATCTGGTGAGCGGTAAGGTACCGGGTCGTCTCGGCACGGCGCACCCCAATATCGTTCCCTACCAGGCCTTCGCAACTCGTGACGGGCATCTGATGCTTGCTGTCGGTAACGACCGCCAGTTTCGCGCCTGTGTGACGTGCCTCGACTGCCCGGAACTCTCAGCATCACCGAACTACGCAACGAACGCAGCGCGCGTTGCCAATCGGGAATCGCTGGTTGAGCTGTTGTCGGAGCGCTTTCGACAACGGCGGACGTCGCAATGGATTGACGCATTACGAGAGGCACAAGTGCCTTGCGGTGCGATCAACAACCTTGCCGAGGTTTTTTCCGGTCCGTATGCAGGAGAGAGACAACTGGTTCGCATGTTGCCTCACCAGATTGCAGGCGCGACGCCAAGCGTCGCCAATCCTGTGCATTTTTCGATGACACCGGTCGAATACCATCACGCCGCACCGACCCTGGGTCAACACACGACGGCGATTTTGAGTGAAACCCTCGGTTACACCGAGCAGGAAATCGACGAGTTGCGTAATTCGGGAGTGGTCTGACCGTGAGCCGGGTCGGCGTTAGCCGCTACTGGTGCAAGGCCTGCAAGAGCGATTGCGCCTGATGTACAACTGGCTGCACGCAGGAATAGACGACGAAACCGAGATAGTCACGGCAACCAATCGCCTGGCGCGCGAATTGCGGGCCAGGTACGACGGCGATCGGGTTGCGGAGGGCCATTTCGCTTGGCGAACGCCGCACATCCTGCCGTGGTCCAGCTGGCTCAGGGTATTGCTGGAGCGATCCAGCCAGCCGGCGTTACTGCCCCTGCGACTCGAACCGGCCGCCAGTGCGGTACTGTGGGAGCGAATTCTGCGCGTCCAGGCCGGTGAGCGACTTCTTAACTCGGCAGGGCTCGTGCGCCAGATGCAGCACACCTGGCAGCGTCTGCAGGACTGGTGCGTGCCGACCGGCGATCTGTTGCCGTTCGCGGAAAGTGAGGATCAGCGACTGTTTGCGCTCGCCGCAGTAGCTTACGAATCCGAACTGATGCGACAGGGCTGGATCGACAACGCGCAATTGCCGGCCTGCGCAATGCGCCTTGTTGCGAGTCGTCACATTCCGGTGCCGCGTCGAGTTCAATATGCGGGTTTCGATCGGCTGTCGCCGGCAGGCCAGGGATTGTTTGCGACCATGCAGGATGCAGGTTGCAACGTCCAGGCTGCGCCGCCGGCCGATCACGGCGGGCAGCCCGAACTTGTTACCGCGAGTGACCCGGATGCTGAGCTCCGTACAGCCGGCGCGTGGGCAAGGGCGCAACTGGAATCGAACGGGTCGGCGCGCATTGCCATTGTCTATCCATCACTGGAGCGCGATGCGTTGCGGACCAGCCGTCTGGTGCGCGAAGGATTTGCGCCGGGATGGCAATACGACGACGCGTTGCGGAATTCAGTCAACGTCTCCTATGGGCGACGACTTTCCGAATATCCGTCAGTAGCAATCGCACTGTTATGGCTGAAGTGGGTGCATCGTGAACTTGATTCGCGGGAGGTCAGCATATTGCTGCGTTCGCCGCGCACACCACATCCGGTGAGCGATGCGCATGCCCGTTTCGAAACCCGCTTGCGCCGCCTGCCGGATCGATTCTGGTCAGCCTCCGATCTGGCAGCCGCTCTCTCTGGCGGGGAGGGCAGCACGGCCGGGTCCTATTGGTTCGGGTGCCTGCAGCACGTCGTGGAATTGCAGGCGTCCAGCAAGGGGCGCTCGTCTCCTGCCGCCTGGACCGACCAGGTGGACGCGTTTTTGCAGCGTCTCGGCTGGCCAGGCCGGAGGCCGCCGGACAGCGCCGAGTTTCAACTGCAGAATCGCTGGCGTGAGTTGCTCAATGAATTGTCACACCTTGAAGCTGTTCGACCGCTCCTGAGCTTTGCCGAGGCATTGACGCGCCTGTCCATACTGGCGTCGGAAAGCATCTATCAGCCGGAACTTGCGGATGGCGTATTGCAGCTATTGGGTCCGCTCGAAGGTGCGGGGCTGGAGTTCGACCACGTGTGGGTGGCGAACCTCGAATCGATGCAATGGCCTCCGGCGTCCTCGCCTTTGCCGTTGGTGTCGCGGCGTCTGCAGCGCCGGACCGGTATGCCGGATGCGCTGCCCTGCGATACGCTGGATTACGCACGGCGAATTCTTGAGCGCCTCACGGGCAGTGCCGAATCGGTCGTGCTTAGCTGGCCGGCAACTGATGGCGACGCAGAATTACTGCCCAGTCCCTTGCTCGACCGGTATCGGGAGCAAACACCCGCAAGATTCATCGATCCCGGCTGGTTCGCCGCACAACTTTGCGACCGCGACTCGTTGCAACGCGTTTCTCCAGATCCTGCGCCACCGGTGCTGCGCGGTGAAAAGATTTCAGGCGGCGCGTATACCCTGCAACGCCAGTTCGACGAGCCGTTCGCGGCCTTCGCATACGGTCGCCTCGGAATCAAAGACCTGCCAATCTGGGAGACCGGTCTGGCGCCGGCTTTACGCGGCCGCATTTTGCACAAGACCCTTGCCGGACTGCTTTCTGGCACGCCGAACTCGGTGAGCATGAGTGCGTGGTCCGCGGCCGAGCTCGAACAACGCATTGATCGGGCAGTCGATACAGCGCTAAGGGAGCATGGACGACACGCTGATGCTGTCTTCCGGCGCTTGCTGGTACTGGAGCGCGCCCGACTGAATGATTTGCTCAGGCACTTTATTGCGGAGGAACTGGCGCGGCCCGCGTTCAGTGTCACAGAGGTCGAGTTTTCGCTGCAATTGGAACGCCACGGCGTTGTTCTGGACTTGAGAGTGGATCGCATTGATCGACTGGACGATGGCAGGTATCTGGTCCTCGACTACAAGACCGGTGCTGTAAAAAACCTGCTGGACAAGGACGGCGAACCTGTCGAGTGGCAACTTGTCGTGTACGCCATTGCGTTACAACGCGCGGTCGGCGGACTGGTACTAGTCAATATCGACAGTCGAACGATTACTTACAAGGGTACGGGCAGTTCCGTGCCGTGGAACCCAATGGGGGACGAGCATTGGGTCGAAAGGTTCAATCTGTGGCAGCAACGTGTCGATCAGGAGCTTGCGCGATTCGCTGCCGGCGACGTACGCGTTTACGTTGAGTTCCCTGGGCAGCAGAGCAAAGCGTTGAATATTCTCAGTCGTGTCGAGGATTTCAGGGATGAGTGACGACGCCAGCCTGCTTGCGGCCGATGAGTATGCCCGCCAGTCGGCGCTCGATATCACGCGCTCGTTCATCGTGCAGGCGCCGGCAGGGTCGGGTAAGACCGAGTTGCTGATACAGCGTTATCTTTGCCTGCTGTCCACAGTAGAGAATCCGGAAGAAATTCTGGCAATCACGTTTACACGCAAAGCGGCCTCGGAAATGCAGCTGCGCCTCTTGAGCGCCATGCGGGATGCAAAAGAGGGCAGGGATGCAGACCAACCCCATCAGCGTACAACGCGGGACGCCGCACAACGTGCGCTGGAGCGCGACGCCAGCAAGGGCTGGCGCCTGCTCGAATCGCCGCAACGCTTGCGCGTCCAGACAATCGACGCGCTGAACGCTTCGATCGCAAGAACGTTGCCGTTCAGTTCGGGGCTGGGAGCTTCCGTGGACGTTGCCTCGGACGATGCGATCCGCTTGCTTTACGGCTCCGCGGCTGCAGCAACACTTGATTGGCTGGCGTCAGCCGACAGCCAGAACGCCGCGGCGGTCGAGACACTGCTGGTGCATCTCGACAACAACACCGCTCTGTACATCGGCCATCTCACACGAATGTTACAATCGCGCGATCAGTGGCTCTCGATCACTGGTTCTGGAAACGATCAGTCGCTTGATGCCGACGCGTTGCGCACGCGACTCGAGAAAAGTATCGCTGACCAGGTCACGGCGCAACTTCGCAAAGTCGCAGCGCTTGTACCCGCCGACCTTGTAACGGAAATTCTCTACCTGGCTCGCTATGCGGCAAGGAACGTGTCGGCAGATTCGCCGCCTGCGCAGCAACTGCGATTACTCGAATTCTGTGAGCACATGCCGGGGGCCGAACCCTCAACAATCGGCGTTTGGTGCGGACTCGCGGAACTGCTCCTGACCCGTGCCGGCGGGTGGCGCAAGACAGTAAATCGAAATGTCGGCTTTCCGCCCGGCGACACCGGCGAGAAGCAACGAATGCTTGCTTTGCTTGAGAGGCTGAACAGGCAGGAACTGCTGGCCGTTGAATTGAGCCAGCTGCGTGTATTACCTCCCGTACAGTACGCGGACGAGCAATGGAATGTGCTGCTCGCGCTATTTCGATTACTACCACTTGCAGTAGCCGAATTGCGGCGAATGTTCGCCGAGCAGCGGGTCACAGACTACATCGAGATCGCCATGGCGGCCCACAACGCGCTCGGAAATGTCGAGGATCCGGGCGATATGGCGCTGCTGCTCGACTACAGCATTCAGCATTTGCTGATCGACGAAATGCAGGACACGTCGATATCGCAATACGAATTGCTGGTGAAACTTGTTGCTGGTTGGCAGCCTGGCGACGGCAGAACAATGTTTTGCGTAGGCGACCCGATGCAATCGATCTATCGCTTTCGCAATGCAGAAGTCGGCGAGTTCTTGCTGGCGCGGCAGAAAGGTGTCGGACCGGTGCAGCTCGATGCCCTCGTGCTGCGCCGCAATTTTCGATCCGGTGAGAACCTCGTGCACTGGTTCAATACGATCTTCGGCAGCATTTTCCCACTGGCAGACGACGTCGCGACGGGCGCGATCGCGTATGCAGAGTCCGTTCCGGTCGAGGCGCAATCGGGTTCGGGCAGGATTCAGGTTCATCCGTTATTCGGTGTCAGTGGAGAAGAAGAAGCCGAGTACGGCGTGCGGGTAATTCAGGAGTGTCTTCTGGAGCAGGGCGCACAATCAACGGCGTTGCTGGTACGCAGCCGTACACAACTGCCGCGATTGTTGGCAAAACTACGCGCGACCGGCATTGGCTATCAGGCGCTGGATATTGATCGACTTACGGACCTGCCGGAGATCATCGACGTGTTGGCGCTCACGCGCGCGTTGTGTCACCGGGACGATCGGATCGCATGGTTGGCTTTGCTAAGGAGCCCTTGGGCAGGCTTCTCCTGGACTGACCTGCATGCGCTGGTACGTAATGATGCCAGGCAATCTGTCTGGGAGCTCATGCAGGATGAAGAGCGCGTCGATGCGCTTTCGCCGGACGCCCGATCGCGGATCGAGTTGCTGCGCCAGGAACTGTTGCCGTTTCTGGAAGGCAACGGGACTGCCACGCTTCAGGAATCGATAGAGCGCATCTGGTTTCGTCTTGGTGGCCCCGCAATATTGAGTGACGCGACGCAGACAACAAACGTCTACCGCTTCTTCGATGTACTGGCCCGAATGGAGTCCTGTGGAACGCTACCGGATGTTGCGCAGCTTGAACGGCAGCTGGAGCTTGAGCGGGTAGCAACTCCAGTCGATTCGACGACACGCCTGCAAGTCATGACCATGCATAAGGCGAAGGGCCTGGAGTTCGACCAGGTTATCCTTTACGGCCTGGGTCACCGGACGCACGGCGATCGAGCGAGCGTTCTTAGCTGGCTCAATGCGCCGGATCGAGATGGCGGCGAGGAATTCCTGATAAGTCCGCTTGGGCCGCGCACACAACTTGAAGGCGACCCGTTGCACAAGCTGATTGAAACGAAGTTGCGGGACAAGGATCGCCTTGAGACAGATCGGCTGCTGTATGTAGCCTGTACGCGGGCGCGGCGAACGCTGCATCTGATCGGCCATGTGCCGGTGTCGGCGGATGGGACTGAGCTTCGCGACCCTCAGGCAGGAAGTCTGCTGCAACGGATCTGGCCCTGTGTGAAGCCCGATTACGTCGCCGCATTCAGTGCTTCCGACAGGATTGCCGAGGAGCGAGAACGGTATCGGGCGGAGCTTCGGGAGCCAGTGCTGTATCGAACGCGGGATTTCCTTCCGCAACCGCCTGTAAACCGGTTGCCGCGCCGCACGAACGCCCTGGTGCCGGGTCGTGCGATTGAGGACCGCCCGGTTGACTACTACTGGGTAGGGTCCGTCGCCCGTCATGCGGGCAGCATCGTGCATCGCCTGCTACAGCATTTCACAGCAGGAATACTCACGGTCGACCCCATTGATGATGCCGTTGTAGATCGACTCGCGCGGCGCTGGGCCAATGAAGTGGGGGTGCCGGAGGCCGACACAGACTCTGTCTGCGAACGTGTGCGCGACGCGCTGAAATACACGCTCGAGGATGATAAAGGTAGCTGGATCGTTTTTGGACCGGGAACAACGGAATTGCCGGTGACCGGCATCTGGAACGGCCAGATTGAATCCGTCGTGCTGGACCGAATTCGCACTGATAGCGATGGCGTGCACTGGATTATTGACTACAAGACCAGCACTCATGAGGGCGGAGAGCTGGATCAGTTTCTGCAGCAGGAAATGGATCGATACCGGCCGCAGCTCGTCAAGTACGCAGCGCTGTACCGTTCCCTGACGAAAGCGCCGATCCGCGCCGCACTCTATTTTCCGCTATTGCAGGCGTTTCGCGAGGTGTCGATTGACAGAATTTCGTCACTGTTGGAATAAACGCGTGCCAAGTTTTGTCAAAGTTCGCCCTCCAGACGAAAGCTTCGTCGTCCCTCCGCATCGGCTGGTCCAAGGTACTGCAATTGATCACTGACAGCAGCAGGGGCTTCGGCTCGTGAGGCAATGAGTCCAATGAACGAGAAATCCCGGTCGGGAGACAATTCGATCTCGCCGCTGACCTCCAGGACACCGGAGGTATCCTGCACTCTGCCGCGAATCGTCTGGCCTTCGGTTTCCACGATGGCGCGATAATCACCGAGAACCGACGCAGCAATCGGCCGAATGACGAGGTTGGAGACATTGACAACTCCGGTCGCGTCGACAGGTACTCCGCCCTCCAGAACGACGCGTTCCATCTGCACGCGCATGTCGCCGTCAATGCCGTTCACGGCGGGAATAAGGCGCTCCAGCGAACGGATAGGCAATTCGGCGGAGACATTTGACAATCGAACGGAACCTCCAACGCCTACACCGATATCTGCATCAATAAGCCCCGAAACCGGCTGTGCCGAAATGCCGAAAGCAGCCTCGCCCCGGAACAGGGCAAGGGGGCGGAAGCGCCAGCGGAGGTCAGTCAGGTAGATTCCAGCGACTGCGCCTTCACTGGCCTGTCCGCGCCACACCGATCCGGTGACGCCAGACATCGAGAAGGCCGGGGTTGCGAACCATGCGTAGGCAACGCGGGCAGGAAAGGAAATGATGAGTCCGAGAATCAGCGTCAGCGCGCCGGCGATGACCAGACCTCGCATGGAACGTCGCGCTGAGTGTATCGGATCCGGCATTGCTGTCAGCGTTCCAGCTGGATAGTTGCGTTTACGCGCCCGTCCTTGTCCCGCGATGCCGGGGTAAAACTTGCCGACAATACCTGCAACTTGTAGCGCGCACTCAAATCACCAAGCCAGAGGACCAGGTCGTCAAATGCGGCATTCTGGAACTCGATGCGTATACCGTTGCTACCGGTAGGCTGGCTGCGTTGCAAGGCGTTATAAAGTCCGCGGCTACGGATTGTCTCATCCACCACTACGACCAGCGATTGATCGAGTCCGGCAATCTGTGACTGCGCGGATGCAGGACCTTGCAGATCCGATTGCAGGATTCGCAGGTCGGCCAGGGCGTTCCGCCAGCTTGAAACACTCGACGAAAGACTTTTCTGCCCTCGATCCAGTGGCATCCATACAGCGAGATAGAAAACCGCGATAGCGAACACGACTGCAGCGAGCAGTACGAATACTCGTTCGCGTTCATCCAGGGATTCAAACCAGTGTTTCATTGCGTACGCACCTGTACCTGCATGCGACTGTTTACGCGATCTTCGACCTGGTCAGTCTCTTTAATGTCCGCCGTGAAGCGGCCGTTTTCCCCGATGAGCTGCTGAATGTTGTCGAGAGTGACTACGTCCGGAGCGGTCAAGCGGAGATCGACAACTCCTGCACGATAGCTGATTGCTTCGAGTCGGGCCGCGTCGTTGGCGCGCATCGCACGGCTTAATGTAGCCAATGATTCGAGAAATACCTCGGGCGATTCGCTGCGTCCTGCACGAGCTTTCAGCGAAGCAATAACGGCCGTAGGGTCGCGCACTTCCGTCGCGTTGGGCGCAACCTCACGGTACTCGCGCTGGAACTGCTCTCGCAGAGCTGTCTCCTGGCGCGTCATCGAATAATAGTCCAGCGCCTTGGCCGTTACCCCCGTACCGATCAGTGCCAGCAACAGCACCGCTGCGTACTTCCATGGCCGCAAGAGTCCTGCAAATTCTTTCTGGCCGGCAAATTCGCCTTGCAACAGGTTAATACCGGACCCCGTCGCTACGGTAACGGCCAACCGCGGTGTTATCCCGTCTGGCAGCAGATTGATGTCGAGGCTGTCGAGTTCATGTCGTATTGCAAGCCAGTCGTGTTCATAACGTTCTTCGTCCCCGGGCTCGCAATACACAAGCACGTGGCGCGGCAGGTTCATCGGGCTGGTTGACTCGCCTGATGCGAGTTCGCCGGTTTCAGGGCCATCGTCGAGCGCGCCGATGGCGGCCAGCGCATCGCCCGGGCTGACGTCTTGCATGGTCAGCTCAATCTCGGCACCGTCGTTGATGTATATCTGTCCATCCGCCATAAGCATGCTTATGGTGCCGGGGATGCGTGCAAGTCCGTAATTCTCGGCGATGATCGATGCCGGGCGAATTCCGGCTGTGGCAAGCCGTTCACGCCATTCGGTGAGCTTTGCGCGGCTGACTACGGATACTGGTACACGCCCGCTCGAGCGCCTTGAACCAGCAGCAAAGTGCAACTTGTCGACGTCGTCGGCGAGAAATTCTTCCAGTGCGTACGGCAAAGCTGCCAGGAGGCGTGCGCCACCCTTGACGGGAATTTCGACACTGGTGGTGAGGACCTCGGCACTGGGCACGAGAGCGATCACCTTGCGGTCGCCAATGTCGACCAGGGCTTCTTGCAACGGACCAGTTACCGGCGGACTGCGGCGTGCGCCGGTACTGTCAACGGCAATCCAGTGCGCGGGTTCGTCCGCTGCTTCGGCCAGTCGAATAACGAGAAACTCCGCCATAGTCAGGTTGTCCCGAAGCTGCGCATAATCGGGGTTACGTCGCCACGCGGGCCGCGCAGCAGTATGCTGAAAACCGTGACCCGAACGGTATCGATTTGTACCACGATCGACAATTGAAAGAAGTTGCTGGCTTCATCCAGACTGTTTAACACATCCGGTGCGACCAGCGATGAGAAGGCCGTCGGAATATCGACAAATCCGCCGTTCTTCCGGTCCAGAAGCAGTGACTCGACATCCGCCACCGATATATTCTCGCCCAGCGATTGCAGGACCGCAGGCGTCGCTGTATTCACATTGATGTCCGTTCGACCCGGTAATGCCGTTATATGAGGTGCCAGGTGGTCGAAGATTTCCTTGTCCATGCCGTCGATAGCCGCCAGCTCGCTGATACTGGTTATTGTCTGATTGGCACTACGATACGGCGGGACCAAACCCGTGTAAATCGGGTCTTCGGCGCCATCAGGGAATGCGGCATCCCGGTTTGCATCGAGCCAGTCGGCAGCCACGCCAGCGAGTCGCTGGTCCAGTTCGAGGGCAAGCAAGAGGCGTCGGAACTGCTCGAGTGACGGCTCGTCGATCTCCCCGTTCTGGTTCAGCAGGTTGTTGATATTGAACCTGCCCTGCAGGTCGGCGACGCTGCCGAACACCTCACCACCGTCGATGGGCAGCCCGGGTAATTCGGTCGCCCAGATCTCTTCCAGGTGATCAGTCTGGCTGTCCACCAGGTCCTGTCGCAGAATTCCCATTACCCAGCTTTCGGCACCCAGCGCGACCTGAATTCCCTGGTCACGGTTGAGTATCGTCATCGTTCGTCGCACGTCGAGGGCACTGTCCCATGCCATGTTCGCTGCCACAATGGTCGCGAGCGCGGTAATGAGCATAGCCGTGATGAGCGCAACGCCACGATGCCTGGTTTGCTGCCACCTTGACCGCAACATCACGGCGCCACTTCGATGAGACGCGTGATCTCACCCTCGTCGGTGAGATTCAGCACTATTTCCACGGCGCGCGGGCGCATACGCAGGCCGAGCGGACCGCCCTGTCCGGTGGGCGGCCACTCGGCTGACCATTCACCGTTGTCACGCATAAAGCGAAATTCGAGGCTTTCGATGCCCTCCAGCAACGCGTGCGCGACCGGCTCATTGGCCAGCGTGCGGTCAAGGACCGGCCAGTAGTAACGGAGTAACTCGGTTTCCTGAAGACCGTAGGCGACGCGCTGCAGGGTGCTTCGCGGCAGCCCGGCCGGATTGTTCCAGCCGGCACGGGTCAACTCGACTGCATACGTGGAATCGATCCCGGTGCGCAGTGCCGGTTGAAAAGTATCGCCCAGTTCGTCGCGCACCGGCCGCGGCGCGAGTTGCATGAAGTCGTCACTCAGGTAACGCACGGTGCGCTGAATAGCCGCCAGTCTTTCCATACGAACGGACAGCATTTCGGCCCCGCTCAGCGTCTGGCTCAGCGTACCGTAAGCGAGTGCGGCGAGAATCCCGAAAATGGCAACAGAAACGAGAACCTCGATCAGCGTGAATGCCCGCGATATGTGGCGACGCCACATTACTGCTCTTCTCCGACTGCCTGCGAATTCATACTCCACGCAATGTTGCTTTGCCCCGGTATGACCGGCTCGCCGATGAACCCGCTGACGGTTCGGATGACGTCATCCGAATCAATCGCAGAAATGCTCACATCCACACGGAACAGGTTCTCGACACCGGTCTCTGAAATCGTTGCAACCCAGGTCCACTCGCGTCCGGCGTATTCGACGTCACCGGATGTCTCGGTCACCTCCGGTTGCACGTTGGACAGGCGCAATTCGGTAATCTGGTTTTGTGCAATCCACGCAGCGAAGGTTCGCTCCCGCATGCTCGATGCCGCGTCAACCATTTGGCTTACCGCTGCTGCAACGGCCGAAAGCGCAAGCGCGGCGATGGCAAGCGCAACGAGCACTTCAACCAGGGTAAACGCGCGCACGCGTCGCATCGGGTGAGTCACCGCTAAACCGTATGGGGCGCGTTGCAGCATGACATCAGGTGGGTGCACATAGGTAATTAAGCGGGTAGGTACTTAGAAGCAGGCCGGCGTGTTCGTTACGGTTCGGTATCTGCAGCCAGTTGGATCTCGATCTCTCCGGTTACCGACATTTCCACCTGCACCTCGCTTCGATCGGACGACCGGACGATAAGCAAACTGAATGGCGTGGTTTCACCGCTCGACATGATCAGAACATGCGGCGCGAAGTCGTCTGCGCTCCGCTCATCATCTTCGTCGGTTTCGGCCGCGGAAAACTGTTCACCCAGGGCGATATTTCGATCCTCGAGTACAAGGTCCAGTTCGAGGTCGTCGTCAAGCTGCCTGGGACGCAGCACGTCATCGCCAATGATCTCCTGCCATTGTCCGGAAAATGGATCGTGCTCGAGGAAGCGATAGCCCTGCCGCGTGAACTCGAGTCCGTAGTCTCGCCCTTGCATTAGTGCCTCGTCCGACGCAAGGTCGACCAGCGATGCCAATCGCCGCGCCTGCTGTTGCATTGCCCGATCGTCACCCAGTACGCCAAACGACAAAATGACGACCGCACTGACAATACCGACAATGATGACAACAACCAGTACCTCGATCAGGGTGAATCCGCAAGCTGATTTTCCGGACCGCCGTTGTCGTAGTGCGGCAGCAGGCATAGGTTCGTTCAGTCGAGTTCCCAATTGCCGATGTCTGTATCGAGACCTTCGCCGCCAGGACGGCCGTCCCGACCCAGCGTATAGACATCGATCTCGCTGTTGTTGCCGGGATTCAGGTAGAGGTAAGGATTTCCCCATGGATCCCTTGGTAGCCGATCCAGGTAGCCGCCCTGTTTCCAGTTTCGCAGGTTGGGGTCGGCCGGCCGCGTCACCAGTGCGTCAAGTCCCTGTTCGCTGGTGGGATAGGCAAAATTGTCCAGGCGGTAGAACTTTAGGGCATTCTCGACGCCCCGCAGGTCGGATTTCACGCGCGTAATCTGCGCATCGTCGATTCTGCCGATGACATTCGGCGCTACGATCGCTGCCAGAATCCCCAGGATGATGACGACGACCATGATTTCGATCAGCGTAAAGCCGGCAGTGCGGGCTGGTGTGCGCATGGCGATAAGGGTCGGGCTCAAGGCATTACTCCGTACGGTAACGGCGCCGGTCCGGCGACGGTGGAGAGGCCGCGTTGACTCATCGCGTGACCCGGCCTCAGTATATCAAACATGGGTTTACGCACAGATTCTATTGCCGCCTTGCACTCAATAATGAGACGCACGGCCCAATGGCGAGTTCCCCTGGTTATCGCAGCGGCAAGCGTGTCAGCCGAACTCGGCGGTTCGTCCTCACGTGCCTTCCTGCGATTCGAACGCACGGCCATCGTGGACGCCGAGCCGTGGCGCCTGGTGACCGGACACTTTGTCCACCTGGGCCCCGCACACATGCTGATGAATACAGCCGCCTTGCTGTTGCTGTGGTTGCTGGTGGGGCAAAACCTGACGGCCGCAGGCTGGCTGGTAGTGATCTCTGCGTGCCTGATTGGTATCGACCTCGGCTTCTGGTTGTTCGATCCGCAATTGACCTGGTATGTCGGGTTGTCCGGACTGCTGCACGGAATGCTGGCCGCGGGCCTGGTTGCCCGCTATCGCGTAGCGATGGCCGAATCACTGACGCTCGGCTGCCTGTTGGCCGCAAAAATACTCTTCGAGCAGGTCGCCGGACCGCTCCCGGGTTCGGCACTGTCCGCTGGCGGGCCCGTGGTGGTCAATGCGCACTTCTACGGTGCACTTGCAGGCGTGGCAGTCGGCCTGCTGCTGCGAACTGGGGACCAGCCGGCAGAGCCGATATAATACGCGGCCTGCTCGCAGCTGGAGATTGACGTTGACCTTTGCAATGGTTTTTCCCGGCCAGGGATCACAAGCGCCTGGCATGCAATCCGCACTCGCCGAAAAATACCGCGAGGTACGCCAAACGTACGCAGATGCGAGCGAAGTCCTCGGTTTCGACCTGTGGGAGCTGGTGCAGGAAGGACCTGCAGAGCGTCTCAACGAGACACAGGTGACCCAGCCGGCAATGCTGACGGCGGGATTTGCTGCCTGGCGGGTGTGGAGCCGTTCCGGAGGCAGCCAGCCGGCGTACATGGCAGGACATAGCCTGGGGGAATACACCGCCCTGGTTTGCGCCGGGTCGCTGTCATTCCAGAAAGCCCTTCAGCTGGTGCGCCGGCGTGCTCAATTGATGCAGGCAGCCGTGCCAGCTGGGCAGGGCGCCATGGCGGCGATACTGGGCCTGGATGACGACGCCGTCGTCGCGGTGTGCCGAGGGGCAGCGCAGGACGAGGTCGTCGAAGCCGTGAATTTCAACTCACCCGGACAGGTTGTCATCGCCGGGCACCGCACGGCGGTCGAGCGGGCGACGGCACAGGCGAAAGAGGCGGGCGCCAAGCGTGCCGTGCTGCTCAACGTCAGCGTACCGTCGCATTGTGCGCTCATGAAACCGGCCGCCGCAGAACTTGCAAAGACGCTTATGGAAACTGATTTTGCAGAACCGACCGTTCCTGTGATCAGTAACGTCGATGTCGAGACTTACGTGACGGCGGAGCAGATTCGCGCGGGTCTCGAACGGCAACTTTATAATCCGGTGCGCTGGACAGATACGATTCGTCAGATCGTTGCCGATGGTGCGACGGCGATCATCGAATGTGGTCCTGGCAAGGTTCTGGCTGGTTTGACGAAACGCATCGATCGCTCGGTTGATACAATCAGTTTCGACGCACCGGACGCGATTGACGGTTCAATCCGTTGACCGAGCGACCTTAAACCGAGGGGAGCGATGCAATGACCGATCTGTTCAATTCGACGATGCTGCAGGGACAGGTGGCACTGGTGACCGGAGCATCGCGCGGCATCGGCGCTGCGATAGCGGCAGCGCTCGCCGGTGCCGGCGCGGTTGTGGTAGGTACGGCGACCAGTGAGCAAGGTGCCACTCGGATTTCGGCAAATCTGGGTGCGTCGGGGCGCGGTCTGGTTCTCGATGTAGCGGATGACGAATCGGTGCAGGCTGTTTTTGCAGACATTCAATCGACAAACGGTGCACCTGCGATAGTGGTCAATAACGCCGGCATTACCCGGGATAACCTGCTTTTGCGCATGAAGAGCGAGGAGTGGGATGACGTCATTGGCACCAATCTGTCGGGCGCTTACCGAATATGCAAAGCCAGCCTGCGCGGCATGATGAAAGCGCGTTACGGGCGCATTATCAACATTGCGTCCGTGGTCGGTGTCATGGGCAATGCAGGCCAGGCCAATTATGCCGCCGCGAAAGCAGGGCTCATTGGTTTTTCGAAATCGCTGGCCCGTGAGGTCGGCTCGCGCAATATTACGGTAAATGTCGTGGCGCCTGGATTTATAGACACCGATATGACCCGCGATCTGCCGGAACAACAGCGGACCGGGCTGTTGTCGCAGATAGCGTTGGGGCGCCTGGGTGAATCCGGGGAGATAGCGGCGGCAGTCACGTTTCTGGCGTCCGGTGCAGCGGCCTACATAACGGGCGAAACCTTGCACGTCAACGGCGGAATGCTGATGGTGTGACGGTCGCGGTGCGGCGGCGCTCACAGTTGTAGATTGGCACCATGCTTTCACTTACAATACTCGCCCACGGTCGAGCCGGGGCTTGGATTATCAATAAGTTAGGGCGATTCTGCGGGTGGCTGGCCGGCGGGGCGGCAGCGCATCAAGAGTATCCAAAGGTGGCCAAACGACACCCGGAACACCGGCTCGGATGACCGGGCCACACTTTTCGAAGTCTCTTCCTGAGGAGAAGCGATCACTATGAGCAGTATTGAAGAACAAGTTAAGAGCATCGTCGCCGAGCAATTGGGGGTGAAAGAGGAAGAAGTGACAAATGATGCGTCGTTTGTCGACGACCTCGGTGCCGATTCGCTGGATACGGTCGAACTGGTGATGGCTCTGGAAGAAGAATTCGAAACCGAGATTCCGGATGAAGAGGCGGAAAAAATAACCACTGTTCAGCAGGCAATCGATTTCGTTACAGCTCGTCGCAGCGAATCCTGAGGGCAAAAGTCGGGCGAGCCAAGCGGGCTCGCCTGTTGTCCCTTATGCTATTGAGAGTATGGCAATCGCACCCCGAATTTCCGGTATCTTAGTTGACTAGGCGTCGCGTTGTTGTAACCGGCATGGGCATTGTCTCGCCGGTTGGCAGCCAGCTTGAGAAGGCCTGGCAGAATATTCGCGAGGGAGTATCCGGAATTACTCCGATTGAAGATTTCGATGCCAGCCAGTTCAGTACTCGTATTGCCGGAGTAGTTAGCGATTTTGAAGTTGCCGATTTTCTTGCGCCGAAGGAAGCGCGCAAGATGGATCGATTCATGCACTATGGAATCGGGGCCTGCGTCATGGCGCTCAAGGATTCCGGTCTTGAAGTTACCGAAAATAATGGCCACCGCATCGGAGTTGCAATGGGCGCCGGTATCGGTGGACTGCAGACGATCGAGGCAAATCACCAGAAGTTGATTGACTCCGGCCCCCGCAAGATTTCGCCGTTCTTTATCCCCGGCAGCATTATCAACATGATTTCCGGCCACGTCAGCATAATGCATGGCATCACCGGCCCGAATCTTGCCATCGTAACTGCCTGCACGACATCGACACACTGCATCGGAATTGCGGCGCGTACGGTTGCGCACGGCGATGCAGACGTCATGCTCGCCGGTGGCGCAGAATATGCAACCACACCGCTTGCGATCGGCGGCTTCTGCGCAGCCCGTGCCATGTCCACTCGCAATGACGATCCGACGGCCGCGAGTCGCCCGTTCGACAGGGACCGGGACGGTTTCGTATTGAGCGACGGTGCCGGGTGCCTGCTGCTGGAAGAGTACGAGCATGCACGATCGCGAGGCGCACGAATTTATGCAGAGGTGATCGGATTCGGCATGAGTGGCGATGCTTATCACATTACGCTGCCGCCTGCAGATGGCGAGGGTGCACGCAAGTGCATGGTTGCTGCCCTGCACGATGCCGGCCTCAATCCTGCCGAAGTCGATTATCTCAATGCGCACGGCACGTCGACACCCGCCGGGGACGTTGGAGAAACGGTTGGCATCAAGCGCGCATTTGGTAATGCGGCCACGTCGCTTGCCGTCAGTTCGACCAAGTCCGTCACGGGGCATCTTCTCGGCGCGGCTGGCGCAGCGGAAGCAATTTTTGCGATTCTTGCCATACGTGATCAGGTATTGCCGCCGACAATCAACCTCGATAATCCCGATCCGGAGTGCGATCTCGATTACGTACCGAACGTAGCGCGGGATGCTGTTATCAATGTCACCATGTCCAATTCATTCGGTTTCGGCGGGACCAACGGGAGCCTGGTGTTCCGCAAACTGGGTTGATTCAGCTACCGATATCCGCCACCTAGTCGCAACCATTTGACGCACTGTCGTCACATCTGACAGTCTGGCAGCATGAAGAAACTTGTCCTGCTGCTGTTGCTGGCTATTGCGTTCGCACTGATCTCAGGCTGGACGGCTCAGCGGTTTCTGCAATCTCCGATGGACGTCCCGGCGGACGGTCTGCTGTATGACATCCGTCCCGGAGTTTCTTTTGCGACGATCAGCCACGAATTAGGCGAAGCCGGACTCATTGAGCGGCCGACAATCTTTCGCTGGTACGCGCGATTAACGGACCAGGCCAGCCGTGTGCATGCTGGCCGTTATCGCATCGAGCAGGGCATCACGCCGATACAACTCCTGCGAAAGTTCGTAGAAGGTCGGGTCGAGCTGTATGCATTCACAATCGTCGAAGGCTGGACCTTCAACGAACTGCTCAACAATCTTGCCTCACACCCGGCGGTCGAAGGCAGTCTCACTTATGATGATTGGCCAACACTGCTCGTCGATCTGGGTTCGGACGCCACGCACCCGGAAGGATTGTTTTTGCCGGAGACCTATCGGTTTCCTTACGGGACGAGTAATTCTGCCGTTCTGCGCCAGGCTTACGACATGATGCAGTCAACGCTGCGAGTTGAGTGGCAAAACCGTACCGCGGATCTGCCAATTGTCACGCCGTACGAAGCGCTGATACTGGCATCGATAATTGAAAAGGAAACCGGGCGTCCGGATGAGCGAGAAAGGATAGCCGGAGTTTTTGTGCGGCGATTGCAGCAAGGTATGCGGCTGCAAACCGATCCAACCGTCATTTATGGTATCGGCGCCGATTTCGACGGTAATATCACGCGCCGCCATTTGCAAACGGATACCGAATATAATACTTACACGCGCGGGGGCCTGCCGCCAACGCCCATCGCGTTACCCGGTCGGGCCGCGATTCATGCCGCGTTGAATCCGGCGGCAGGCACGGAGCTGTTCTTTGTCGCAACGGGGCTGGGTGACGGTAGTCATGCTTTTTCGGACACCATCGAGCAACACAACGCAGCCGTGCAGGAATACCTCAAGCGGTTGCGCCGTTCGCGTGCGCTGAATTCGGGGGCACAATGAACGACGCATCATGACGAAAGGCAGATTCATAACCGTCGAAGGTGGCGAGGGCGTTGGCAAGTCGACCAATATCGAATTCCTGTGCCAGCTGATTCGGCAACGCTCCTTACGGGTTCTTGACACACGGGAGCCGGGTGGAACACCAATGGCCGAACAGATTCGTTCCATGCTGCTATCTCATGGCACTGAACCTTTGCCTGCTATTGCCGAATTGCTGTTGTTCTTTGCTGCACGATCCCTGCACGTAAACAATGTCATTGTGCCGGCCATCGAGTCCGGTAGCTGGGTCGTCTGCGATCGATTCACCGATACCACGCGGGCCTATCAGGGATGCGGGCGAGGCCTGGGCCGCGACCGGATCGAGACCCTGGCACACTGGGTCCATCCGCAGCTTATACCCGATCTGACGGTGCTGCTTGACGCACCTTTGGACGTCGGGCGAGACCGGTCTGAGCGGCGTGGTGAGGCGGATCGGCTCGAGGCGGAACAGCTGGCTTTTCATAAAAGAGTGCGAGAGGGCTACCTGGCGCTGGCAGAAGCTGAACCCGGGCGCTTCGCGGTCATCGATGCCAGCCGTCCCTTGCCCGCTGTTCAACAGCAGATCGAGCGCGCAATGCACGCGCTTTTTTAGTAATAAATAAAATTAAAAAACTTATTTAAAACATTGAAATATATTGAATTAGATTGGTTAGAATCGATGGCCAGTGCCTGGCAGGCGAGTACTGTGGCGGGACGGGCGCCGCACGCCGTCATGCTGAGCGGCTCGCCTGGCGTGGGCAAGCGCTCTCTGGCGGCGTGGATTGTGCGCGAACGTCTCGCACTCACGCCGGCGAACGCACTGCCCGTTTTTCCGGCCGAACCGCCCGAGCACCCGGACTTGTACTGGCTGCGGCCGCCAGAGGGCAAGCGGACCATCAGCATCGATCAGATTCGACAACTGGTCGCAGACCTGAGTCTTACCAGCCATGGACGGCGCGGCAAGATCGCTGTGATTGAGCCGGCGGACGCCATGACCTCCAATGCGTCAAACAGTTTGCTCAAGACGCTGGAGGAACCGCCTGGCGATACCCTGATCCTGTTGATCGCCGACCGTGCCGGCCGATTGCCGGCGACGGTCTTGAGTCGCTGCCAGCGCTTGAACGTCACGGCGCCGGCGGAACTGGCAAGCCTGGCGTGGCTGGGCAAACTCCAGCCCGCTACCAATTGGGGCGCCGCGTTAAGTCTGGTGGGCGGCGCGCCGCTGGCCGCTATAGCTGCGCAAGAGCGCGTGGCGCACACGGCCGCAATGGCGCGGGATTTCGGGGCCATTGCAGAAGGGCGTGCGTCGCCGATCGATACTGCAGCTCGCTGGGCAAAAGACGACCCTGAATTCGTGCTCGGGTGGATCGTACGACAGGTTCAGCGTTGCATTCATCGCGTCAGCGGCACCGCTCCGGACGCCACTGACCTCGGCGTGTCCGAAACTGTGCTAAATCGCATAGACAGACGAAATCTGTTCTGCTATTTAGACATAATCAATGGGCTGCGCGGCCAGCCTGCGGGCACTTTCAACGTTCAGCTGACTTTGGAAAGTTTGCTGATCGATTGGGCTCGCGGTTTAGTACGCTGTGGACAACGGTTTAACCCGGAGGTATCGCTGCCGTCCGGTGCAGGATGATCGAACGATGACCAAACCCGGACTGCTGACTCTTACCATCAAGGACAAGAGCGCTCTGTATCTCGCCTATATGCCCTTCGTGGTCAACGGCGGGCTATTCATTCCAACCAATAGCTCCTACCGGCTCGGCGACGAAGTCTTCATGTTGCTGAACCTGATGGGGGAAGAAGAGAAGATTCCCGTTGCGGGCACGGTGATCTGGATGACGCCAAAAGGTGCTCAGGGCAAGCGGACCGCCGGTATCGGCGTGCAGTTCAGCGATCAGGACCAGGGAAATACACAGAAAAAAATCGAGAACTACCTGGCAGGAGCACTGGGCGGAGACAAACCCACGCACACGATGTAACGTCGTTCATCGTTCATCGTTCATCGTTCATCGTTCATCGTTCAGCGTTGCCCGGAATTAATCCCGCCACGCAAGACATAGGCCTGGTAGCCGCGCTCGCTGAGAATATAGGCGCCCGCCGAGCTGCGCCGGCCCGTATCGCAGCAGACTACATAGCGTTTTTTCGGGTCGAGCGTATTGATCTTGAGACGGATGAAATACAGGGGAATGTTGACGGCCCCTTCCTGGTGATGATTCTCGAATTCGCTCGGCAAGCGGACATCCAGCCACTGCCCGTCGCTGCGTACGATTTCCTCAGCCTCCGCCATGCTTACCCAGTCCAGCATTGGCTCGTTTAACAGGCGCTTGAAATCCTCTTTGCCAAGTCGCATGACTGCACCGTCGACGATCATAGTGACCGTGGCGTTGCGTTTCGCGTCCGAAATCAATGCCTCCTCACCGAAGGTGTCGCCGACCGCCAGTTCCGCCAGCTTTATGCCTTCCTTGTTGAGCGGAGTCTCGCGCGTCACCAGGGCTTTGCCGCGTGTCAGTACGTAGAAGTAGTCGCCTTCGGTTCCCTGCTTAAGGACAACATCGCCGGCCTTGTAATTGATCTGCTGCATGCGCATGAAGATCGCCTGGATATTCGCCGGCGGAATCTTGTGAAATGCCTTGGTCTGCAGCAGCATGGTCATCCAGTCGTCGCCGCCGACGTCGGATTGTCCGTGCAGTTCGGAAACCTCGTACGATCCTGTTTGGTCCCAGGTAAGCATCACATCGAGGAGGTCGCTGTCGATCGAGATATATTGCACCCGATTGCGTGCTTTCGCGGTGACACGGCGCGGGAACAGTGGTGACACAGGATTGCGGGCGCTGTCAGTGCCACCCTCGATGACTTCCTTCAATTTGCCTTCGTCGCTGAGTTCCAAGGAACCGGACACGACATAAATCGTGCGCTTTTCCGTATCACCCTCTTTGAAAAGGATCTGCTGCGGCGACAATTCGCGAATCTGCACCTTTCTTGCGAGTGCAGCCAGGTTGTCACGCTTGAGGCCGTCGAGAGGTGAAAAGCCCTTGAGCAGTTCAGTATCCAGCTGCTCGTCCGTCATTGATCATCCTGTCATTACCTGATTATTGCTTTTGCTGATGCCCGCAAAATGACGGGAACGGCAGTCTTGAATTGCACACTGACGGACACGCCGGTCGCGTCGTCGGCTAGCGAATTCGGGCTAAGCGCTTATTCTACATTCAATTTGTCTGCTTCGGATACCGGTGGCGCCCCAACCGTGTGAAGCGGTCCACAGTTTGCCACGCGATCCGCGGTCTGTGCGCCGACCTGGCGATTATTTGCGCGTTTCGTCGTCCCTGACGTCTCCTTCTTTTGCCAGCCTGGCCCAACCGGCATGCGGTCGGAAACGGTCGCCGAATTGCTCGCGCAACGCATGCAGGGTTTGCACGATATCGTCGATACCGCGGTCGCGGGCATAGTTCAGCGGTCCACCGCGAAACGGAGCGAATCCGGTGCCGAAAATGACGCCCGCGTCCAGCAGGTCGGCGTCCGCAACCACTCCCTCGTCCAGGCACGCGACAGCTTCATTGACCAGTGGCAGCAACAACCGATCCTGCATGTGCCGCAGATCGGCGATGGAGCCTGTTTGCGGTCGAGCTTCTTTGACCGCCTTGCCATCCTTCCAGACGTAAAAACCCTGCCCGGATTTTCGACCCAACTGGCCTTTTTCCACCATCTCGGCGAGGCGGGCTGGCACGGGTCGATCGAAGGCGGCGCCCAGTACTTCCGACACGTGCCGTGCGACATCGATACCGACACTGTCCACCAGTTCGACAGGCCCCATCGGCATACCGAAATGCTCAGCACAGTGATCGATTGTTTCCAGGGGTACGCCGGATTCTGCCAGGTGCATGGCTTCAGCCATGTAAGGTGCCAGTACACGGTTGACGACGAAGCCGGGTGAGCTGGCGCATTCGAGCGGGAACTTGCCGATGCCTTTCACGAAACCAAAGGCCATATCCAGCACGTTTTGCGTGGTGTCGTCGCAACGGACGATCTCAACCAATGGCAATTTTGCGACCGGATTGAAAAAGTGCAGGCCGATAAAACGCTCCGGGCGATGCAAAACGGTGCGCAACTCCTGCAGCCGAATACTGGAAGTATTGGTGGCCAGAATCGCATCCTGCCGCATTTTTTCCTGCAATGAGACGTACAACTTCTGTTTTGCATCGAGGTCTTCGAAAATTGCTTCGATAATCAGGTCGGCGGTGGCTGCTCCGCTGCCGGCAACATCAGCTCGCAATCGCTTGCCAGCCGCGGCGCGCTCCGAGGAATCACGTAATTTCTTCTCGAACAGTTGCGCTGCCCGTTTCATGGCGGGTGCGAGGTACTTCTCGGCGCGATCCTGCAAAGTCACCTCCAATCCGCGCAATGCGCACCAGGCCGCAATATCGCCTCCCATGACACCGGCGCCCACTACGTGGACGCGCTGGATGCGCCCGTCCGGCTTGTTGCCCTGGGATTTCAGACGATTCTGCAGAAAGAACACGCGCACCAGGTTGCGCGAGGTCTTGCCGCACATTAGCGACGCGATAGACCTCGCCTCGGCTTCGTAACCGCTGCGTTCGGACGCGCCATACTTGCGCCACAGGTCGACGATCGCATAGGGAGCAGGGTAGTGGTCCTGACGTGCCCGGGCGGCCACCTGCTTCTGTAGCAGGGCGCCGACGAATGGACGAGCGAGCGAAAGATTCAGCAACCGATCGATCAGGGGAGCGCGTGCCGGGGCCGGCTTTGAGGCGACGAGCTCTTTCGCGGCCGATTTCCAGTCGTCTTTGGCGATCACGCGGTCGACCAGCCTGATAGTTTCCGCTTTGTGCGGCGTGATCGATTGTCCGGTCAGCATCAAATTCATTGCCGCACGCACACCGCAAATTCGCACTGCTCTTACCGTGCCGCCGAAGCCCGGATGAATACCTAGCTGAACCTCGGGCAGCCCCAGTATCGGCCGATTTTCGTCGATCACGATACGGTAGTCACAGGCCAACGCCAGTTCCAGGCCGCCGCCAAGGGCAAACCCGTCAATCACTGCGACACTCGGGCAAGGTACGGCCTGCAGAAGATCCAGCGCCTGCTGTCCGCGTCGAATCAATTCGTACGCCTGTTCCGGATTGTCAATGGTGGTGAATTCATTGATGTCGGCACCCATGATGAAACCGTTTTTCTTTCCGGAGTGGATGACGATGCCGCGCGGTGGCTCGTTGGCCAGCGGCTCGATGATCGCGGCGAGTTCTTCCAGGACCGGGCGTGATAGCACATTCGCACTGCCATCAGCTTTGTCGATGCAGAGCCACAGCAAACCGTCCTGGTCAATCTCCCGCTGCCAGTGAATGGCCTCTTTACCATCCAGCGTCGTACTGAGCGTTTCTTCAGTCATGATGTCATCCGGTTGCGAACAGTGTGGCGGTCGGCAGACTGCCGTTCAGTCAATCTCAAAATCGCATATCAGTGGCAAATGATCGGAAAGCCGCACGCGTGGTACTTCGAACCCGGTTACGGTAATCCCGCTCTGATACAGAATAAAGTCGAGTTCCTTGCGTGGCGAGCGACTGGGATACGATGGCAGGTGACTTGCATTGGCGCTTCTCAGACCTGCGGCTCGCATGAACAGGTAAATTTCATTCTCGCCCCAGAAGGTATTGAAGTCACCCGCGACGATGACCGGCTTTTCGGTTGCTTCGATCAGGTCATAAAGCTTGCGTAGCTGCAGATGGCGATGGCGATATTTCAGGGACAAATGCACGAGGAATACGGCGAACCGTTCCATTTCCAGCTCAATGATGAGCCGCTTGATACCGGTATCGAAGTAGTGAAAAGTCTCACCGTGAACTCGCGGTGCTGCCAGGAATGCATTCCCTTGCATGCGAATAATTGGCAGCAGCTGATTGATCGAGCGGGCGCCGTACTTGATTTCATACGAGGTATTCAGACCCAGGTCGGCGGCAATTTTCTCAGCCTGGTTCACTCGGCGACTGCGTATCGAGCCGGTATCGACTTCGATCAGGCCGACAATGTCAGGATCCACCGAACGGATGAAGGCGGTAATTTCCGGCAGGACTGTCTGGTTGCCCAGGATGTAGCCGGCGCCCGGCAGTGGCATATGCATCGACGCGCCTCCGCCGACGGCATAGCGTATGTTGTACAGGAGTAGTCGCATGGTGCGGAAAGTTTTTGCCCGATAGGGTGACGAAATAACGCTGAGCCGCAGCTGCCAGCGTCAAGCCTACGATACAGAAAGGACCAGACCGTGGAAACTGCCGCAGTGCCATGCCGGTAGCGACAATGCCGGCTGGCCAGCAGAACTCGCAATTCGCTACACTTGGCGGCAACAACAGCAATGACGGCAGTGGACGGGCGATCCTGTGTATGAAAACAATCCGATAAGAGTGTTTGTGACCCACACGTTTGCCGAGGACGACGACTATTTGCGGGTATTCGAGTTTCTCGAAGGTGTGGACCGGTTTTTCTACGTCAACTGCAGCAAGCCCGAAAACATTCCCGCCAGCGGCGGTATTGACGCCATCAAGGAAGAGTTAATCAACCAGATCAAGGAGGCCGAAGCGATCGTCGTCCTGGCCAGCGCGTTTGCACAAAAGGCCGATCTGGTGCGGTTCCAGATGGACGTTGCAGATGCCAATGAGAAACCCATGATCGGCATTCGGCCCTTTGGTGGTGTGCAGGAGTCACCGCCGGAAATGGTCAAACGCGTCAACGAGGTAATCGACTGGAACTCGCGTGAGATTGCCGATGCACTCCGTCGCCAGGCGCGCCTGGAAGATACCGCGCGTTGGGATGTGATCGATTTCCCATAGATTGGTTCTATTAAAGTTTATAAAAACAACCAGTTATATTAATTTCTTACAGTGGAATATAGAGATTGAACAGGGGCTCCTGGCTGTTGCGAACGGAGGCACACCGTGTCGAACTCGACCGCCGGCTCTGACGGTCCGCTGATCATTGCCCATCGCGGCGCGTCCGGTTACTTGCCGGAGCACACCCTTGCTGCGAAAGCGCTGGCTTACGGGTTGGGCGCTGATTGCCTGGAACAGGATGTCGTCGCGTCACGCGACGGTGAGCTGGTGGTGCTGCATGACATCCACCTGGACCGGGTCACTGACGTTGCCGAACGATTTCCGGCGCGCAAGCGCTCGGACGGGCGCTTTTATGCGATCGATTTCGACCTTGCGGAACTCAAGCTGCTCAATGTACACGAGCGCCGGGACGCCAGCGGTACAGAGGCGGTGTATCCGCAGCGATTTCCGACTGACCTGGGCGTCTTTCACATCGCCTCCTTGCGCGACGAGTTGGAGATGATCCAGGGCCTGAACCGGTCAACGGGCCGTCGGGTCGGCATTTATCCGGAAGTCAAACGGCCGGCCTGGCATCGGGGGGAGGGGATAGACCTGGCCGCTTTGCTGGTGAATGTCCTCGCTGAATATGGCTACCGCAGTAACCGCGATGCGGCGTGGCTGCAGTGTTTCGACGCCAGCGAGTTGCGGCGCGTCCGCGAGCAATTGGGCTGTGAGCTGAAACTGGTGCAATTAATCGGGGAAAACAGCTGGAATGAATCCGGGACTGATTACGACGCGCTGAAAACGCCGGCAGGACTGCGGGAGATTGCCACTTACGCGGACGGCGTCGGCCCATGGCTGGGGCAGCTTTACACGCTTGCCGAGATTGACGGACAGCCGGTTTCCACGGGTCTGGTATCGGCTGCCCGGTCGACTGGTCTGGCCGTGCACCCCTATACGTTTCGCGCGGACGACCTGATGCCCGGCTTCGTCTCGTTTGAAAGCATGCTGCACTGGTTCGTCTCCGGTCTCGGCATCGATGGGCTTTTCACCGATTTTCCGGACCGTGCGCGTGCCGCACTCAGCGCGCCGGGTGCCGCATAACGGCGATCCGGCACATATCGGGTCGCCGTCCAGGTCGATAGTCAGGGTGACAACAAGCTTGATATTCCACCTGTATTAGTCTGTATTTTATGAAAAAGTATCTTCGTCAACGGAGTGCTTGCCAGACGGCCGGGGCCAGCCTGGACAGGACGACCCGAGGACTGAGACTCCGGTCCTTTTCTGGATTGCGAAAGCGCATACTCTATATGGGACTAAATTTCCGCGAGATTCGCTAATGCCAGTGGAGACACCAGAGGCGCTGCTGTATATCACGGTGGGTGCCTTCGTCACTGGTTGGCTGGTGGCGAAGGTCAGTAGCTATCTTGGCTCCCGATTCGGTACCCGAGCCCGGGACCCGCGAGACGATCGTATACGTTCGCTGGAGGCCGATTTGCGGGTCGCTCAAACCCGTAACGAGAAAGTGCAGCTGCAACTCGACGAGCGTAGCAAAGACCTGGCCGAGGTCCGACAGACTCTCAAGACACGGGACAAGGCGATGGCCGAGCTCGACAACAGTATTACGCAGTTGCGCGACGACCTGAAGGACTCCGTTATCAAGACCCGAGAGTTGCGCGCCGAATTGACGGAGCGGGCAACCGAAAATGTCCGTTCAGAGATCAAACTGCGCGAGGTCGAAACCGAACTGTCCGTTGCCCAGGCATCGACCGACATGCTGGCGACGGGCATGCTGGATTACACGACCCCGGACGAAGACGAGGAGTTACCAGCTTTTCGAGCCGGCGGCTGAGCCTTGCCTCGCGCCTTCCGGCGCGGCATCCTGAGCGCATGCGACGAACACGCAGCCGACCCGGCCTGATTCCCCGAATTACTGCGCTGACCGTTCCTGTTTGTGTGGCGCTGGCGAGCTGCGGCGCGCCGCAACAAGCGATAGAAATTCCGTTCAGCGTGCAGTTCGGGGCCGAGCCGATCTCCTGTTCCATGGCCGCTGCCGACCTGCGGCTCTCGGATATGCGGCTGTTCGTTTACGATTTTCACCTGACGTCGGCGAGCGGGGAGGAGGTCGCGCTGACGCTCGATGACCGGCCGCCCTGGCAGGGCGGACAGGTTGCACTGCTCGATTTTGAAGACGGAACCGGAACCTGCCGAAACGGCTCGGCCGCCACCAATGCGGGCGTGCAGGCGCGGGTCGCCGCGGGCAACTATACCGGCCTCCGCTTTCGCATTGGTGTGCCGGAGGTACTCAATCACGCCGACCCGCTGCAGGCACTGGCACCCCTGAACCATACCGCTATGCATTGGCATTGGCTGACCGGTTACAAATTCCTCCGTGCGGGAATTGCACGCGCCGGTATTGACAACGAAAGCGCCACTTTCTGGTTACATTTGGGAAGCACGCGCTGCTCAGGCAGTGCAAGCGACCCCGGGGGCTGCCGCCACTCCAACCGGCCCGAGATATCGCTGCCTGAGTTCGTCCCCGAAGAAACTGTGGTGGTCATCGATTTAGCGCCATTGGCAGCCGTCACGGGGCTCCACGATGGAATATCCGCCGATTGTTCGTCCGGCCCGACCGAAGCGAGCTGTGAACGGCCCTTCGCGATCTTCGGTCTGGATTTCGCGAGCGGCGACGCAATTGGAACTCCGGACCTCATTCGCGTGACCAAGCTGGAATGAGTGTCAGCAAAACCCGGGTTGCCGTAGCGGCTTTGATATTGCTCGTGGTCCTGTTGATCGTGTTGTCGACTTATGAGCGTCCGTTTCGCTGGTCGCTTCCCGACGGTTTGCCGCTGCCTGTAGTGCCGGCAGACAACCCGATGAGTGTCGTCAAGGTCGACCTGGGCCGACGGCTTTTTCACGACGGCCGTTTGTCCATCAACGGTGCTACATCGTGTGCCTCCTGCCATCGACAGGAGCTGGCATTTACCGACGGCCTCGCCCGATCGGCCGGCGCAACCGGCGAGCTGCATCCGCGCGGTTCAATGTCTCTGGTAAACGTCGCCTACGCCAGCCGGCTCACCTGGGCAAATCATCTGCTCGACCGTCTGGAGACGCAGGCACTTACGCCGATGTTCGGCGAAGACCCGGTCGAGATGGGCATGTCCGGCCGGGAATCTACAATAACTGCGCTGCTACGCAGCGATCCTGACTATCGTGTTGCGTTTCCGCGCGCGTTTCCGGGCGACGAAGACCCGTATTCGATCCTGAACACGGTGCGCGCGATATCGGCGTTCGTCAGAACAATCGTGTCATTCGATTCCGCGTACGACCGCTACCTGCGCGGCGACACCGTGGCCCTCACTGTCGGCCAGGTGGCGGGCATGCAGCTGTTCTTTTCCGAGCGCCTGGAATGTTTTCATTGCCACGGCGGCCTGAATTTTACGGACAGCAGCACGCATGCAAATGCCGCGGTCGAGAGCGTAGGCTTTCACAATACCGGCCTTTACAACATTGACGGTGCGGGGGGATACCCGGCGGGCAATGCGGGGCTCCGCGAGCTGACTGGCGACCGTTGGGATACGGGCCGCTTCAGGGCACCAACCTTGCGCAACATTGCGATCACGGCGCCGTATATGCACGACGGCAGTATCGAGGACCTGCCATCGGTCATCGATCACTATGCTCGCGGCGGCCGCAACATCGCTGAAGGACCGTACGCCGGCGATGGCGCGCGCAATCCGTACAAATCCGAGTTCCTGCGAGGGTTTGCACTAAGCAAAGAAGAACGGTCGAATCTGCTGGCTTTTCTTGAATCGCTGACGGACCGGTCGGTGCTGCGCAACGAGGCGCTGTCGGATCCCGGCTCCGGTACGGCCATCGCGCGAAGTGATCGCGAACATCCGCTTTTCGCTGTAAAGTAGGCGGCGTGCAACAGACTGCCGGCAATTGAAATTGATCAGTAATAGCAAAAGCAGACGCGATAACATACTTGGGGTGTTTCCCGGATCGTGCAATCTCCCACCATTGAGAAGCCGGATTGAGAAGCCGGTGTTCGTGAACGCAAGAAGCGTGCGTGGCCGCGCACTCTATGGCGTATTGATTGCGCTTGCCTGGGTTCAGTTCTGCTACGCAAGTCACCAGTTTGAGCACGTTGCGGATGAGCTGTCGGACGTCTGTACTGTCTGTACGCAACTGGAGCGGCTTGATCACGTCGTTCCTGATTCCACAGTGGCAACTGCGGTTCCACCGACGGCGAGCGACTCGGCAGGGTTCAGGACGCACGCTCCGTTCGCCGCAACTCACTCGAATTTCCGTTCCAGGGCTCCGCCGCCCGTCTAATCACGATCTGTCAATCGCGACCCAGGTCGCCAGCGAACCGGACCCTGCTGTCCGGCTTTTCACAGAACACGATGATTGGACAAATATAATGAACGACACAATTCGACCGTGCGGGAGCGTTGCAATGCGTGCGCTCTGCGTCGCGTCTATCACAATGATCAGTGCAAACGTTGCAGCGCAACAGGCAGAAACACCGGACAGTCACCACCCGATCGAGGAAATTACCGTTACCGCGACACCGTTGGCGCGTACCGTCGAGCAGCTCGCGCAGCCTACTTCGGTATTGAGTGGCGAAGAACTGGCCATGAAGCAATCGACGAGCATCGGAGAAACAGTGTCCGGAGAGCTCGGCGTCAGCTCTTCTTATTTCGGGCCGGTGTCGTCGCGTCCGGTTATTCGCGGTCAATACGGAGAGCGGGTGCGGGTTCTGTCAAATGCGTTGGACGCCCTCGATGCTTCGGCATTGAGTGAGGATCACCAGGTGAGTCTTGAAGGCATTCTTGCCGAACGAATTGAGATCGTGCGCGGCCCGGCGACGCTTCTGTACGGGAGCGGGGCGGCCGGAGGTCTCGTCAATGTCGTTGACAAGCGCATTGTCGAAAGCAGCCTCGACGAGCCATTCTCCGGCGCTCTGTCGCTAGGTACCGGTTCAGCGACCGGTGAACAGTCTGCAGCAGGGCAGGTCGCGTTTGGCAGTGACCTGATCGCTGTGCATCTGGATTATTTCCGTCGCGATACGGACGATGTTGAAATCCCCGGCTTCGCGGAATCGCCGTTGCTTCGCTCGCTCGAGGAGGACGATCTCGACGACGCTCACGACGACGATCACGATGAAGATGAGCACCACGAGGACCAGGAAGCGTTTGGCGTAATCGAAAACACCGACAGCAAGTCCGACGGCGGCGCCATTGGCTTGTCGTTCACCGGGGATCGCGGTTTCCTGGGCGTCGCACTCAGCACGTTCAACAGCCAGTACGGCATTCCTGGACACGGGCACCATCATGAGGAAGAACATGAAGAGGAACCCGGAGAGGAGGGGGGGCATGATGAGGAGGAGGAGATAGTTCGTATCGACCTCGAACAACGCCGACTGGACCTTCGCGGAGACTACAGTTTGTCCGGGCCGATCAGCCTGGTGAAAGTGAAGCTCGCCAGTACCGACTACCAGCACGTGGAACTGGAAGGTTCGGAAATCGGCACGCGTTTCGACACTCGCGGCACGGATGCGCGAATCGAATTGCGCCACGCCGATGTTGGCGCGCTTCAGGGCGCATTCGGCTTTCAGTATCAGCGAACTGATTTCGACGCTATTGGTGAAGAGGCCTTTGTTCCTCCTTCGGATACGCGCCGCAGGAGTTTATTCGCGTTTGAGGAATACGGTCTGAGTGACGATTGGGTTTTGCAGATGAGCGGGCGAATTGAACGCCAGACGATCGACGTCGATGCATCGGTCGGTCCGAGTTACCAGGACAATGCCTACGGTGCCTCGATCGGTGCGATCTGGTCGATGTCCAACCAATTATCATTGTCGATGAACTACGCATTGACGCAACGGCATCCCAATTCCACTGAACTGTTCGCGGATGGCCCGCATCTCGCCGTGAATCGCCTTGAACGCGGTTCTGTAGTTCTCGGTGACGGGTTTCTGGAGAAGGAGTTATCGTCGAATCTGGACCTGACGTTGCGTGGCCGTAATGATTTGCTGGAGTGGTCCATTACCGGGTTCATCAACAACGTCAACGACTACATCCTGTTGTCCCCGACCGGTGAGGTGGACGGTGAACTGCCGGTGTTCGAATACGGACAGAGGGATGTTGAGTTTTATGGTTTTGAGGTTGAGTCCCGCGTAGAGATATTCGATTCTGCGAACGGACACATGCATGCACGCGTATTCAGTGATTTTGTTTTCGCGGAAGAAACAGACTCAGGTGCCTATTTGCCACGCGTGCCACCTTGGCGCTACGGTCTGGGGTTGCATTACACCGTCGACCGGTTTTCGGCCGGCATCGATGCAGCGTTTCATGACCAGCAGGACAAGGTCGCTGTCAATGAATTGCCGACTGACCGCTATGTGCTTCTGAGCGCAGACTTGTCATATGCGCTTGAAGAGCATGGCTTGTTTCTTTTCGTTCGGGGATCAAATCTGACGGATGAGGACGCTCGGCAGCACACGTCGCCATTGAAGGACACCGTTCCATTGCCCGGGCGATCCTTGCACCTCGGCGTGCGCTATAACTTCTGATTGGTAACTGTGGGCGATTGCGAGGCCGGTCTGAGTATCGGCCAGATCGGCCTCGTAACGGCAGGGTCTTAACGCTTTCTGTCATTTGTATAGCCATTGAGCGCCACGCTGTATGACGCCATAAAGCCTGTCTCGCGCCAGGAAAAATAACTGATAACGAAATAGGATTGCATTAATAGCGCGAAAATCCATTCGATCCGATTCTCGGCGGGATCGCTGTCATCGAGCGTGGCTTTCAGAATGAGATTCAGAGCACCCAGCGCGAATGGAATCCAGGACAATGTGAGCTGTATCTGGGTGAGCCTCAGTAGCCGCTGCATCCGGAGTTTACGGGCCACCGGTAAAATTCGCACGGCGAGAATTACCTGTGCAATGACATTCAGCAGAAAGTACAGGTACACGCCGTAGCGTCGCATGAATTCGTAGAATGGCTCCTGTGTGCCCAGAAATGTGACGTACGGGATCAGGCACAGTGCACCGATGACGCCGAACCAGGCGATAGCCGCTCCGGACTTTGCGTCATGTTTCAGCGATCGACGCAAGGTGCGAAACCAGGCGAGGCATAACAGCCAGTAGGCCGCAAGCAGTATTGACTGCGGCAGCATGGCGGCCCGGAACAGGAAATTCGCCGGCGGGTAGCGTCCGGTGGCACTTATCGACGTGCATCCGTCGAGGAACGGATTGCAGGACGGCAGACCGGCATAGTGGATTGCGATCCAGTAGCAGGTAAAAACAGTGACCAACGGCAGCAGGCCGACAACGAGGGGCAACAGTCGCAGGATCATCACGAAAGCATACCGGAATCGTCGCTGGAGACGATTGGCAGGCCGCTGGAAGGGATGGCTGCCGGGATGCCTGTGCGGGACCCTGCAGCGCGGTATCAATATGCGTAATTTAACATAATAACCATTACACGCATAAAGGATCGCATAACGGCGCCACCCTGCAGGCGCCATTAAGGGCATCCTGTGCACAAATCCGGTCAGACATACCTCTTGTCCGTGCGAAGTTCATCCTCCACCGGCCGCACCTCAATGCTTCCCAGGCGCGCCGAGGGCCATTTGGCCGCAATCTGGATGGCGGCATTCATGTCCCGTGCTTCGATGAGAAAGTACCCACCGAGTTGTTCGCGGGTCTCGGCGAACGGCCCATCGGTCGTTGTCAGCTTTCCCTGTCGCAAGCGCACAGTTGCGGCCGTTCTTGCGCTCTGCAGCGGGCGTGCCTCGATCAGTTGACCTGCATCGCGTAACGATTCGACACAGTCGAGCGTTTCGATCCGCAGCGCGGCCCATTCAGCGGGCGTCAGCTCGTTCAACACTTTTTCTTCTTCGTACGCAAGGCACAGATATTTCATACGGCTCTCCAGGCTGAACGCGCTTACCGTAACGCGGTTACCGTAACGCGGATACGGCGATTACTGTTTAACTGTCGCCTGGCGTTCCCCGGAATCGACAACCTCCCGCGCATTGATGTCGACAGCCGAGCCGGTAACGAGGATCCCGCCGCGTTCGGGCACATCCACCTCGAGCACGCTCGGCCGGCCCATTGCTTCTCCCTGCCGGATCACAAATCGGAACGGCGTGTCAACGAGCCCGGCGTCGCGCAGATACCCACCCAACGCGGCGGCGGCGGCGCCGGTTGCCGGGTCTTCAACGACGCCCCCTACCGGGAATGGATTTCGAGCATGAAACAAATCGACACGCTCGCGCCAGACCAACTGCAGCGTAGTCAGGTTTTCCCTCAGCATCAGTGTCTTGAGCGCCTGAAAGTCATATTCGAGATCATTAAGGCGCGCCTTGTTTGCTGTGGCCAGTACCAGGTGCCAGGCACCCGCGTAGGCCTTTGCAGGCGGAATCGAAGCGTCAAGTTCACTCGACAGCCAGCCCAGTGTTGCGAGCGCGCTGTCCAGCAATTGTGCAGGGACCGCCTCATGTTTCGGAGCGACCGAGCGTAGCGATGCCTGCAGTGTTTCGCCGTGGCGGGAAACGCTGACCGGCACCTCGCCCACCGCTGTCGACAATCGATAGGTTCCTTCGCCGCTGCCGCGGCCTAAAACGATGCCGGCGGCAATCGTCGCGTGGCCACAAAATGACACTTCAGCCTCCGGGCTGTAATAACGCGCCAGGCGATCCGGTCCGGTGCGGGGGGCGAGAAATACCGTCTCGGAATAGCCCACCTCCCCTGCTATTCGCAGCATGGTTTCCGGATGGGGAAGCTCATCGCCGATCCACACACCTGCCGGATTGCCACCCGTTGCTACATCGGTGAACGCCGACAGGCGCTTGAGCGTACCGTCCTGCATCAGATTTCCTGCTGTTGCCTTGCTATTGCCTGGATACCGCCGAGGTGCACGATAAGGCGGGTTTTATCACACGGCCGGGCTGTCGCTCAATTCCAGGCGGGCACGGCGCGCCCGGCAAGCAGGCAAGGCATAACGAACGGCGACTTGAAAATTACCGAACGAGCCATACATCCACGCCATTGACGCTGGTGCAACCGGAGTAAATTGATGTTCAAGCGTGTCGCGCTGTTCATTGCCACCAACCTGGCCGTCCTGCTGGTATTGAGTGTCGTCCTGCGCCTGCTGGGCGTCGACCGGATCCTTGACGAGTCTGGCGCCGGCATCAACTACCAGGCGCTGCTGATCCTGTCCGTTGTAATTGGTTTCGGCGGGTCCTTCATTTCGCTGGCGATATCCAAATGGATGGCCAAGCGCTCCACCGGCGCGAAAGTGATTGAGAGCCCCTCCAACGATACCGAGGCGTGGCTATTTGGTACCGTGCAGCGGCTCTCTCAACAGGCAGGCATCGACATGCCGGAAATTGCCATTTACGACGCACCGGACATGAACGCATTTGCTACCGGCGCGCGACGCAACAGCGCTCTCGTTGCAGTCAGCACGGGTTTGCTGCGAGGCATGAAGAAAGATGAGGTCGAGGCCGTACTGGCGCACGAGATCGCGCACGTTGCAAACGGCGACATGGTCACACTGGCGCTCGTACAGGGCGTGGTCAATACGTTCGTCATTTTCCTGTCACGCATCATCGGGCACATCATCGACCGTGTCGTGCTCAAGAACGATCGGGGCTACGGTATCGGCTATTTCTTCTCGGTAATCGTGGCCCAGTTGGTGCTCGGTGTTCTGGCGAGCATGATTGTCATGTGGGTATCGCGCCATCGGGAATTCCGTGCAGATGCAGGGTCTGCAAAGCTGAACGGCAAACAACCCATGATCAATGCGCTGGCCCGTCTGGACCAGCGAGGTCCTGCGCAATTGCCTGAAAGCCTGGAAGCCTTTGGCATCTCCGGCCGAGACGGCCAGGGCCTCAAGCGACTTTTCATGAGCCATCCACCCATTCAGGAGCGTATCGCCGCGCTGCAGCAGAGCACCTGAAACCGGCGCTGCCAGGAGAAATCCTTCGGCTGTACGTATTGAAATGCGATCCGCCCAGGCGGCAGGCCCGCATGGGGGAGCCGGTTATTTCTCCCGGATCTCGCGCATCGCCCGCTTGATCTCGGGCAGCAAGCTTCGTTCGCCGCCCGTCAATCCTTCGGACTCGGATGTCTGTAACTGGACGGCTTCTGCTTCCCAATGCTCCAGAACTTCAAGCTTTTGCCGGTCGCTCAAGGCGTTGTCTCGCGCGACGGCGCCGGGATGACGATAAACTTCCGAAGGCACTCTTAGCGCCTCTTTGTAACGGCTGTTGTCGCTCATCATTTCTCCCAGTTCACTAAAGAGCTAACCAAGACGCTAGGCTATCACACGAAGCCGCAGGCAAGCGTTGCGCGCCGGAAACCGCCGATTTGCGGCCGCGGTGCGGCTATTGCTGTGCGTGAGTTTCAGTAACGAACCAGCGCGGAGCCCCAGGTGAATCCGGCTCCGAAGGCCTCAAACAACAGCATGTTGCCGCGTTGAATGCGGCCGTCCCGCACGGCGACGTCCAGCGCGAGCGGAATAGACGCACTGGATGTGTTGGCATGTTCGTCCACGGTAACCACAACCCGCTCCATCGGGAGATTGAGCTTCCTGGCGGTGGCCACGATAATTCGCATGTTGGCCTGATGCGGAATCAGCCAGTCGATTTCGTCAGCCTCAATGCCATTGTTAACCAGCGTTTCTGTCGCAATTATGTCGAGTGTACCAACTGCCTTGCGAAAAACTTCACGTCCTTCCATTTCTATGCAGCCCCCGCCCGTACGCACAGCGTCGCACCCCGAAGCAATGCCGGACGGTACGTGCAATAGTTCTTCAAAGGCGCCATCGGCGTGCGCGTGTGTCGAAATTATGCCGGGTTCATCTGCAGCGCGCAGCAGGACTGCACCTGCCCCGTCACCGAAAAGCACGCAGGTTGTGCGATCTTTCCAGTTGAGAATCCGGGAATAGATTTCCGCGCCGATGACGAGAGCGCAACGCGCACCGCCGGTCCGCACGAAGC
Organism: Woeseia sp.; assembly: GCA_040879925.1. Classification (GTDB taxonomy): domain Bacteria; phylum Pseudomonadota; class Gammaproteobacteria; order Steroidobacterales; family Woeseiaceae; genus IDS-8. Next base: position 75,655 of record JBBDJJ010000050.1, on the reverse strand, counting down.
GATTCGCGACATCCAATGCATAGATGAAGCCCGAACATGCGGCATTAACATCGAACGCAGGAAAGTTCTTTATATTGAGATGCTTCTGAACGATGCATGCCGTGGCCGGAAACACCTTGTCCGGCGTCGACGTGGCAACTATGAGCAAATCTACTTCGGCAGCATCCGTATCGGCTGCCAGTAAAGTACTGCGAGCGGCAGCCAGCGCAAGGTCAGAAGTTTTTTGGTTGTCGGCTGCAATTCGGCGGCGCTTGATACCCGTGCGCTCCTGTATCCACGCATCGCTGGTATCGACAAATTTCTCGAAGTCCTCGTTCGACATGATCCGGTCCGGCAAATAGCTGCCGGTGCCGGCAATTTGTGCGTATTTCATCGCATGGGGTCCCTGGCGGCGAAACCGGTAAGAGGCGCTGCATCCATCATTATCACCATGTCAGAGTCCTAGGCTGTTTCGGTTTGTGGTGAGAGTTGCAGGAACGTAGCAAGTTCGCGGATTGTCGGATAGTCGAACAGATCGCTGATATCGACTTTCCCGGGATATTTTTCGTCAATGGCCAGGACGATTTCAGTCAAGGTCAATGAACTGACACCGACTTCGAACAGGTTGTCGTCCGGCCCAATTGGCCGATCCCTCGAAAACTCCCTGCAAATCCCCTCCAGCTCCCTGACCAGATCGTTTTCTCCAGTATCGGCAGGGATTTGGCGGCTCAACGCGGCCAGTTGTGCAACAACCTGGTCAAATTCTCCATCCAGATACGCGCTGGCCAGCTGTCCGCGCTGTACTTTACCGCTGGTCGTTTTGGGGACGCGGCTGACCGGTATGACCTGATCTACTTGCAACGTAGTCCGTGTGGCAACCGTCGCTACAATTGATTGCGCAAGTTCATGAACGTCCGCCAGCTCGCCACGATGCAAAACGAACACGAGTAGCTGTTCACCTTGCTGACGCTCGTCATTGACACCGCAGACTACAACTTTGCCCAGATCGAGACCATCGATTTGCGCAATAATGCTCTCGAGGTCATGCGGATAATAATTCTGCCCGTTGACAATGATAATGTCCTTTGACCGGCCAGTTATCACGAGTTCGCCATCGACCAAGATGCCGCAATCGCCGGTGCGCAGCCATCCATCGTTTGCGAACAGTTCAGTTTCAGCCTCGGTATTTCGGTACAGGCCGCGCGTAACGTTGTCGCCACGAATCTGAATATGACCTACGATGCCGCTGTCGACAGGCCGGTCAAGTTCATCGGTCAGGCGAATCTCGCAGTCGCGAACGGCTTTTCCGACTTTCACGAAGCTGACAGCGTCGATATCGCCGTTTCGTGCCGGCTCGAAGGGCGACCCGACACGCAAGCTGTGGCGGTGAACAACGATCCGTTCAAAATCCCGGCCAGTCTCCGGAAAAGCGACGGCAAGTGTGGCTTCAGCAAGCCCGTAGACCGGCAGCATGGCACTGTGTGCCAACCCGAACGGTGCCAGTGCGTCGAGAAACTGCTCGCAAAGTTCGAAGGAAATCGGTTCGGCTCCGTTCAGGACCAGGCGCACCGCGCCAAGGTCCAGGTCCTGCAAACCCTTGCGATTGAACAACTTCAGGAAGTGCTTGTAGCCGAAGTTCGGCGAGCACAGCTGTGTTGCACGCAGCTCACTGGCTTTACTTATCCATAACAAGGGCCTGCGCACGAACAGGCTCGTGTCCATTACTGCATGATTCATACCCGCGGCGAGAGCGCACAGGTGATAGCCGATCAGGCCCATGTCGTGCGTCAACGGCATCCAGCTCAGGCTGATGTCCGTTTCATTCCAGCCAATGCCCTCGACAATGGCGCGAATGTTCGTAGCCAGGTTGCGGTGCGTCAGGCGCACGCCCTTTGGTTCACTGGTCGACCCGGAAGAAAACTGGATAAAGGCATCGTCGTCGGCAGCAACAGAATGCAGATGGCCGCCATCGCCGTCCTCGCCGGTGTCGCCAGTGTCGCTCAGGATGGCTCGCTGCAACTGCGACTCGAGTAGCTCCGGCAGGTCACGTGCCTTCGCAAACTCGCACAGGCGATCCAGCAAATCTGCCTGAGTATACAAGGTACCCTGATCCATTTGCCGCAGGATGCGAAAGAGCTTGAGACGATGCTCATCGCTGATGCCCACTGCAACCGGCACCGGTACGATGCCACCCAGAAGTGCTGCCCAGAAGGCTACGACGAAAGATTCATTCGATTGTGTGAAAATGACCAGTTCGTGGCGCGACTTCATGCCCCGTCTTTGCAGGGTGCCCAGCAAACGCAGCGCACGGCTCCACAGTTCGTCGAACGTAACGACGGATTCATCCTTGTCACCATCGATGAAACGAATTGCACGATCTTTGCCACGCGCATCGTGCAACATGGCAGGCAGGCTGTCGTAAAGCTTCATGTCAGGGGATGCGAAGGCCGGGACGTAGAAATATGTCTGATTGTGACCTTAAATTGATGCCAAGGTCCAGCAACGGGTCGGCATCGCCAACCGGTTGCATGGTGAATTTCTGCGCCAGGATGCCCAGGTGAATCTTCATCTCCAGAAATGAAAAGTACTCGCCAAGGCAGCGCCTGGGGCCAAGGGAAAATGGAAAGTATGCCGGCTCGCCTTTTGCGGCTCCGGGTTCGGTGACAAAACGTTCTGGATCGACAGTGAGCGGTTGCGGCCAGAAACATTCTGATCGATGCAGTACGTAAGGCGACAAGTAAATATCTGTGCCGGCCGGCAAATCGTAGTCTTTCAGCTGGTCATCCGCGATAGCACGTCGCGAAAAAATCCAAACTGGCGGATAGAGACGTAACGTTTCCTCCAGAAAAGCCTGTGCGTAACGCATGCCCGCGATGCTTTCACTATCGACCGCTTTCGCGTCCGGTATGTGCGTTCGTGCTTCGACGACCAGGGCCGTATGCAGCTGCGGATTGCGCGCGAGTAAAAACCATGCCCAGTTGAGCGTACCTGCCGAGGTTTCGTAGCCGGCAATGATCAACGTCATGAGCTCGTCCAACAGTTCATCGTCATCGAAGGCATTGCCGGATTTATCACGCGCATTGACGTAGGCACCAAGAAAATCGTAGCTGTGTTCCGAAGTATCGCGGCGGCGCTCGCTGATTACCCCGAGCACCAGCCTGCGTAACTCCCGTACTTTCAGGACAACTCGCAAGTCGCGGGCCGAATCGTCACTGAGGAACGCGAACGGATTGATTCCATCGGCAAGGACGAAGCGATCGTAATCGGCGCCAAAGATCGAACGAAGTATCAATTCGAGGGCGAAATCGCTGGTTTCCTGTGTGATGTTGAGAACCTCGCCTGCCTCGGCCGCCGAGGTCCAGCGCTTATTGCGTTTTTCGCAGCATCGCACCATCAGGTTGACAAGCTGATGCACGTTGGCGCGGCTGAAGGCCGGCTGGATCATGGTTCGTGATCGCCGCCAGACATCGCCGTCGCTGACGATCAGGCCATTGCCAAGCAGCATCTTGACACGCTCGAATCCCGGACCCTTGATGTAATTGGAATGTTGCCTCACTAACATCCGGCGAATTTCGAGCGGATCGTTGATGAAATAGGCCAGCCGTCCATTCGGCCTGGTGAAAGCGACGATGTTGCCGAAATCGCTGCAGGCCGACTGCAGAATATCCAGGGTGGCCGGATCAACCCCCAGTGATACCGGCATAGCCGGCCCGGGGGGACGCCGGTGTCTTGCCTGACTGGTACTCACTGCTTACGCGCGCCTGGCTTGAACGTGCCTGCGTGGCGCGCTGGATGGCAGCGGCCGCAAGGGGAAACGCGTGTTGGTTTCATTGACCGTTGTGCAATCCATACTGCACACTGCTGCTGTTCATCCATTGTTCATACCTGAACCGGCAATGTGGGAGAATCGGGAATGGCGATTGCAGACTGCCGGTGCCTGCTCCGCTGAAAGGCCAACGCCGAAAATGTCCGATCGAAGTGTAAAAGTCGACTATAACGATGTCGAGTCGCGGCGCAGCTCGGCTTCGTCGCGTCGCATGTCCCTGCCTCGCCGCATGTACTATTTTTTTGGTCTGCCGGTTTTGCGCGGTGCCGTTCGCCTGTTGTGGTGGAGCTATCGTATCGAAAAGGTGATCGGCGAGGATATCGGCAAGCGTATCGTTGCCGAGGGTGCTGTCAGCGCACCTTGCTATTGGCATCAGCACCACGTGTTGTGCACAAACATGATTCGCGAATGGATTCGCAGGGGTTTCCGCGCCTGTTTCCTGGTGTCCGCCTCGGTCGACGGGGAAGTGCCCGGACGCATCGCGCGCGCCTGGGGCGCAGAGGTCATCCGCGGTTCGGCCAACCAGACCGGTGCGCTGGTTCTGCGCGATATGCGCGACGTTTTACGACGCGGCACCTCAATCGTCACGACGGCCGATGGGCCAAACGGGCCGAAGTACGAATTCAAGGCCGGTGCGATTCTGATGGCGCGCATCGCCAATGTGCCGCTGGTGCCACTTGCATGTGCTGCGGAAAACGCCTGGTATCTCAGGCGCTGGGATAATTTTATGATCCCGAAACCGTTCAGCCGGGTCGTGTTGGCTATTGGAGAACCCATTATCGTTCCACAGGATACGCCACTCGATCGCATCGAAGAGTTTCGAGGCCGCATGCAGGAGGCAATTAACTCGCTTATGGAAGAGTCCAGCCGCATGCTGGGCTCCCGATGAGCCGGATTTCGAACCAATGAGGAGCATGTGAATCCCGTGCTAAAAACTTTGCGAATTGCTATCCGGGGGCTGTATATGATTTGTTTCAGCTCAGTGGTTGCTGCGGGCCCGGTCGCCGATGCGCCTTCTCTGACGCCACACAAAGCCCAATACGACGTCAAAATTTCAGTGCTCGGGGGAACCCTGACATCTGAAGTCACCGCGGCAGGCCCTGGATTCATGGCTAACTCTGTTATCGAACCTACAGGAATGTCGCGAATTGTTGCCCGCGGTGCCATACAGGAAAGCTCCTACTTCCTGACGGACGTTGATGGTGTTCAGCCCACGCAATATCGGTCTATAGATACGCTTTCATCCGATAAGCAGACAGTAAATTTCGACTTTGACTGGCGAGAGAATACCGTCAATGGCAGCGTGAACGACGTTGAATTTCAGTGGGAACTTGAAGGACGCGTGCACGACCGGGTGTCTATTCAGTACGAACTGATGCTCGATCTGCTGCAAGGTCAAACGAGCTCGCGTTATTCAATGTTGGACGGCGATGAGCTAAAAATACTGCAGGTCAAGAACATCGGCGAGCGCCAGGTGAAAACGCCTTTCGGCACATTTCAGGCGACAGGGATTCAGCACAATAAGGAAAACTCCTCGCGAATTACGACACTATGGTGCGCGAACGAGCTGGGATTTCTGCCTGTGGTGATCGAACAGCATCGCGGCGGGAAACTCCGGGTGCGCGCCGTGCTGACCGATTACCAGGTAAGCGAACCGGCAAAGACACTCCCCGGCAGTTGACAAGCCTTCGTCAATCAGTCAACGCGATCGAATGTCTGAAAGATCGTAGCTTCGTCCATGTTCTTGCCGCGCAAAGTGATCGTCCTGCGCAATACCCGTCCCTTTTCTGCAAGAACAAATCGCTCGGTCAGTTTCATATTATTCTGGTCGAGCGTTTCCGCAACGTAGGACTGATTGTCCCAGCCAGATACCCGATCTGCAATCACGGGCCCGATGCGGACCTCACGGTTTTCGCCAAAACGGTATTCCACGACCACGGCACGGTCGAAGCTGATAAAAAGTCCGGCATCGGTTTGGGTAATCTTGAGATTCTCGCCGTTCTGCAGGTAAACGTAGACGAGCCCTCCCCTATTCGATGACCCCCTGGCACCGCGCGATTGCTGCTCTAAAGGACGCAGCACGATCCTGTCGTCGACATCGTCGGTACGCCGAATGGCGCTGTTGATCAGGCGCTGATCCGCTGCCGGATCGTTGCGCAGTTTCCAGTTACCAGTCAGGTCGACGCCTGCCGGCGCCTCCGGACTCCTGGGCAGTAAAACCTCGCGGCTGGCACATGCAGCCATGACGATCAGGAGTGCGGCCAGGAGCAGCTTGCCGGACTTCACCTGGAATCCGACGCTGGAAGCAGCGCCGCGGGACAGTTGTCGGGCAAGACTCAACGGGCCGGCTTGGTGAACTTGAGCGTGAAACGATCTGACTCGCCTATCGCCGTATATCGATCCCGGTCCTGGTCGCCGAGCGAAAGCGATGGCGGCAGAGACCACACGCCTTCCGGATGGTCGTGGGTATCGAGAGGATTTCGATTGATCTCAGAGCGCCCCGCGAACTCAAAGCCCGCGGCCTCGGCAAACTTGATTGTGCGTTCCTCAGAAATATAGCCATTCGCGGCAGACGGGTCTTCTGTCTCGGCGTCGGGCCACCGATGATCCACGATGCCGAGCGTGCCACCTGGTTTCAGCGCGTCGAACATGGCCTTGAATCCCAAACGCGCCGCATCCTGTCCGTAGCCTGGATCGAACCAGTTGTGTACGTTGCGAAAAGTTACCACCAGGTCTGCTGAGCCGGCTGGCGCTACTTCGAGTTGATCCGGAAAATTGAGATGGGTGATAACCACGTCCCGGTAACGGTCGGGAGCCGTACCTGCCATGGTCAGAAATATCCCAAAATACTGCCGCTGGTACGCGAAAGGCGGATTGACGCTGTATTGTGTCGCGTAGAGTTTGCCGCGCTCCTGCAGGGCCGGCGCCAGGATCTCCGTGTACCAGCCCCCGCCCGGCCAGATTTCTACTACGGTCATATCGGAGCGAAAGCCAAAAAATGCAAGAGTTTCCCTGGGATTGCGATACCGGTCGCGCGACTTGTTGGCATCGCTGCGATGGTCGCCCGCAAGCGCAGCATCCAAAGCTGCAGACGTTCTCGAATCGAGCGCTGTTTCAGCGGCCATGGCGGTCTGCAAGGTGACACTCGCGATTGCCGCCAGCGCCGTCATGCGCAGGATGGACAAGTAGGTGAATTGGCTTGACATGCGTAGCATTCCTCGTATTGACGACACCGCAGACAATGTTACAACTCGTTGTTACAACTAGTTGTTACGACTCATTACTGCATTATCTACTAAAGCGAAGCTATAATCGCGCGCTTGTAGCAAAGCATTTAAGCAAATTTCTCTTTCCAGGTCAGTTGTCCCCGTTTGCATCGGCGGACAGCGGCTGATGCTGTAAATCTCGCGAAATGAGCACCCGAAACAACAAAAATACCGTGACGGCAGGCGCGAGCTGCAATGGCGCACACGAACTGCGTACGTTTCTGTTGCTGGGGTTGTTGTTGGTGCCGGCTTTACTGGCATCACCCCCGCTTGCCGCCCAGGGCGCTACCCCGGTCGCGGTCCAACGACTGGCGGATATCCAGATTGACCGCGAAGTGCGGGCACCCGCCGTGGTATTGCCGGCCAACCGCTCCGTTGTTGCGTCGCAGGTTACGGCACTGATCGAAGAAATTGCAGTGGATGTCGGCGCCGAGGTTGTCGAAGGCGCGTTGCTGGTCCGGCTGGATGCGGCAGATGCCCGGCTGGCGCTGGCCCGCGCGGTGGCGGATCTGGAGGCCCTCGACGCCCAGGTTGCGGAAGCCGAACAACGACTGGACAGAGCAGAGGAATTGCTGGAGAAGGCCTTTGTTTCCGATGACGAGCTGGTCAATCGGCAGACGTCCGTTGCTGTGCTGGCAGCGAATCGCGAGCGGCAACGCGTGCTCATACGAGCAGCTCGACTTGAGCTGGCGCGAACGGAAGTTCGCGCGCCTTTCGATGCTGTTGTCGTTGCACGCAGTGGACAGGTCGGCAATCTGGCGACGCCGGGAAGTGCCCTGATGACGATTGTGCAGACGACCAGTCCGGAAGTCGACGCCGAGATCGACCCCCGTTACGCCACATCGTTGTCGGATACCGATGACCTGCGCTTTGTCACCCAGGGCCGCGAATGGCAAGTGTCGCTGGCAAGGTTATCGAGCGTGATTGAAGCGGACACCCGTAAACAACGGGGTCGCTTTCACTTTGCCGACGAACCGGCGCCCATCGGTTCGAGTGGAGACCTTGTTTGGAACGAAGCCTCTGCGCTGTTGCCGGTGGCATTGGTCGTACAGCGCGACAACCGCTTTGGTGTATTCACCGTGGATAACGGTCGCGCTCGCTTTGTCGCCATTCCTTCGGCACAGGAAGGCAGGCCCGCTGCCGTCGATCTGCCCGGGGATACATTGATCGTCACGCGCGGTCATGTCCGGCTCCAGGACGGTGACACGCTGCAGATCTCGCAGGAATGAAGCTGGTTCGCACACTTCTGACCAACCATCCGTTGGTCAATATCCTGTTTTCCGTTGTCTTGCTGATGGGCATTCTTTCCTACCTGCAAATGCCACGTGAGCAGGATCCGGAGATCAACTTCAATTTCGTCAATATCAATACGATATTGCCGGGCGCAACCGCTGCAGATGTGGAGGAACTCGTTACAGGCCCGCTCGAGGATGCGCTGCGCAATGTGCAGGATATCCGCTTCGTCAGCAGCAGTTCGCGAGAGAATGTCTCCGATATTCTGGTGCGCTTTCGCGATCTTTCGGAGCGCGAATTCGACAAACGGGTTACGGATCTGCGACGGGAAATTCAGAGCAAGACCAATGACGAGCTACCCGAGGATGTCGAAGATCCGTATGTGCTGGAGATTACGACCTCGAACGGCTTTCCGACAGCAACAGTGGTGGTTGCAGGCCAGGCCGATGACGAACGCTTGCGACGCCAGGCGCGCCTGGTCAAGGACGAACTGGAACGACTGACAGGTGTCGACCGTGTCCAGGCTTTCGGCTTTAACGAACCCGAATTACAGATCGAAATCAATCCGCAACAACTGGCCGCTCGCGGACTGACCGCTGTGGATATCGCGGACCAACTGCGCGAGGCCTACCGTGACGTTACGGCCGGCGAAATCGAGGTTGGCAATGAAGCCTGGCTCATTCGAGTTCGCGGCAAGACCGTCGAGCCCAACGCACTGGCAAGGTTTCTTATCTCACCGCGCGGATTCCCACAGCAAAAAGTCTCACTTGACCAGGTTGCCGAAGTTCGGCGCGGGCGCGATGAGCCGCAACAGTTGGTCAGTTTCAATGGTCGGCCGGCCGTGTCCATGGCGATCACCAAGGTTGCGTTCACGAATACGCTGAATCTCGTTGATCGCATCGATCAATACGTGGATGACAAGAACCGTGTACTCGGCGAAACCGGCATCGAACTGTTCCTGACCGACGACCAAACGACGCAAACCAGGCAGGCTTTGACAGTAATGCAGCGCAACGCTTTCGTTGGCCTCTTCCTGGTTCTCGGCGTGTGCTGGGTTTTCCTTGGATTGCGCATTGCCTCGTTTGTCACGCTGGGCATCGCTTTTTCGATTGCCGGCACGTTTCTCGTACTTAATGTGACCGGCAATACGCTGAACGTATCCGTCCTGCTGGGCGTCGTTATCGTTCTGGGTATGCTGGTTGACGATGCGGTCGTCGTAGTCGAGGCCCTTTACTACCGGCTGCAGCGAGGTCAGGAGGCGTTTGGCGCAGCGATCGATGCGTTGCGCGAGGTCGGCAAGCCGGTCACGGCGGCTGTATTTACGACAATCTCTGCGTTTGCGCCTTTGATGTTGCTGCCCGGAATACTCGGCGATTTCATGTTGATCATCCCCCTGGTAGTGACGGTCGGCCTGCTGGTCAGTCTCATCGAGGCATTCTGGATTCTGCCGTCTCACGTCATTACCTCCAGTGGGCGTCCACAAACGGCGAACGAACGATTTCGACACTGGCGCGGGCGATGGACGCATCTGGTACGGGTGCGATACACAAAAGCGCTGGCCTATGTGTTTCGACGTCCGAAACGCTTCTTTGCAATCGGTGGCCTGGCATTTGCACTGTCCGTTGTTGCGATTGCCACGGAACGGGTTCGAGTGGAATTCTTTACGTTTGACCCGATTCGCATGTTTTACGTGCATGTGGAAATGCCGGCGGATTCGCCGATCGAGGACACCCTGGCGCAGACGGATCGTGTTGCGGCGCGAATCCGGCCTTTGATGCGCGATGAGGAAGTTCGAGCCGTCACCAACATGGCCGGCGTCAAGTTTACGGACGCCGAAGCGCTGTTTGGCGATCAATACGGCCAGATCCAGGTATCCCTGAACCCGAAGACACCTGAGAACCGGAACGTCAGCGACGTGGTCGACGCTGTGCGCGAAGCCGCCATTGCGACAGCCGGCAATGCCGAGATCACCTTCTTCGAGATCTCCGGCGGCCCGCCGATTGCCAAGGACATCAGCGTCAAGGTGCGCAGCGATAACTTTGCGGAACTGCGAGCAGCGTCGGAAGCGGTGAAGCAGATTGTGCGGAGCGTTGACGGTACTTCCAACGTAATCGACAACGATGTGCCGGGCCGCTACGAGTTGACCCTGGATCTTGACGGGCGAGCAATCCGGCAGGCCGGACTTACGCCCGGTGAAGTGCTGCGCCTGACGCGTTTGCATCTGGATGGCGAGATCATTGCTTTTACACGTGACGAAGGCGAGAAAGTCGAGCTGCGTGTGCGCGGGCCCCGGCGCTCAGTGCAGGATGTGAACGAAATTCTCGATGATCCGATTTCCGTGCCGCAGGGAGGAACTACCACCTTTCGCGCCTTGACGAGTAGTAACGTCGCGCGCGGTGCCGGCACCATAAGGCATTACAATTATCGACGCTCGATAACCATCGAGGCGGATATCGATGAAGAAACGATCAACACGGTCACCGCGAATAAGCGGATCCGTGATGAATGGGCATTCATTCAATCTCAATACACTGCAACCGACCTCGATTTTTCAGGCGCGTTCGACGACATTCAGGAGAGCCTGGATTCCATGCTGATACTGGCGTTGTTGGGTCTGGGTCTGATCTATCTCATCCTTGCCACGCAATTTCGCAGCTACTTTCAGCCCATGTTGATTCTCGCAACTTTACCTATGGCATTTACCGGCGTGGTCATCGGCTTGTTCATCACGCAGAACCCGTTAAGCCTGTACACGCTCTACGGCATCGTTGCATTGATGGGTATTGCCGTGAACGCCGCGATCGTGCTGATCGATGCAGCCAACACACGCATTGCAGCTGGCATGCGGCCGCTGCACGCTATCATCTACGCCGCCCGACGTCGCGTCATAGCGATTATCATGACGACCATGACCACGATAGCCGGGCTTTTTTCACTCGCGACCGGGCTTGGCGGCAAGTCCTTGCTGTGGGGGCCGGTAGCATCGAGTATGGTCTTCGGGCTCTTCGTTGCCTCATTGCTGACCTTGTTCCTGGTACCCATAATGTTTCGTGCGTTCATGCGTTTGCGAGATCACCGCATTCGCAATTTCCTGTTGGCTGGGGTGGGCAAGCTTGCCGTCCCTTTCCGTGGTCGAGCAAACTGAATGTCTGAAAACTTTGCAAAGAATACGGTCTCGCAGTCGTGGACCCGCCCGCTTGTTCCGCCTGCGAACTGCCCGGACAGCGCTGATGTTGTCGTTATCGGTGGCGGCATCGTCGGCGTTTCGACGGCATGGTTTCTCGCACGTCAGGGAATCAGCGTCGTGCTGTGCGAAAAGGGTCATATCGCCGGTGAGCAATCCGGACGCAACTGGGGTTGGGTACGCCAGCAGGGTCGCGACCTGCGTGAATTGCCGATGATGATGGCGAGCATGCGCATCTGGCAGCAGCTGGAGGCCGACATTGGCGAGAGCGTCGGATTTGTGCAAGGCGGTTGCCTGTTCATGGCACGCAAGCAAAAAGAGCTGGATGAATTTGCCGTTTGGGCTGCAGACGCGAAAAGCTACGGCATGGATACGCGAATCATCGACGGACGAGAACTCGATGAGCAGGTTGCCGGCGCGTCGTCGCAATGGATCGGCGCCATGTATACGGCGAGCGATGGCCGAGCCGAGCCTCACAAGGCCGCTACTGCGATTGCCCGGGCCGCGGCTGCCAAGGGCGCGACCATACTGACGTCCTGCGCGGTGCGTGGCATCGAGACTGCCGGCGGTCGGGTTGCGTCTGTGGTCACGGAACACGGAGCGATTCGAACATCAACCGTTTTGTGCGCAGCCGGTGCGTGGTCGTCGCTGTTCTGCCGCTCACTCGACATTGCGGTGCCGCAGTTGAAAGTAAAGGGAACCGTAGTGCGGACGGCGCCCGCTCCGGCCGTGTTGAACGGCAACCTGTTTGACGAAAAGATCGGTATTCGCCGCCGCGAGGACGGCGGTTATACCGTGGCACACGGCTCCATCCTGCTGCACCCGATTACGCCGTCGACGTTGCGTTACGCGTCAAAGTTCTTTCCGGCACTTCGGCAGGAATTCAAGGTGCTACGTCTCTCTTTCGGTAAGGAGTTTTTTGAGGAGCTGGCGATGCCGAAGCACTGGGCGCTCGATTCGGAATCTCCGTTCGAGAAGCAGCGGGTCCTGAATCCCGAGCCGGTCGCGAGCGTGGTACACAGAATTAAAAAAAACCTGGGGGCGACGTTTCCCGCACTGGCAAACGTGGAAATTGCCGAAGCCTGGGCCGGTATGGTGGAAACATCGCCGGATGTGGTGCCGATCATCTGCCCGATCGATTCACTGCCCGGGTTCCACCTGGCGACCGGCTTCAGCGGGCACGGCTTCGGTATCGGCCCAGGCGCCGGCAAGGCGATTGCGGGCATGTTGACGAACACCGATTCCGGCATCGCTCTGTCGGAGTTCCGCTTGCAGCGCTTTTTCGACGGCTCACCGATCCGCCCGCAAAGTACCGTGTGACGCGTTTAATCACAACCTAAGGCCTTTGCCGGCGATGTCCTTTGGCGCAAGTAAAGCGGACCGAAGGAAGTTATTGCGTCAAAGGACATCGCCGGTCGAGGCTGAATCGGGCCCCATGACCGCTAAGCATCCAGTTTGACTTCCCTGGCCAAAGCCCGCGCCAGTTTCCCCTTGCGGCCCACCGACACAGTGCCAAGTCCCAGCCAGTGCGCCAGTGACGCGAGCTCCCGCGCGAGTTCGTGAGCACAACGAGCCTCGTCGATGCCGGCTTCCGGATGTGCCGACAGGACCACCAGCCGGCCCATTGCCCGGTCGGCCTTCAGATCGACGCGGGCAACGATTCTGTCGTCCATTAAAAACGGCAGTACGTAGTAGCCCCATTTGCGACGATGCCAGGGTACGTAGATCTCGATCCTGTAGTGAAAGTCAAACAGACGTTCGGCGCGCGGCCGGTACCATATCAGTGGATCGAAGGGCGACAACAGGGCACGGCAATTCACGGACCGCGGCAGGCGCGCGTCGGCCGACAGGTAGGCGGGCATTGGCCAACCTTCGACCGAGAGTTCGATCAACTGCCCCGCCTCGACCAATTCCGCAACGCGCTCGCGTGCGTCGGCTGCAGTCATGCGGTAATAGTCGGCAAGGTCCGCCAGTGTGGCAATGCCGCAGGCTCGCGCAGCCTGCAGGAGCAAAGCCCTTTCGGCAACGTCTCGCGGGACCTCGCGTCGGTGCACGGCGGCGTCGATGACACGCTCCGGCAGGTCATACTGCCGCTGAAAATTGGGCAAGCGACCGGCAACCGCAACGTTGCCGAAGCCGAAATGATATTCGAGCGCTGAACGCTGGACCGATCGGTGCCAGTCGCCTGCCTTGCGCTGCGGACCGGGAGCGGGCGGCAGATCACGACCTGTTACCGGGCCCTTGTCGCGCACGATCTGCAAGGCATTCTGCAGATACTCATGGTGGTCCGGAAGCTGGCGGATCGGGCTGTTTCGGTAAGGGCGAAATGCGGCCCGGCGATGCGCCAGCAACGGCCAACAATCGGCGGGCACGATAGAGGCTTCGTGCGCCCACTGTTCGGTGAACTCCCCTCGCCCGTAAACCAGTCGGTCGAAACGCTGTCGTTGGTACGGCCCGAGTCGCGAATACACCACCAGGTAATGCGCCGGCACCAGCACATTCACGAAGTCAAGTTGCAGGAGTCCGAGCTCGTTTATGGCGCGCCGGATGTGGCGGATATCGGGTGTGCCGTCCGGACGGGGACGGTCGAAGCCCTGAGCCGCGAGCGCAATTCGTCGTGCTTCCGCGATTGTTAACTGCCGACCTCGCATACCGGAATGCAGCCGCTCGTCGTTACTGCGCGATGAAAAGTCGGTCAGCCATGCAGACCGTCAACAACCCGGTCGGCGGCAACCCAGAACGACCTCGCCAACTCGCTGTGGTAGTCACGATCGTGCACAGTGCTGAGAAAGTGCCACGCTCCGGTACAGCGCTGCGGTGTTACCGTCAGGCACAGCCAGCCGCGATGGTGAATATCCAGGAAGCGTATGCCGGGATTTTGCTCCAGTGTGGCATCGCGTAGCGAATCGGGCGACTTCTCGGGCAGATACGCCGCAATTCCCGGCGATGAGACCGACGTCGTCATGAACTCGACAGCAACGGGCTTCTCGGCACCGGCAGGGATCAATTCCGCGGCCAGTGCCGTATGCAAGTCGCCGCTTAACAGTACCGGGTTGCGGGCGTATTGCGAGAGATCCTGCAGCAAGTCCTCCCGCGCATGCGGATAGCCGTCCCAGGTGTCGAGAAAACCGGGTGGATTGCCCTTGCTCCGGGCGACGACGGTTTCGAGCGCTTCGCGCGAAAAATAAGATGGCCCATCGAGGTTCACGACCGGTTCGAGGTCGGGTGAGCGCATGTTGGCCACCATGACCTGCTGGCCAATGATTTGCCATACCGTGTCGCCCGAGGCCTGCAGCCGCTGGCGTAACCAGCGCTCCTGGCGGCTGCCCAGCATGCGCCGCTTCGCATCGCGCATGGCCTCTGTCACTGTCTCCTCACTTACCGTTTCGCTCACGTTGGCCTGCGCATCGCGACCGTACAGGCGCGTGTCGAGCATAACGACAGAGGCCAGGTTGCCGTAACGGAAGTCGCGAAAAATTGGCGTCACGCCCCTTCTGCGGCGCTCGTTGCGTCGGTTGTTGCGAATCGGCATCCATTCGAACCAGGCCTGCATAGCTGCATCTCGTCTTGCTGTCCACTTGCCTTCGTCAGGCTGGTGATTCTGTGCACCGTCCCGCCAGGCGTCGTTGGCGGTTTCATGATCGTCCCAGACCGCGATGAGCGGGTGCGCGGCGAGCATCGCCCGCGAATCGGCGTCCTGCTTGTATTGCGCGTGGCGGCGCCGGTAGTCCGTGAGCGTGAGACACTCTGTCGCCGGATCGGGAATGCGCCCGAGCGCCCCGGCTCTGTCGGTTGCATACCCGCCCATCCCGTATTCGTAAATGTAATCGCCGAGATGCAACACGGCGTCGATATCGTCCTGCTGTGCAATTTCGCGGTAGGCGTGAAAATAGCCGGCGGGATGATTCGAGCAGGACACGACTGCGAATTTCGCAAGTCGCAGGTCACCGGTCGGCAATGTGCGTGTGCGCCCGACCGGGGAGAAGTGACCGTCGACGTCAAAGCGATAATAAACTGTCCGCCCGGAGGGCAAGCCGGTGGCATCGACTTTGACAGTGAAATCCCGCGATTCGTCGGTACGCGCCATACCTGCCGCAACCACGTCGGTCATGGCGGCGTCGGTTGCGACCTGCCAGCGAAGGTCCTTCGACAGGGTGCTGTTCCCGGGGGTAGCGATGCGCGTCCAGAGAACGACCGCATCGGCCGTCGGATCGCCGCTGGCAACGCCACAGGCAAAAACGTCCTTCGCAAGGTCGGATTCCGCAGAAGCAATTCGCCGGCCAAAACCGGCCGCGAGAAACGCAACGCTGGACACGAGCGTTTGCAGAAATGATCGTCGTTGCACCGTTACACGCCTCAGGCCGGTTGCTGGAAACTGTCGAAGTCGGGGCTTGCGCCGCTCGCCCAAATATCAATACGATTCGAGAAAAACAATATAAAGCATTGAAAAAACGATCTTAATATCGATAGCAATTCCGTGGCTGCAAGTCAAGGCCCGTCATGGTACCGAAGCGCGACACGAAAGCCAGCCTGTCGAGACGGCACTGATATGCGCATTTGATTACGCTAAGCTTGCGGTTTTGCCGACCCGGGCGCCGACTGTGTCCTTGCACTCTGACCTCGACCTTCTCAAGGATGCCCTCGAAACGCTCGCGGATGGATTTTCCGACCTGCCGGAATTTGCGCCGCATTACGATACGGTGGCGATCGGCGCGGTCCTGCAGGAAGTTGCCACGCGATTGCAGGACAACTACCCGTATCACCATCCGCGTTATGCCGGACAGATGTTGAAACCACCGCATCCGGTAGCGCGCCTCGCTTACACACTGTCGCTTTGGCTGAATCCGAACAACCATGCGCTGGATGGCGGGCGGGCCAGCTCGGCGATGGAGAAAGAGTGTATCGAGGCCCTGGGGCGACTGTTCCGAATGCCGCAAGTACTGGGACACCTGTGCGGCGGTGGCACGATGGCCAATCTGGAAGCGCTGTGGGTGGCAGGACAATTACACCCCGGTAAAGCGGTTGCGGCATCAAGCCAGGCGCATTACACCCACAACCGTATCAGCCAGGTCCTCGGGCTGGATTTCATTGCGATCGATGCAACCGAGGCCGGGCGTATGGATATGTCGGCGCTGCGAGCGGCATTGCAATCCGGGACCATCGGCACTGTCGTCGTCACTCTTGGAACGACCGGTCTTGGGGCCGTCGATCCACTCGACGAGATTCTCGATCTTAGACACGACTTTGAATTCCGTGTCCACGTCGACGCTGCCTATGGCGGCTATTTTACGCTTGCGTCAGCCATCGACGAGCAGGTGCGTCGCCATTTCACGCGCGTCAACGAAGCAAATTCCATCGTCATCGATCCGCATAAGCACGGACATCAACCTTATGGTTGCGGTTGCATTTTATTCAGCGATCCCAAAACAGGCGCGCTCTATCACCACGATTCACCGTACACGTATTTTTCGTCGGCCGATCTGCATCTTGGCGAAATTAGCCTCGAGTGCTCCCGGCCGGGGGCGGCGGCGGTGGCGTTGTGGGCCACGCAACGCTTGTTGCCAATGACACCTGGCGGTGAGTTTGCAGGCGACCTCGACAAATCGCTGCGGGCCGCACGCATTCTGTGGCAGCGCGTGCGCCAGTCCGATCGTTACGTCGCCCTGATGCCGCCCGAACTCGATATTGTGGTGTTCGCAGTGCAATCACGCGATGCAAGGTCTGCCAGCCGGCGCGCCCGTGAGGTATTCGCGCGTGCCGCTGATGCGCGGCTATATCTTGCGCTGATCGATTTGCCGGTAACGCTGGTACGCGCCTGGTGGCCCGACCTTGAAGAAAATGCCGCGACCGTGACCTGTTTGCGTTCCTGTCTCATGAAGCCGGAACACCTCGACTGGATCGATGACTTATGGGACGTTCTCGCTGAACTTTGAGTGAGTGTTATCTCGTCGATGTGAGCGTGTAGCCTGCCCAGACAAGTAGCAGTCCCGCAACTACATGCAGTCCGACATTGGTGGCGGCGCTCAAATACTGCTCGTTGCGAAACAACGAGAAAGTCTCGATACCGAACGTCGAAAAAGTAGTGAATCCACCGAGCAACCCGATCAACAGGAACACGCGCATCTCAATGCTGAAAAACTGTCGCGATTCGATCAGTCCCGCGACGATGCCGATCATGAGGCAACCAAAAAGGTTAACCGCCAGCGTCCCGAGCGGAAACGTGGACAAAGGGAACTGTCGGATTAGCAGGCCGTTCAATCCGTATCGCAGCAGCGCACCGCCAAAACCTCCAACACCGACGAGGAATGCGTGCAGGAGTGGTGTTTTCATAGTCGCCTAGTCTCTTGCAAGTTCATCACGCACCTCGTTGTATTCTGCCTCCAGCCGGTTCACCAGTTCAGCCACGGCGGGAATATCGTGCATGCTGCCCACGCCCTGCCCGGCCCCCCAGATATCGCGCCAGGCTTTCGCGTCAGTATTGCCGCCACTGCCGAAGTTCATTTTGTGCGCTTCGCCCTCAGGCAGCTTGTCGGGGTCCATGCCGGCATTCAGGATACTGCCCTTGAGGTAGCTGCCGTGCACGCCGGTAAATAAAGACGTATAGATGATATCGGCCGCGCGACTTTCCACAATCATCTGCTTGTAAGCGGGCGGGGCGTTTGCCTCTTTGCTAGCGATGAAACGTGTGCCGAAATAGGCAAGGTCGGCGCCGATGGCACGTGCGGCGACGATGTCGGCCCCTCGGCTCATGGCACCTGACAGGACAATCGTGCCGTCGAAAAACTGCCGGATCTCCCGCACCAGGGCAAACGGGCTGAGCGTACCGGCGTGCCCACCGGCACCTGCACACACGGCGATGATGCCGTCTACGCCCTGCTCCGCTGCCTTTTCCGCATGCCGCAGGTTGATCACGTCATGCAAGACGATACCGCCGTAGGCATGCACTGCTTCAACTACTTCCGCAGGTGGGCGCAGACTCGTTATCACGATCGGAACCTGGTACTTCACGCACAGTGCGACATCGTGCTCCAGACGATCGTTGCTCTGATGCACGATCTGGTTGACGGCAAACGGCGCAACCGGAACTGCAGGATTCTTCTTGCGCGCGTCGTCAAGCTCACCGGTTATGCGTGACAGCCATTCGTCCAGCATGGATGCGGGACGTGCGTTCAAAGCCGGGAAAGCACCTATGATGCCTGCCTTGCACTGCGCGATGACCAGTTCCGGCCCTGACACGATGAACATAGGCGCCCCGATGAGCGGAATCCGTATTGAATTTGTCAATGTGTTCGGTAGCATCGCCAAATAATCTTCCCGGTTCGGGCCAATGCGACATATTGTGCATTGTTGTTGTTAGTTTGCGCCAAACGGACGTGATCCAGGTCACATTTGACGCTGCGAAGCACTGCTAGACTGGCTTCACCTGACCGGCACCGCCGGCGATATATACAACGTTGACGATACTGTCATGACCCCGCGCGAAATATCAGATCGACGCCTGCACGAATCGGACGTTCACGACCTGTCTCTCAGTGTCATCCATGCGCTGGCGATGGTGGACGTAAAGGCGTTGTCGTACATGCAACTGCGGCGATTGTATGCGGCGCTGACACACGCACGGGACAGCGTCGAAACTGAAACGGCCGTTCGAACCCGCATGACCAATACAGGCGACACAGTCAGTGTGCCGGCACAGTCGATGCGGGATTTGCCGGAATAAGCCGATCCGGTCGCGGTCGCAAGCAACTGTTGACGCAAACAATACTCATACGATCATGAATGCTGCGTCGCAGTCGGCGATCAGGCAGTCGTCGCTGGCACGGCGTGCCTCACCTTTCAGCATAACGAGTCTGCGTCGTCGCTGTTCAATCCAGCCCGAGAGCCGAATGGTTTGTCCCGTGGTAAGCGGTTGCCGGTAACGGATCTCGCAACGCGCGGTATGCGCCTTGATAGCCTGTAAATAAAGCACATTGGCCATGACATCGTCGAGCGCGGAATAAATGATCCCACCATGCACGGTGTTCTGATAGCCCACATGAACTTCGGACGGCGTGAATACGCCCTCGCAGCGTTCATTTTGCATTTGAAAACGAATTTGCAGGCCGATTGGATTGTCGACTCCACAGGCAAAACACATGGTCGCGTTTTCGATTGACGGACGCTTGGTGTCGGTCACGGCGTCACTGCACCTCATGCTCGATGACGATCTCCACGGCCGCCGATTCAGATATAACCATGCTTTCCTCGCCGTACCAATCACCGGTTTGCGCTATCGGTTCGCCGGAAGTCGATGCGCGCGCAATGATCTCGAGTCGATCGAATCCGGACAACAGGCGGCCTGGAATCATCGCGTCGGCGTCACCGAGCGTGACCGTAGTTGGTAATTCGGATGCCATACGGCGCGTTGCAGCAATTGGCGGTGAGGGTTGGTCGGGGTCCCGCGCAATAATGAATACCGTCGCGTTCGGCCCTATCTTCGCCGCGACTTCTGCAGCCAGAGACACACGGGCAGAAATAACCGCTGCATTACTCGCCGATGACTCTCCCGATAAAACGGGTTGCTCGAGGCCACGCCATTCCGCAATGCGCTGCCTCAATACCTCCTGGATTTCGGCAGGCGGGGCCAGTGCCAGGAGTGCTTCCCAGCGATCAGCGGCCAGTGCACGATCGTTGCGCTCGATAGCAGCAATGCCGCCATAGAACAGCGCTTTCGGATTGTTCGTTTCGAGGCCGAGGGCATTTTCAAAAAGCTGCTCGGCGCGATCGCTGATCTGCCCTGCCTCGCTCAGTACAACGGCCTCACCAAAATCGGCAAGTGTCTGCGCATTTGACGCCGACTCCAGCGCAACAGCCCGCGTGTAGGCAGCTACTGCTTCCGGATAACGCTGCATTTGCACATAGGAACGGCCAAGCATGGTCCAGCCGTTCAAGTCCTCAGGGTTTTCCTCCAGGCGCGCGGCAAGCGACGCCACCATGTCGTCGATCGTGGCCGGTGCCTCCGGAGCGACCGGCGTACCGATCCGTGAATAAACTACGGCGGAGACGATCAATACGGTGGCAACGGCCGTCAGTAGCGACGGCGTTAGCCGACGCTGCCGTCGAAACAGTGGCCACGCGACCACGAGGGTGGCCGCGAGCAACATGCATCCCATGACGACCCATATCATGTTCGATTGCCGGCCTGTCGCCCGGCGTTCGCCTCATCGGTCGTGTCGTCAATCGGCAAGTTCATACGCCCTCGAACTATTCTGATCGCAACGAGCAGCCCGACGGCAATCAGGAATGCCGGCGCAATCCACAGGAAAAGTGTCTTGCCGCGAAACTGCGGGCGATACAGCGCAAACTCGCCGTAACGCGTAATCAGGAAATCATAGATTTCGGCATCTGTTTTGCCCTCGGCCAGCATGCGGCGAATCTCCCGGCGCAGGTCGGCTGCGAGAAAGGCATTGGAGTCCTTGATGCTTTCGTTCTGGCATTGCAGGCAGCGTACTTCCGCGACTATTTTCTCGTAGCGTGCCTGCAATTCCGCGTCATCGAATGCGGTTCCGGCATCAATTGCCGGACTTGCATGTGCGAACAACAACAGCAGTATCAGTACAACGCTGCGCAATTCAAAGGCCTCTCGCCGCAGCGATTTTGGGCACGAAATCACGCTGCCAGATGTCGTCCGTTAACGGACTGAGGTGCTTGTGCAGGACCGTGCCGTCCGGACCGATCAGGAAGGTTTCCGGGGCGCCGTACACTCCCCAGTCGATACCAACGGTACCGTCCTCGTCGTATCCCGACATGACGTACGGGTCACCGAGCTGGTCGAGCCAACGAATCGCGTCCTCGCGCCGATCCCGCCAGTTGAGGCCATAGATAGGCACGTCTCCGTCGGCGGCCAGCGACAACAGGAAGTCGTGTTCCTGGCGACAGCCGACGCACCAGGTTGCCCACACATTGACTAATGCCACCTGTCCGGCGTAGTTGTGGTTGCTCACTGTTCGCTCGGGGTCGCGCAAGCCGGGCAGTTCGAACTCAGGCGCCGGCTTGTTGAGAAACGGCGACGGCAATTCGGAAGGATCGCGTTGCAAGCCGAAAATGAGCATCGGCAGCAGAATGGCGAACGCCAATACAGGTGCGACGAACCGCAATCTCACACGGGCAACTCCTGCGCCGCACGCTGTCGTTCGGTTGCCGTCGCCGTCAGGCGATAGCGGCGGTCACTTGCGGCGATCATCCCGCCGAGCGCCATGATGAACGCGCCCAGCCAGATGAAACGGATCAGGGGTTTGTATTGCAGGCGCACGCTCCAGGCATCGTTGCCCAGCGGATCACCGAGCGCCACAAACAGATCGCGATTCCAACCAGCGTCGATACCCGCCTCAGTCATCGGGTTCTGCTGTACCAGATAGGTGCGCTTTTGCGGGTAGAGCGTCGAGACTATTTCGCCGTCCTTGCGTATCTCGATCGCGCCTTCCAGTGCACGAAAGTTGGGACCGTCCACGGTGCGCAGTCCGCTGAGCTCGAATTGATAGCCTGCAACCTCGACTTTTTCACCGGGGGCCATGCGCATGTCCGTTTCAATGCTGAACGCCGACGTGATCGTTACGCCGAGTACGAACATGCCGACGCCGAGATGCGCAACGGTCATGCCGGTCACAGCGCGTGTCATTCCCGGCGAACCCGGCGTACGGCGCCATGCGCGCAAGGGGTGAACCATCGACGACGCGATAATCCAGATGGCGGCAATCGTGCCAACGGTGACCAGTACGCCGGAGCGGCCGAAGAATAATGCAGGGATCGCGAATCCACACACGACCGCGAGGATCATTGGGACTTTCAATTGCCGCAGCAGCGGTCCACCCGGTTGTTGCCGCCAGGCGGCATGCATACCCATGCCAACGAGAACGATCAGCGGCAACATGGGAATTGCGAACGCAATCTCGAACCACGGCGGCCCGACCGAAATCTTGCCGCCATTGAACGCTTCCACCGCGAGCGGCGCCAGTGTGCCGAGCAGGATAAGTGTTGCTGCGATCACCAGCAGTACATTATTCAGAAGGAGGAATGTTTCGCGGGATACGGGGCGAAAACCGGCCGCCGAATCGAGGGCTGGCGCGCGCCAGGCATACAGCGTCAACGCGCCGCCGACGACAACCGCAAGGAATATGAGAATAAAAAGGCCGCGGGCGGGATCTGTGGCAAAAGCATGTACCGACACCAGGATGCCGGAACGTACCAGGAACGTACCTAGCAGACTCAGGGAAAAGGCGGATATTGCCAATAGCAGGGTCCAGCTTTTGAACAGACCACGCTTCTCGGTTACGGCCAGAGAGTGAATCAGTGCTGTGCCCACCAGCCAGGGCATGAACGACGCGTTCTCCACCGGGTCCCAGAACCACCAGCCGCCCCAGCCCAGTTCGTAATACGCCCACCAACTGCCGAGCGCGATGCCCACGGTCAGGAACAGCCACGCCCACGTGGTCCATGGACGCGTCCAGCGTGCCCAGGCGCGATCGAGCCGGCCGGAAAGCATGGCAGCTACGGCGAATGCAAACGCCACCGAGAAGCCGACATAACCCAGGTAAAGAATCGGCGGATGAATCGCGAGCCCGGGGTCCTGCAATAACGGGTTGAGATCGGCGCCGTCTGCGGGTGCCGGAAAAATTCGCTCAAAGGGATTGGATGTCAGCAGCGTGAACAACAGGAAGCCGACGCTCAGGAGGCCCAGTACGCCAATGACGCGTGCGGCGAAAGCCGGTGGCAATTCCTGGCTGTAACGGCCAACGGCCACGGTCCAAGCGGCCAGAATCAGAATCCACAGTAGCAGTGAGCCTTCGTGAGCACCCCAGATTGCTGAAAACTTGTAGATATCCGGCAGTTCAAGTTGCGAGTTGTTAACGACGTACAGAACAGAAAAATCGCTGGTCAGGAATGCGTAGGCGAGGCACACAAACGCAATGGACACGAACACAAACTGACCCAGAGCTGCCGGACGAGCGACGGCAATCAGCGCATCGTCCCGCCGATGCGCGCCGACCAGTGGCAGGACTCCCTGGCAGATGGCCAGGGACAACGCAAGAATCATTGCAAAATGTCCCAGCTCGGCAATCATTGCCCGGCCCCCTCGTCCGCAGCAGCGGCTTTTTCGGTGGCATGTCGCGCAAGCGAGTCCGCTACCTCGGGCGGCATGTAATTTTCGTCATGCTTGGCCAGGACCGTATCGGCGACGAAACGGCCATCTTCGCCAAGACGGCCGTGCGCAATGATGCCCTGCCCCTCGCGGAACAGGTCGGGCAGCACGCCGCTGTAGGCCACCGGCAGTTCGCTCACGGTATCGGTCAGCGTGAATTCGACTTCGAGTTCCCCCGCCGCGCGCCGCACACTGTTCTCGACGACCAGGCCGCCGACGCGAAACCTGCGTTCGGCCGGTACATTGCCGGCAACGACTTCGGATATTTCGACGTAGAACATCATGTTGTCCTGAAACGCCCGCAGAGTCAGGCCCGTGGCGATCAGGAGGCCGCCCGCTGCCAGTCCAACTGCGAGCATGCGTTGCTGTCTGGGCTTCATTCGTTTGTCTCGCTGCTTTCGGTCATAGTGAGTGCGCCTGGTACCGTGACTTTCAGTCTTGTCCTGATCTCATCCTGGATGCGCCGCTGACGGCGGCGGCCCTGCACGAAGCATACGATCACTACCGTGAAGCTCAAAGCATAGCAAGTCCATACGTAGGCACCGTACCCTCCCATAGACAATACTTCGCTCATGCGGTTTCCCCGCCCGGCAGCAATAGCTCGCGAACCCAACGGGCGCGCCGTTCCCGCGACAGGACTTCGCTGCGTACGCGATCAAGCAGCATGGCGCCGAACAACAGCGAGAAGCCGAAAATCATGGCCAGTAGCGGATACAGCATGGTCAATTCGATCGCCGGGCCTCCTGCCCGGATCAATGTCGGGCCCTGGTGTAATGAGGCCCACCACTCCACGGAAAAATGAATAATTGGAACATTAATCGCCCCAACCAGCGCCAATACAGCGCTCGCGCGGTCTGCTCGCGACACGTCGTCAATTGCGCCACGCAACGCAATGTAGCCGATATACAGGAACAGCAGAACGAGTTCCGAGGTCAGGCGCGGGTCGCCCCACTCCCACCACGTGCCCCACATGGGACGGCCCCAGATGGAACCGGTTGCCAGGGCCAGGAAGGTAAACCATGCGCCGAGCGGTGCAGCGGCGGCAGCGACCGCGTGTGCAAGCTTCATGCGCCAGATCAGGCCGATCCCGGCGGCGATCGCCATGACGATATACGCGAGCAACGATAAATAGGCGGCGGGTACATGCACGTAAATAATGCGAAACGCGTCGCCTTGCTGATAGTCGGACGGGGCGAAAAACAGCCCGGCTACTGTGCCGTATGCGATGAGCAGCAGCGCCGGCACCATAAGCCACGGCGCAAGAACGGCCGCGAGACGGTAGAAGTGCGGCGGCGACGCCAGCTTATGCAGGAAAGTCCACATCGTTTCGTTACTACTCGTTGCTGATTCGCAGCGCCACTGCGGTCGCAAATGGTGCAAGGGTCACTGCCAGCATGCAATAGGCGCCGAGGAAATATGCACCGGCACTGTAAGCGTCGCCGGTCGCGGCCAGCGATACTGTCCGCGTGCCAAAAATCAGTATTGGCACGGCGAGCGGCAGAATAAGCAGACTCAGCAATGCGTTGCCGCGATTGAGACCGATCGTTAAAGCGGCGCCGATCGCACCGAGCAAACTCAAACTCAACGTGCCGAGGCTCAGTGTCAGCAGCATCGCACCAATCGTATCAACCGACATCTGGAACGAAATCGCGATCAGCGGCGCAACCACCACCAGGGGCAAGCCGCCGATCAGCCAGTGCGCCATGGACTTGGCCAACGCCAGCAACGGCAGCGGTTGCGGACTAAGCAGCAACTGTTCCAGGCTGCCGTCCTCGAAGTCGCCCAGGAAGAGACTGTTCAGGGACAGCAGTGTAGCCAGCAATGCAGCTACCCAAACTACGCCGGGACCGAGTAAGCGAAGTTGTTCGGCATCCGGACCGATGGCCAGCGGGAACAGGCTGCTGACGATAACGAAAAAGAACAACGGATTCAGTACATCGCCGGGCCGCTTCCAGGCCAGCAGAACGTCGCGGCGCACGATGGCCGAGAGTCCATCGAATAGCGACGGCGCAGTCGAATTGCCAGCGTTCATATAAGGCGAATTCGTTGCACGGAGGCGTCGATGTTCAGTTCATGGTGGGTTGCAACAACGGCTGTGCCCCCGCCTGCAAGATGCGCCTGCAGCAGTTTGGTCACCAATGCCTGGCCGCCGGCATCGAGATTGGTGAACGGTTCGTCCATGAGCCAGAGCACCGCCTTCACGCGCAGCAGGCGCGCCAGCGCTACGCGGCGTTGCTGGCCCGCCGAAAGCACGCGAAACGGCAAGCCGGTCAAAGCCGCGATCCCCAGCTGTTCGAATACCGGCAGGTCGGGCGCTGCCGACATACGCCGTAAACCCGCTTCGGCGCGCAGATTCTCAGCGACTGTGAGATCACCCTTGAAGCCCAGACGATGTCCCAGCCACACCAGCTCGTCATGGTACGCTTGCCGCTGTTTCGCGATGTCCGCGCCGCGCCAGGTGATTGTGCCGTCCTGTGGTTGCACCAACCCGACGATCACCCGTAACAGGCTCGTCTTGCCGCTGCCGTTCGGGCCCTCAATCAACAATAATTGGCCGGCGGCGAGGTCGAAATTCAGGTCGCGAAACAGTACCCGTTCGCCGCGGATCAGGCCGAGATCGCGGCCCGCGAGCCGCTGTGCAGGGATACAGGATTTACCAGGTGACGACACGGTTGCGCCACTCGAAGGCTGTTGAGGTTTAAAAGTGTGTATTATCAATGTATTAGGTGAGTTATTGAATGTTATTTATAATAAAGGTTCTGTGACTGATTGAAATCGCGCATTCTGCCGGCAACCATTTACAAGTGATGACTTCCGACTTTAGACTAGGGCCGCCTGATGCTTATGAACTTTAAGAAAAAGCGGAAAGTAACTGTATCAGAATGACAAATTTCGGATAAAACCGAGTTCAAAGATATGGATCTGAGCGACGCCGGCCTGCGCGAACAACCATTTCGTACGCAAGGTCCACCGTTGACCGTCGTGCCCTACGCGTCCCAGCGTGACGCCATGCAATTCCTGGCCGACACTTACGCCCACCCGAATGGTCTCGGCCTTCTGCAGGGTCCCCCGCTCAGTGGCAAGTCCACTATCCTGCGTCATTATGTTACCTCGATGCCCGATGACCCGGCGTGGGCGGTTGTCGACGGCGCCGGCGCCGAACCCGGCACGCTGCTGAATGACATACTTTCGCAGTTTGGCTATGAACTGCAATTCAATTCGGTCAACGAACTGGTCAACATGCTGAAGGTGTTTATCCGGCAGCAGGCCGGAGCGGGACAGCCGCCATTGTTAATCGTCGAAAACACCCAGTCGATGAACCCGGCGACGCTCGGCATTCTTTGTGACCTGGCGACACTGCGACTCGCTGAGTCGAGCGCCCTGCGGATTGTGCTTGCCAGTGACCGGTCGTTGGCTCCAATGATTCGAGCCCCTGCCCTGACATGCATTGCGGAGCGCATGACCGGCAGTTTTTTCGTTGAGCCGTTGACCCGCAGTGAGACTGCCGACTACCTTCGCGAAAAGATGCGCGCCGGCGGCAACAACGATCCGGCCAAGGTTTTCCCGCAAGCGGTTTGCGAGGAGTTGCATGACGCCTCCAGAGGCTGGCCCGGCGTGGTCGACCGTTTGTCATTGCTCGCCCTGGCCAAGGCGAAGAAATGCCCCGTCAGCAAGGATCAGATTGAACGGCCGACCGTAGAGGAAGAGCTGCCGGCATTGCTGTTCCGGATTGACGAAGCGGTCGAGGCCGTCGAGCTGGCTGACGCGCCTACCTTGATCCTGAGCCACAACGGCGAGACCGTCGAAGAAATTCGGCTGACGAAGCCGCGTTTGCTGATCGGCCGTTCGGAGCACAACGATCTGCGAATCAGCAGCCGTTTCATCAGCCGGCACCATACCCTTTTCGTGCGCCACGATAAGGCAACATTCGTCATGGATCTCAACAGCACCAATGGCACGTTCGTCAATTCGCGGCGCGTGTCGAATTTGATGATGAAAAATGACGATATAGTGCAGATCGGTAATCACTACATCAAGTTCATCGATCCCGCAGCGACGGACCGGATCTCGATGGACGACCCGGGCTTCAGCGAGACCCTGGTAATGAAGAGCCTGGAAGATGTTCGTCGGTTACTGGCCCGGGAGAATACGCGCGCAGTGAATTCCGCAGTGGACAGTCCTGCGACTGCGTCAAACGGCAAGCGTTAACAGCAATCGATTGTCGGCAGGTTCTCAGCCGGCAGCGCGCGTTACCTTTGCAATTCGCGACTGCAGCGTGTCCGGTTCTGCCGCTCGATAGAAATCCTTTTTGAAGTGCTTCCGGCACATCGATACGTAGCGGTCGTTGCCGCCAATCTCGACCTGGGAGCCCTCGGTCACCGCGTTGCCGTCCTGGTCGAGCCGGATAATCATGGTTGCCTTTCTGCCGCAATGACAGATGGCTTTCAGCTCATTCAGGTTGTCTGCCCAGGCCAGCAGGTACTTGCTGCCCTCGAAAGGTTCCCCCTGAAAATCGGTGCGAATTCCGTAAGCAAGGACCGGGATCTCCAGGTCATCAGTAATCTGTCCGAGTTCGAATACCTGCGCCTTGGTGAGAAACTGCGCCTCGTCCACCAGCACGCAATGCAGAGGATCTTCCTTGCCATATGCAGTGACGATATCGAACAGGTTATCGCCGATATTAAAAGTCGTGGCCTCTGCTTCCAGACCGATCCGGGATACCACGCGCCCTACGCCATAACGATCGTCGAACGCCGGCGCGAGCACAAGCGTGTTCATGCCGCGCTCCCGATAGTTGTAGCTGGACTGCAGAAGCGACGTCGATTTGCCCGCGTTCATCGATGAGTAATAGAAATAAAGTTTTGCCATAGCCTTTCAGTGAAATTGAGGTGCCTGTGGATCAGTGCCTATTCTGACACATTCGCACGTTATCGACGGATCATTGCCGTTCGATCGGTATTTGCGGATGCAGTGTTGCGAACTTTTCTATCCACTCAGCGGCGGCTGTACCGGCCGCGCTGACTTCGTCGGCCGCCATGGAAGGTTCGAGTCCTTCACGATTGAAGTTTGCGTCACTGTCCCCAAGCATTGCAGCGATCTCCAGCCACATATAGGCGCGTGTGCGGTCCACTTGCGTGCCCAGTCCATTGGCATACATGTTACCGAGGCTACGTTGTGCCGCCGGAAAGCCGCTTTCTGCAGCCGCCTCGTGCCACTTGAACGCTTCGGAATCGTCCTGATCGACGCCCCACCCGTTCTGGTACATCACGCCGATGTTGTACTGTGCTTCGGCGTGTCCCTGGCCGGCGGCCAATTTGTACCACTTCAGGGCCGCGGCATCGTCGAGTGGCAGGCCCCAGCCGTTTGCATTGAGCAGGCCCATGCCGAACTGACTGTGCGCCTCGCCCTCTTCTGCCAGTGGCTGCCACACGGCAAGGGCGGCTGCATAATCGCCCTCGCTGTAGGCGTAAAATCCCTTCGCGAAATCGTCGCCCCAGCCCGGGCTCGCGAGAACCAGGGACATCAGGGCAACGCGTAACGCAAGGAACCGGCGCATGGCGATCGGCCTTCAGTAGCGTATCAGAGGACATTTCCCCAGCCCTGATACTACGCTTGTGGAATAGACGTTTCATCTCAATTGCGTGGAACGCAGGCAACACGTCACAAGTGCGGCAAGCAACGGGGCCCAGCAACGTATGGCAGCGGCTAACTTGAACGCCTGTCACGCTTTGCACATTCGTCATGCTTTAAAGTATCCCGTGTGTAATTGCTCATCGGAGACTTATCATGAGCGAACCCAACTCGATAACGAATCGCCTGATCGCGCTTAGTGAGGACCTGGCTGACGACCTGTCGGTCGAAACTGTGGTCCTGAGCGATTCGGGAGTCATGGACACGGATGAGCTCAAGCAGCTGCTTGAGGCCGATTCGGGCACCGACAGTAGCGACCTCAAGTCTCCGGACGAATCCGTATGAACCAGGCAGAACTCGTATTGGCGCTGAACGAGTGGATGCGGAAGTTTAGCGAGACGCCACAAGCGTTCGACGAACAAATGCACCGGGTAACACAGTCTCTGAAAGAACAGGGTGCGGAGCCAAGCTACGGCCTGGCGGGTGCTGCATTCCTGGAAATGTGTCTGCACGACGCCAAGCAAAGAATGACGTAGCCGGCACAGTCCGTGCCGGTACGGCCGGGTGCCTCCTGGTTCAATACGCTGTTTAATGATGGTGCCCGGAGCCGGACTCGAACCGGCACGGCCTTTCGGCCAACGGATTTTAAGTCCGTAGCGTCTACCTGTTCCGCCACCCGGGCCGGGTGGACCTGTCGTAACGAGATGGGTGTCGAAAAGTCGGCCGGATAATAACACCGCCTGTTCGCTCGTCGACAAAAGCAGGCGGTCTCCCGGTCCCGGTTGCTGGCGGATTAACTGTAACGCGTTACGATAAATCCATGAAACCAGCTTCAGCCAGGCGTGGCCGGCCCCGCAAGAAAACGGCCTTGACGGCGGCGGAGCGCATGCGCGCTTATCGGCTGCGTCGGCGTGCCACCGGGTACACAGTTGTAAGTCAGTGGCAGCCGGTCAGAGTGAAAGACCCGCTTACCGTCGTGGCTGCAAATTGAGCCCAGCTTCGGCCGGGCCTTTTTTTCTGGATTTGAGAAAAAGAGACCATCCTCACAGACTGATACGGCCAAATCCCGTATATTTTCGCTGGTCGGACCCATAAGGAGGTCTGTTTGTGTCTACGACAGATAGCCTGTTACTTACGGCGAGGATAGTCCGGGTCGAGCGCGAAGTCCGCGATCAGCCGACCGAGGACGGGTGGTCACTGTTTGCCACGCTGGAGTTAGAGCAATTGCTCGACACGACGGCGGAGCAGACGGAGATCGCCCCCGCGGATACCGAGTAACGGCACGTGGGTGCAATACTCCAATCGCCATGAAGGCCATAGCGTCGCGTTGCTTCCGGCGTCGTCCTCTAATGACTGCGACGGCTACGCTGGAACAGCATGGTTGCTTGGTGTCGCCAGCGCGTCGCGCCAGTCGGTGAGAGGTCTCGGACCGCTTCGAGGGAGCTATGGAGGCTAGGGACGGAATCGAACCGACGTACGCGGCTTTGCAGGCCGCTGCATGACCACTCTGCCACCTAGCCTGGTGCAGGCCGAATCCTGTATCCAGCGGGCGGGAACATAGCACACCCCGCATGCGGGCGGCATAATCCGCCCATGCTTCGCGCTATCTCTTGCATTTCTTCCCTGTTGCTTCTCATCGCATCGTACCCGAATGGCGCCGTTGCCAATGCGGAAGCCGCGGGATTCCTCCTGGAAACGCTCGAAGTACCTGCCGCCGCCGGCAGTCAAAGCCCCAATCTCGCGGTCCGCGACGAAACCGTGGTGCTGAGCTGGATCGAGAACACCGGCGACGCACACCGCCTTCGGTTCTCGATACTGGACGGCAATCGATGGAGTGAGCCACGAGTAGTTGCGAGCGGCGACAACTGGTTCGTCAATTGGGCCGATTTCCCGTCTGTGGTGCCCATCAGCGGTTCGCTGTGGGCTGCACACTGGCTGGTGCAACAGCCGGCCGGCGGCTATGCCTACGACGTTCACTTCACGGTATCCACAGACCGCGGGGTAACCTGGGTCGACCCCGTTTTGCCGCACGACGACGGGACACCGACCGAGCACGGTTTCGTCACCCTCTATCCGCACGGAGGCGGCGTCGGTCTTATCTGGCTCGACGGGCGAAACATGGTCAATATATCGCATGACGAGTCGCATCACGGCGGACCAGCGGACACCGGCATGACCCTGCGTTCGGCAGTCTATGGCGACGCCCTGGCATCGCGGGATTCATCGCAGGTCGACGGTCTCGTTTGCGATTGTTGCCAGACGGATGTCGCAATTACTGACAAGGGAGCCGTCGCCGTCTACCGTGATCGAAGCGAATCGGAAACCCGCGACATATACGTCTCAAGTTTTCGCAACGGCAGCTGGCAACCAGGCAAAGCCGTTGCACAGGATGGCTGGGTGATAGGTGGCTGTCCGGTAAACGGTCCGACCATCGCCGCCGACGGCAATCGGGTTGCCGTGGCCTGGTTCACCGCAGCCAATGACCGGCCGCACTTGCGAATAGCGCGCTCCGACGATGCCGGCGAGTCTTTTGCGGAGCCGGTAGAAATTGCGGACGGCAACACCTGGGGACGCACCGGCATCGCACTTCTCCCCGACGCGCGCCTGGCCATCAGTTATCTTTGTAAGGATGCTGATTCGCGAGCCAGCGTGTGCTTACGCGCTGTTTCAGCGGACGACATTTTGGGACCCATCCACGTCATCAGCGCGGCGCAGGATGTGCCTGCAATGAGTGTTCCCCAGTTAGCCCTGGCGAACGAGCGCCTGATAGTTGCCTGGACCGCACGCGTTGCGGGCAAGCTCAACGTGCAGTCCGCCGCTATCGGCGTCGAGAGTCTTCATGCCACCGAGTAAGGCGGCGTGAACGCTGAAACGTTGCCAGCCGTCACCTGCAGTTTCCAGCAGGCCGTCCGCTCTCGTGATTTTGTGATTACCGTGCAGGTGCCGCTTCGTCCGATGACAACCGCGACGGACCTTTGTAACGCGGTCCGACAGCTACAGCCTTTCGTTGACGCAGTGCAGATCACGGACAACGTAACTATTGAGCCCCATATGTCACCGATTGCTGCTGCGAGCCTTGTGCTGGGGATTGGCATGGATGCGGTGTTGCATCTGAATTGCCGCGACCGCAATCGTATCGCGCTGCAAAGCGACGTCATGGGAGCTGCTGCGATCGGCGTCACAAGCTTCGTTCTCAGCCGCGGTGAAAAGCTCCCTGCATCGCTCAAACAACGGGTCAAAGGTGTGTTCGATATCGGCGCGAAACGCCTGTTGGCAACGGCGCAGGTAATTGGCATGAATGAACGGCTCGTGGCATCCCCCGGTTTTTTTCTGGGGTCGAATATCACGGTAATCGATCCGCCCGAGGACTGGAGTGCCGAGGGTGTCGACACCAAGGCAGACGCAGGTTCCAAATTTTTGCAAACTCAACCCTGCCTCGACGTCGAAATTTTGCGTCGTTACATGGCAGCGCTGATCGCGAAAAAGGCATTGCAGAAAACCTCCGTTATAGTGCAGGTACCGCTTCTGGATTCAATGGACGCGGCTCGGGATGCCACTCGAGAGTTCCAGCAAGGACGCCGCACGCTGTTGATACCCAAAGCCATCGTCGCCCGCTTGCGCGCCGCACCCGATTTCAGTCGTGAAGTTGAGGCTGTATGCAGCGACGTGTTGCGGGAGATCGCGAAGATTCCCGGCGTTTCCGGAGCGAACATCGTGTATCGCAGCGAGGCCCGGTCCGTGTGCCGTGTTATCGACGCTAGCGGTTTGCGGTCGACTCAACCCGGCTGAAAGCTGTCGTGTCGCATGGAGCCTTCCGGCCAATGAGTTGCTGCAAATAGTCCTCAAGTTTGGCAATTGGGGGCCGATAACCGGGCTGTAATCTTTCTCGCGCTGGAACCGAATCATGGCAAAGACGCCGCACCAGGTGGCATACAATTTCGTGGAGCGACTCGCCAAAGATCTGCAGGATGCGCGTTTCGAATTGCCCGCATTTCCAGAGGCCGTGCTGCGCGTACAACGTGCTTTGCAATGTCAGGAAACCAGCGCCGGCGACATCGTCGACATCCTGGGTTCCGATGCGGGTCTTGCAGCCCGCATACTGCGCATCGCAAACTCCGCGGCGTTTCGTCCGGCAAGTGGCGAGATTACCGATTTGCGAAACGCCGTAAGCCGACTTGGTTTCAACATGGTGCGCACGGTGGCAGTTGATTTTGCAATGCGACAACTGAGGCGCCGGGATAATTACTCGGCAACTGCTCGCGACGAAATCGAGGCGGTCTGGCGCGACAGCCTCAAAGTTGCATCGCTCTCGTTCGTGATCGCAAAACATTACACCGATGTCAACGCGGACCAGGCACTGTTAACCGGTCTGTTGCACGGCCTCGGTCGGCTCTACATCGTGATGCGAGCCGAAGAAATGTCCGTCGTTTCGGAGACGGATATCCGGGCGGTCGCCGACGGTTGGCAGGCAAGTATCGGGAAGGCCATTCTCGAAACCTGGGGGCTGCCCGAGGGATTGCAGCACGCCGTTGAGCATCAGGACGATCGCGATACAGAACCGGAGATCGGCGACGATGGCAGGATTACATTAACCAATATCCTGGTCGCAGCGAAAGTCCTGAACAGCAATCCGGCCGGCGCGAGTAATGTGCCGGCGCTCAGCTGGCTCAACGTTATGAACGAACTGGATGCTTCCGCGGTCCTGACTCAATACGACGAGGAGATCGAGGCACTTCGCGCATCGCTGGGAGATTGACGCTCGAGCAACCCCTGGCGCGAGCGTCAGGTGGCGCCACCTGGCAATTCCGTTTCAGGAACGAGAGTACGCATTGAGTTGGCGGAAGTATCATCGGACTGTGTCGCGATCAGGACGCAGTTGCGACCGGCCGCTTTGGCCTGGTAGAGGGCGCGGTCGGCGGCGCGCAACACGTCCTGATGAGTCGCACCATGCAGCGGGTATGTTGCGACACCGAACGAAGCCGTGACTTTTCCAAGCGACTGTCCGCGGAGCAACAGGGAGAGCTTCTCTATTCGCTGCCGCAGCTTCTCGGCAGCCTTTTGCGCGTCTTCGAGCGAGGTATCGGGCAGAATCAACAGCAATTCCTCGCCACCGAGGCGGCAAGGCAGGTCGTCGTCCCGGCATTTGGCAAGCAGCAATGCGCCGATTTCCCTGAGTACGACGTCGCCGCCTTCATGTCCGAAGTTGTCGTTGAAGCGCTTGAAGTGGTCGAGATCGAAGGCCACGATCGATAACTGCGTGCCCATGCGAGCGGCACGCAGGATTTCCCGATCGAGCGACTCTTCCATGAAGCGCCGATTCAACAAGCCCGTCAATTGATCGCGAATGGATTGATTCCGCAATTCCTCTCTTAGCCGGAGATTGGCGATCGCTGTCCCGATCTGTTCAGCGATCGCAATCACGACGATTTGTCTGGGTGCAAGAAAGCCCGCCTCCGTCCCGCCGTCGCCAGCGACGTCGTCGCACGAAGCGAAGACGTGCAGCACGCCCAGCACGTCGCCTTGCGCCAGCATCGGTATGCAAACGTAATTCGAGTACTCGTCGCCCGCGTGCTTGCAGCGAACGGCGGATTGCCTGTTTTCGCTGGAGTACATTCGACCGCGCCGCAACGCCCAGCAATCGTTCGGACTGAATATGGGCGTCAGTAATTCCGTGCGCGGTCCCCAGCTTGCCGTCGATTGCAGTATGTTTCGCGACTGGCTGAGAATGTACACGGCGCCCGAGCTGTCGGGCAGCAACTTTCCCACCACGTTGCTGATGATGTCGTGCGCTTCCTGCTCGACTTCGCAACCGTGCAGGAGTTCCCCCATCTCCGTCAGGTAACGCAGCTCCGTCGACTGACTCTCCAATAGCGCCATGCCAGCACTTAGTTTCTCGTTGGCCTCGCGCAGCGCCTCGCGTGCGCGCCTCTGTTCGGAGACATCCCTGATGGAGCAGACCACAAGGGGTCCCTCACCGGTTTGTATGTTGTTCAGGCTGATCTCCGTCGGAAATTCGCTGTGGTCCGCGCGGCGGCCCGTCAGTTCGAGCCCGGCTCCCATCTGCCGTCGACTTGGCGTCGCCCGGTACTTCGCCTGGTGGCGCTCATGCGCTTCCGCGAACCGCGCGGGAATCAGCATCTCGACCGGTTTGCCGATCATCTGGTCCCGCGTATAGCCGAATAAAGCCTCTACGCGCGAGTTAAGAAAGCGCATCTGGCCCTTGTCGTTGACGCCGATGATGCCGTCCGGCACGACTTCCAGCAGGTTCTCGAACTTCTCCGCTTCGGTCGTTGCCGCGGCCTTGAGCTGGTTGATGCGGTAATCCATGCGCGCGGCGGCAACCGCCAGGGCAATAATGGTCGACACGGCCGCGGCGACCAGAATCGCCAGATGTGCCGAATCGATACCCGCGTCGACCGGCGCCATCTCGGAGGCGTCGACCGGAAAGTAGGCGACGGCCCACATGCCCGTGTAATGCATCAGGGCCACGGCCAGCCCCATGATGGCGCCGCTCAACGCCAATGCCCACGTGGGGTTGGCCGGTCGCCTCTTGATCGTCCAAAGCACCGAGTAAAGCGCCGCGATCGCAAGGATCGGCGCTACGGCAATGGACAGCGCGAACAAAGCCGGCTCGTAGAGCATCTCGGCATGCACGCGCATGGCCGCCATGCCGATGTAATGCATCGCGCCTATTCCGAGTCCCATCGCGACACCGCCGCCCAACAGCCAGGCGGCGCCGACGCGTTTGCGACTGACGGCGGCCAGGCAAAGCCCCGCGGCGCCGATCGCGGGCACGACGGACCACACGGTTGTCGGTACGTTGTATGCAACCGGTAGCGG
Source organism: Woeseia sp. (assembly GCA_040879925.1). Taxonomy (GTDB): domain Bacteria; phylum Pseudomonadota; class Gammaproteobacteria; order Steroidobacterales; family Woeseiaceae; genus IDS-8. The sequence continues at coordinate 39,518 of JBBDJJ010000050.1, read as the reverse complement.
CAACCGTATCGCCAGCATTCCGACGAAGTGCATGGCCCAGATGCCCATGCCCATCGTCAGCGCGCCAAGCGACAACCAGAGGGTTTTTCTGTAGCCAGCGAGATCGTTTCGCAGGCGCCATGCAATCAGCAGAGCGACCGACGATGCCACGGCCGCAATGAGGTAGGAGAGCAGAACCAGCGCGGGACTGTACTCGGTCGGCAGCGCCAGCCCACGATCTGCCATTGCATCCAGAAAGCTGATGTACGGAGAATGCATGTAGTCCTCCTGCCCGCGAGACTGCGTCGAATCGCAATCGGCTTCCCGGGCGGCAGAAGGTCAATGATTACATAATGCCGGGCCTATTCCTGAACGGATGTCTCATTTCGACCTTTGGGTTCGCTTTTGCTTGCCGCCACCGATCATGCAGGCGATCCGGTAGCCGCCGGGAGTCGGCGTACCTCAAACGGTTGATCTGAAAATACACAGGGTTCGTGTTATTATGGCACGCATGAAGAACGTCACGATAACACTGGACGAAAAGGCTGCTGCCTGGGCTCGGCAGCATGCTGCGCGCAAGAACCTGAGTCTGTCCCGATTCGTCGGCGAATTGCTGGAGACGACCATGCGCGAGTCTCGCGAATACGAGCGCGCAATGCGCCGGTATCTCGGGCGGGAGCCCGCCCCGCTGAAGCGCGGCCGGACGCGCTACCCTTCGCGAGACAAGCTTTATGACCGCGACCGTCTTCGTTGACACAAACGTCTTTGTGTACGTGCGGGACTCGAGCGAGCAGCAGAAGCAGCCTGTCGCGGAACGCTGGATCGAGCGGCTGTGGACGGAACAAAGCGGCCGCACCAGCATTCAAGTACTGAACGAATACTACGTTACGATCACCCGCAAGCTCGATCCCGGCATGGACGCGGAGGATGCCTGGGCGGATGTGCAGGCGTTGATGGCGTGGGATCCGCAACCTGTCGATCGCGATGTCTTGATGCAGACGTACGAGATTGCGCGGCGTCATCAGTTGAGCTGGTGGGATTCGATGATCGTTGCTGCGGCGCAGCTTCAGAAGTGTGCGTTACTGCTAACAGAGGATCTTCAGGACGGATGGACATGCGACGGAGTGACTGTCTGCAATCCGTTCACGACGAAGGCTGCCGAAGAACCAGAGCGATATGTCGTAACACCTGTTCCAGCATCCCGCCACCGGCAACGCGGACGGCCTCGGCGCAAAGGCATTTCGGCTATCGACTGATAACGACGGCTCGTTCATTGACGAGACCGCCCGTCAATCCCTCGTGGCTCGCACCGGCAATGGCACGTTGCAGACGTCAATGCGGCCGGCCGGCACCTTGAACCACTCGTCACTCCGGTTGCGGCGCGACTCAATGAGCGCTTCGAACGTCGGCGTATCTGTCCGCAGTACTTCCAGCGCCGTCCGCTCGCCGGGCGGCAGGTCCGCGGCAACCCGCAATTGCCGGATCGGCACGCGTTGTTCAGTCTCCTCGTAAAAGCCCATTACGCCGGCGCCGCGCGGCAGGTTGGAGAGCAACTCCATCCCCTGTACGACGCGGCCGACCAGTGTGACGTTGCGATCGAGGTGGCGGGGTGCGTGGCCGATGACGACGTAGAGCTCCGCCCCGCCGCCGCTGTCCGCGTCGGTGTCGCGACCCGCGCCCAGCGAGCCGTAGCAATGCGCCAGCCAGGCCGTCCCGTCAGGCTTGTCCCGCGCGGCGGGAAAGCCGGCCGCGAAACCGGTTTGCGATGCGTAGGTGTCAGGATCTGGCAGGACCGTGAATTCCAGCCCGGTCGCGGGACGCGTGAACTCGGCCGCGAGCGACTTGTGCGCTTTGCCGACCGGTCTGTCGGCGTCCGCGCCGCCCCATTGCACGACGTAGTTATCCTGTACACGTACGATAGCCAGCCCGTCGAAGAATCGCTCGCGCGCGAGCGCGCGGATATTCGCACTGTGTGCAGGCGCGAAATCCGTTGCCAGCTCCATCACCACGCGCCCGGCCGGCAGCTCCAGGTAAAGCGTGTTCTCGGCATCCAGCCTCCGCCAGTCGGAGCGCGTCGACGCGGCAAGCACCTCGTCCATAGTCGGGCCTGCCGCGGCAGCCCCGGCCGGCATGGCTGCGGCCATCAGCAGGAGCGTTCCCAAACGTTTGCAGTTCATTCGAGCCGCCCTCCCGCCGCTACTGTCATCCATCGCATACTGAACGCCTCGCGCCTGACCCCCGCCAGCGTATCCCAGCGGACTGTACCGTTACAACGCCAGCGCTGTGTGCTGCGCATGACCTGCTGATATCCTGCTCGATCGCGGATTCAGGCCGGCAGCGGGTAGAGAATCGATCACCATGCTCATTCCGTTTGGGCGAATCCTGTTCGCCGTCTCGATGCTCGGGGATCGCGTTTGTGCTGGCGGGATGCCGTCGGCGGTCGACCACGCGCAGGGTCTCCTGACACGCCGGTGGTACCTGCGGATGGTCCCCGCATAATGGGAATTGGAGCGGGAAACGAGACTCGAACTCGCGACCTCAACCTTGGCAAGGTTGCGCTCTACCAACTGAGCTATTCCCGCGTCTGGACGGAACGTCCGTCCCCGCTGGCCGGGGGACGACAAATTCTATCCCGGATCACCGGCCTGTCAAGGAACGACCGACCCGGCACGGCTACCGCCCCTCAATCTCTTGTCGCATTCGTGCGGCACTCTCACGCAACTCCGGCGTGACCTCGTCGCCAAAGTCCTCCATCTCGAACAGCGGGCGAATCTCGATCACACCGTCTTCGCCCGGCATGGGGTCCGGGCAGCGTTTGACCCATGCGAGCGCCTCATCTATCGATTTCACCTGCCAGATCCAGTAGCCGGCAATGAGCTCCTTCGTCTCGGCGAACGGACCGTCGGTGACCAACCGCTTGCTACCTGAAAGCTTCACGCGCTTGCCAGCGCTGGTCGGCTTGAGGCCATCTCCGCCCAGCATGACCCCTGCTTTCACCAGTTCCTCGTTGAACCGGCCCATCTCCGTCAGGAGTTTCTCACTCGGCAGCTTGCCGGCCTCGGAATTTTCTGTCGCCTTGATGATCACCATTACTCGCATCGTTGTGCTCCTAAGATCTGGATGAGGGCCGGCCGTCCGAACCAGGACGCTTGCGCCTGCTTGCCTGACAGAGTCGAACGACGGTATCGAAAATCGACAATTTGGCACACTTCGATAGTGAGCGCAGGATTGTGTGAACGTGCACCAGGGACCCCTGCACAAATCCGATCGTGCGACTGTAGGAGCCCGCATCGCGGGCGATCGGGCGGTGATCGCCCGCAAGGCGGGCTCCTGCAGAAGGTGCCTTGCGACTTGTGCCGAGTCTCCCCAGGTTTCAGTCGCTTCGCATCATGGCCGGCCAGGCGGCGCGCAGGTAGACGAACATGGACCAAAGCGTCATGCCGGCCGCCGCCAGCAACAATACGAAGCCGAGATAGTAGATATCAATCCCCCACGTTTCGTGTTGATAGAGCATGAAGGTGATGCCGCACATCTGCAGCGTCGTCTTTATCTTGCCGCCCAGGGAAACCGCAACGCTGCGGCGCTCGCCGATACTGGCCATCCACTCACGCAACGCCGATACGGTGATTTCCCGGCCGATTATGACTGCCGCAACCAGCGCCATGGTCATGCGCGGATCGCCTTGTACCAGTAGCACGAGGGCAACTGCCACCATCAATTTATCAGCCACCGGATCCAGGAACTCGCCGAACTTCGAGGTTTGCCCCAGGCGGCGGGCGATGTAGCCATCCAGGAGATCCGTGATGGCAGCGACAGCAAAGACGATGCCGGCGATCGGCCGAGACATTTCCATGGCACTGAAAAAACAGTAGACGACCACCGGGATGGCGGCAATGCGTATCCAGGTGAGGATGTTGGCAATGTTGGTTTTCAACTGTCGGCCCGCGGCTGGTGTCCTGTCCGGTTAATTCCTTGAATGTAGTTCGAGTCAGTTTTCTTGTCCTGCAAGGCTTGCCGACGACGCATAGCCGTAGCTATTTCGAGGAGGCGTATCGATACAGGACGAAAAAAGGGGCCGAAATACATCAAGGAATTAACCGGACAGGACACTAGGTCCTGCCTTCCAGATGAAGATTGTCGTAAATCTTCTCTGCCAGGTTCCGACTGATGCCATGCACCTTGGCGAGATCACCGACGCCCGCATCTCGCACACCCTGCAAACCGCCAAACTGTCGCAATAGTTCGCGACGCCGTTTGGGCCCAAGACCCGGTATTTCTTCCAACCGTGACGTATTGCGCGCCTTGGCCCGCCGTTGTCGGTGACCGGCGATGGCAAATCGATGCGCTTCGTCTCTAATCTGTTGAATGAGCAGCAGCGCTCCTGAATCCGGCGAAAGTATAATTGGCGACCTCCTGCCTGCCAAGAATAACTGTTCCTGACCTGGCTTTCGCGATCTGCCCTTCGCCACGGCAACGACTTGCAACGACTCAATCTCAAGTTCATCAAGTACGGTCATTGCAGCGGCGAGTTGGCCTTTACCGCCGTCAACGAAAAGAATGTCCGGCATTGCAACCTCGCCCTTCCTGACGCGCGCATAGCGACGACGCAGCGCCTCGGCCATCGCGCCGTAATCGTCCCCCGCCGCTGTCGGACTGAGGTTGAAGCGACGGTAATCGCTTTTCACAGGACCGGCCAGATTGAAGACGACGCAAGAGGCGACCGTGGCTTCACCTGACGTGTGGCTGATATCGAAACATTCAAGTCGTTCCGGCGGCGCATCGAGTCCCAGCACTTCCGTCAAAGCCTGAAACTGGCGGCGTATGCTGGCGTTGCTCGCCAGTTCGAGCAGCAGGCCCTGTTCGGCATTCGTACGCGCCATCTCGATCCAGCGCTGCCGATCGCCACGCACCCGGTGCCGAATCTTTACTTTGTGCCCGGCGCGTTGTGCCAATTCCTGCTGCAGCAAGGTCTGATCATCGATCTCGGCATCAACAATGATCTCCGCGGGCGCTTCGCGGCCCAGGTAGTACTGTGACAGAAACCCGCTCACAACCTCGTCGCGCGACAATTCACCGGCCACACGTGGAAAGTGATTGCGGCTGCCCAGTAATGCGCCGTTTCGAATAAACAACACTGTAAAACAGTGAATGCCCGGCCTGGACGCCACGCCAATGACATCGAGGTCCCTGGCGTTGCTGCGTGAGATCAATTGCTCCGCTTCGACGTCCTTGATGCGGCTGATCTGGTCACGATAGCGCGCGGCGCGTTCGTAATCGAGTTCCTTTGCGGCCTGTTCCATGCGTGCCACGAACGTGTCGATAACATGTCGATTGCGGCCCTCGAGAAACAGGATCGCGGCGTTAACGTCTTCTGCATAGGTTTCTTCATCGACATAGCCAACGCAAGGCGCGGTACAACGCTTGATCTGGAATTGCAGGCACGGTCGGGTCCGGTTGGCGAAGTAACTATCCTGGCAACTGCGAATCAGAAAGAGCTTCTGCAGTTCGTTCACCGTTTTACGTACTGAACTGCTGTTCGGATACGGACCGAAATAACGTCCCTTGCCCTTTTGCGCGCCACGGTGAAATTCGATCCGCGGAAACGGGTGAGACGTCGTAACATGTATATAGGGGTAACTCTTGTCGTCGCGCAAAACAACGTTAAAGCGCGGCTTATGCCGTTTGATCAGGTTGTATTCAAGAATAAGTGCTTCAGATTCGGTATTCGTGACGGTGACTTCGACGTTCGCCACTTGCAGCATCATTGATGCCGTCTTCGCACTGGCATGGGTGCGCTGAAAATAACTCGCGACCCGTTTCTTCAGGTCACGGGCTTTGCCGACGTAGATCACCTTGCCCTTGGCATTCAGCATGCTGTAGACACCCGGGCGATGCGTGAGACTACCGACAAAAGTCCGCGCTTCGAATTCCCGATCGTTCGCCTTATCGTTCTCCTTGCTCACTTGACGGGACGCTCCAGCAACTCCTTCGCCCTTGCAAACACCGAGTGAAACATTGCGGCGGTCAGCCGGCCGGTATTCGTGTTGTAGCGACTGCAATGATAGGAATCCAGCAGGCAAATCCCGCCACCTGCGCGGTGCTCACGAGCGTGACCGAACGGGAACAACGACTGCCGGAGTGCCAGCGCCTTTATTATGGCACGGTGCGCAATACCGCCCAGCGCAAGAATGACCGAGTTCGCCCACAGTTGGCTCAGTTCAGCAGCCAGAAAAGAGTTGCAGGTATTAATTTCGCTACCGACAGGCTTGTTATCCGGTGGCAGGCATTTGACCGCGTTGGTTATCCGGCAGTTGATGAGTTGCAGATCGTCTCGTGCCGACTCTGATACCGGTAATGTACTGAAGCCGAAACGATGCAAAGTTTCATAGAGCAAGGTGCCGGCGTAATCGCCGGTAAAGGGTCGGCCGGTCCGGTTGGCCCCGTGCATGCCGGGGGCGAGCCCGACAATCAGGAGTTGCGCGCGCGAGTCGCCGAATGGTGGTACAGGTCGACAATGGTAGCCGGGGTTTTGCTCCGCTACTTTGTCAAGAAAGCCGGCAAGACGCGGACACCGGCGACATTGCAGGTCGAAGACATCGCTGGTGGTAATCGCGTTCAGGGGCTTTTTGCCGCGCATCTGCAACTCGCCACCGGCAGTCAATCGTCCATATGGCGGACGATTGCCTCACCAAACTCGCGCGTGCCGAGCAGTTTCGCGCCCGGTATCAGTTGTTCCAGTTCCTGTTCGACATCCTGCCTGCCGTGTGGGCGGGACTTGCGCTTGGGACGATGAATTGCTTCGCGCAATTTGGCGAGATCGAAGGTCAATTCCTTGTTCGCAATCGTATTGGCCACACCTTTTACAATGTAGTCAGCGGCTTCTTTCCAGCCGATGTAACGCAGCAGCATTTCTGCGGAGAGAATCAGTGAGCCCGGGTTAACGCGATCTTTGCCGGCAAAACCGGGCGCAGTCCCGTGCGTTGCTTCAAACACGGCTACGCCTTCGCCGATGTTACCGCCAGGCGCTATGCCGATGCCGCCGACCTGTGCCGCCAGTGCGTCAGAAATATAGTCGCCGTTCAGATTCAAAGTAGCAATGACGTCGTAGTCTTCCGGGCGCATGAGTATTTGCTGCAGGAAGTTATCGGCGATGATGTCTTTCACGATAATTTCATTGCCGGTCGCCGGATTGGAAAAGCTGAGCCAGGGTCCGCCGTCTTTCTCGGTTGCGCCAAATTCCTCTCGTGCCAGCGCATAACCCCATTGGCAGAATGCGCCTTCCGTAAATTTCATGATATTGCCCTTGTGCACCAGCGTAACCGAGGACAGGTCGCAATCGATGCAATACTGAATGGCCTTGCGCACGAGGCGTTGCGATCCTTCGCGGGATACCGGTTTGATACCGATGCCGGAGCTGGCAGGAAAACGTATCTTCTTGACGCCGAGTTCGGTTTGCAGGAAGTGAATCAGTTTCTGCACCTCCACCGAGCCGGTTGGATACTCGATGCCGGCATAGATGTCTTCGGTGTTCTCACGAAACACCACCATGTCCACCAGGTCCGACTCTTTCATCGGTGTCGACACGCCCGGGAAGTAGCGAATCGGTCGAACACAGGCAAACAGGTCCAGTGACTGGCGAATTGCAACGTTCAATGAGCGGATGCCGCCGCCGACAGGTGTGGCCAGCGGCCCCTTGATCGACACGACATAGCGTCGGAACGCATCGATGGTTTCTTCCGGCAAGTACACATCGCTGCCATAAATCCCGGACGCACGCTGGCCGGCGTATACCTGCATCCAGCGGATTTCCCGTTTGCCTCCATAGGCGCGGGAAACAGCCGCATCGACCACCGACTTCATGACCGGCGTCACATCGATGCCGATCCCGTCCCCTTCGACAAAAGGGACGATCGGCCGGTCAGGAACACTCAGTGAGTGATCACCGTTGATCGTAATGACATCGCCATCCGGAATGTCGATATGGTCGTACCGCATGACTTACTCAAGCTCCTGATACGCGTCCAACGTCAGGAACGGTACAAATTCGTGCTGGCTGGTGATTCGATCCATCAACCGGGCCGCGGCACGGTAGCTGCCCTTTTCGAAATTCGCTTCCCCGACCACCTTGCGGATTTTGTCCGACTCTTCGCGCAGCAACGCCTTGAACCAACCGTAGGTAATATTGCGGCCCTCGTCGATCACGCCCGTCTCGTGATGCACCCACTGCCAGACCTGGGCGCGCGAGATTTCTGCGGTAGCGGCATCTTCCATCAAATTATTGAGTGGCACGCAGCCGTTTCCATCCAGCCACGAAGCCATGTACTGCACGGCGACGTTGATGTTGTCGCGGAAACCCGCTTCTGTAATCTTGCCCTTCGGCACCTGCAGCAGGTCTTCTGCGCGGATGCGGTCATCTTCCCGCAGCCGGTCGATCTGGTTCGGCCCTGGCATGTGCTGATCGAATATTTCGGTTGCGAGCGGTACCAAGGCCGGGTGCGCGACCCAGGTGCCGTCGTGTCCATCCTGCACTTCCCGTTCCTTGTCGGCACGCACTTTGGCCATTGCGCGCTGGTTGGCATCCTCATCGCCTTTTATCGGAATCTGCGCGGCCATGCCGCCAATGGCATAGGCGCCGCGCCGGTGACAGGTGCTGATCACCAGCTTGGAATAGGAGCGCAGGAAATGCGCCGTCATCGTAACTTCGCTGCGATCCGGCAACACGAATTCCGGATAACGGCGGAATTTTTTGATGAAACTGAAAATATAGTCCCAACGGCCGCAGTTCTGGCCGACGATGTAGTCTTTCAGCTCATACAGTATTTCATCGATCTCAAACGCGGCGAGGATGGTTTCAATTAACACTGTGACTTTGATTTCACCTTTACCAACCACGCCCTGCTCTTCAGAGAAACGGAACACGTCGTTCCAAAGTCGGGCTTCGAGGTGCGACTCGAGCTTCGGCAGGTAGAAATACGGGCCCGTACCGCGCTTCTTCAGCTCCGTGGCGTTGTGATAGAGATAGAGGCCAAAGTCGACCAGAGCGGCGGGAATCGGCTTGCCGTCGACCAGCATATGATTTTCAGGCAAATGCCAGCCGCGCGGACGCACGATCAGCGTTGCTGTGACGTCACTCAGCGAGTAGTGCTTGCCTTTGGACGTCAGCTCGATGCTGCGATTCACGGCATCGCGCAGGTTGATCTGCCCGTCCACTATATTGGACCAGGTAGGTGAGAGGGAGTCCTCGCAATCCGCCATGAAGACACGCGCACCGGAATTCAATGCATTGATGATCATCTTGCGATCGGTGGGCCCGGTAATTTCTACGCGTCGGTCGCTCAAATCCTGCGGCACGTTGCAGACGGTCCAGTTCGATTCGCGGATGGCGCGCGTCTCGGGGAGAAAATCGGGCATATGACCGTCATCGATAGCCTGTTGCCGATGGTCTCGCAATGCGAGCAGTTCATCGACCCGACCTGAAAACCGGTGTGCCAGGGATGCCAGGAAGCACAGCGCGCCGTTATCAAGGATGGTTGAGAACTCGGCGGTTATCGGCCCCGTAATTTTAATGTCGTGCGTCGACTGGCTGCGGTTGGTCATGCTTTCTGTGCCCTTTTTAGAGACAATAAATTAATATTAATCAAATATTTAAGAAACATATATAAAGAGAAATCGCGAGCTGGAGTCGGGCGGCTTATTGCGGCGCGGCATGATAGCCGCCCCGCCAAAGGCACGCAACGCAACCAGTATACTGGTGCTGTCCCGACTTGCGACCCGCCCGTGCCCCTGATTCTGTTGAACAAACCTTTCCGCGTCGTGAGCCAATTCGGTGAGTGTGATGCTCGCCAGACACTGCGCAATTTTGTAGCGAATCCTGACGTGTATCCTGCCGGGCGCCTCGACTACGACAGCGAGGGGCTCTTGTTGCTGACCGACGACGGGCGCATGCAGGCGCGCATCAGTCAGCCGAAGTCAAAGCTTGCCAAGCACTATTACGTACAGGTCGAAGGCATCGCTACGGATGAGCTCTTGCGCCGTTTGCGGTGCGGCGTGCATCTGAGAGACGGCGATGCTGTAGCCGTGCACGCGGCCCTGATAGACGAGCCTCCCGGACTTTGGCAGCGCGATCCGCCGATACGCGCGCGCAAATCGGTTCCCGTAAGCTGGATCGATCTCGCGATTGCGGCCGGCCGCAATCGGCAGGTACGGCGTATGACCGCGGCAGTGGCCCTGCCCACCCTGCGACTGATCCGCCATCGGATCGGTCCCTTCGCACTCGATGGGTTGCGACCTGGTGAAAGCCGCGAGTTGTCGCTCGACGAAGCCTGGCGTTGCCTGGATACAAGTAAAAATCGCCCGTGATACGGGCTCCTACAAGGGCCCGATTCGTGCATTGCAGGAGCCCGTATCACGGGCAATAAATGCTTAGGTCAATGCGCCCACTTTTGTAGGAGCCCGTATCACGGGCAATAAATGCTTAAGTCAATACGCCCACTTTTGTCGGAGCCCGTATCACGGGCGATAAATGCTTAGGTCAATACGCCCACTTTTGTAGGAGCCCGTATCACGGGCGATAAATGCTTAGGTCAATACGCCCACTTTTGTAGGA
>JBBDJJ010000050.1:21104-28833 GCA_040879925.1 Woeseia sp. | reverse complement strand
CGATAAATGCTTAGGTCAATACGCCCACTTTTGTAGGAGCCCGTATCACGGGCGAACATTGAAGCTCAGGAATTCCCGTTGCGATGTAGACCGGCAATGCGCATGGCAATTTCCATCGCCTGCTCGTAATTGAGTCGCGGATCCACGGTCGATTTGTACGCGCGGGCCAGGTCACCGTCAGTCAGTCCGCGGGCGCCGCCGGTGCATTCGGTCACGTTTTCACCGGTCAACTCGAGATGTACGCCGCCCAGGTAACTGCCCATCGCTTGATGTACACGGAAAGCGGATTCGAGTTCAGCCACGATGTTGTCAAAGCGCCGTGTCTTGGTGCCGTCGGCCGTGCTTTCGGTATTGCCATGCATCGGATCGCACACCCACAGTACGGGCGAGCCTGTTTCGCGCACCGCACGAATGAGCTTCGGCAGCCCATCATCGATCGACTTGGCGCCAAAGCGATGGATCAGCGTCAATCGTCCCGGTTCGTTGTTGGGGTTCAAGACACGGATGAGCTTCTGGATCCATTCGGCGGTCATGCCCGGACCCACCTTAATGCCCATCGGGTTGGCGATACCGCGAAAATATTCTACGTGTGCACCATCGATGGCCGCGGTCCGCATGCCGATCCACGGGAAATGAGTGGTCAGGTTGTACCAGCGATTGCGGCGTTCCAGGAAACGCGTTTGCGCCTGCTCGTACATCAGGTGCAAGCCTTCGTGGGCCGCATAAATGTCGGCGCGCTGCGTCTGGTGCAGTGCCCGGCCGGATATCGATTCCAGGAAATCCAGCGAATTCGAAATCGACTGGACGACGCCGTGGTATTCCTCCGCCATTTTTGAATGGCCGACCCAGTCCAGGTCCCAGTATTCGGGATGGTGCAGATCGGCGAAGCCACCGTCGACCAGAGAGCGCACAAAATTGAGTGTAAGCGCGGCGCGCTCGTAGCCCCGCAGGATGAGCTGCGGATCGGGCACCCGATCGTCAGCGGTAAACGGATTGCGATTCACCAGGTCACCGCGGAAGGTTGGCAATGACTGGCCTTCGCGTGTCTCCGTATCGGCCGAGCGCGGCTTGGCGTACTGGCCCGCCATGCGACCGATACGCACGACCGGCTTTTTCAGGCCATACAGCATGACCAGGCTCATCTGCAGCAGAATCTTCAATTTCGCGACTATGCTGTCCGATGTGCAATCGTCAAAACTCTCCGCGCAGTCGCCGCCCTGCAACACGAATGCTTCGCCATTCTGTGCCTTGGCGATCAATTCCCGCAGGCCATCGATCTCCCATGACGTCACGATTGGCGGCAGCCGGCTGAGCTCCGCTACGGCGCGCTCCAGTGCCGCCTGGTCCGGATAGGACGGCTGCTGCGCGGCATCCAGGCGTTGCCAGGTGGCAGGGTGCCAGGCGGTCTTGTCGACGGGTCGTATCACGGGAGCTCCGGAGTTGCGCTGGCAGCACGCAGCGGCTTGCGGCAAAGTCCGCGGACTATGCCATGCGCGTCGCCGACGGCGCAAAAGTTTCCCTTGCAATCAGCAGCCTGCACGACGCCGCCGGGCGTCTACGGCACACTTTGAAACCTGTATGGCCAGCGTCCGGTGACATTGGCACAATGCGCGCCTCGCACGGTGCACCGCCCTCCCCGTCAAGGCCTGCACCAGAAATCAGGAGTATTCATGCAAGACATACTGGTTCTCGGCGCCGGCAAGATCGGAGCGCTGATCTCGGGCCTGTTGGCAGACTGCGGCGACTATCGCGTGCAATTGGCCGACAGTTCGGAAAGCGCCGCTGCTGACGTCGTCGAAGCGCACGGCCGCGGCAATATGCAGCCTTTTTGTCTGGACGCCGGCGATGAGGCGCTGCTCACTGAGCATGTCCGGCAGCACAAGCCCGTGGCGGTTATTTCGGGTTTGCCGTATTTCTGCAATCGGGTCGTTGCGAAGGTCGCGCGCAGCGAGAATGTTCACTACTTCGACCTGACTGAGGACGTGGCCGTCACCCGAGCGGTGCGCGAACTGGCGGCAGGTGCGAGCACGGCGTTCGTGCCGCAATGCGGCCTCGCGCCAGGATTTATCAGTATCGCCGCGAACGAACTGATCAAGCATTTCGATTCGTTGCGCTCGGTGAAATTGCGGGTCGGTGCGCTGCCGCAGCATCCGAATAACGTCTTGAAATACTCGCTTACGTGGTCGACCGATGGCCTGATCAACGAATACGGCAACGCCTGCCAGAGTATCGTGGAAGGCAAGGATGCGAACGTGCAACCGCTGGAAGGTCTTGAGGAGATCGAGATCGACGGCACCCTTTACGAGGCGTTCAATACCTCCGGCGGCCTGGGCTCGCTTGGTGAAACCTACGGCAGCCGTGTCAATACGATGAACTACAAGACCATTCGCTATCCCGGCCATTGCGATCAGATGCGCTTGTTGATGAATGGACTGAAACTCAACCGTGATCGCGGTACCCTGAAACGCATCCTTGAGAACGCCGTGCCGCAGACCTTGCAGGATGTTGTCATCGTTTACGCGGCCGTCACCGGCATGCAGGACGGGGAGTTTCGTGAAGAGAACTACGTGAACAAGGTTTATCCGGACGTGGTCGCCGGACGCCTGTGGTCGGCCATCCAGATTACGACCGCCGCGGGAGTTTGCAGCGTAATGGATATCGTATTGTCCGAAGTGACGCCGCGACGGGGATTTGTATCGCAGGAAGAGTTCGGATTGCAGGACATCCTGGACAATCGCTTCGGCCGTTTTTACAAGCAAGGCGGCAGCAGCCAGCTGTCGGCAGCGCTCGTGTCGCGTGGCCAGACCGGCCGGCAACGCCAGAAGCATGCAAAAATTGAGGGAGTACAGCCATGAAAAAAATTCTGAGCCGTTTGGGGCTGAAGGCGACCAACGCTGGTACCTGGTCCGGATCGCGTTCTTCCGAGTCGAAGTCCGCACCGTTGATTGAATCGCTGAATCCAGCAACGGGTGAGGTTATAGCGAGCGTGCGCGCCACTACAGCGAAAGAATACAACCGGCTGATCGACTCAGCGCGCGAAGCCTTTCTCGAATGGCGCAAGGTACCGGCGCCAGTGCGTGGCGATGCCATTCGCCGACTTGGCAACGCGCTGCGCGACAACAAGGATGCGCTCGGCAGCCTGGTCAGTCTCGAAAACGGCAAGATCAAGGCAGAAGGTGACGGTGAAGTGCAGGAGATGATCGACATCGCCGATTTTGCGGTTGGTCAGTCACGCATGCTGTATGGCAAGACCATGCATTCCGAACGTCCGAAGCATCGTATGTATGAGCAATGGCACCCGCTGGGCGTCGTCGGCACGGTCTCCGCGTTTAATTTTCCTGTCGCGGTATGGTCCTGGAATGCATGCATTGCTGCCATTTGCGGCAATGTGAACGTATGGAAGCCGTCGCCCAAAACCCCGCTATGCGGCGTCGCGGTGCAAAAAATCTGCAATGACGCACTGGCCGACGCAGGGCTCCCGGAGGTCTTCCATCTGTTCAATGACGATAGCAACAAACTGGCTCAACAATTCGTCGACGATAGTCGTGTCGATCTGTTGTCTTTTACAGGTTCGTCAGCGATCGGCCGGAAAGTCGGTGAACGCGTCGCTGCACGCATGGGGAAAAGCCTGCTCGAACTGGGTGGTAACAACGCCATCATTGTCGACGAGCACGCCAACCTGGAGATCGCTGTGCCCGCGATCGTCTTTGGCGCCGTCGGCACGGCCGGTCAGCGTTGCACATCGACGCGACGTGTCATCGTGCATGAATCGCGTCTGCAGGAGTTGCAGGAGCGGCTGGTAAGTGCATATGGACAGGTGCGCATCGGCGATCCATTGCACAAGAAGACGCTCATGGGACCTTTGATCGACGAAGGCGCCGTCAAGCGTTTCGAACAGGCGCTGAAGGCCGTCAGGAAAGCCGGTGGTGAAATTCTGTGTGGCGGCAAGCGTCTGGATCGCCCCGGTCATTTTGTCGAGCCGGCCATCGCGATTGCGAAAAACGACTGGCAGATTGTACAGACGGAGACGTTCGGGCCGATTCTTTATTTGATCAGCTATAAGGATCTGCAAGAAGCAGTGGATTTGCACAACGGCGTTGCGCAGGGATTGTCCTCCGCCATTTTCACGGACAACGTACAGCATGCGGAGATGTTTCTGTCGTATGCAGGGTCCGACTGCGGCATTGCGAACGTCAATATAGGCACGTCCGGCGCCGAGATCGGCGGTGCGTTCGGCGGTGAAAAGGAAACAGGCGGCGGCCGAGAGTCAGGCTCGGATGCCTGGAAGGTCTATATGCGCCGACAGACCAACACCATCAACTGGGGCTCGGACCTGCCGTTGGCACAGGGCATTAATTTCAAGTTCTAGATTTTCGCGCGCCGGGCGTGCTCCAATAATGCCCTTGCAGGAGCCTATATCACGGGCGAATCAGGTCGTCGAAACGCGCTCGAAGCGATTTTGTTCGCGATTCTTCGCGACCTCGCCTTCCGCAAACACCTGCCCGCTCATGGCTATGTATATACCCGGTCTGACTACCTGAACTGCTGCGACTGCCATGCCGACATTGAACACGGCATCCGTGGTCTTGAATCGTGCCGGGGCCAGGGCTCCTGTCAATACGATTGATTTGTTCCGGATCGAGCGAAGTGCCGCAGCCGTTTCGGTCATAGTGTCCGTACCGTGCGTGATGACGTAGTAGCGCGCGTCATCCTGCTCCACATAGGCTCGCAATTGCTCGCGGTCGTCCGCGGTCATTTCCAGGCTATCCTTGCGAAAAAGCGGCACGATGTCGTAGTCGAAGCTCACCAGTCCATCGGTCAGAATATGCCGCACCTGCGATTCGCCTACTTCAAAATTGCTCAAGGCATCGAAATAGATCTTGTCAATTGTGCCGCCGGTCGAAATGAATCGTATGAACATCGCTTGTTGCAAATACCGAGAGGACCACCGGGGAAACCAGGGACAATGGCACTTGGTTAACGCCTATCGCCCGTAATACGGGCTCCTACAGACCACGATTTGTACCGATCACGTACTGTAGGAGCCCGTCCTAAGGGCGATTTGTCTTAACCAAGTGCCTTGCGACTTGTGCAGAGTTTCCCAAGCATGCCATGTCCGCTGCTTGACCAAAAGGCCGGGCCCGGCATGGCGGATTGTGCAAGCCTATTGGCGCCCCGCCCTGCTATCATTGACGGCATGAGCGTTCCTGAGCGAGCAGGCCGTGGGGGAATCACTGCCTTTGTGGGCGCAGTACTTGTTACTGTGTTTGCGGCATTGTCCGGCACCGCGCCGGCGCGCGCCAACGGCCTGGCGATCCAGGTCGACCTCCAGGGCGCGCTTGGCGTCGCGACCGCCGAATACATAATCGGCGGCCTCGAGGAAGCGGCGCAACGCGACGCCAGTCTGGTCATTATCCGTATCGATACGCCAGGCGGGCTGGTCGAGCCGATGCGTGACATCGTGCAGGCTATTCTTGCGTCGCCGGTACCGGTTGCCACGTATGTATCGCCCGGCGGCGCACGCGCCGACAGCGCTGGAACCTATATATTGCTCGCCAGTCACATAGCTGCCATGGCGCCGACGACGCATATCGGCGCCGCTACCCCGGTTTCGCTGGGGGGCGAGGACCCGCCCGAACGACCGACCCCGTTTGACCGGCCATCGCCCGGCGACGAGGAGCCCGAGTCCGACGAACCAGACGCTATCGATCGGTCGAGCGGCGATACCGCTATGGAGCGCAAAGTCATGAATGACGCCATAGCCTATATCCGTGGCCTTGCCGAGACCCACGGTCGCAACGCGGAGTGGGCGGAGAGCGCGGTGCGGGATGCCGCCACGCTGACCGCGAACCAGGCGCTTGAACAAAACGTCGTCGACCTGATCGCAGTCGATCGGGGCGAATTACTAGCGGCGATTCATGGACGCGAAGTCAATCTGAACAATGTGCCGACGGTCATCGATACCGAAAACCTGCAGGTTGAAGTGTTGGAACCGAGCTGGCGCATCAAGTTATTGAGCACCATTGCCAGTCCTGAAATTGCGCTGTTGCTGGTACTGGTCGGCATCTACGGGCTGATATTCGAGGGTTACAATCCCGGCGCCATCGTACCCGGCGTGGTCGGTGTCATAGCCTTATTGCTGGCCGCATACGCACTGCAGGTCATACCAGTCAATTACGCCGGCCTGGCGCTGATTATCGTGGGTATTGCTATGATTGTCGCCGAAGCATTTCTGCCGAGTTTCGGAGCACTGGGACTCGGCGGCATTGCTGCATTCGTATTTGGTGCCATCATGATGTTTGACACCGGGGTGCCGGGTTTCGGCATATCGATAGCTTTTGTGGTAACGCTGGCCGTCGTTGCCGGTGTTTTTCTGTTCCTGCTGGTCACCTATTTATTGCGCCTGCAGCGGCGCGGCGCTGTAAGCGGTCGCGGTTCGATTGTCGGCGGCACCGGCACAGCGATGCAGAATTTTACCGGGCCCGGACGCGTGTGGCTGGAAGGCGAAGCCTGGCAAGCTTTCAGCGATGCGCCTGTCGTGAAAGGTCAGTCCGTGCTGGTCCGCGATTTGGACGGTTTGATAATAATCGTCGAACCTCTGCCCGACTCCCGCCCTACCCACGCAGAAATGCAAACCTGACATCTTAGCAGTCGAGGAACTTTCATGACGTTACCAACATTGGGACTCATTGCGGCGATAATCGTCGTACTTCTGTACAACACTGTAAAGGTTCTGAAGGAATACGAACGTGGCGTTGTGTTTTTTCTCGGGCGTTTTCAGAAAGTAAAAGGACCCGGCCTGATCCTGCTGTTTCCAATCATCCAGACGATGACCAAGGTGGACTTGCGTGTCATCGTGCTGGACGTGCCGACGCAGGATGTGATCTCGCGCGACAACGTTTCGGTGAAGGTGAATGCGGTTATTTACTTTCGTATCGTCGATCCTGAGAAAGCGGTGATTCGTGTGGCAAACGTGTTCGAGGCGACGAGCCAGCTCTCCCAGACAACGCTGCGCTCGGTCCTCGGACAGCACGAGTTGGACGACATGCTTGCAGAGCGTGACAAGCTGAATGCCGACATTCAGACTATTCTCGACCAGCGTACTGACAACTGGGGCATCAAGGTAGCGAACGTCGAGATCAAGCACGTCGATCTGGACGAGAGCATGATCCGGGCAATTGCCCAGCAGGCGGAAGCCGAACGTGCGCGGCGCGCCAAGGTCATCAATGCCGAGGGTGAAAAGCAAGCGGCTGACCGGCTGGCGGAAGCGGCACGAATTCTGGGCGGCGAAAAACAGGCATTGCAGCTCCGCTATCTGCAGACCCTGAAGGAAGTTGCCGGCGAACGAACCAACACGATTATATTTCCGTTGCCGCTCGACCTGATCGCGCCGTTGATGGAAATTAGCAAGGCAGTGAAAAAGGAGTCCTGATAACGCTTTCCGAGCCGACGCTGTCGGCTTATAAAATCAACACGGAGACGCAAATGGCTCAATCGAATGCATCGACAATGAAGATTGCCGGGATCGTTCTGGCGGTTGTGGGAATCGGCCTGCTGATCTGGGGCTTTCAGATGTCCGACTCGATCGGCTCCGAGATAACCGAGGGATTGACCGGTGCACAGCCCGAAGGTGTCATGACCCGCTACATTGCAGGCGCGGCAAGTCTCGCTGTCGGACTTTTTTTACTGTTTCGCAAGTAAACGGAATCAGCGTCGATTCAGGTCGCCG
>JBBDJJ010000050.1:0-21094 GCA_040879925.1 Woeseia sp. | reverse complement strand
AGCGTGACGGCGATTTCGGCGCCCCCTGCTGGTGAGCGACCGATGCGCACGTCGCCGCCGTACGATTGCGCGATGTCGGCGACGACGGCCAGGCCGATGCCATGCCCGGGCGCAGACTCATCGAGTCGCATGCCTCTCTGCAACAGCCGCTCAGCGGCCCCTGCCGGTATGCCGGGCCCGTCATCGGCGACTATAACTTCGATCCCGGTTGTTGGCTTGGCATCTCCTTGCAGTGAACGAACGCTAAAGAGCACTTCGCTGCGACACCATTTGCAGGCGTTGTCCAGCAGGTTGCCGGCCAGCTCCAGAAAATCGCCACGGTCACCACGAAAAACTATGCCGTCGGCAACCTGTAATTCGATGCGCGGTTGCTTGTCCTTGTAGACCTTTCCGAGGGCGTCGATCAGCCCCCGCAGCTCCTTCTCGATGGCCACCGCCGGCATACCCAGTCCGCCGGGCCCCTGTCGGGCCGGCTTGCGAAGCTGATAACGCACAATGTCGTTCATGCGCTCCACCTGCGATTCGATTCGAGCGGCCAATTCAAAGCGCTGCTGCTCCGAATGACTGTTTGCCGCCTGGCGATACTCGGCAAGAATGGTTCGTATCGTCGCCAACGGGGTCTTGAGGCTATGCGCAAGATTCGCGAGGGTATGCATGTAGCGCTCGGACCGCGCACGTTCGCTGCCGATCAGCAGGTTGAGGTTACGTGCGACGCCATGTAATTCCGACGGGAATCGCGACGACAAGGCGGAGCGATGACCTTCCTCTATTTCGCTTATCTCGCTTTCGATCTGCCGCAACGGCTGCAGGATTCGGCGCATCACGAGGGAAATCGAGAACAGCATGATGAGAGCTACCGCGGCAAACCAGCCAAACAGTTGACGTCGGTAGGTTGCTACCTGCGCATAGTAGGAATCGAGACTCTCTGCAACACTGAAGATATAGGGATTCAATGTCCCGCCCGGCAGTTCCCAGGCTACCGCGAGACTCAAACCCGCAAGTTCGGAGCCCTCGTCAATCATCATGCGATAGTAGTGATGGTTACCTTGTGCAGGCGGCAGTTCAAAAGAAAGGTCCAGGCCAAGTGACGACCTCGATTGCCATACCACCTGGCCGGTGGAATCAGTCAGCGCACCGTAAAGCCCGGAGCCGGGATTGGCAAAACGGGGTTCGGGCAGGTCAGGCGGAAGTTCGAGTTCACCGTCCTCATTCGGTTCTGCCGCAGCAAGCAAAGACATCAGGTGCCCGTCAAGAATATTCTGTTGCGCTTCTTCTCCGGCATCCCGGAAAGCGATGTCGAGAACGACAATTGTGGCGCCGAAAAACACCAGCAAAAGCAAACTGACGGATAGAAGCAATCGAGCGCTGAGCGATGACATCAGGGCTGCTGATTGCGCTCCAGAGCGAACCGGTAACCGCGCCCCCGCAGCGTCTCGATCGGTTTAATACGATTGTCCGGGTCGATTTTTTTCCGCAGGCGACCGATAAAGACCTCGATCACGTTGCTGTCACGCTCGAAGTCCTGATCGTAAAGACGGTCGGTCAGCTCTGCTTTCGATATCACTTCGCCCGCTCGCATCATGAGGTGCTCAATGATGCGATATTCGAAGGTGGTGAGTTCGATGCCGTGACCGTCGACGGAAAGTTGTTGCCGGCCCGTGTCGAGAGACACCGGCCCGGCTGCCAGGGTGGGTGAGGCCCAGCCGCCGCTGCGTCGCAACAAGGCGTTGACACGCGCGGACAGTTCCTCGAATTGAAAGGGTTTTACCACGTAGTCGTCAGCGCCCGCGCCCAGCCCATCGACCTTGTCCTGCCAGCGATCGCGCGCGGTCAGGATGAGAATCGGGTAGGACTTGCCTTTGCTGCGCACTTCACGAATGAGGTCGAGACCGGAAACCTGTGGCAGACCGAGATCGACAATCGCAAGGTCCACCGGATACTCGAGGGCAAAGTAAAGGCCCTCGCGCCCATCTGCGGCCTGCTCGATACCGAATCCTGCCTCGGTCAGCTGCTTGCAAAGGGAATCCCTCAATGCCTCGTCATCTTCAATGACCAGTATGCGCATGATCTCCTGCCTGACGCGTCAGCGCGGGTCGCGGCTGCGCCCGGGAATGCGCTCAGTCTTGACCTTGCCGTCGTCGGTGAGCACTTTGATGACGTGCATTTCCCGGTTGCCGCTCATGCGCGTCTCGGCACTCACGATGCGGCCGTTATTGTACTGGCGTCGAACCTGCTCCACCGCTTCACCCAGCGAAGGGCCATTGCTTTGGGCAATCATGAAGCGCTGCTCGCCGGGAACCTGAGCCTGGCGCACCAGTGCGCCAGGCCGATCCGCCAGGAGCAAGGCCGGGGCAGCAGAAAGCATGACTGCAAGCAGGATTGTCGACAGAAGGCGCATAATTTCGGCGTGTAGTCCGTGTGGTCATGGCGGCCGGCCCTCGGTTCGTGAGGGCCGGCCAGGGCCTATTACGTCACGGCGCCGGCCGGACGTCTACCCGGATGCGTAGGCGGTCACCGGGGTCAAACGGCGTATCCGTCGCATATTTTCGGCCATTGTAGTTATAAATTACCCGATAGCTGTCCACTCGCTCCTCCTGGCGCGAATGGTAGTTCGTCTCGCAGCGCCGCACGGGCCGAGCGTACTGGGTGGCGTCCGTGACGCCGGACGAGCGCCGGTGAGTATCACTGCCGATCGCCGCACCGAGCAGCGTGCCGGCGACTGTAGCGGCGTCATTGCCCCTGCCGCTACCGAACTGGTGCCCGATGACGCCGCCGACAACGGCGCCAAAGAGCGTCGCGCCGACACCGCCCGCGGGCCGACGATCCACCGTGTAGTAGCGGGTTTCTTCCCAACATTCCTGCACTGGCGTCGACACCGTGACATAGCGGATATTCGGTGTGACGCTCAGCACCTGGGCATAGTCGTACACCGCCCTGTCCCGGCCGTAGGCATACGCGTTACCCGCCGCCTCCGCCTCCGCCACCGGCCATACCAGCGCCAACGCGAGCGCACCCGGAACAATCCCGACCGACCTCTTGCTATTCATAGCCGTCCTCTCCATTCAGGACTCACCTCTCGAGCCTTGGGCGCAGCATAGGCAGATGGCAATGAACCGAAGCTGAATGCCTGCTCGCGCCCCATTCTAGTATCCTTCGAGCTTGTGTTTGGCGGCCTGCCAGTATGCTTCCAGAGCCTCGATACCGAGGCCGGACAGACGGGTCCCCGACGCCCCGAGGTCAGTTTCCATAACGCGAAAACGCCGTTCAAACTTGCTACTGGCGTTACGCAAGGCCTGCTCTGCATCCACGTCGAGGTGGCGCGCCAGATTGACGGTTGCGAACAGCAAATCACCAAGCTCATCGGCTATGCCGGCCGTGTCGCCGCCTGCAATGGCCTGTTCCAGTTCGCCAAGCTCTTCGTCGATCTTGGCCCGCGGTCCGCTGCGATCCGGCCAGTCGAAGCCGCTGGCCGCGGCGCGCACGCCGAGCTTTTGCGCCCGCGTGAGCGCTGGCAGCGCCACGGCGACGTCATCCAAAGCGCTGTTGGTCGACGCTGAGACCTGCTCCTCGCGTTCGGTCGCCTTGATCTGCTCCCAACTCCCGGCAGTTGCACCCCGGGCGCGTTCTTCCGGGGTGCCGAATACGTGCGGGTGACGCCGCAGCAACTTGGCGCAGATCGAGGCTGTTACATCGGCAAAACGGAAGGCCCCGGCCTCTTCCGCTATTCGCGCATGAAATACGACCTGAAACAGGAGGTCGCCCAGTTCGTCCCGCAGGTTCTCGAGATCGTTGCGGGCGATCGCATCCGCGACCTCATACGCTTCCTCGACGGTATACGGTGCGATCGTCGCGAAGTCCTGCGCCTGGTCCCAGGGGCAGCCGTGTGCTGCGTCCCGTAACGCCGCCATAATGTGCAGTAACTTCTCTATATCACTCATAATATAATGATTTAAATACCGTTTTGTAGTGCCGTACGCAAGCTCAAAAGGATGCTGGCGGTCGCACCCCAGATGCGCTCGCTGGCATAGTGGAATTCGCAAACCGGAACCTGCACACCCATGACTTCGCGAACCGCCCGCTGCTGGTTGGCCGGATCGAGTAGAAAATCCAATGGCACTTCGAAAATTCGTTCGACTTCGGCGGGGTCCGCGATGTGCGGGGTGTCTCCAGAAACCAGTCCCACGACCGGCGTCACGGCATAGCCGCTGACCGTTGGCAACGGCGGCAGGAAACCGGCGATCCGGACGTGGCGGGCGTCGATACCGACCTCCTCGCGGGTTTCCCGCAACGCGGTGGCGAGGACGTCGGCGTCCCCGGGTTCCATGCGCCCGCCCGGAAAGCTTACCTGCCCGGCGTGATAGCGAAGATGCGCCGCTCGACGTGTGAAAAGTACCGACAATGTGTCGGCTCGTTCGATGATCGGGATCAGGACACCGGCCGCGGTCAGATTCTGCGTTACGCGTAGCCGCAATTGCTCCGGCCAGAGACCGACCTCTTCCGGAAGCGTGGTTTGCAAAGGATTACCTGACAAGGTAGTCGCAGCCAGGCAATCCAGTATTTGCAAAGCCGACGGGCAACGGGCCTGCCGTTCGCGTCCGCTGTTTCTTTGCATCAGTGGCGTATGCCACCATCGGTCAGAGCGGCCGGATCCAGCAAGCGGTCCAGTTCCTCATCACTCAAGTCAGTCATTTCCCGGGCAACTTCCTTTACAGGCCGACCTTCCGCATACGCCTTCTTGGCTACCGCGGCGCCCTTCTCGTAGCCGATGACAGGGTTGAGCGCGGTCACCAGTATCGGGTTGCGATCCAGGGCGCGACGAATATTTGACTCGTTGGCCACAAAGCCGCTGATGCAATTGTCGGCAAGACTCGGAGCTACGTTCGCCAGCAGGTCGATACTTTGCAACAGGTTGTGGGCGATTACGGGCAACATGACATTGAGCTGGAAATTGCCTGACTGACCCGCGACCGTAATTGTCAGGTCGTTGCCGATGACCTGCGCACAGACCATGGCGACCGCTTCGGGGATTACCGGGTTTACTTTGCCCGGCATGATACTCGAGCCGGGTTGCAGGGCGGGCAATTCGATTTCACCGATTCCCGCAAGCGGGCCGGAATTCATCCAGCGCAAGTCGTTGGCAATTTTGCCCAGACTAACGGCAAGCGTTTTCAGGTGACCTGAAACTTCCACGGCGGCATCCTGGCTGCTGAGTGCCGCAAAAAGCGACTCAGCCTGGCGAAACGGTATAGCCGTGCGTTCACTGAGCAGCAGCGCGACCTTCTTGCCGAACTTCGGATGGGCGTTGATGCCCGTGCCGACGGCGGTGCCGCCTTGTGCGATGGCGGTCAGCCGCTGCAGCGATTCACTGAGTCGCGTACTGCTTGCCTCGATTTGCGCCGACCATCCGCTCAGTTCCTGGCCCATGCGCACCGGCATGGCGTCCATAAGATGGGTCCGGCCGGTCTTCACCACAGACTGAGTCTCTTCTGCTTTCTTGTCGATAGCTTTTTGCAGGTGAGCGAGCGCCGGCAGCAAGCCATCGTGAATCGCTATAGCTGCGCTGACGTGAATGCAGGTCGGAATAACGTCATTGCTGCTTTGGCACATGTTGACGTCATCGTTCGGGTGCACACTGGAACCCAGGTGTCGGCTGGCAATTCGAGCCACCACTTCATTGGCGTTCATGTTCGAACTGGTTCCTGACCCCGTCTGGAAAACATCGATCGGAAAATGCTCGTCATGCTGCCCTTCGGCGACCGACAACGAAGCCTTCTGTATGGCAATTGCCCGGTCGCTGGTAAGCAGGCCCAGTTCCGCATTGGCACCGGCCGCTGCCCATTTCACAAGTCCCAGTGCCGCGATGAACCGCCGCGGCATCGGCATGCCGCTGATTGGAAAATTGTCTATCGCACGCTGCGTCTGCGCGCCCCACAAAGCATCTTCCGGGACCTGCAATTCGCCCATACTGTCGCGCTCGATCCGGTGGGACTTGTTACTCATTTTCTCGCTTTCTCCACGGCATTGTCGAATGACCTGGCAGCTGAATGCTTACATTGCTGATGGTGTATGATTCGCGTTTTGCCAGTCCAAGTCCAGCCCGTACCCGCGTGCAAGGCTGGCCAGCGGTGTGAACCATGAGCCTGAAAGCATTGTCGCCGATCGACGGTCGATATGCCGCGAAAGTCAATCCGCTCCGCAATCTTGCGAGCGAGTACGGGCTCATGCGCTTTCGCGTGCTGGTCGAAGTCCGCTGGTTGCAGTGGCTCGCGGATGAGCGAAGCATCGGCGAGCTGGTTCCCTTGTCGCCCCTGACAAAATCTGTGCTGAACCGGATTGTCGACGAGTTCTCGACCGATGACGCGGAACGCATCAAGAAGATCGAAGCCACCACCAATCACGATGTCAAGGCAGTCGAGTATTACCTCAAGTCCCGTATAACGGACGAGACGGAATCGGACAACCTGGTCGATTTCGTGCATTTTGCCTGTACCTCCGAAGACATAAATAACGTTGCGTATGCGTTGATACTGCGTCGCGTGCGCGACGAGGTGTTGTTGCCGGCGATGAAAGAACTGACCAACCGCATTCGTTCCATGGCGATCGAGTATGCCGAGATGCCGATGATGTCGCGCACTCATGGGCAGGCGGCCAGTCCAACAACGATTGGTAAGGAATTTGCCAATGTCAGTGCGCGCCTCAAAAAAGCACAGCAACAGTTTGCAGCCGTGTCCATACGTGGCAAGTGGAACGGCGCTGTGGGAAATTTCAATGCGCACGTCGTTGCTTATCCGGATACTGACTGGATGGATATGAGTCGCCAATTCGTCGATTCTCTCGGTATCGAGCCAAATCCGCTGACGACGCAAATAGAACCTCATGACTGGATGGCGGACTATGCGCATGCGCTTGTCCGTTACAACAACGTATTGCTGGATTTCTGCCAGGACATATGGGGCTATATTTCTCTTGGGTATTTTCAGCAGCGCGTGAGCGAGAACGAGGTCGGGTCTTCGACGATGCCGCACAAGGTGAATCCAATCGACTTTGAGAACGCGGAAGGAAATCTGGGAATTGCATCCGCACTGCTCAACCACTTTGCGATGAAATTGCCGGTTTCCCGATGGCAACGGGATTTGAGTGACTCGACGGTATTGCGAAACTTCGGCATGACCATCGGCTACGTGCTGGTCGCCGTTCAATCCGCCCAGAAGGGACTGGCAAAGCTGCAGGTCAATCCCGGGCGCGTGAAAGAAGACCTCGACGAGTCATGGGAAATACTGGCTGAAGCCATCCAGACCGTCATGCGCCGCTACGGCGTGCCCGAACCGTACGAGAAACTGAAGGTGCTGACGCGTGGTCGCCCGGTAACTCGTGAGCGCTTGCAGGAATTTATCGGCTCGCTGGAAATACCCGAGGATGCGAAGTCGCGCTTGGCCGCATTGAAGCCCGCAGAGTATGTCGGCCTGGCAGCGGCCCTGAGTCGAACGAGCTAAACGCATCGCCCAACCATGCTGCAATTCCCGCAGTCCCTGACGCCGCAGGATTTTCTGACGCGTTATTGGCAGAAGAAGCCGCTTTTTCTGCCGGGAGCCCTGCCGCAAATGGCGCCTGTCATCGACGACGATGAACTGGCCTGGCTGGCCACCGAAGATGACGTCGAATCCCGCCTGATCCTTACCGAACTTCGCGGCCGGGAAACGGTGTACCGAATGGAGCATGGCCCGTTTACAGCCGCTCGGCTGCAAGAGTTGCCGGATCGAAACTGGACGCTACTTGTGCAAGATGTCGACAAGCACCTGCCGGATTTCCGGGAGTATTTTTTGGCAGCAGACTTTATCCCGGACTGGCGCATCGACGATCTCATGATCAGCATCGCAGCGCCAGGTGGTAGCGTCGGGCCGCACCGTGACAACTACGATGTTTTCCTGATTCAGGCTACGGGCAGACGCGAGTGGCGAACTGCAGCACCCGATGCAGCACAAGCGGCTCGTCGGACCTCACCGCTTTTGTTACTTGAGCCATTCCAGGAATACGATGGCTTGACCGCACAGCCTTCGGACGCGTTATATCTACCGCCCGGAATCCCGCATTGGGGTATTGCAGAAGAGCGCTGTACGACCTACTCGCTCGGCATGCGAGCTCCGACCCGGCACGAGTTGCAAACTGCACTTGAGGGAATTGCTGCTGCACCTTCGTTTGAATCCTCTAAGGCGGCAACTGAATCGGCAACCGGGTTGTTCTACACGGATGCCGATCTGCAAATCGGTGAAGCGGTACCCGGCTGCATTTCCGGGCAGGCGCTGCAACGCGCGAGGAATCTGTTAGGGCCGCAGGCGAATGCGGTTGCACAGGATCTCGCTCGCGCATTCGGCTGCCTGGTTACGACGCCGAAGTCATGGCTTTCGCCCGAGGTTCCGGATCGCAGCCAGGTCGCCGACCTGCGGCAGAACCTGCAGGGCGCGAACGAGGTACACAACCACGGCATGGCACGGCTGGCCTGGTGTGAAAGCGCCGCAGAGATTCTGCTTTTCGCAAACGGCCAGGCGCGACAGGCCGCCGGTAATCAACTGCAGTACTTCCGGGCAATGTGTAACGATCGCATGCTCCCGCCAGCAATGTCGCATACCGATGCGGGTCTCGAACTTCTCGAATGGCTGATAGCAACGGGTGCTATTGATCTCACGGAAGACGAGTTGTCCTGACTGTATTCTGAAGTTGGGCCGGCGGCCGACCCGCGCAAATACGCGACGTTCCAGGGCGCCGATTTTGAGAATGGTTCGCAGTTGGCCTGGCGCTGAAAAACGTGACGCAGTTGGCAACGAATCCGGCGAGACGGCCGTTACCATTCCCGAACTTGCGACTGTTTGAGCCAGCGCAAGGGTTGAGCAAACGTGGCGATACAACTTCGCTAATCCACGCCAAAAAAGGCAACTAAATCAATGCTTTTTTAGAAATGGCGAGCGATTTCGATGCGCGAATTCCCGCCAGGATTGCAAGACCGGCAGCCTGATCGAGCAAATCGACTGGCGGCACGCGACATGGATTTCCGATTCGAGGCGTAATCACCCGGCACAATATGGAACAAGCAAGAAAAAAAGGCCGTCGCTGGGTGATTTCCACCGAAAGGGAAATGCGCCAAGCCGTCATTGATGTCGCGAGCGAAGCAACCCGCCGGGTTTCCATCTTCACTCACGATCTTGAACCGGGAATCTAC
Source organism: Woeseia sp. (assembly GCA_040879925.1). Lineage (GTDB taxonomy): Bacteria > Pseudomonadota > Gammaproteobacteria > Steroidobacterales > Woeseiaceae > IDS-8. The sequence goes on along the minus strand of JBBDJJ010000050.1, from coordinate 11,880 downwards.
GATGACCCGGACTTTCTGGAAGTCATAAAGCGGCTGGTGCTGTCGCAAGCCTATGCCCGGATCCGCGTGCTGATCGCGGACCCGTCGCGTGCCATCAAGAACGGTAACAATTTCGTCCATTTGGGGCGCCGCCTGAATACCTATATCGAATTTCGGCATGTCAGAAAAGATTTGCGCACCCACGCCGAGTCGTTCCTGATCGCGGACGAATCGGCACTTGTCTATCGATTGCAGGCAAGCCGTTGGGAAGGCATCGCAGATACCTACGAACCGTCCGTCGCAAGACTATATGCCAAAATGTTCGATCAGATCTGGCAGGCCAGTGAAGTCGAAATAGAATTCCGCCAGCTCGGCATCTGACGCAAACCGCCTCCTGAATGCTTCCGACTGACCTGACGGTTTCTGCTGTCGTTGAACAGGACGGCCGTTATCTGGTTGTCGAGGAACGCGCTTCCGGTATTGTCGTGATCACCCAGCCAGGAGGCCACATCGAAGCCGACGAGTCGCCGGAGCAAGCTGTAGTTCGGGAAGTACTTGAGGAAACCCGCTATATCGTCGACGTCAACACCTTGCTCGGCGTGTACTTGTGGATTCACCCGCAGACACGCCAGCAATTCCTGCGCATCGTGTACATCGCCATACCAATCAGAGAGAACCGTGCCAGTCCACTCGATGACGGCATACACGCTGTGCATTGGTACACTTTGCAGGACCTGCAGCGGCGTCGACGCGATCTGCGCAGCCCAGTGGTCCTTCGTTGCATCGAGGATTACCTGGCGGGTCGCCGACGGCCTGCCTCTTTGCTGACAACAATGCTGCCTGTGCAAAAAAACGTCGACGCCGTGCTCGCAAACGCCTGGCTGGTCTGAGCCGGCCGGTCTGCAGTCGGTCGCAGTGGTAGAATCAACCACTGTGAATTCCAGTGCGACATCCGGTTACGAAGATGGCGGCCGCGACATTCGTGGCCGGCGAGTGATTGCAGGCCTCTCCGGCGGCGTCGATTCTGCCGTTGCCGCCCTCCTTCTCAAAGAGCGTGGCGCTGACGTGCAGGCGCTGCACATGACCAATTGGGAGGATGATGACGGCTATTGCACGGCAGCCGGGGATCTCCAGGACGCCCGCCGCACTTGCGAGCAACTCGGCATACCGTTGCACCATGTCCGGTTTGCCCGCGAGTACCGTGAGCGTGTTTTTGAACACTTCCTGGCCGAGTACCGTGCCGGGCGCACACCGAATCCCGACGTACTGTGCAATCGGGAAATCAAGTTCGGGGTCTTTCGACAGTATGCGCGGCGTCTCGGGGGCCACTTGCTGGCAACCGGTCATTACGCACGGACAGTAATCGTGGATGACCAGGCGCAACTCTGCAAGGCAAAAGACGCAGCCAAGGACCAGAGCTACTTTCTTCATGCGGTAACCAGCGGTGCACTGGCGGATACCGAATTCCCGCTTGGGACGCTGCAGAAAGCAGATGTCCGCGCAATTGCCAGGGACTATGGTCTGGAGGTCGCCGGCAAGAAGGACAGTACCGGCATCTGTTTTATAGGAGAGCGCCCGTTTCGCGAATTCCTGTCGACCTGGTTGCCGGCCCGCCCCGGCCCGATGCGAACACCCGAAGGCAGGCAAGTTGGCGAGCATTGCGGACTCATGTACTACACTATCGGCCAGCGTCAGGGTCTCGGCATCGGAGGTCGCAAGGACAGTGACGAGGCACCCTGGTACGTTGCTGAAAAAGTTCTTGCGAACAACACTCTGGTCGTCGTGCAGGGTGAACACCCGCTGCTCTACAGCAACGAGCTGATCGCGGGCGACGCCCACTGGATCGCCTCGATTCCTCGCGAGCTCGTCAGTGACGGTGAGCTGCGCTGCAGGGTCAAGGTGCGCTACCGACAGCCCGATCAGGACTGCAGCGTGCGCGCCGAGTCGCCTGGCAAACTCAATGTAATGTTCGATGCAGCGCAACGCGCGGTAGCGCCGGGACAATACGCGGTTTTTTATGCAGGCGACCGCTGCCTTGGCGGGGCCGTGATCGAACGGACCTGTTCACGAACCGCGGCGCCGGCTGCCGCGATGCAGGCCGCGATTCGGTTATAATGCCGACCCGCGCCGCCCATACCCGCATCACTTTGATGCAATGCCAAGGCGGCACAGTACCCGATTTACCCCGGAGAACAACTTATGAAGGACAGCTTCGGCGCCCGTTCAACGCTCGAACTCGACGGCAATAAATACGAAATCCATCGGCTTGACGCGGTCCGCGAAGGCCACGTAAAGCGCCTGCCCTTCTCCCTCAAGATTCTGCTGGAAAATCTGCTGCGCCATGAAGATGGCCGTGATGTTACCCGCGAGCATATTCTGGCGCTGGCCAACTGGCAGCCGAAAGCCGATCCCGGCACGGAGATTTCCTTCACGCCGGCACGGGTTATTCTGCAGGACTTTACCGGTGTGCCGGCCGTCGTCGATCTCGCTGCGATGCGCGATGCCGTGGTCAAGCTCGGCGGCAGCGCGGATCGCATTAACCCTTTGTCGCCTGCCGAACTGGTCATTGACCATTCCGTTCAGGTGGACCGTTACGGCGCGGCTGATTCGCTCGACCTCAACAACAAGATCGAGTTTCTTCGCAACAAGGAACGCTATACGTTTCTGCGTTGGGGGCAGAAGGCATTCCATAATTTTCGCGTCGTGCCGCCGAACACCGGCATCGTGCACCAGGTCAATCTCGAATACCTTGGCCGTGTCGTTTTCGATGTCGAAAAAGACGGAACACGGCTGGCCTACCCCGATACGCTGGTCGGCACCGATTCGCACACGACCATGATCAACGGCCTGGGTATCCTCGGCTGGGGTGTCGGGGGCATTGAAGCTGAAGCCGCCATGCTTGGCCAGCCGATTACCATGCTTATTCCGCAGGTCGTCGGATTCAAGCTGACCGGGGCCCTGAAAGAAGGCACAACTGCGACAGACCTGGTGCTGACAGTGACCCAGATGTTGCGTGAGAAGGGTGTGGTCGGCAAGTTTGTGGAGTTTTTCGGCGATGGGCTGGCCGAACTTCCGCTGGCCGACAGGGCGACAATCGGCAACATGTCGCCGGAGTTCGGCAGCACCTGTGCCATTTTCCCGATCGATGGCGAAACACTGCGTTACCTCAAGTTATCCGGCCGCGATCCGGCACATATCCGGCTGATCGAATTCTATGCGCGTGAGCAAGGCCTCTGGCGTGAGGAAGGTGCCGACGCTGCGCTCTACAGTGACTTGCTGGAGCTGGATCTCGGCACGGTCGAGCCGAGCCTGGCCGGACCGAAACGTCCGCAGGACCGGATACCTCTCCGCGAGGCCAATCGAATGTTTCGTAGTCACCTGAAGGAAGCCATTGCGAAACGCAAGGGAGGCGGCTCGGCAAGCGCTGAATGGGACGGCCACAAGGTGGAAATTCGCGACGGCGCCGTATTGATTGCGGCAATCACCAGTTGTACCAATACCTCGAACCCGGCCGTGATGGTCGCGGCAGGGCTTCTGGCGCGCAACGCGAACGTCAGGGGACTAACGTCGAAACCCTGGGTCAAGACCAGCCTTGCACCCGGGTCCAAGGTGGTCACCGACTACCTGCGAAAAGCGGATTTACTGGATGACCTGAATGCGCTTGGTTTTTATACCGTGGGCTACGGTTGCACGACCTGCATCGGCAATTCAGGCCCGCTCAAAGCGGAAATCGCCGAGGCAGTGACCAAAGGCCAGATCGTCGGATGCAGCGTGCTATCGGGCAACCGTAATTTCGAAGGCCGGATTCACCCGATGGTGCAGATGAATTTCCTGGCATCTCCGCCGCTGGTGGTCGCCTACGCGCTCGCGGGGACACTTGAGTTGAATCTTTTTGAGGATGCGCTTGGCAGTGATCGGGAGGGCAAGCCGGTTTACATGCGTGACCTATGGCCGAGCCAGAAGGAGATTCAGGAAATCATCGCCGGCAATATCAATTCGGCCATGTTCAAATCGAGCTACGACAGCGTGTTTGCGGGGGATAGCAACTGGAACAGCCTCGACGTACCGGAGGGCGAGAGTTATGCATGGGACGATGATTCGACCTATGTCAAGAACCCTCCGTATTTCGCAGGCATGACCGCGGCCACGACACCGGTCGAAGACATTCGAGATGCACGGGTGCTCGCGTTGCTGGGCGACTCGGTCACGACTGACCACATCTCGCCAGCCGGCAACATCGCGACCAAAGGACCCGCGGCCGACTACTTGCGTGACCAGGGTGTGGAACCAGCCGATTTCAATTCCTATGGTTCACGACGTGGCAATCACGAAGTGATGATGCGGGGTACCTTTGCCAATATCCGACTGCGCAATCTGCTGGCGCCGGATACTGAAGGCGGCTGGACGCGGCATCAGCCGGGCAACGAACAAATGACGATTTTCGACGCAGCCCTTCGCTACCAGCAGGACGGGACGCCGCTTGTTGTCATCGCCGGCAGTGAGTACGGTACCGGCTCGTCACGTGACTGGGCCGCCAAGGGTACTCTGCTGCTCGGCGTCAAAGCGGTAATCGCAGTCAGTTTTGAGCGTATCCATCGTTCGAACCTGATCGGCATGGGGGTTTTGCCATTGCAATTCATGGATGGCGACAGCGCTCAAGCCCTCGGTCTGACCGGCCGGGAGAGTTACGCCATCGAGGGTCTGGCCAAGGGCGGCAAGGGCGGCAAGGGCGGCAGCACGGTCGAAGTCACCGCCAAACCAGCCGATGGCGATGCAATTCGCTTCCAGGCCAGGGTTCGTATCGATACGCCCAAGGAGCGTGACTATTTCGAGCATGGCGGCATTCTGCATTACGTGCTTCGGCAGCTTGCTGGCACGCCCAGGGCCGCGTAAGCGGCAGGCCGGAAAAGTATGGATTTCAAACGCTTCTTCAGCAGCGCCACACTCGCGACTAACCGGCTGGCTCGGCCGGCGCTTATTGCCGTTACCGTGCTGCTGGTGGTGCTGATCGGCATCAGCGCTTACTGGTCACGCGAGCCCGATCTTTTTGTAATCAATACACGTCCTGACACTGAGCGTTTTATACCGGGCTATGCCACGGTAGACACGCTGGTACGTGTTGCCGAAACCTTGCTCGAAAAGCCGGGTGGCTATCTCAGCAACGACATCATGCCGCCGGGAGTGCTGCTCGACAATATTCCCAACTGGGAATTTGGCGTATTGCAGCAGGTTCGTGATCTCGCACGCGTAGTACGCAATGACTATAGCCGCAGCCAGTCCCAATCGAAAGAAGATGAGGATCTCGCTGTTGCCGAGCCCAAGTTCTTTTTCGATAACAATTCCTGGATTTTGCCGCCATCGGAATCCGAATACCGCGACGCCATTGCCGGATTCACACGGTACCGGGAACGCCTGGCCGGCGTTCGCGCGCCAGAGGCTCTCTTCTATGCGCGCGCAGACAATTTGCGGGAGTGGCTGGCACAAGTCGAAAAGCGACTCGGCAGCCTGTCGCGACGGCTCGGGGACAGTGTGGCGGCAAGGGGGCCTGACAGCGGTCTCGCAGGTGGCGAAACCGGTCGGTCAGTGGACAGTTCCGGAGCCCGCTTTGAACGCACATCCTGGTTCGAAATCGACGACATTTTCTTCGAAGCGCGTGGCATGGCATGGGCACTGGTGCATATGTTCCGCGCAGCAGAGATTGATTTCGACGATGTGCTGGCGGACAAGAACGCAGAGGCCAGCCTGCATCAGATCATTCGCGAACTGGAGGCCAGCCTTGCGCCCTTGCGCGCGCCGGTGGTCCTGAATGGCGGGGGGTTCGGTTTGTTCGCCAACCATTCTCTGGTAATGGCCAACTACCTGGCGCGGGCGAATGCGGCTGTGATCAACCTCAGGGAGTTGCTGGACCAGGGTTGACTAACTACTTAAAGAAAATACTCTATCTTACTGTCTTTAATTAACAAATCCCCATCCATCCGGGTACGTGTCGCCAGCTCTCGGTGAGTTCCCGGTCGAGGCGCCGACAGTCCGGTTCGAAGCGGCTCACCAGTGCCCAGAAGCGCTTCGAGTGATTCATGTGACGGCCATGGCACAGCTCATGAATCATCAGGTAGCGCACGACCTGTGGTTCCAGGAACAACAGGCAAAGATTCAGGCTTACAGTGCCGCTGGAACTGCGGCTGCCCCAACAGGTCCGTTGTGCGCGGATCTGCATCTTGCTGTAGGGAAGGTCCATCGTCGAGGACAGGGAACGCAATGCCGGCTCGAACTCGCTGCGCGCCGTTTCCGCCAGGTAGCGGCGCAGAGCGGTGATGCACAGCGTTTCGTCACCCACCCGGCCACTAAGCTGCAGCCGGTCATCCCGGACGCGATAGTCGACCGTTATGGCGCCCGGTACCGGGCGGTAAACGACCGGCACAGACTTACCCACTGCCCGGAGTGCTACCAGTGTCGGCAGCGCATGCACATCCGGTGGGCTCTCGATCGCGAATGAGCGGCGTGCGTCGCGTATCCACGCGGCGTTTTCGCGCACAAACGCCTCAACCGTGGCGGCCCGGGTACGGCGAGGTACCACCACCTCAACCCGACCGCGCGGGTAAACCTTTATTGTAAGGCGCTTTGCTCGCGAACTCGGACGAATACTGAAGCTTTGCAGGCCCTCGTGTTCCAGGCGCTCCGGGAAGAGTGTCAGTTGCCGGTTGGTAGTGGTCACGGCGCCTATTCTAGCCGGATTCTCCCGTCAGGCCAGCCGGCAAATGCTCACGCAAGGACAGCTCAGCGAGTCGCGCAGCCCGCCCCCTGGACTACGGGGACTGCCTACGGGGACTCACCGCTGAAGCGGATGGCCTGCTCGAGCGTCATTACACCCGTGACACCGCCAACCTCGGCCGACTCGCTGATGTAAAGTTCAACTTCGCGCTCCAGCTCGATCTCTCCCTGCACGCGAGCGCCTGGGCCTATAACTATTCTCGGCTTGCGTTTCTCGGCGCGGCCCCACTGCCTGTTGCCCGGTTTCTCAATGATCAGGTCGCCGCGCAACACGGAATTGCCGGTAAGGGTGACATCGCCGTTGACCGTAGCCAGATCGCCCCCGACCGTCGTGCCGGCAACCTTAATCTCGCCGTTGACGTTCTTGATGTCCTTGCTGACCTGGGAGCCCGAGCCGACGGCGATCCTGCCGTTCACGACCGAGATCTGTCCGTCGATGACGACGTTCTCGCCCAGCTCGACTGTGCCGTTCACACTGCTGATGTCATGCGCGGACACGCCGTTCGCCAGCCGCAGGGATCCGTTAACAGTGCCGGCATCCTCGATACGTGCGCTTTCCTCGATCCGAATGCTGCCGTTGACGGTTTTCAGTTCGCCCGTGACCGTAGCGTCGCGACCGACCGAAATACTGCCGTTAATGGTGGATTCCCCGCTGCTTTGACCGCCGGCGTCAACCGTTATGGCTTTGTTGAGGTTGAAGCCCTGGGCAGGCGCAACGATCAGGGCCGCCAGCAGGCCAGCGGTGAGCGAGGCAGATTTGCGAAATTTGGACATCGACAACTCCGGACAATAGTGTGAACCGTCAACCGGCGCACCTTTGCGATGCGCTTCCATTTAACTGTTGGATGCACGGCAACAGCAAAAGGTTGACACGGCGGGCCAGACAACCGGTGTCGGCGCAGCTATGCCCACACCGCTGCCGCAGGTACTCTATGCACCGGGCCCTGATCTGCAATGTACCGAAACCGTATGGATATAGCGCTGGAAGCGCGACAACTGGTCAAACAATACCCGGGTGTGCGTGCTGTGGACAATGTCAGCTTCTTTGTCCCGCAAGGCATATGCTTCGGTTTGCTGGGCCCGAACGGCGCGGGCAAGACCACGACGATCGAGATTATCGAAGGCGTCATTCCGGCGACCTCCGGCGCCGTCTTCTATTTCGGGCAACCGGCAGGGCGCACGTTCCGGGAAGAATCCGGCATCCAGTTCCAGAACACGGCGCTGCAGGACTTTCTCAGCGTCCGTGAAACCCTGGAGATGTTTCGCAGCCTGTACGACCGGCAGGGCGACATCGAGCACATTATCGATGAATGTTCGCTCCGCGACCTCGAAAATCGTGACAATCGCAAGCTGTCCGGCGGTCAACGACAACGGCTTCTATTGGCCGTGGCACTGGTCAATCGCCCTCGCCTCGTGTTCCTCGATGAGCCAACCACCGGTCTCGATCCCCAGGCGCGGCGCAATTTCTGGGCACTGGTAAAACGTATCCGTGCTGACGGTACGACCGTTGTGTTGACCACCCATTACATGGATGAAGCCCAGGTCCTGTGCGACGACATCGCCATAATGGATGGCGGCAGAATCATCGCACAGGGGCAGCCCGAGTCGATGCTCGCGGCGAGGTATCCCAAGGTCATCATCGAATTGCCGCTGGCGGATGTCAGTGGCGATCTGCAAAGTATCGAGCATCGTGTGCTGGAAACTCAGGGAATCATCGAAATTTCTACGAACGATGTCAATTTGAGCCTGAAAGCGCTCGCGACGCACGTTCGCGGGCTGAATCGCCTGAAGATCCGTCAACCGAATCTCGAGGATCTCTTTCTCGATCTGACCGGCCATTCATTGCGGACCTGAGATCGTTACGGGCGAATCAAGATGCTCAAACGCATATTTGCCATTTTTCGTGCGCGGAATCTCGAATTCGTTCGCGATAAAAGCTCGCTGAGCTGGAATCTCGTCCTGCCGGTCGCACTGATGTTCGGCTTGTCTTTCATTTTTGGCGAGGGATCGCGACCGGAGTATACGGTCGGTGTCGTGCAATCGGCCGCCGAGATCGACCGCTCGGTGCATCCGTTTCTGAATACCGAATACGTACGTTTTGTACCGGTCAGCGACCCACAGGAGGCTTTGCTTAGCGTCGCGCGCCACCAGCTCGACATGTTGGTGGACTTGCGACCGCAAGTACATTACTGGATCAACCCGGAATCATCCAAAGGGTACTTTGTTGAGTTCGCGTTGCTGCAATCGACTGCAGGCAATCCACCGCAGAAAGAAAAGGTGACGGGCGATGCGGTCAGCTATATCGACTGGGTGCTGCCCGGGATTCTCGGCATGAACATGATGTTCAGCTGCCTGTTCGGTGTCGGCTACGTGGTAGTGCGGTATCGCAAGAACGGCTTTTTGAAGCGGCTCCGTGCTACTCCTCTGCGGGCGTTTGAATTCATCGTGGCTCAGGTGGCGTCCAGACTCATCCTGATTATGCTTATTACGACGTTCGTTTATGTAGGTACAAGCTATTTCCTCGAGACACAAATGGAAGGCAGCCATGTCGCACTTTTCGTCGTGACGATGCTCGGTGCAATCTGCCTCATCTCCATGGGGCTTATGGTCGCCGCACGCGTTACGAGCGAGGAACTTGCCGGCGGCCTTCTCAACCTCGTCACCTGGCCGATGATGTTGCTGTCAGGCGTCTGGTTCTCGCTGGAAGGGGCCGGGGAATGGGTGCGTTTGGCCGCCAACGCCTTCCCTTTGACGCATATTCTGGCGGCGGCACGCGCGATTATGCTGGACGGCGCCAATTTAACCGGTGTGCTCCCCGAATTGCTAATTCTCACGGTCATGAGTACCGTATTCCTCACTGTTGGCGCAGCAATCTTTCGCTGGCGCCCTCGTTAAGATGCCACAGCTTTGACCTACCCTGACCTGCTCGACATTGGTGCCAATCTGACACATGACTCGTTCGAACTGGATCGTGATGCCGTCATTGGGCGTGCCCGTGAGCACGGTGTGCGACGCATGATCGTGACCGGCAGCAGTGAGCAAGGGAGTATTGATGCCGCCAACCTGGCCCATGCGTATTCAGGCAGTCTCTATGCCACCGCGGGCGTTCACCCGCATCACGCCAGCGACTACGGTGTAAGCGCTGGCCAGACACTACGTGAACTTGCAACGCGGCCGTATGTTGTTGCTATCGGCGAGTGCGGACTCGACTATTTTCGTAATTTTTCGCCGCGGCAGGCGCAGCGCGATGCATTTCAGGCTCAACTCGAACTCGCAGCAGAGTGCAATCTCCCGGTATTCCTTCACCAGCGCGATGCCCACGACGAATTTGTCGAGATCCTGGCGCCCATGCGAAACCGTCTCAAGGGAGGTGTTGCGCATTGCTTCACGGGTACCGAGTCTGAGCTGCGGTGTTATCTTGATCTGGACCTCTATATCGGCATTACCGGCTGGATCGGTGACGAGCGTCGCGGTAGCCATCTGAAATCGCTGGTAACAGCAATCCCCGACGACCGACTTATGCTGGAAACCGACTCGCCCTACCTGTTGCCACGCAGCCTGAAACCGCGCCCGCAAACACGTCGCAACGAACCCATGTATCTGCGCGAAGTATTGCGCGTTGTTGCGGAATCCACGGGACGGCCGGAACAGATTGTGGCAACTCGCTCGACGGCAAACGCTGAACGTTTCTTTTCGTTGACCTGATGCCGGAGCCAGAATGTTAAACATGGCGTTTGACCCGGCCTTGATAACGGCCCCGGAGACAAGATGATTATTTTTGTGATGGCCATCACTGTTGTACTGACGGTTTCATTTGTTTGCTCGCTTTGCGAGTCAGTCCTTTTGTCGATAAGCCCGGCACAAACCGAGGCGATGGCGGCGCGGCATCGGCAGGCCGGACGATTGTTATCGGGTTTCAAGCGGCGTATCGATGTGCCCATAGCAGCCATTCTGATACTGAATACCGCCGCGCATACCGTTGGCGCGGCAGTTGCGGGGGCTTCCTATGTCACGGTATTTACCGAACAGACGCTGTGGATCTTCACCATCGTATTTACGCTTGCCGTACTGCTGTTCACTGAGATTATTCCGAAAACACTCGGTGTCACCTATACGCGGTTGTTGGCGATGCCGGTTGCTTACATGATTCGATTCATGACGGTCGCACTCTATCCCCTCGTGTATGTGAGTGAACGGATTTCCCGTACGCTGCGCCGCGGCAAGGCCGCGCCAATTACATCGGTAGAAGAGATTCGGCTGTTGGCGGCGCTGGGCCGTAACGAAGGCGCGGTGGGCCCGCGCACCGCAGACATGATCGTCGGCGCAACCCACTTGCGCCAGATGACCGCCGGGGACGTTATGCTGCCACGGCAACGCATAGTGTATTTGTCCGCCGAAATGACCCTGACGGTACTGCGGGAAACCATTCGCGAAAGCGGCTACAGCCGCTTTCCGTTCCTCCCGGAGAAGGATATCGATAACTTTTCCGGGATCGTGGTAGTCAAGGACCTCCTCCACTGGATGCACGACCATCCTGAAGATCCGGTTGCCTGGTCGGAGATTGTTCGCGAACCGATCGTGGTTCCGGAAGGCATGCCGCTGACCTCGCTGATGCGTACATTCCAGGAAGCCAGGATGCATCTGGCGATCGTGGTCGACGAATACGGTGGCGTCGAAGGAATTGTGACGCTTGAGGACATCATTGAAGAAGTCGTGGGCGAAATACTCGATGAAAGCGACGAGCTTATCGACGAGTCCTGGCCACAGAGCGACGGCTCCCTGCACGTACGTGCGTCTGTCGAATTGCGCAAGATCTGCGCGCGGCTCGGACTGCCGTGGGAGCCCGAAGATGAGGTCGCGACGGTCGGAGGATTGATCACCGAAATACTTGGCCGACTCCCGGTACGCGGCGATAGCGTGGAGTGGAACGGTTGCCGCCTGGAAGTGCTGGCAGCGGGCACGCGTCGGCCGGAGCTGATATCGATACAGCGCCTGTCCATGGCAGAATCCTGGGATGCCGACTAGGGAAAATGGCACTTGGTTAAGACAAATCGCCCGTAGGATGGGCTCCTACAGCACGTGATCAGTACAAATCGTAGGCTGTAGGAGCCCGTATTACGGGCGATAGGCGTT
>JBBDJJ010000049.1:0-60952 GCA_040879925.1 Woeseia sp. | reverse complement strand
GCCCGCACTTCGAACATGCAAGGAGAAATAGATAGAACGGCTGCTTTGGGTCAGGAAGGAAAATTGTAGTTCAAAATGCCTGGCCGGCGACTCGCAGCCAGAAGCAGACGTATTCAGGCCCCGGGTTTTCGCCGTAGCACTGCATAGATAAAGCCGCACAATGCGCCGACCACTGCGACTTTGGCGCCAGTGCCATCTTGCGACCACTGTGGAAAAGCGAAAGCTGTGACAAAAGCGGCTACCGCTCCAGCGACAATTGCATATGCTGCAAATCGAAAGAGTGTTGCAGTATCAAGCTTCATTTTCACGTCGTGGTCTATCATCAAGAAACCCCAATTCATCGCCGAAGCACGAGTGACCGCAACCGGTCAAAAACCGGCGCACCAGTTTATTGTCGCTATTCCGCATAGCACGCATGAAAACTCTTGATTACGCCCGAAAGCTGAGTACTTCGCGACACAAGGCGAAGGACAGGTTCCGGAGCTTCCTCCTCGATGCGGTACGAGTGCGCGGCGCGTACGTTTGGCATTGCCGATGAGTCCGCCGATTCCGATAGTGGTATGGGACCTACATAATCGCTCGTTGACCCGGACAGTTGCGAAGCGGTCTCCTCCGGCGGAAATACGTCTGGACGTCCGAAGGCTTCTTGCGAAGAGACAATCGTCGCGGACACGACTATTTCGGAAGGCTGAACCAATGCCTCAAGTATTTGCTCGGCCGTCTCCCCGGCAGTCCAATATTCGATTGAGTTATGTACGCCTGCGCCTGCACGCAATAGCAAGTTCGCCTCCATTCGATTAAGCGACCAGGTTCGGTCGCCCACAGATATACGTGCTCGCCGCACCGCTGCAGGCGACGTATCCTGCAGACTCACGCTTAAAAACAGCGCATCCACGTTACGGTCTGGAACTTCACCGAACGCAACGATGTCTGCAGCTCCCACAGGAATTCTGTTCTCGTCATCAACCAGAGGTACTGTAGCCCGATGCACCGTTTCGCCATTTATCGTTTCGTGAGTCCATACGGGTTCTGGTTCCGACGGTGCGTCAGGCATGCGACGGCTGAATGAAATCTGTTGGCCTTTTATGCTTTGCTTGATGGAACAGTAGCCTCTGGATTCTTCATACATCCAGGGTTCCGCCAGATCGCTTACGTGTCCGTTCCTGAAGTCTCGAAGAATCCGCAAATATTGCACTGTTTGCCGACTCATATAGTAAGCCCCGCCAAGCGATGCACTAGGCGCCATCGGTTGGTTCACGCTATCCAGAAACAACAAGTACTGACTGCCTACGTGAACGGACAGGCCGCACCCCGAACTGCTGGCTACGCCACCGTGGTCGCGGACAGGCGCTGAGTCCTTTAATACCTCCAGACTAATGAAAGAACAGTCGTCACCTCCGCTCGCATACGGGTCGCTGCTGACTTCCACTTGACACTCTGTAATCAGCGCGACGATGATGCTATCCGCCGCTTTGTACGCTTCACTCAAGGTAAATTGTTCCGAGGCACAGGTAAATGCGTGTGTGCTACTCGCCAAGAAATACAAGATGGCTATTGCTGTCATCGAGGCCATTGCAGGCCGAATTGATCTACGGACCATCATTTCCGCTTTGGGTGACATTCTGCCGAACGACAGTTTACCAGCCCGACGGCAGCGTGTGACCAGAATAGAGCGGACGGCGCGCACCGAAGCCAAGCATTTCGATGCATCTTAGCCGAGAGGCTTCTTGGTCAGGATTAGAACAATCGCCAAGTCACCTGGTCAGTCACTCGTGATTCAATTGCAACAAGTCCCACAAATTTCCATAAAGATCCTCGAACACAGCCACTGTTCCATACGACTCCAGTTTCGGCTTTCTTACGAAATTGACCCCTCGATCGATCATTTCTTTGTAGTCGCGCCAGAAATCATCGGTGTTCAGAAAAAGAAAGACGCGTCCACCCGTCTGGTTTCCGATGAATGCTTCTTGCTCAGGTTTTGCCGCTCTTGCAAGCAAAAGGGTAATGCCGTCCGACCCAGGTGGAGCAACAACGACCCAGCGCTTGTTCTGCTCGGGTTGGTAAGAATCTTCAACTAACGTAAACCGAAGAGTCCTGGTGTAGAACTCGATCGCTTCGTCATAGTCGCGAACCACAAGCGCCACATGAATGATTGATTGTTTCACAGGCCAGGGACTCCTCGTCTTGATCGAAGCGGAAATGACAATTAGAGCGAAGTTTCTACTTGCTCACAGGCCAGGTCGGGCTGTTGCTCAATGAGTCGCTCGATTTCAACTGTAATCTGACGCCGAGCAGCTTCCTCGCCCACCGATCTGATTGCCGCCAGATAAGCCGAGAACAAAGTCGGGTTCGAGAAGATCAGCCGATCTATTCTCGGGTTGTATTCCTTCATCGGATCCAGTCTCTCCTGGCGACGTATCTCAATTCTCTGTTGCACTTCCGCGGCCTTAGCCACTTCACCCAGACCCTCGAGCGCGAGCTTCTGAATCGAGCGGGCAATCGACACGCCCATTTCGGTCTTACCCTGATTTTCTACCAGCTCACCGTAGGCGAGGCAGGCGTAAGCCCAATCCACACTCTGCGACGACCGCTCCTCGCACATTCTCACGTAGTCGCCGTAGCGCGGTAGTTCCGAAGCCGCGAAACTGAAAGCCGTGCTCGCTCGCTCAGGAAACGCGTAGTCGCTACCAGCCGCCAATCCGCGTTCGATCATTTCAATCATCTCGGTCCAATAAGCACGAGATTCAGCAGCCGTAGAGGCGTGGCGCATCGCGTCGAGCGCCGCATCGTAATTACTCGCTGCGTACCTGTTCGCCGCGACACGAATCCACGATTCACTGTTTTGACCATCCACGGCAATCAGGAGCTGTTCCCAATCTCGCAGCGGGCAGGGAATGGATTCAATTGCCTCGGAACAGACTTGAACGGCGCCCCAAATCAGGAACGGGTCCGACGGACTGCTTGAAATCGCGCTATCAAGCAACTCGAAGCGCAAAGACGGGTCGTTCTCCAGCAAGGCGGCCAAGAGTAAGTGCTCCGCGCTCGACGATACTGACAGGCGCTCGGACAAATTCAATTTCACCGCGTTGAAACCGTCGATCTGTGCCTGCATTTCGTCCTGTGTCCAGTCCATGTTGGAGGTTTGCGCAACGTTGGCGGAGCAGATCTCATTCACCGCGGAACGCAAGTCTGCCGCGGGGAACTCGGCTGGAGCTGGCGCGGTCGCTTCAGTTGGCCGGACCTTGGCTGCAATCGGGGCAGGAGCGGCAATTTCGGTACTTTCGGGGTTCTCTCGTTGCGCAAAGAAATAGATCAGCAATAACAACGCGACAACGGCGAGGAGCCCGGCGAGAGAACGACGACGCGTGCTTATGCCGAACATACGCTGGTATCAGTCGAACAACATGACATTTTCACAGGTGTTGCCGGATGCAAGAACTAACGGAAGCATCGCCAACAGGTTGCAGGCAGCTACGCCCGGTATGGGTCACCTGCTGACGGACGACAGTTTACCAGCCCAGCGACAGCGTGCGGCCGGCTCCAGCCGCCCAGGGAAATTAGCTAAACTGGCGGCCTCTGAGCCGAATCGGCTAAGTCACAGGTAATGAGAATGTCAGGGCAGCGCAAGACCTGCCAAGCATGTCGGTGACTAACCGTCGGCTTTTAGTCGGAAGCGGGTATCTCAAGTCGATTTGAAAGATCGGACGCAGGCGACCCGATGGCGCGAAAATGGCGTAATATTGGCGTACTCATTTCGTATTCATCGGATTGCTCATAACGTCAAATGCTGATTAACAGCAATTGACCGGAGAGCATCAGGATGGACATGCGACTCGACCCGGAATTGATCAAATCGGAGCGGCAGAACAGGGCCTGGAGCCAAGAGCATCTTGCTCACGTTGCAGGATTGGGGCTCAGGACAATCCAGCGTATCGAGAAGACAGGGTCTGCATCATTCGAATCAGCCCAAGCATTGGCATCAGTACTGTCAATACCCTTGCACGAACTGTCAGCTGGAGCCAACTCGACGGTAGCTGTTCCGAAGGAGGCGACACGTTACGGACCTCTGACTCAAACGCTGTCTGGACTGGCCGCGATCTGCCTGGTCGCTGCGGCAACTATGCTTGTAGCGAACTCAACCTTGGCGGAAAAGATACTGCTCGATGTTGGCGTTTTAGTTGGAGATGAGGATGCCCGTGTCGGGAGACTACTTACTGCCGAAGGTAAAGAGGCAGAGATGCGAATTGATGAAGTCCTAAGATTTGTTATTACGCCCACAATTCAGGAAGACGGGCGAGTGTTGCTCACAGCGAAGATCTATGAATTTCAAGGCGACAAATTCGTTCTATCGGCTGAACCCAAATTGATTACGACAAACAAGAAAGAGGCGGAGATTCGCATTTCTTCCCAGGCGGGGAAAGCATTTCGATTTCTGATCACTCCTCACGCGGGTGACCAGCGGGCGAAAAGCGCAACAAGTAGAACGTTGCCAGACTAACTGAGTGGCCGACTAACTCAACGCTGTACTGGCCGCTTCCCGCCGGAAAGCTGTCCTGAGCTACAATGGCTTCGCAAGCGTCGAGGAGAAGTGTGATGGCATTGACACGCGATTTTAAGGAAACTGTTCGCGCACGGGCACAAAATGACCCGTCCTTTCGGCTTGCTCTAATTGAAGAAGCCATTGAGTCGCTATTGGAAGGCGATCTTGATAGTGGGAGAAGCATTCTAAGCAATTACATCAATGCAACCATTGGATATCAAACGCTTGCGGAGCGTACTGGGCGAAGTGCGAAAAGCCTGATGAGAATGCTCGGCCCGGCCGGCAACCCTACCGCCACTAATCTTTTTGAAATTATTGGTACGGTAAAAGAACAAGAGCACATCGAATTTGATATCCGCGTGCGCCGCGCCTAACGAAACTCGCAAGATCGAGGCACGCTAGAGCCGAATGCAGCTGACCGGATGATTATGGCCGACTGCCTGACACGGGACAATTCTCGCAGACGTTCACCGTCCGCCTCAGGCGTTTGCTGACGCTCAGACGAATGAACGGCCGGTTTCCGCTGCCGGCAACTTCCAGACTCCCAAACCTTAACGCCCGGCCCCGCCCTGTCCCACAATCCAGCGTTCCACCTTCGCTTCCAGCAACTGCAACGGCAGCGGTCCATCGGTCAGGATCATGCTGTGAAATTCCTTGATATCAAACCTGTCGCCCAGCTTCTCCTGCGCAAACTCGCGCAGGTCGAGAAGTTTGAGCTGCCCGACCTTGTACGCCAGCGCCTGGCCGGGAATCGCCATGTAACGCTCGGCTTCGCTGACGGCGCGCGCTTCCTTGACCGCGGAGTTGGCGTACATGAAATCCAGCACGTCCTGGCGGCTCCAGCCCTGGTCGTGCAGCCCGGTATCGACAACGAGACGAATGGCTCGCCATAGTTCCGCGTTCAGTGCACCGAAATACTGGTAAGGATCCGTATACACGCCTAATTCCTTGCCCAGCGACTCGGCGTAGAGGCCCCAGCCCTCGGTGAAAGCCGTGTAGCCGCCGAAACGGCGGAAACGCGGCAGGTCCTCGAGTTCCTGCTGGATGGAAATCTGGAAATGATGTCCCGGGATCGCTTCGTGCAGAAACAGCGACTCCATGGCCCATTTCGGTCGCGCCTTGATGTCAAAGGTGTTTGCGAAAAATACGCCTGGCCGCGAACCATCCGGCGTGCCGCGTCGGTACGAGCCTCCGCTGGCGGATCGCTCGCGAAACGGCTCGACCGCACGCACTTCGAAATCCGCTTTGGGAAAAACACTGAAAAGTTTCGGCGCGAGACTCTCGATGTGATCCGACATGTCCTGATAGCCCTGAATCAGTTGTTCCGGCCGGTCATAGTAAAACTGCTCGTCGGCATTCAGGTATTCGAAGAAATCGTCGAGATCTCCCTCGAATCCGACCTCATTCATGACACCTTGCATTTCGCCATGGATGCGCTTGACCTCATCGAGACCAATCTGGTGAATTGCTCCCGGCGACAAGTCGGTGGTCGTCCTTAGCCGCACCAGGTAGGCATACCACTCCGCACCGCCGGGCAATCCCCCCATGCCAACCGTTTCACGCGCAGCGGCCAGGTACTCGTCGCCAATAAAGTTATGCAAGCGCTGGTAAGCCGGTACGATCTTCTCCGCAATCGCCGTGCGCCATGCATTTGTCAGGCGCTCGCGCTGCTCATCGGAGAATTCCTCCGGCATATCGCGAATCGGGCTGTAGAACGTGCTGCTCTCGACGTCGTCCGTAATCTGCGACGCAAGTTGCGGTAGCGTCTTATCCATCAGGATGCGCGGCTGCACGATGCCTTGCTCCATTCCAGCCTGCATATTCGTGATCGCCTGATCGACGACTAGCACGAAATCATCCACGCGACTCAGGAAGTCGTCGTAGTTCTCCACCGTTTCGAACGGGTGGATGCTGCTACCGCTGCCGAGCTGCACGAAAGAATTGGTAACGGAATAAAACTGATTGATCGGCTGCAAGTGATCCGGGAAATTCAGCCCCTCGAGTTCCATTTCGCGGCTGTAGCGGAACGTCTCATAGGTCAGCCGATCCTGGCCGGACAACGACGCCGGATCGATTGCCATGACACGCTGCAGGTACTCGCGATTCAATGCTTCATTCTGCTGCAGATACTCAGGGCCAATCGAGTTGGCCAATCGATCGTTGTAACGACCGTCGCCGATCGACGTGGCAAGAAGCGGATTCAGCTCAAGGTTGCGCTCGAAAAACTCTTCGACCAGGGCCGCCAGTTCGGTAGCGGCCTCATCCGCGAAAGACTCCGCGCTTTCGGCTTGCACCGCAGGTTCCGGCGTCGCCGTTTGATCTTCGCTGCCGCAAGCAACGAGCAGGAAAAGTACAAGCATGCAAACTGACAGCAGTAATTTCATTCGAAGTTCCCCGCAGTATTGGCTATTGTTTGCATCGGACACGATGCTGACCAGCATGATGGCGATACCGGGCGCCACAGTAAAGTTTTGCGTTTGTCAGCGCGAGCGCGGCACCGAGGCCTCGGCATTTCTGCGTGCGGCACGGCGCGGATAAGGGCCGGCTCCGCCGTCCGGGCGGCTGCGGAAGCGCTTGTACGACCACAGATACTGGGCCGGCGCACGCCGCACTTCCGTCTCGACCGCGTGATTGAGCGCCGCCACGGAACGCTCGAGCGGTCCCTCGCACAGCGCTTCCGGTGCGGCGCGGCAGTGCATCGCGAAGCCGCGCCCTTCGGGCAGCCGTTCGCACCACACCACGAATCCGCGAGCGCTGCTCCGCATTGCGAGGCGCGACAACAGCTTCATCGTATAGGTCTCGATACCGAAAAACGGTGCAAATATTCCGCCGCCTCGTCCGGGGTCCTGATCCGGCAGAACGCAGATCATGCCGCCTTTGCTCAAAGTGCGCGCGAGCGCCATCACGCCATGTCGATTGCCGGGAACCAGGCGCGCGCCCGCTCGCTCCCGCGCACCGCGAACCGGGTCGTCGACGCCCATGCGCCCGGGTGTGAACATGGCTGTCATCGGCGCAATACGCGATAGCGCAGGACCGAGCGCTTCCCAGGAGCCGAGATGTGGCGCGATGACAATCACGCCACGTTGCCGCTGCACCGCGGCACGTAGCTCTGCAACGCCGTCACCGTCCTCGATAACGGCAAGTACCTTGTCCAACGGCCAGCGCCACAACGGCCCGAGTTCGAAAATTGCCTTGCCGTTTTCCGCCAGGCTGTCGCGCACCAATTGTGTCTGCTCGCCGGGTGTCAGTTCCGGCAGGCACAATGCCACGTTGATTGCGGCAGTACGTGCGGGCAGCGCCTTGCAGCGCCATAAACACCAGGCTGCGCCGCTGGCAAGCGCATGTGCGTGTCGCAAGGACAATTGCGACAACAAGAACAGCAAGGCCTGTGTCAGGCGCCGGCGAATGGTACGTTTTTTCTGCACGGTCAACGCGACGCACACAGCATCAGCGCTGCTTCAATCCTGTACCGGCCGGCTGGCAGGGTAACGCGCCGCCTCTCCGGCTCGTTGACACCGCGATCAGTAATGCAAGCACAAACGGCACGATGCGCTCGGCGACATCGCCCGGCGTGTCGGGCATCCAGGACAGCACGAGCGTGGTACTGAATCCAGTCAGCATGGCCGCCAGCGTACCGCGAGCGGAAATTGCGCGCCCGCAGAGGCGCACGACAAGAATGGGCCCGAGCGCCGAGCCGAGTGCAACCCAGGCAAACAACACGCGCGAGAAAATATCGGCGCGCCACAGCAATGCGAGAATCGTTGCGAGCATCAGTACGACAATTACCGTGATGCGGGATCCAGCGAGTCCGTTTACCGGTCCGCCGGATGCAAGCTTCCAGTCATGGGAAATCGCTGACGACGCAACGAGCAGCTGGCTGTCCGCGGTCGACATGATCGCCGACAATACCGCGGCCAGCATGACCGCGCCGATGACCGCCGGAAGCAACAATCGTGCGGTTTCGAACAGCACCTGTTCGCTGTCGCCGAGATCGTCCAGCAAAACGCGTGCGCAAAGCCCCAGAGTCAGCATGCCGGTATACACCAGCGCCGCCCAGCAAAGGGCGATGACGCGTCCCTGCCGCAGGCTCACGGCATCACGCAAAGCCATATAGCGATTCACCACGTGCGGCTGGCCCGGATAGCCGATAGTGATGCCGAACAGACCCAATACGAAGAAAAAGCCGGTCAGGCCGCTGAACTGGCCCGCGGGAATCGACGGGCCACCGCGCGCCGCAAGCCCGTCGAGCAACGGTCCGACACCGCCAACGGCGAGTAAAGCCGCAACCGGCATCACCACGGCAGCAACGACCATCAGCAAGCCCTGCACGGTGTCGGTAACGCTGACGGCCCAGAATCCGCCCAGCAATGTATAGGCCATGACGACCGCTGCACCGACGAGGATACTGTTCTGCTTCGACAGCCCGAAAGTCGACTCAAAGGCCTTGCCGGCCGCTTCGAATTGCGACGCTATATAAAAGACAAAGCTGAACACGATGATCGCTGCGGCGACGCGCAGAATCAGTTCGCGCTGCGCGCCGAGCATGGGCGGTGCAACGACCGCACTGAGCGTTATCGCGCCTTCGCTCCTTGCCAGCACTTGCAGCCGCGGCGCTACCCATACCCAGTTGATTACAAAACCACCAACCGTTGCGGGAAAAAGCCACAGGGCCGGCAGGCCCCACGCGTAGGCAGCGCCACTGACTCCGAGCAGTGTCCACGCCGACGACGAACTGGCGGACGCGCTGATTGCAGCAACCCACGGGCCAAGCCTGCGACCTGCCAGGTAAAAGTCCTCGACACTCCTGTTGCGGTTGCGCGCCCAGAAGCCGACGCCGATAAGGATCGCGTTATAGACGATCAGCGTCGCCAGAACGACAGTCGTATCATTCATTAATTGTCGAGGCGGTTGTACAGTTGCAGAACGCCGCGCAATTCTTCGTGATCGATGGCCTTGACAACGTGGCCCCTGTCACCGGTCATATCGCGCGCGGCAATCAGTGCGTTGACAATCGCCTCCTCGGTTGCATGCACTGTTGCATCGAATAGCGGACTGATGCTGTCGTTCGCGTGCATCTGCACGTTCCTGACACTGTCCGACTGATTTGCCTCCGTATTGGCGGTCGAGAACGCAATAAAAATATCGCCGGATCCGTTGCCGGCCATGCTGCCGACGCGCGCTACCCCGAGCGCGGCGCGTTTCGCGATCCGTTTCAGCTGGTGCGGCAGCAGCGGTGCATCGGTGGCAACAACAATGATGATCGAGCCGGTCTCGAGCCGCGGCTGGTGCTGGCTGGCATAAGCCCGGTCGGCCGTCAGATGCTGGCCCACCGGGACACCCGCGATGCGCAGGTTTTCGCGGAGTCCGTAATTCGCCTGCACGAGAACTCCTACCGTAAAGTCGCCCTCCGCTGTCGTGGCTATGCGCGACGAAGTCCCGGTACCGCATTTGAATTCGTGGCAGATCATACCGGTGCCGCCACCTGCGTTGCCTTCCGCCACTGGTCCGCCGCTGGCTGCGCGCAATGCATCCTGTGCATGTACGGACTTGACGTGAAATCCGTTGATGTCGTTGAGGTGCCCATCCCAGGTTTCAGCAACGACCGGCAGCGACCACCAGTAGCCGCTGGCATCCGCCTTGCCGCCTTTAACTCGCCATTCGATAGTCGCCTGGTGCACAGCACCGACACTGTGCGTATTGGTAATCATTACCGGGCCTTCGAGGAATCCGGACTCCTCAATCCAGGTCGTGCCGGTCATCTCGCCGTTGCCATTCAATGCAAACCAGCCGGCGAACACCGGCGACCCGGCGCTTGCTGCACCGCGCGGCAATACCGCGGTAACGCCGGTGCGCGCTGCCCGGTTGTCCGGCAGATCCTCAATGATCGATACCTGGCCCACGGTAACACCGGCAACGTCGGTTATGGCGTTCAACGGTCCGGTTACGCCGTCGAACGGAATGCCCAGGTCCCGGGCGCGATCGGCGTCCGCTGCCACTGCCGTCGGGCCGACCACCAGGAATACTGTCAGAAGTATTGCGCTTCGCATCCTCGATCCTCGTTGCAGCGGAATTTCCCGCTGCACATAGTAACGATATACGATCGGCAGTTGGCAATATCGAGACGAAAATGGCTGAACTCGGCGCCTGGCAGTTCTGGATCGATCGCGGCGGTACGTTTACCGATGTCGTCGCATTGCGCCCGGACGGTAAACTCGAAACCGCGAAACTACTGTCGGCGAATGCGGATCGGTATATCGATGCGGCCGCCGAAGGTATTCGACAGACGCTGGCAAGCTGGTCTGACGCCGGGCTGCCGATCCGGCCCGTGGCTGCCATCAAAATGGGCACCACGGTTGCGACCAACGCGTTGCTGGAGCGCCGCGGCAGTCCTGTAGCGTTGATCGTCACGCGAGGATTCGCGGATGCCCTTGCGATCGGCTACCAGAGCCGACCGGACATCTTCGCGCTTAACATCGTCAAACCGACACCACTGTGCCGTCGTGTGATCGAAGCGCAGGAGCGCGTCACTGCCGACGGGAAGATTCTCACTCCTTTGGACGAGGACTCGCTCCGTGCCGCGCTCGATGAATGCCTGGCTGACGGAATCGACTCGATTGCCATTTGTCTGCTGCACGGTTATCGCTTCCCGGCTCACGAGCAACGCATCTCCGATCTGGCTCTGAAATCAGGATTGCAACAGGTATCGGTGTCGCATGAAGTGGAATCGCTGATCAAGTTTGTCAGCCGCGCCGAAACCACGCTCGTAGATGCCTATCTCACGCCGGTGCTGAATTCGTATATCGACAACCTGCGCCGGGCATTGGCAGGCGTTGCCGAACCGCAGCGGCTTCTTTTTATGCAAAGCAATGGTGGGCTGGTTCTGGCCGACAATTTTCGCGGCAAAGACAGCATACTGTCCGGGCCCGCGGCAGGCGTCGTCGGCATGGTCGAAACCGCAACCTCGGCCGGCCTGGCAAAGCTGATCGGTTTCGATATGGGGGGAACATCGACCGACGTTGCGGCCTACAGCGGTGCCTATGAGCGCAGCAACGACTCGGAGATCGCGGGTGTGCGCTTGCGTGCTCCGATGATGAAGATTCATACCATTGCGGCCGGCGGCGGGTCGGTCCTGCGCTATGCGGACGGGCGCTCCCAGGTCGGGCCGGATTCCGCAGGCGCCGATCCGGGACCGGCGAGCTATCGACGCGGCGGACCACTGACCGTAACCGACGCCAACGTCCTGCTGGGCAGAATACCGATCGGGTTTTTCCCGCGAGTTTTCGGACCGGCTGCCAACCAGCCACTCGATGCAGATCTGGTGCGACGGGAATTTTCCGGGCTGGCACGGCAGGTATCCGCGGAGCGCGGTACAGAGCTTTCTCCGGAAGAACTTGCCGCCGGGTTCCTGACTGTCGCCGTCGAAAGCATGGCGAACGCCGTTCGCAAGATAACTATCGAGCGCGGCGACGACGTACGCGACTTCACGCTTTGTTCCTTCGGCGGTGCCGGCGGCCAGCACGCCTGTGACGTTGCACGGGTGCTGGGCATGCGCAAAGTGTGGTTGCACCCGATGGCCGGCGTGCTGTCCGCTTACGGAATGGGCCTTTCCGACCTGCGCGTCGAACGCCAGCAAACGGTCGAGGTGCCCCTCAACACTGCCAGTTTGCATGCCTTGCATGGCACGATCGAGGCGCTGCGACAACAGTGTGACGAGCTGCTCGAACTGCAGGAGGTGCCTGTCGACTATCGGCAATTTCAGGTAACTGCCGGCGTCCGCGTACACGGCTCCGACACCGTTCTCGATATTGCAATGGCGGATGCAGAGACAATGTCGCAGGAGTTCGCAAGCGTTTATCGAGAACGTTTCGGCACGGAGACCGGCGACAGCGGTCTTGTGCTGGCTCTCGTTCGCGTCGCGGCCACCGGCATCGAAAAAGTGTTCGACGATCCCCTGGTGCCGGCTGGCCCGCTGTCGCCACCAGACAGTCACAGCAAACTTTGGACAGCCGGCGCCTGGCAGGATGTGCCGGTGTACCGACGCGACTCGCTTGCCGCCAGCGTGAAGATCCCTGGTCCGGCCATCATCGCCGAGGCACACGGTACGACAGTCATCGATGCCGGCTGGCACGGCCGTGTGAATCAGCGCGGTCATCTGCTTCTCGAGCAGACGGACAACCTGCCGGTGTCCGGGAGCATTGTCTACGACAAGTCGCCGGACCCGGTGCGGCTCGAGGTCTTCAATCGTCTCTTCATGCATATCGCCGAGCAGATGGGTACGGTGCTGCAAAATACCGCCCTGTCCGTGAACATCCGTGAACGGCTGGACTTTTCCTGTGCACTTTTCGACAGCCAGGGACGACTCGTGTCGAATGCACCGCACATGCCCGTGCATCTCGGATCCATGGGCGAAAGCGTACGCAGCGTCATCGCCCGGACAGGCGATACACTTCGCAAGAATGACGCGATCATGCTCAATTCGCCGTACAACGGCGGCACGCATCTGCCGGATATCACGGTTGTAACACCTTGGTTCGCCGGTTCCGAAAAGCCGTTGTTCTACCTGGCATCGCGGGCACATCATGCGGATATCGGCGGCATCACGCCCGGTTCAATGCCCGCTACGAGCCAGCATATCGATCAGGAAGGCGTGTTGATCGACAACTTCTTCCTCGTTTGCGATGGCGTATTCCAGACCGATGCCGTGCAAGCTTTGCTCGTTGGCGCTCGATATCCCGCGCGCAACCCGTCGCAAAACATTGCGGACCTGAAAGCCCAGCTCGCGGCAAATCAGCAAGGCATCAGGCAGTTGCAGAAAGCGGTCGATCGATACGGCGTGAAAATCGTGCAGGATTATCTTGGATTCGTGCGCGAGAACGCGGCCGCCAGCGTGCGACGGTTGATTGCCTCATTGTCGGACGGCTCGTTTGAGTATGAGCTCGATTCCGGTGAATCGATCTGCGTTTCCATCGTTGTCGATCATGCCAGGCGCGCCGCAAGTATCGATTTTGCAGGCACATCGCCGGAGTCCGGCAGCAACTTCAATGCACCCGAGGCCGTCACGCGCGCCGCCGTCCTGTATGTTTTTCGCAGCCTGATCAGCGAGGAAATACCGATGAACGAAGGTTGCCTGGAGCCGCTGGAGATCAGTATTCCCGGGAACAGCCTTCTGAGCCCGAGCTGGCCGGCCGCGGTCGTTGCCGGAAATGT
Source organism: Woeseia sp. (assembly GCA_040879925.1). GTDB lineage: Bacteria > Pseudomonadota > Gammaproteobacteria > Steroidobacterales > Woeseiaceae > IDS-8. The sequence continues at coordinate 47,205 of JBBDJJ010000049.1, read as the reverse complement.
CGAAACGTCGCAGTGCGTAACGGATTGCCTGTACGGCGCATTGCGTGCGCTTGCGGCATCGCAGGGCACGATGAATAACGTGAGCTTCGGCGATGCGCGCCTGCAGTACTACGAAACCATCGCCGGTGGCGCGGGCGCCGGTCCTGGTTGGCATGGCGCCGATACCGTGCAGACGCACATGACCAACTCGCGCATGACCGACCCGGAAGTGCTGGAGCAGAAATACCCGGTGCTGGTCGAATCATTCTCGATCCGCCGTGGATCGGGCGGCGCCGGTCGCTGGCACGGCGGCGATGGCGCCATCCGGCGATTGCGCTTTCGCGCCCCGCTCGAGGTCTCTGTGCTATCCAATCACCGCCGCGTGGCGCCGTTCGGACTGGACGGAGGAGACGCGGCGCAAACCGGCACGAATCGCATTGAACGGCGTGGCGGAGAGGTTGAACAGCTGGCGGCCACGGCGACGGTCACGCTGCAAGCCGGCGACTGCCTGGTGATCGAGACCCCGGGCGGCGGCGGCTACGGCAAAGAGGGACAGTGAGCGATGGCACCTACCTCAGGGCCAAAGGTCTGTACCAGGTCGGGCAAAATCACCTCGATCGTCGCCAATCGCCCGCCATGCGGGCTCCTACAGGTCTATTCGCGACGTTGAACGGCGCAGGGTAGGAGCCCGCATGGCGGGCGATGGGGACACCGTAAGCTTTTCCTCGACTACGCGCAGCGCGCCATCGCCGGCGCAAACGCCGTCGCTGCGACACGACAACCGGTGAGGGTCTGGTGCAAGGTCAATGAGACGGCATGCCTGGCGCCTGCCGGCTGGAATGCCAGCAGAATCGTCACGCCGCGCTGCGGATCCGTAACGTCAGTGTGCAAGCCGGCATCGCATTGCACGTGGAACTGATCGTCGGCAAATGCACCGGCATCGGCAAGGCTCGACAGGTAAGCATGAATCTGCGCCTGTATGCGCTCGGCGACGCGTGCCTCGTTCGGTTCGAACACTGACCAGCGTGTCGCGCGCTCGATAGCATTGGTCATCGCCAGGCACAACCGGCGAACCGGCAAACTGCAGAAATTGCGCTCCATCTGGCTCATGCGCGCCAGCGTCACCGAACCAAGCAGCATAGCCTGTTCGTTTGTTCCGCTGTCGATGACGTTGATTCCCTCGCGTACCAGGTGCGCGCATTCATGGTCCGTGCAGGACGCCGCGGGGAACAGGGTGCGATTGAAGTGCAGCCCCGCCTGGTCCAGCGCAATCCAGGGCCCGTGCCGACGATCAAGCTTGCATAGAAGACCTGCGATAGCACCACCGACGGCTCGCGGTGGACTGCCATCCTGAGCGCGTCCCGTAACGCGCGGAAAGTAGGTCATCGTGTTTGAGCTTGCGTAACCGGCCGTGCGAACGCCGTCGATGGCGCGCGTGGCGGAATCCCAGCTTGCTGGCGGGTCCATGATCAGCATGGCGGAACGGCGCCGGCAGTAAAGTTCGGCAGCCAGTATCGCGGCCGGACCAAGATCTTTTTGTCGTCCGGGTGGCGGCAGATACAAGAGATCGAAATACTCGATCTGGTTCAGTGCAAAAAGGCCGCTGCTGGCGTCCGCAGAGCCGATCAGGTCATAGTCGGTAAGCGCACTGCCATCGCTGCCAGGCTGTACCGGACTGACGTAACCGGGACCGAAGCGATTAGCTGGATCCGTGGTAGGCAAAGGCCGGCCGCCCGGTAACGGAAACTGCGGTTCCGCCAGTTCCGAGTTACCAAGCGCGTGGCCAATGAAAGCGCGATCGCGTGGCCGGCATGTCAGGTGTGCATAGATTTCCTGATCGGCAACAAGCCCGCTCTCCGGCGCAACCCGCTGCAACGTCAGATTGAAATGCTCACGATCGTCGTCTGCAATGCCGTCGTAGTCGACCGCCGCGCGAATCTTCTCAGTCGAACCTGGCTCACGCGCCCGCAGCACGAGTACACCCTGTTGCGCAGGGATGCAGATCATCGCCCCGCGTGCATTGTTGGCAACTCGCACCACGTATAGCCGGCGACCGCCATGCTCGAAAAACAGTTCGACGGCAGGACCCAGGCTGCTGCGATGCCAGATGCCACCGAAGCGCCGCTTGAATTCCGCGAAATTCTCGAGCAGCACCGGCGTATTCAATGGACCCCGCAATGCGCGTCCGACGAATGCAGCTGTGGTCTCCGTCTCGACGCCGATGGCATCATCCATTGGCGCAATTTCGCTGACCGTTATACCTCGACCGGACTTCAGTCCCTGGAATGCTTCGGCCAAACTGTTCTCCGCGATCGCTCGCCGCACTGCACTTGCAGGTATTGTAGCTGATATGACTGCACATCAGGCGACCGTCTCTCAATCCTTCAATAAAGCTGTAAGATAATCCGGCGAACTGGCGCTCTCTTATGCCGACAAATAATTACCTGATAAAAAGATTTCCGCAACTCGACAGTAGCGTCGGTCGAATAGCGCTGGCGCAATTGCCGACACCAGTTCGCGAATACAACGTCAATTTGTCGGGCCATCGTTTTACGTTCTTTATCAAGCTCGATAATCTCACCAGCGATGTTTACGGCGGCAACAAGGTTCGGAAACTCGAATACCTCCTGCAGCAGGCGCAGCGTCGGCAATGTCGACGCATCGCAACGTTCGGTACCGTTGGCTCACACCACGCGTTGGCAACAGCAGCTTTTGCTGCGCGTGTCGGATTGCCCTGTACCTGCTTCCTGTCGCATCAGCGCTCGACGCCGCAGACCGCGGCAGCCCTTGAGGCCCATCTTGAACTGGGCACGCAACTGGTACAGTTTGGCGGCAAGTACCCGCAGCGCATTGCGACGCTGCGAGAACATCTTTGGGCGCAGGACGCTTGCGTTATACCTCCCGGCGGCACGTCGTGGCTGGGCACTTTGGGCTTTGTCGGCGCAGGCGTGGAACTGGCGAACCAGGTCGCCGCCGGTTCCCTGCCGGCGCCGGAGCGCCTGTATGTCGCCACGGGGACTATGGGCACCGCGGCCGGCCTTGCCCTCGGGCTGGCTCTTTCCGGTCTGGCGACCGAGGTACAGGCAATACGCGTTTCAGATACCTGGTTGTGTAACGAACGGGCATTGACGCGCTGCATGGTCAAGGCCACATCCATGATGCATCGTGTGGACGCCCTTATACCCGCCGATCTGCACGAGCGGACGAATATCCGTCTGCGTCATGACTTCTTCGCCGGTGGTTACGCCCGCAGCGATCGGGTAACGGACGAGGCGGTCGCATTCGCCAGCGATCAACTGGAGTTGTCGCTGGAAGCGACGTACACCGGCAAGGCACTTGCCGCTTTGCTGCACGACCTGCAGCGGCGCGGCGAATCGGGGCGTCGCTATCTTTTCTGGAACACCTTTAATTCAGCGCATGGACGGTTGAGCAATGCATGGTCCGAAGGAAGGCCCGAAGGAAGGCCCGATGTAAAGCGCAACCGAACGCCCGGCGACGCGACCGGCTTACCCGAGGTTTTCCGGCGTTACCTTGGGTGATGCGGCGCGAGGGGACGCAACAGGTTCCCCGCTACGACGGCGGTGCTCTGTCTCGGCGCGAGATTGTTCGTCACTCTTGCGGTCGATTTCCTGCAGCATGATCTTCAGCCACTCGCTCATTTCCTGCCGCAGGTTCTTCGAGGGTGGTTTATCAGTCATCGAGATTGCTCGGGTTGGTCGCGTCCATCGCCTGTACGTTCGTCGCTGCCCCGCCGGAGCCGTCCGTTGACGTCTCCTCCGTTAACGTATCCATAGAGAGCGGCGGTGCATCGAGCAGTTCACGCACTTCCGCGAGCGTCGGCGCATCCGGGTCGGTTTTGACGGTGTTACGGACGACGCGTACACGCGCGTAGACCTCCAGCGTGTCGCCTGCGGTAATGCGCAGCGGAATTCCGAGCGCCTCGCTCGCGATCGTCCGTGTGTGGTCGCGTTGCCCTTCGTCATCGACCAGCCCGGCATCCGTAGCCATCTCGCCTGCAAAAATAGTCGCGAGATGCTGCTCCGCACTTACGGTGTCATCCTCCAGCACCGCGTGCGCTTCCAGATAGACCTGGCCGTCTCTTTGCCCCAGCAGGTACGGCTGGTTGACAAGACGAACCGTCTCGCCCGGCATCACCAATGAATAAAGGAGTTCGATATTCTCGGGATAAAGGCGCACGCACCCGTGACTGACGCGCATGCCCACGCCCCACGGCTTGTTGGTACCGTGGATGAGATAACCGGGCATATTGAGTTGCAGTACATGCCGGCCGAGGGGATTCTCCGGCCCGGGCGGGACAATAGATGGCAAGGGATTGCCGGCCTTGCGGTGCTCCTGCTGCACCGACCACGGTACATACCAGTGCGGATCGGTGGCCTTCGCCACCACTTTCGCTTCGCCCGTCGGAGTTTCCCAGCCTACGCGGCCAATGCCGATGGGATAGGTCATGACAACCGTCGGCTCGCCGTCCGCAACCTCCGGAAAATAGAACAATCGCTTTGCCGCTATGTTGAGCACAATGCCACGGTGCGGCGCCTCGGGGAGTACGTACTGGGTCGGTAGCAGCACCGGCACGTTCTCGCCGGGTAACCACGGGTCGACGCCCGGATTGGCGGCGATCAGTTCGTCGTAACCGAGACCGTATTCCCGCGCGAGGCCCGAGAAAGTGTCGTTGTCCCGCGTGTACACGATCTGGGGCTCACCAATTATCGTTTGCCCGGCGGCTTCGAGCACGAAGTAGTTGCGGCTGATGGGCTCCAACTCCTCGCGCTCGGCCAGCGGCGGCAGAACCGGTCCTCGCTCTGCTGGCGGCGCACCCATAAAATCCTGGAACGTTGCGCAGCCGGACAACAGTCCGGTTACGAGCAGAAATTGGGTCAGTACACGCAGGTGTGTCATTGCTATCGCTTTATTCCTTGCAACCACGGTCGTCGTGCGGCTAGGGCAGAGTGTCGCAGAATGGGCGGCAAGTCTCTATGCATCGTTGCCCGTTAATGCACATCGGAATGCGTCGATGGGGTCTGCATCCCGCGGTCTGCGTCGCGTGGCCTGCAGCCCGCAGTCGCAAAACAGCGACGATCGCCGCGCTGTCAAACGCGTCCAACCCGTAGCGCCAGCGGCCAGTGGACTTCCCGGGCATCGGCGCCCCATGCCGTGCGCAAAGCCGACTCGATGGCAGCCACCGGATCGATGCCTGAGTCACGCAGGCTGCGTTGACAGGCGGACCAGGTGCGCAAATAGCCCAGCATGGTCTCTGCGCTCCACAATGCCGACATCTCGAACGCTGGCGCAGCAATCGCGGGCATTGGCAGCTGGATACCACGATAGCCGTCTTCAACGATAGCGCGTTCCGGCGGCCAGTAGGCGTCAACCGCTTCGTACAGCGAACCGATCACCGCGTCGCAAGCAGCATCAACACTGCACAAGGCATAGCTCCAGGCAGCCAGGACACCGCCCGGGACCAATACTCGCTGCGCTTCGTCGAAAAACCGGTCGATGTCGAACCAGTGCAGCGCCTGCGAGACGGTAACGAGGTCTACGGACCGGTCAGCCAGGCCACTTGCCTCCGCTGTCGCCACCCGGTAGTCGATCTGTGCGTGAACGTCCGCCGCCTGAACCTGTGCCGCACTGGCATCGGTTGCGGTAACCCGCGTGAAGTATTCGGTCAGCGCTCGCGCAGTCTGTCCGTTGCCGGTGGCGCAATCCCAGGCATGTTCCCTGCGCTCGCAGCAGTCGGCAAGAAACTCGAACAGCGCAGTCGGATAGGTAGGTCGGAACGTCGCGTAACGATCGGCGTGACCGGAGAAATGATCCTTGAAGGCCGGTTTGTGCGACACGTCTGGCTTGGAACCGATTGCGAAATCCCCTGCGCTGTCAACAGCCTCTAACGTTTGCAGTCCGGATTCTTGCCCTTCGCCTGCGCCTCGTTGTAGTACGCCAGCGCCGTCGGGAATTGCGATACCAGCGATTCGATGCGCTTGTCGCCCGATGGATGGGTGGACATGAACTCGGGAACCCGGGTGGTGTTTTTCTCTTCCATGTTTTTCCACAGCGTCACGCTCTCGCGCGGATCGAACCCCGCTTTCGCCATGTATTCGAGCCCGATGACATCCGCTTCAGTTTCCTGCATGCGGCTGAACGGATTCAGTATGCCGAGTGCCACGCCAGCACCAAGCGTCTGTTGCGCACCGTAGGTTGGCCGCGAATAACCGCCGCCCAACAGGATGGCAGCTACATCCACACCCGCGCTGGTGACCGAAGCGCGCGACGCCCGTTCGTTCGCGTGCCGCGCCGTCACGTGCGCAACTTCGTGACCGATTACGGCCGCCAGCTGGTGCTGGGTCTGCGCTACCGTCAGTATGCCGCTGAAGACGCTGATCTTGCCGCCGGGCATGACAAAGGCGTTGATATCCGGCTGGTCGATCACGGCCAGTTCCCAGAACATCGCCGCGTCGTCGCTCTCAAGCTCGCCCACGATCGCGTCCGCCACGCAGGCCACGTAATCGATCGTGCCCCGATCTTTCACCATCGGCATCTGTTCGCGAATCATATTGAACTGACGCTGCCCCTCGGCAGCAAGCGCGGCCTCGGACTTCAGCACGAGCTGACTGCGGCCGGTCGGCGAAGTCGAGCAGCTGGCCAGAACAATTGCCAGCAATGCCAGCGTTGTCAGCGTTGTCAGCGTTGTCAGGCCTTTGAGATTGCAATGCATCATGGTGTCACCTCGGCACAAAGTATAGCCGACAGGACGGCGCAACTTGGAACTTAAGACAGCGGCGGAAGTGCGGGGTTCCCGCCCTGCCTAGCGCGGCAGGCGGGTCTCGAAGCGGCGCCGCCAACCTGAGGCATCGACCGTATCCAGGACCCCGTCGACATGCGCCAGCAGCTTCTTTTGCAAGGGCTGCTTGACCCGATAACAGACGCTGTAAACCTCACGCTTTTTGGCGAGGCGCGAAAGGAGCTCGTCGCTGGTGCCGATTTCATCGGCGAGACCGAGTTCGAGCGCGCGGCTACCGTACCAATGTTCGCCGGTTGCCACTTTCGCAAGGTCGAGGTTCGGCCGGTACTTGCCGACCACCGCCTTGAAGAGCTCGTGGATGTCATCGAGTTCCTGCTTGAGCTTGGCCCGGTCCTCGTCGGTATTCGTGCCGAACATCGTGACTGTGCGCTTGTACTCTCCGGCAGTGATCTGTTCGAAATCGATACCGTGATTGTCGAGGAGCCGATTGAAGTTAGGCAATTGTGCAATCACACCGATTGATCCAAGTATGGCAAACGGTGCCGCAATAATGCGATTGGCAACACAGGCCATCAGGTAGCCGCCGCTGGCTGCGACCTTGTCGACAACGACGGTGAGCGCAATATTGCGTTCCCGAAGACGCGCAAGTTGCGACGCACCAAGTCCGTGCTCGTGCACGACGCCTCCGAAGTTTTCGAGGCGGGCGACAACCTCGTCATCCTCATTGGCAACAGCAAGGATCGCACTGACTTCCTCACGCAGGGATGTGACGGCAGTTGCCTTGAGGTCCCCTTTGAAATCGATGACGAAGGTACGCGGTCGACGTTCTGCAGAGCGTGCTTCGCTCTTGCTGCGACTTTTCTCCGCTTTGGCTGCTGCCTTCCAGTCTTTCTTGCTGAGGAGCACTTTTTTCAGGTTGGCAACAAGTGACCGGTACTTCTTATTGAGGCTCTCAACCTCGAGGCCCTCCTGGCGTCCGGTGGCCTTGCGTCCCGCCGCGGCGACGGCCGTTAGCACGACAACCACAGCCGCGACGATGGTCACCGCCTTCAGCAGGAACATGCCGTACTCGGCGAGAAAGCCGGTCATTGCGCTGTCAGACGGTCAAGCGGGAACGGCGGCTTCATACGGCAATGCCAACGTTGTTTTTCTGCAGAACCTGATCGGCCCTGTAGCTGGACCTCACCAGCGGACCCGCAACAACCTCGAGGAAGCCTTTGTCCAGCCCTTCCTGACGATAGTGAGTAAACTCGTCGGGCGTCACATAACGTTCGATGGCCAGGTGATTGGGTGTCGGGCGCAGATACTGTCCCAATGTCAGAATGTCGACATTGATTCGCCGCAGATCGTCCATTGCTTCCATGATTTCATGGTCGCGCTCGCCGAGACCCAGCATCAGGCTGGTCTTGGTGAGGATGTCGCTGCGATACTTTTTCGCATGTTGCAGAACGCCCAGCGTTTGCTCGTAGCCGGCGCGTGGATCGCGCACGGGATGCGTCAGGCGTCGAACGGTTTCAATGTTCTGTGCAAATACGTCGAGGCCCGAATCGAGAACGGTTTCCACATCGCCGGGAACCCCGTTGAAATCCGGCGTCAGCGCCTCGACGGCGGTTTGCGGGTTCAGGTGTTTGATTGCACGCACGCAGGCGGCATAGTGTCCGGCCCCGCCATCGGGCAGATCGTCACGATCGACCGATGTGATCACGACGTAGCTCAGGTTCATCAGTTGCACGGCTTTGGCGGTATTTTCGGGTTCCTGCGCATCCAGCCAGCCGCGTGGATTGCCGGTATCGACAGCACAGAAGCGGCACGCTCGCGTACAAACGGATCCCATCACCATGATCGTCGCAGTACCGTGATTCCAGCACTCGCCGATGTTCGGGCACATCGATTCCTCGCACACGGTACTCAGGCGATGATTGCGCACCGTCTGCCGAACCGCCGAGAATCGAGCACCCGCGGGCATCGGCGCACGTAACCATTTCGGCTTGTTGCCGACGCTTGCATCGGGCGCATCGCGCCGTGCCTTGATGCCGTTACGGATGGCTGTAAAACCGGCCTCAGTGCGATACTTGGCGCCGCTGGCGACAATGGGAATTTCGCGAAACTGCCGGGTTTGCGGTTTCTGTCCGTGTCCGTCGCTATTGTCCTGATTATTGCTCATGCAAAACATTCGGCCGCGTCATTGAAGCCGATTATCTTCGCACGAGCGGCCGTGCCGATGAAAGGGCTGAGCCGGCCAGGCCCGGCAGGCGCAAAAAAATCCCGGCCATTGGCCGGGACAGTCAGGGGGAAAATCTACGCCAGAAAAAGGGGAATCCTGCTATTGCAACCGCGCCCAGCTAAGGAGTTTCACTGCGCTCTTCTGCAAGTCGAAATTCCTGGCCAGTGCTGCCTCGATATCTGTAATGTCGGAGTGCTCGTCCATCGGGCGGTTCAGTTCGACGACGCCACTGAATTCGTTGCCGCCCCGATACCAGGCGTCAGTCAATCGAAACTGCGTGTAGTACTTGACCGCCATGGCAAAAGACTACGCGACAGCTCCCGACCGGTCTGTGAGCCAAAGCACAATTCTTTCGGCAGCGACCTGGAGGATGGCGGTCAGCGGCAATTTTGCTCGCGGCGAGCGGGGGAACGGGCCAGGTTTTGGAACTGTTGCACAGTTTCAGACCTGTACGGCAGGTAACATAAGATTCGAAGTGGCGAGGCAATAGTCCGGAGGCACACGCTTGCAGCGGTATGCCGGCGGAACCTCAACGGCTCCGGGACGTCTCATGGAAGCGTCGTACACGGTCGTAACTTATTGTTTTCTTATATACGGACGCAGAAGAATGACTTTTGAAACCCGAATTGCAAAACATTTTGCGCTCGCCTTGTGCCTGCTGCTGGCCGGCTCCGTGGTCGCGCAGGATGCGCTTCGAGGCACCTTTTTCAAGGACGCCGATGCATCTCGCGCGCAGGCTGAGGCTGCAAACGCGGAATTGTTGTCGCCCGAGAACTATCAGGATGGCCTGAAGGACTACGAAGCGGCCGAGAACGGCCTCCAGCGAGGTCGCAATATTGAGTACGTTCGCGGCAAAGCTGCCGATGCGACGCAACACTTCCGGAAAGCGACCGCGATAGCGGAACAGGCGAAGACGGTGCTGGCACAGGTCATTAAAAGCCGCCAGGACGCTGCCAATGCTCGTGCGCCGGACCTGTCACGCGATGTCTGGGACCGTGCGCAACGGGAATTTTCTGCGGCGATCCGTTACGTCGAGCGCGGCGATCTGAAAAACGCCCAAAACAAGAATATCGAGGCAACGGCTCTGTACCGGGACGCGGAACTCGTTGCGATCAAAGATCAGTATCTGAGCCAGACCAGGCAATTGCTGGCCGACGCCGACAGGGCGCGGGTCGAGCGCTATGCCCCAATCACACTCGGCCGGGCGACGAAGTTGCTTGCCGACGCAGAGCATGAGCTAACGGCAAACCGCTACGACACGGATCTGCCACGCAGCCTCGCACAGCAGGCAAACTATGAAGCCAAACACGCCCTGTATCTTTCCGAGGTAGTTCGCAAGGTGCGTGACCGCGACCTGACGGTGGAGGAGCTGGTGCTGCAATGGGAAGATCCTCTGCAGCGCATTGCCGACGCGGCCAATATCGTTCCCCACCTGGAACAGGGGCACGATCAGTTGCAGGCGGAACTCGTCATGTTTATCGAGAATCTGCGCGCGGACAACCAGGAATTGTTGCAGGAAAACGAGGCAACAAACCTGCGTATCGCCGATATGAGCGAGGAACTTCGAGTGCTGGATGAGCGCCTGGGTGGGGCCACCGCGGAACGTACAGCCCTGGTCCAGCGGCTGGAGGCCCAGGCCCGTGTCAAAGAGCAATTTGAACGGGTTGAACAAATGTTTACACGAGACGAAGCACGGGTGTTTCGCCAGGGCGATACGATTATTTTGCGTCTCGTCGGACTGACGTTCGACAGTGGCAAGTCCGAGATCACGCCGACAAGCTTCGATTTGCTGACCAAGGTCGAGAAAGCAATAGATGTGTTTCCGCGCAGTGAACTGATCATCGAAGGACACACGGATTCGTACGGTGGTGATGAGCTGAATCAGAAGCTGTCACAGGATCGGGCCGAGTCTGTGCAACAGTATATGATCAACGCCATGCGCATTCCGAGTTACCGGCTCATCGCTACCGGTTATGGGGAGTCGAACCCGGTCGCCAACAACGAATCGGCCTCGGGACGCGCGCAGAATCGCCGCATCGACATCGTCATCAAGCCGAATCTCGAACCGGCGTGATGCCGTTCGTTAGACGTTAGCGCGCCACCAGTTGCAGATCTGCGTAGCGCAGGCTTTATTGATCAAATAGCCGTACTCGGCGTGGACATTCAACTCGCCGTCCGCGCGGTAATAGTTGAACACGGCATGGTCCTCGATCTCGTCGACGAGGCCGGCTTCGATCATGCCCGCAAAGTCGTTGCGCAGCGTCATGTCGATGGCCGTCAGCTCACCGAATGCCGCGATGTTCACCCAGCGCCGGATATTGCGCGGATAGCGACTCACGCCGCGATCTTTGGAGCCTTTGAGGCCGCGCTGGATGGTGCGCTGCCCGAGCGGGCTGCCCATGGTCAAGAACAGGTCGACGCGCACATCCTCGTCGGAATCACGACTCATCTGCCACAACGCCTCGTAGCCAATGACCGACCCCATGCTGTGGCCGATCAGCAGGATCGGGCGACCAGCCTTTGCAGCTGCACGTAAAGGCAGCGAGACGAGCCTGCGAATCGCATCGGCCACCTCGAACTCGTTATGCACATAGCGGCGCAAATCACGCAAATGCAATTCCAGACGTTCGTCCGCCAGTTGCGGCACGAGGAACGGCAGGTAATCTGCGAGGTGATACAGCCAACGCAGGGCTCGTCGCTTCAGGGATACCGCTTGCCGGATATCTTCCTGCGTCGCCTCCGGTTGTTGCAGCAGCCGCCCTATGGCCGGCAGGTCAAGTTCGATATCGCGGTGCTTGCCGTAAAAATCATAGGTCCAGGAAACGACGTCGAAACACGACTCCTGTTGCTGTATGGCGACTGCCGCCTGCGCGTCAATCCGGCGCACGCCCTCCACCAGGCAGCGGAAAAGCTCTCGTCGATGCACTGGCGGTGGCGGCTTGGCGCGCAAGCCAGGCACATACAGCATCAAGGGACTGTCGCTCACAGTCCGCGTGGTGCCGTGTCTCTGGTAAATGCAGGCGCCAGTAATTCCTGCAGTTCCTGCAGTGTCGTCACGATCGCATCGGGGGGCCGCAGGTGACGCGGCCAGCCGTCGCCTCGCCGATTCATCCATGCCGTGGTCAAACCGGCATCGCCGGCGCCAACCACGTCGATCTCCGGATGGTCGCCGACGTGCAGAATCTCGGCCGCAGCTACGCCCGCTCGCTTTACCGCCCGCTCAAAGATGGCCCGCGCCGGTTTCGCGGCACCCGCATCGACGGCGGTCACGACATCAGAGAACAAGTTACGAATTCCAATGGATTCGAGATTGGCGTTGCCATTCGTAACGGCGATGATCGGGAATTTTTTTGCCAGTGCCCGCAATGCCGGCAGCACATCGGCATAGAACTCCACCTTGTTACGCGCAGCATCGAATACCTGAAACGCAGGTTCCACCAGCTCGGTCGTATAGCCGGCCGCCTCGGCCATGTGACCAAGTACCTTTTTGCGCAGGAATCGCAGGTCATGGCGCCGGTGTGTGTGTTCGTCCATCACTCGCTGGCGCAATGCAAGCAGGGCATCTTCCGTAAAGTAGTCGGGAATATCGGGATAATGGGTCGCCAACCAATGCCACAACTCGGCTTCTGCGCGCCGGATGACAGGCGTGATCTCCCACAGCGTATCGTCGAGATCGAGTGTTATGGCGCGTATGTGTTGCACGGTAGAATGTATCTTACAATTCTGCGGGCCCGTGCAGAACCGTGGCGGGCGAAAGTTTCGAGTATCAACGCGAGGATCAACCGGGAATACGATGAAGTATCTGCACACGATGGTTCGGGTCAGCGATCTCGACAAGTCGCTGGACTTCTATTGCAACAAGCTGGGGCTTTGCGAACTGCAGCGCAAGGAAAGCGAGAAAGGCCGATTTACACTGGTCTTTCTGGCGGCGCCGGACGACGAGGATGCCCAGGTGGAACTGACGTTCAACTGGGACCCCGAAGAGTACGGGGAAGGCAGGAATTTCGGTCACCTCGCGTACGCCGTCGACGACATCTACGCGATCTGCCAGCGCTTGATGGAGGCGGGAGTCACCATAAACCGCCCGCCTCGTGACGGTCACATGGCGTTCGTGCGCTCGCCCGACAACATTTCGATCGAGCTGCTGCAGCGCGGCGCTGCATTGGCGCCGGCCGAACCCTGGTTATCCATGCCGAATTCGGGTCACTGGTAACGGCGATCCTGACAGGCATGGCACCCGGGTCCGGGCGCCAATCGTCTGCGGGGACGGTGGGGCGTCTCCTGCCGGGGGTCCTGCCGACAATCCTACGGACCTCATGACTGAGGCATGAGCGGCGGCAAAGCGCCTGAGGCGTTTGTTTGCACTGCCGTGCGCTCATCGATCCTGATGGAACGCAAGGCGGCGGCCAGCGGCGCACCGTCCCAGGTCTTTGCGCTCGGACCATAGCTGACCCGATTGAGAACCATGAGTTCGCTCGCCAACGGGTCGGATACGCGCGCGGCAATGTCGCCGATGCTGCGCGGCGGGTGCTCCGGCCACTGCATCCGCGCCCACTCGAGCAATGCGCAGCGGGCCCAATCGGCATTGCTTTTGGCTGCTGCGCGCCGCGCTTCTTTCAAAAGAGCCGTCTGTACTTTGTGCGCCGGCCGCTGGTCGGGTCTCACTGCCTGTCGCGACGCGGGCGGTCGCCGGGTGAACCACCACGCCACGAGGGTCAGCAACCAAACCACGGCCAGTGCTTCACTGACGTGTCGCCAGAAATTACTGTGGATAACAGTGGAACCCGAGACGTCGGACTGCATCCGCGCCAGCTGTTCCGGGCGAGCGGCCGTGGGAACGGGCATTGCATCCGCAGAGGCCTGAATGCCGATGGTCGTGGCCGGCAGTCGGGCAACTCGCCACTCAGCTTCTTCGATATTCCACCACGGCAATTCGACATCGGGCAACCGCACATCGCCCGGCTCGACGCCGATGATGGCGTACTGGTCCTTGCGGCTCGCCAGCAAGCCTCCCGGTGCCGACGCCACCCGCAGCTCCGGCTTGTCGGGATAAATTTTCACCGCGTCGGACCGGATTGGTTCGATGACGGGGATCTGTGTTGACAGCTGGCCCAGCGCGGTTACGGTGATGTGTCGGGTAATCGGCTCGCCGGCACGCAATGAATCCGTTTCGCGCGACCAGTTCTCCGTCAGTTCGACAGACTTGGCCGGAAACCAGACCGCATCCGGAAACTCAGGCGGCGGCGGCGGTATCGGCTTGATATCAATCGTCACGGCGTCCGACTGAAACACCTTGCGACCGGTTATGCGCCCGTCCGCAAGAACTCGAGCTTCGAAGCGTGCCGGCGCGATGTTAATTTGACCGCTGGCCTGCGGGAACAACGCATACACACGTTCGTTGACCGTGTAGCTCTTGCCGTTGATGAGCGCCTCGTAGCTTCGTTCGTCGGCCGCCTGTTCGACCAGCACGTCAACGCCGCTGATTTCGGGCTCGCTGAGGCGCGGCTGCCGGGTCGCAACGGCCCGATACACCTTGAGTCGGTAAAGCACCTGCGCCTGCACATAGGTTTCAGGGAAGTCAACTTCGGCATCGAGAAATACGTCGGCTTCACCAGGTACGGCAACGCGCTGTGCCGCAACGCGGATCGAAAGCGGTTGGCTGCGTTCGTTGCCGACCGCGATCGGCGGTACGGTCAGCTCGCCTTCCCGTTTTGCCATGAGCACATAAGTCCACGTTCTGCTGCGGCTGATCTGCCCGTTGATAATTGTCGTATTGCTGAGTTCGCTGCGCGTGAGCACTTCGAAATCCTCGTTCAGCGCCGCGGCATCCGGTTCCCGGTCGATGGCGGTATCAACCAGCACCTTCAGCGTGAAAGATTCGTTCAGTTCGATAGTGTCGCGATCGATACTGGCGACCACAGCCGCTATGGCGCTGGCCGGTGTGAGGCTTAATACCGCCAGCGCCAGGCCGAGCGTAAGAATCACCGTTTTCACCATGGCTGCATCTCGTCATCCGGCCACAAATGGTTGCCGTCCTGGTCCGTTCCCTGCCGCTGGTACTGGTAGCGAAACTTGCGGCGTAGCAGTCCGCCCGGATCGTTCGGGATGCGCCGCAGCCACTGTTCCATGGCCTGTTGCTGCTCCTGCGCGCGACGCACCGCTGCCAATTGCGACTCGCTCATCTGTTCTTCGTCGGTTGGCTCACCGGCTTGTTGCTCGGCTTCCATGGCGGCCCGCTCCAGCTCCTCCTGCACGGCTTCGAGATCCTGTTGGCTCATCTCTTCTTCGCTGCGCACCGCGGACTCACCGCTTTCCGATTCACTGCTCGAATCGCCTTCGCTGCCCTCTTCGCCCGTTTGCTCTGACTGACCTTCACTTTCCGACTGATCGGCGCCGCCTCCGGAGTCCGACGACTGCTGGTTCCCTTTATCGCCGTCGGCCGCTTCCTGCTGCTCGTCCAGCAAGCGGCGAACGAGATCGCGATTGTAGGCAGCGTCTTCCGCTTCAGGATCGATTTCGAGCGCTCGCTCATAGGCGGCGATTGCCGACTCGAATTCTCCCAGTCGCGCCAGCGCATTGCCCGCGTTGTAGTGGCTGTCGACATCGTCATTGAGCGCGAAACTCTCGGCGCTGCTCGCGTATCTGCCGGCACGATACTGTGCAACCGCTTGCCAGTCCGGCCGCGCGAAACGTGCCGAGGCCGCCTCCGCATCGCCTTCCTCGAGCAGCGCCCTTGCCTGCTGGTCCTTCGTTTGCCACAGGTCCTGCCAGCTGAACGCCAAGGCCGGCTCACTGACCGGCAGGACACAAACCACCAGAACCAGGATCCAGCCGCGACGAAACGACAATGCCGCGAGCGGTACCAGCAACAACAACAGCCAGGGTCCTTCCTCCTGCCACTGGTCGGTCAGTTGCGAATCGTCCGCGGCACGCGAGCTGCTGCGATCGACCGTCAGCAAACTTGCAACGTCGCGATCGTCTGTCGTCAGCGGCGAGTAGCTGCCGCCGCCACTGGCTGCCAGCGCGCGCAGTTGTTCCGCTTCGAGCCGCGGTACGGCGATGCGTCCGGCCCGGTCCGTTACGAAGCCGCCGCCGGGTTCCGGAATCGGGGCGCCATCCACCGTGCCGACACCGAGCACTGACAGGCGATAGCCTGCGGCACGCAGCTCTTCTGCCGCTTGCTTTGCGGCAGGGGACGTTCCGCCATCGGTGACCAGCAGCACTTCGCCATCGCGCACGCCGGCCTGTTGCAGAAGGTCCCTGGCCTTGTTAATCGCAGCGGCCGGGTAACTGCCGCGACTCGGCATGATGTCCGTGCTGAGACTGTTCACCAGCGCCGCCACGGTATCGCTGTCAGTGGTCAGCGGCGTTACCGTGAATGCGTTCGCCGAGTAGACGACCAGCGCGGTCTGACCGCTGGTGCGCGCCGCAAGAATGTCGAGAATCTTGAGGCGGGCACGCGTCAACCGGCTTGGCGTCAGATCCTGCGCGTCCATCGATTGGGACAGGTCCAGCGCGATCACCATGGCCTGTGCAGAACGGAACACCGGTTGTTCCACGCGGTTCCAACTCGGCCCGGCCAGCGCCATCGCTGCCAGCGTGCCACCGAGCAGCAGAAGCCACCAGCGATAGCCGGCGCCCTTGAGCGCGGTGCGCGACAAGACGTGCGGTGCGAGTGCCGGATCGATAACGCGTTGCCAGCTACCGGGCGCAAGCCGGCGCCGCGCCAGCATCCAGACCGACAAGGCGATGAGCGGTATGGCCAGCAGCCATTCCGGTCGCAACCAGTGAAAATCAGCCGGCATGTGGCCTCGCCCTCGAGCGCAAGAGCGGCTGCCACCCGGACAGCAACGAGCCAAGCGTCAGCAGCGCGGCCAGTGCGAACGCGCCGCCCAGCGGCCAGTAATAGAGGGCGCTTACCGGTCGAAAGCCGGCTTCCGGTTCTGCTACCGGCTCCATTTCGTCGAGCAGCCGGTAAATCTGCTGCAGCCCGGCCGTGTCCACGGCGCGGAAATAACGTCCGCCCGTCATTTCGGCGATGCGCGTCAGGGTTTCCTCATCGAGGTCCGCTGACGGATTGACGCGACGCATGCCGCCGGTCAGTGAGGGTATGACCATCTGCTCGGCGCCTATGCCTATCGTGTGGATGCGCAGGCCGATCTGGCTGGCCAATTCGGCCGCTTTCAACGGGTGAATCTGGCCAGCGGTGTTGGCACCGTCGGTCAACAGTATCAATACCTGTTCGTCGGCAGCCGTGCCCTGCTCGTGAATTCGCTTGACGGCCAGCGTAATGGCATCGCCTATCGCAGTTTTTTCGCCGGCGAGGCCGATAAACGCCTCCAGCAACAGCACGTTGACCGTTTCGCGGTCGAGCGTCAGCGGCACCTGCAGATAGGCACGTTCGCCGAACAGGATCAGGCCGAGCCGGTCACCTTCGCGACGGCCGATAAAGTCGCTGGCCACCGCCTTGGTCGCCGTGAGTCGGTCCACCCGCCGGTTGCCGAGTTCGAAATCCTTGGCGTCCATGCTGCCCGAGAGATCGACCGCCAGCATGAGATTGCGTCCCGATACCGGTACGTCGAGTTCATCGCCAATGCGTTCCGGCCGCGCCGCTGCCAGCACCAGCAGCAGCCAGGCGAGCATGGAAACCCAGATGCGCCAGTTAAGCAGCGACTCCACTTTCGGGCGCTCGGCCAATAGCGCAAACCCGCCGAGGCTCGGTACACGGAGCCCCGCTTCGTGGGCTGCGCTCGCGGGCGGCAGCAGGCGGCGGAAAAGCCATGGCAACGGCAGTGCCAGCAGCATCCACGGCCACGCGAGCGTCCACATCAGCCGTACTCCGGCACAGGCGTTGTCAGCCGACGGCGCACGGCGTCGAGGAGCCTGTCGACATCGAGGTCATCGGCGGTCGCCGCGGGATGCCGATAGGGGAGATCGGCAATGACGCGGCCGGGACCGGCGCTAAACGGCCGATCGTCAAGCCCGCGATCCAGCCATTCAAGCCAACGACCGCCGGTCAGCCCTGCCACCTCGTGCCGCGGTACATAGGCAATCATCGCGCGCCGCAGAAGCTCCGACAATCGGGTACCGAGGCTCGTGACATTGCGCTCTGCCTGCCACGCTTGCTGCACACGCGGCAGTTCGGCAAGCGCCGCCCGACGCGCGGCATTGCGTTGCCATGCCTGCCACGCGCGAAACAGCCGGTAGCCGAGCGCGAGCATGAGCAGCGCTGCCAGCAGCCACCAGCCAGGTGCGGGCGGCCACCAGTCGATCGCCTCGGGCAGGTGCAGGTCTCGCAGCGGTATCTGTTCCGGATTCATGTGGCTGGTACGCCCTAATACGCTTTCTTGCCGAGGGCCTGTTGCATACTTTGCACCGGGTCGTCTTCGGTCGACATCGGCATCAGGTGCACACCATAGCGCTGGCAGAATCGTTCGAGGCTCTCGCAGCGTGTGGCAAAGGCCTGTTCGTAATCCGCGCGCGCGCCACGCGCATGTGTATCGATAGCCATTTCGTCGTGATTGCTCACCAGCCGGTAGCGACCCGGCGGCGGCAGTTGCCGTTCCAGCGGGTCGCTCAGGAACACCGCCATCACCTCATTGTGCCGGGCGACGCCGGCGAGGTACGACTGTGCAGCGCGCGAAAACGCTATGAAATCCGACAATATCACGACCAGGCTTCCCGGCCGCGTTACTCGCCGCAAGGCTGCCATTGCCTGCGTCAATGGCGCTTCAGGGTTGTTGGCCGGCATACCGGTGGCCGGCATTCCGGTGGCCGGCATTCCGGTGGCCGGCATACCGGTGGCCGGCGAGTCCGCATCCCGGTGCCAATCCGGATGATTCACGAGTTCGTGTACAAAACGTAATGCCGCCTGACGGCCCAGTCGCGGTCTGATTTCGCGGTGAGTACTGTCGCCGAAGACCAGTCCGCCGAGCCTGTCGCCGCGATGATGCGCCGCCCACGCGAGCAGCGCACCGGCACGACTCGCGCTGACGGATTTGAACGCTCCTTGAGTTGCGAAATGCATGGTACTTCTCAGATCGACTACGACCAGTACCGGCCGTTCCCGTTCCTCGCGAAAGAGTTTGGTATAAGCGGTGCTGCTGCGGGCGGTAACGCGCCAGTCAATATTGCGCGGGTCGTCACCGGGCTGATACGGCCGCGACTCATCGAACTCCATGCCGCGTCCGCGAAAATGCGACACGTAGGCGCCGGTTTGCAACGAATTTACGCGCAGCACGTCAAGCGAGATGACGCGAGCAGGGCCCGCAAGGCGGATCATTTCTGCCTGGCTCACGCTGACGGGGGAAGCGTCGGCCTGTAATTTGTCGTGGCGCAATAGGGAGTCCTGCTGCCGGCGGCTGCGTTACGGCACGCCGACGCCGTTCAATACCCGTTCGATAATGGAGTCCGCCGATACACCGTCGGCTTCGGCCTCGAAGCTCAACACCAGCCGATGCCGCAATACGTCCGGCGCGACGTTCTGTATGTCTTCCGGGCCAACGTAATCGCGCCCGGCCAGCCACGCGCGCGCACGGGCGGCACGGTCGATACCCATGCAGGCTCGCGGACTTGCGCCGTACATGATCTGGCCGGCCAGCGAGCTGTCCACCACACCCGGATTGCGCGTCGCAACCACCACGTTGACGATGTATTGCTCGAGTTCGTCAGCAAGATGCAGGCCGAGGATCGCCTGGCGCGCTTCCATGATGGCAGTCAACGGCAGCAATTCCGGCGGTCGGAAGGCATCGCGCTCGCCGGCTTTCGCTTCCTGGCGGTTCAGCACCAGGATGCGGCGTTCGTCCTCGACCGACGGGTAGCCCACCTTCACGTGCAGCAGGAAGCGATCGAGTTGCGCCTCCGGCAGTGGATAGGTGCCCTCCTGTTCGATGGGATTCTGCGTCGCCATCACCATGAATAGTCCGGGCAATGTATAGCTCTTCTCGCCGACGGTGATCTGGCGCTCTTCCATCGCTTCAAGCAGTGCCGATTGCACTTTGGCCGGCGCGCGATTGATTTCATCGGCAAGGATCAGGTTATGGAAAAGCGGTCCGCGGCGGAACTCGAACGTGCCGTCCTGCGGCCGGTAGATGTCGGTCCCGGTCAGGTCGGCAGGTAACAGATCCGGCGTAAATTGCAGTCGATGAAAATCGCCTTCGATGCTGTCAGCCAGCACTTTGATCGCGCGCGTCTTGGCGAGACCCGGCGCTCCCTCGACCAGCAGGTGCCCATCGCAGAGCAGCGCTACCAGCATACGATTGATCAAATGCGCCTGGCCGATAATCAATCGACCCACATGGGCTTCCAAATGCTGGAATTGTTCGATAACGCTCATCGGCTACTCCGCCGTGCAAAATAGCGGGCCATTGTAGTGACCCGGCGACAGTACGCCAACACGAAACTCGACCCGGCTGTGGGGCGTTCGTGGCCGGCGCAGGGTCGGTTCATCGTTGTTTTCCGGGTACCTTTGTGTCGCTGTGACAGTGATAATCCGTGACTACGACCCGCTCCGGTGCAATACATTGCAAGCAATACGAAATTATCCTGAAAAGAGGAGTGCACGATTCGGCATGCGCGGTAACCGTTTGTCCGCCGCGTGGCTGGTCGCGTTGCCGATGCTCGCCGCCTGCACACCGGAGTCCCCGCAGGTGGCTATCCAGGTGGCGGAGCTGTGTCCGGCCGGCGGAGCGCTGGTCGCAAACGTGTTCGGCAGTCTCGAGGGCAGGCTCGAATGGCGAGGTGACGAACTCGAATGTGAAGGCATGCCGCGCCCGCGCGGCCAGGGCGCACGGTTGCGCTTCGAGGGACCTGCGCTTGCCGGCAGTGATGCAGAACGACTGGCGTTCATCATCGCACTGCCGAAACTTGCAAGAGGCCAGACGGGTACCGAACTGGAAGCCGGTGTCACGTTGATTCTGGAGGATACCGGCCGCTTTTACAGTTCTCCTGAACAGGCGGGTTGCTGGGCGGACATCGAGGGCCACGAACCGGCCGCAAAGTCCGGCGGCCCGGGCCGCAGCAATGAATATCGTATCTCTGGCCTCCTTTATTGCCTGTCACCGCTCGCCGAACTGAATGGAACCGCAAGTGTGTCATTGCGCGACCTCGAGTTCAGCGGTCGTCTCGACTGGACCGATCCGCCGTGATGCGGGTACGCCATAGCCTGTTGCCGGTCGTGCTTCTGCTGTTCACGGCCGACGCCGCCAATGCGGCCAGCGATCTCGACGGCGCTTTCGACCGCGAAGCGATCGTGATCGAGAGCAGCGGCAATTCCTGCTATCGTTTCGACGTCTATCTTGCCCTGACGATTGAACAACAGCGGCGGGGACTCATGTACGTGCGACGACTGCCCGCCTTTACCGGCATGCTTTTTGTTTATGACGACGCAGGTCCGCGATCGATGTGGATGAAGAACACGTATATACCGCTCGATATATTTTTTATTCGTGCGGACGGTACGGTCTCGTCAGTTGCAGAACGCACGGAACCACAGTCACTGCGCTCCATAGCATCGACGGAAGCCGTGACTTTCGTGCTCGAGCTGAATGGCGGTGTGAGCGAAGCGTTGCGAATCGACGCGGACAGTAAAGTGCTATTGCCCGCAATGCTGTCGATAACGCCAATCGAACCCCCGTAGGAGCCCGTATCACGGGCGAATGCGCAAGTGACCAGCCCTTTCCCATTCGCGCGCAAGGCGCGCTCCAACAACGCACCGCTTCCCGTTCGCGCCCGAGGCGCGCTCCCGTAGGAGCCCGTATCACGGGCGATCAACCCCCAGCTACAAAACTGCGGCGACCGCTTCGGCCAGGTACTCGACATTGTCACGCGTAATCCCGGCAACATTAATGCGACTCGAGTCCACCATGTAAACGCCAAAGTCCTTTTTCAACCGTGCCACCTGCGCCGCCGACACGCCGAGAAACGAGAACATGCCGTTGGCGCGTTCGAGGTGCGAAAAATCCCGTCCGGGCGCCTGCTCCCGCAACGCTCCTGACAGCAGTGAGCGCATACCCTTCAAGCGACTCCGCATACCTTCGACTTCCGCTTGCCATTCCTTGCGGAGTTCCGTATCGCCCAGGATACGACCAACAATCGCTGCACCATGATCGGGCGGCATGGAATACATCGTCCTGACTATATTCATTGCCTGGCTGTGTACCCGGCTCACGGTCGCCGCACTATCGGCCAGAATCGACAACGTGCCGACCCGCTCGCGATAGAGCCCGAAATTCTTCGAACAGGAAGCGGAGACGAGCATTTCGGGGAAGCGTTCCACAAAATGCCGCGGCGCAAATGCATCCACATCGAGGCTCTCGGCAAAGCCCTGGTAGGCGATATCGATGAACGGCAGGAGATCTCGCTCCGCCATGACATCCGCAAGTTCCTGCCACTGTTCACGCACCAGGTCCATGCCGGTCGGGTTATGGCAACAACCGTGCAAAAGAACAATGTCGCCGCGTGGCGCGCTGGCAAGCGTCTCGAGCATCTTCTCGAAACAAATGCTACTGCGCTCGGTGTCGTAATACGGGTAGGCCTGCAGGCTGATGCCGGCGCCGCCCAGCAACGGCACATGGTTGGCCCAGGTCGGGTCACTGGCCCAGACGGAGGCAGCCGGTCGTGCGCGCAGGATAAGCCCCGCCGCAACCCGCAATGAACCCGAGCCGCCGGGAGTCTGCAATGTCGCCAGGCGATTGTTTGCCGAGCTTTCCGCGCCGAAGATCATGTCCTGCATGGCGGCATTGAACCGGGGATCACCGCCCGATCCCAGGTATGCCTTGGTCGATTGACCCGCAACAAGCCAGCGCTCCGCCTTCTTTACGGTATCGAGGATCGGCGTGCGTCCTTCCTCGTCGCGGTAGACACCAACCCCGAGGTCGATTTTGTTGTCCCGTGGGTCGTCCCGATGCTCATTGATAAGTTTGAGTATTGCATCCGGGGGCAGAGCCTTTAGGTTTTCGAACAATGGAAGTCTCCCGTGCTGCGGCAAAAGTCAGGCCGGCGATCCTGAAACCTGGCCTGGAATGGCGCGCGGCATTGTACACAATGCCGAATTCGAACTTCAGAACAGATCTAGGGGGATTTTCAGGTAGGCGACGTTGTTGTCTTCCACATCGGGCAGGTGGCCGGCGCGAATATTGACCTGGATGGCCGGCAGCAGCAGCTTCGGCAGCGACAGCGTTGCGTCGCGCTTTTCCCGCATCGCAACGAACCCGGCCCTGGTCGTGCCCTGCTTGACATGGATATTACTGGCCTTCTGCTCGGCTAGCGGCACTTCGAAGCGCAACGGGCGACCGTCGGGTGGATAGTCATGGCACATGAACAGGCGTGTGTCGTCTGGTAATGCGAACAGAGTCTGGATGGAATCGTAAAGCAGCCCTGCATCGCCACCCGGAAAGTCGCACCGGGCGGTTCCGTAATCTGGCATGAACAAGCTGTCACCGACGAACGCGGCATCGCCGATCAGGTAGGTGATGCTGTCACTGGTATGGCCGGGCGTATTGATTACCCGGCACTCCAGGTCGCCAATGCGAAATGCATCGTCCTCGTCAAATAGTCGATCGAACTGGCTGCCGTCGGACTTGAACGGCGGCTGCAGATTAAACACGCCGGCAAAATGCGACTGCACAACGCGAATGCCGCGCCCGATGGCTATCGGTGCGCCCAGTTCGCTTTGCAGGTATTGGGCGGAACTCAGGTGATCCGCATGCGCGTGGGTTTCGAGGATCCATTCAACCGAAAGCGTTTCGCTGCGCACGTAGTCGATAATCCCCTGCGCCGGTCCGGCGTTGGTGCCACCGCTGACAATGGAGAAATCCAGAACCGGGTCGATCACAGCCGCCGCGCGGCTCTGCGGATCGCTGACGACGTACGACAGCGTGCCGGTCGGTTCGTGATAGAAATGCCGTACGAGTGGTTTCAAGGCTCGGGGTGGCGTTGCCTGGCAGAATCTCAGCCCCGTGAGTACCGGGGCCGAGACCTGTCAGCCGGCGCTAATCAGGCCTTCGGTGCCCACACCGAGCACCAGCCGCCTTCGTTGACCAGCTTGCCGGGAAATATCTGGCAAGGCCGCCATTGCTCGCCCTCATCGCCCTGTATCAGCGCACAGTTCGCGCAGGTCTGCTCTTCCGCCGGATTCGGCCGCGATGCCGGATCGACCTTGCTGGCGTCGTCCACATATTTCAGTGACTGCGCCATGGGATCGTCTTCGGCAAGTTTCGGTTGTTCCTGGGCTTGGGCCGGATTCCCGGGGCGCATAAAACATCCGGCGGCCGCCACCGCGGATAGCTGTATGAAATGGCGTCTTGCAATCTTGCTCACTGGATTCTCCTTCCGTTTTGATTCCATCAATACTGTCGCTGCCGTGCTGCATGCTCCGCGGCCGTCACAACCGCGGCGGACACTCAATTCTGCGTGCGATATCCTGAACGGCAGCACAACCAGCGACAGATGCGCTCCGGACCCTGGTGAAGCCGCCGCAAATTGGCACTGCCGCACTGTTTTATCCGCAGAATGTGATCTTTTTCACAATCGGGACGGTGAAGTATTTCATGGATTCGCAACGATCGCATAATGCTTCGTATTGAACGCGATCGCCGCCAGGGCCGCGGCGGACCGCCGGCCAATTTGCAGCGATGAGCTTTGACTACGAGTACTTACTTGAATATGCAACTGATTCTGGCGAAATTTTGGCGGCAGGCGTCAGGCAAACTGCTGCTTGCGACCGTCGCTTGTTCACCGGGCATTGTG
Organism: Woeseia sp.; assembly: GCA_040879925.1. GTDB lineage: Bacteria > Pseudomonadota > Gammaproteobacteria > Steroidobacterales > Woeseiaceae > IDS-8. The sequence goes on along the minus strand of JBBDJJ010000049.1, from coordinate 22,498 downwards.
TTAGCCGGCAACCATGAGTACAGGGTCGAGATCGATGCCGGCATGGAGCACATGTGGGTCGAAGCCCGCTTTCGCGAACCCGTCGACTCTGTTACTGCGCGGTCTGGCGACGCCGGCGATTTCCTGATCGCGGCCTGGGACTGCGGCAACGACAATCCCATACGACTCCGTAACCGCCGCATGATGCTGCCGGTCGATGGCGTGCAATGCATGAATTACACCGTGGATCTCGCGAAGGCTGCCCGCCACGAACGCCAGAACCGCACGCTCGCAACAGACAATCGGGTCATCTCGCCGTCCTTGTGGCTCTGGCGACCGCGACTGACGGATGGCAGCGAAATAGACGTGCGGTTTCACCTGCCGGAGAACATGCAGATCAGTGTGCCCTGGCCACAGCGCGACTCCGGACCGTTCGACTTTCGGTTGCCGCAATCGCCGGAAAGTTCACATGCGCCAGCTGTATTCGGCACCTTCCATTACCGCGAGGTCGACGTCCCGGGTGCCAGGCTGCGGCTTGCTGTCCTGCGCAGTAACGATGCCCGAGCAACCGACCTCGATGCAGACACGCTTGCCGAGTGGATTCGCGCCACGGCCACCGATGTGTCCCTTGCTTACGGGCGCTTTCCGCATCCCTCGCCGCAAGTTGTGATCATTCCCACTGACGGCGCACGTCGTGGCTCGGATGCCGTACCGTACGGACGCGTCATTCGTGACGGTGGCGAGTCCGTCGAGATGTACGTTGACCAGCGGCAATCCCTGGATACATTGCTGAGCGACTGGACAGCTACTCACGAGTTCAGTCACCTGTTACTGCCGTATGTCGAACAGCGGCACCGCTGGGTGTCCGAGGGTTTCGCACAGTACTACCAGAACGTGCTTCTCGCACGATCCGGTGCCTATGATCGCCAGAAGGCCTGGCAGGAATTGTACGAAGGCTTCGAACGCGGGCGTCGCTCGCGACCGGAGTTGTCGCCCAATGAAGCCACCGCCGGCAATCATCGCGAATCCCGCATGAAAACCTATTGGAGCGGCGCCGCGCTGGCGCTGATGGCCGACGTCGCCTTGCGCGAACGGTCCGGCGGCAGCGAAACGCTGGACGTCGTCATGAGTCGCCTGCAGGCTTGCTGCCTGCCTTCGGATCGTGTCTGGAGCGGCACGGAACTGTTCGAGACACTCGATTCGCTGGCGAGTACCCCGGTGTTCATGTCGCTGTACCGGCGATATGCCGATGCGGCCGGATTTCCGGATACCCGACCGCTGTTCGAGCGTCTCGGCCTGGAGATTGCGGGCAACGAAGTGCGTCTGCAAAAAGGCGGCGAACTCGCGCATATACGCACGGCCATAACGCGAACGGATCCCGCTGCCGCGCGCTGGCGGGAAAGGGTCGCCACAAACGGCCGCTCCCTCTCGCGCGCAGGCAGTGCCGGCTCGCGCTAGCAGAGGATGGTTTTCATCGCCCGTGATACGGGCTCCTGCAAGGGCGATTGGGTGTGGTGGATCATCGCCCGTGATACGGGCTCCTACAGGGGTAAAAGAATCGCTGTAGGAGCCCGTATCACGGGCGATGATCCCCCACGCACCAACCAAGGAACACCACACCCCGCGCCGCAGATCGCCGGCCCCCTGCTATATAATGTGCGGTCCCGTTGCGACAGGTAGGGATCATGTCCGGCAGCAGCCTCGCTATCGAAGTCAGCAGAGTTCATGGCGAGCACCGCTTCGATGAGGCCGACAGCGTAGCCGTCGAAGAGCCGCTTGAAATCCAGCTCTGCTGGCCCACCGCCGAGGGCTCGGCCGCGAAAAGCATCTCTATTACCATGCGCACGCCCGGCGACGATGCCGAGCTGGCGATCGGCTTTCTTTACTCCGAGGCGATCATCGCCAGCGCCTCGCAAATTGCCGCCGTGTCCCATGCCGGTCCTGTGGACCCGAACAACGGCCTGCAGAACGTGATTCGCGTGGAACTCGCCGCCGCTGTCGACATCGATTTAAGCCGCCTTGAACGCCACTTCTACACGACCTCGAGCTGCGGCGTTTGCGGCAAGGCGTCTCTCGATGCCTTGCGTGTTACCGGCTTGCAATCATTGCGCCGAATTAGCACGCCTTTCTCGCAAAGCATCATAGAGTCGATGCCGGACAAGTTGCGCGAGCAACAAGCGATATTTTCGAAGACCGGCGGCCTGCATGCGGCGGCCGTATTCTCGCCAGATGGTGAGATCGTACTCGTCAGGGAGGATGTCGGTCGGCACAATGCGCTCGATAAAGTGATCGGCGCATTGTTGATGGACGGACGATTGCCCGCGCATACACTGGGCCTGCTGGTGTCGGGCCGGGCAAGCTTCGAGTTGATGCAAAAGGCGCTGGTCGCCGGACTGCCCTTACTGGCGGCAGTGGGCGCGCCATCCAGCCTCGCCGTACAACTGGCGCTGGAATTCGACATGACGCTGATCGGCTTCCTGCGTCGCGGCAAATTCAATATTTACGCAGGCGCCAATCGTCTGACAGACAGTTTGGCAACCAGTTCGACAGATTGAGACACAGATTGAGACACACATTGATGCTCAGGGCGCGCAGCACATGACCATCCGATACGACAAGGCAATCGCCGCAGAAATCATCGAGCGTTTCGGTGCGCGCCCGCAAATGCTGGTGCAGATCCTGCACGCGTTCGTCGAGCGTTATTCGTACATCAGTGAAGAAGCCATTCGGCAGATCGCAGAAGCCGTGAATCTGTCACGCGCCGAAGTACATGGCGTAGTCAGTTTCTATCACGACTTTCGCACGGAGCCTCCTGGCAAACGCATTGTGCGCATCTGCCAGGCAGAGTCCTGCCAGGCCATGGGCGGCCGGGCGCTGACCGAGCATGCGAAGAGTAAATTGGGCATCGGACTGCATGGCACAACGGCGGACGGAGACGTCACGCTCGAGGCTGTCTATTGCCTCGGCAATTGCGCCTGTTCGCCGGCAATCATGATCGGCGACCAGGTGCATGGCCGCGTAGATGCCGACAAGTTCGACCGACTGCTGGCGGCAGCGGGAAGCTGATCGCAATGACCGCACCGGTGAAAATCTTCGTGCCGCGGGAAACGTCCGCTGTCTCCATGGGTGCCGACGATGTCGCAGCGAAAATTCTCGCGCGCGCCAAAGGCAGCAGTGACAATTTTGCGCTGGTCCGCAACGGTTCGTGGGGTATGAGCTGGCTCGAGCCGCTGGTAGAGGTCGAAACAGGCGGCCAGCGCATCGCCTACGGACCGGTCACGCCCGACGACGTCGACAGCCTGTTCGCTGCCGGTTTGCTGGCCGGCAGAGACCACCCGCTTTGCCAGGGACCAACTCGTGACATCCCGTTCCTTGCGAAACAGGATCGCTGGACTTTCAGGCGTTGTGGCTTGATCGACCCCCTGTCGCTTGATGACTACCAGGCCCACGGCGGTTTCGCGGGACTGCGGCAAGCAATCGCGACGGGCCCGGCCGCGATACGCGAACAGGTCAAGGTTTCCGGATTGCGTGGTCGCGGGGGTGCCGGGTTTCCAACCGGCATAAAATGGCAGACCGTTGCCGATGCGCCGGGCGAGCAAAAGTACATCGCCTGCAATGCCGACGAGGGCGACAGTGGCACCTTTTCGGATCGCATGTTGATGGAAGGCGATCCGTTCACCTTGATTGAAGGCATGCTGATCGCCGGCCTCGCGGTCGGCGCGGATTGCGGTTATGTCTACCTGCGCTCGGAGTATCCGCTGGCGAGAAGCATATTCAGCAAGGCGCTGTCGATTGCCCGCGATGCGGGTTGGCTCGGTCGGAACATCGAGGGCAGCGGCTTCGATTTCGACATTGAGTTGCATCTCGGCGCCGGTTCGTACGTCTGCGGCGAAGAAACCGCCATGCTGGAAAGCCTCGAAGGACGCGCCGGCCTGATCCGCTACAAGCCGCCCCTGCCGGCCATCGAGGGGCTGTTCGGCAAACCGACCGTCGTTAATAACGTGGTCACGCTGGCGTCGGTGCCGGAAATCCTGGTACGGGGCGGCGACGCGTATGCCGCCCTTGGATCCGGGCGCTCGAAAGGCACGCTGGCCTTCCAGCTCGCCGGTAACATAATGCGCGGAGGACTGGTGGAAAAGGCTTTCGGCCTGACCTTGCGCGAACTCATTGAAGACTGGGGCGGGGGTACGTACAGTGGACGTGCGATCCGCGCGGTGCAGGTCGGCGGGCCATTGGGCGCCTACTTTCCAGGCCATTTGCTCGACACGCCGCTCGACTACGAGGCGTTTGTGGGACAGGGCGGACTTATCGGCCACGGCGGCATCGTCGTATTCGACGACAGTGTCAACATGGCGCAGCAGGCGCGCTTCGCGATGGAGTTTTGTGCCATCGAGTCCTGCGGCAAATGCACGCCGTGCCGTATCGGCTCCGTGCGTGGCGTCGAGGTGATTGATCGCATCGTGGCAAACGAGAACCGTGCCGCCAACCTCGAACTGCTCGGCGAGCTCTGCGACACCATGGTCGACGGGTCCCTGTGCGCCATGGGCGGCATGACGCCGTTCCCGGTCCGCAGCGCAGTCAAGTATTTCCCGAACGATTTTGCTGCCGCGACGGTCAAAACGGCAGGAGAGAGTAAATGAGTCTTTTGAAAGAAACCGACTACGGCACACCGGCAAGCCCGCGCGGCGAGACAGTGACGGTCGAGATCGATGGTTTGCCGGCAACGGTGCGTGCCGGCAGTACGATCCTGCGTGCCGCGCGGGAATCGGGTGTCGACATTCCCAAGCTGTGTGCCACCGACAGCCTGAAGCCTTTCGGCTCGTGCCGCCTGTGCCTCGTTGAAATCGACGGGCGCAAAGGGTATCCAGCCTCGTGCACGACGCCGGTCGAAGCCGGTATGAAAATTCGTACGCAGACGGCAGCGCTCGCGAAACTGCGGCGCAACGTGATGGAACTCTACATTTCCGATCACCCGCTCAACTGCCTGACCTGCTCCGCCAACGGTGACTGCGAACTGCAGGACATGGCCGGCAGCGTTGGCCTGCGGGAAGTACGGTACGGTTTCGACGGCGACAATCACCTGTTCGAGGCAATCGACGACAGCAATCCCTATTTCACTTTCGACCCGACGAAGTGCATTGTCTGCTCGCGCTGCGTGCGTGCCTGCGACGAGGTTCAGGGCACGTTTGCGCTGACCATCGAAGGTCGTGGCTTCGAATCGAAAGTATCGGCCAGCATGGGCGAAACCTTCCTCGATTCGGAATGCGTCTCCTGCGGCGCCTGCGTGCAGGCCTGCCCGACCGCTACGTTGATGGAGAAGACCATCATCGACCACGGCCAACCCGACCACAGCGTCCTGACAACCTGCGCCTATTGCGGCGTTGGCTGCTCGTTCAAGGCGGAAATGAAAGGCGACCAGGTGGTGCGCATGGTGCCGTACAAGGACGGCCAGGCAAATCACGGCCACAGTTGCGTCAAAGGACGCTTCGCGTGGGGCTACACCAGCCACAAGGAACGCATTCTCGAGCCGATGATCCGCGAGAGCATCCACGATCCCTGGCAGCGCGTTAGCTGGGACGAGGCGATTGGCTATGCGGCGAAGCGCTTCAAGGAAATCCAGGCGAAATTCGGCCGCAAGTCGGTCGGCGGCATTACGTCATCGCGGTGCACTAACGAAGAAGTGTTCATCGTGCAAAAACTGGTGCGTGCGGCGTTTCTCAACAACAATGTCGATACCTGCGCACGTGTTTGTCATTCCCCAACCGGTTATGGCCTGAAGCAAACACTCGGCACGTCGGCGGGCACGCAGCCGTTCGACAGCGTCATGGACGCCGATGTCATCGTGGTGATCGGCGCCAACCCGACCGAAGGCCATCCGGTATTCGCGTCGCAAATGAAACGCCGGCTGCGCCAGGGCGCGAAACTGATTGTCGTCGATCCGCGCAAGATCGACCTGGTGCGCTCACCGCACATCAAAGCTGACTATCACCTGCCGCTGATGCCGGGCACCAATGTGCCGATGATCAATGCGTTTGCGCATGTGGTCGTCAGCGACGGGCTGGTAGACGAGCAGTACGTGGCCGAGCGTTGCGATACCGATGCGTTCAACGCCTGGAAGGAATTCATTCTGCGACCGGAGAACTCACCTGAAGCAGCCAGCGCGGTGACGGGCGTGCCGGCAGAGGACATTCGTGCGGCTGCACGTCTGTACGGACAGGCTGAGAACGGCGCCATTTACTACGGCCTCGGCGTGACGGAACACAGCCAGGGATCGACCATGGTAATCGGCATGGCGAATCTTGCCATGGCCACGGGCAACATCGGTTACTCCGGTCGCGGCGTAAATCCCCTGCGTGGCCAGAACAATGTGCAGGGCTCCTGCGACATGGGATCTTTCCCGCATGAATTTGCGGGATATCGTCCGGTGGGTGACGACGCTGTGCGCGGTATATTCGAGAAGTGCTGGGGTGTCGAACTCGACGCCGAGCCCGGGTATCGCATCCCGAATATGTTCGACGCCGCCATCGCCGGCATTTACAAGGGCATGTACATCCAGGGTGAGGACCTGGCGCAATCCGATCCGAACACGAAGCATGTCGAAGCAGCACTCGGCAACATGGAATGCATAGTCGTACAGGATTTGTTCCTCAACGAAACCGCGAAGTTCGCGCATGTGTTCCTGCCCGGCACATCCTTCCTGGAGAAGGACGGCACATTCATCAACGCCGAACGACGCATCAACCGTGTACGCCCGGTGATGAAACCGCAGCAAGGCAAGGCCGAATGGCTAATCACACAGGAATTGGCGCAGGCGCTGGGTTATCCGATGAACTACCGAAACGAAGCCGAGATCATGGATGAGGTTGCGACGCTGGCACCCACCTTCAGCGGCGTGTCGTTCAAGTTCCTGGATGAAGTCGGCAGTGTGCAATGGCCGTGCAACGACGAGGCTCCGATGGGCACACCGGTTATGCACATCGACCAGTTCGTGCGCGGCAAGGGCCTGTTTATCGAGACGTCGTACACGCCGACCGAAGAACGCACGAACCGCAAGTTCCCGCTGATCCTTACGACCGGTCGAATTCTGTCGCAATACAATGTCGGCGCGCAGACCCGGCGTACGGCGAACATGGTCTGGTACAAGGAAGATATACTCGAAATCCACCCGCATGACGCCGAGACACGCGGCATAAACGAAGGCGATCGCGTGTCGCTGTCGAGCCGCAAGGGCGACATCACCTTGCACGCGAAGATTACCGAGCGCGTGCAACCCGGCGTCGTCTACACGACTTTCCACAATCCGGAGACCGGTGCCAACGTCGTCACTACCGAGTACAGCGACTGGGCCACCAACTGTCCGGAGTACAAGGTAACCGCAGTGCAGGTGGCGCCGGCGGTGCACCGTTCCGACTGGCAACAGCAGTTTGACGACCGTGCCGAAGAACAGGAGCGGCTTCTCGAGACAACCTGACCCCCGCCCCACCATTCGGGTCGGACCTCAGTAACTTATTGTTTTTATTAAAAAAAATAAAAGGATTGGGCACTTTTTCAAAAACATTATTGGTATCAATGGCTTGCTGAGGTCCGACCCGAAGGTTTGGGTGCTTGGGGTGGTCGTTGCGGTTTTCGCTGCTGCGCATGCCGCCGAGCCAATCGGGACTGTCCGGCAGGTTTATGACGGCACGCTGTTTCCGGATACCAGGGTCAATACCTTTCGCAATATCGATCGGCTCTTTCCGGTACGTACCGTAAAGCGGGGCGAGGTAGTGCGCCCGATACCGAAGAGCGCGCAGCCGCTGGAAACGTTCGAGTTCGAATCCGACGGCAAGCGTTACGATCTTTATGACTATGTCACCCTGAACAGTGTCACCGGGCTGCTGATCGTCAAGGATGGAGAATCCCTGCTGGAGTTGTACCAGGCCGGTAACACCGAGAAAACCCGCTGGATGTCAATGTCAATGGTCAAGTCGATATGTGCCGCGCTCGTCGGCGCCGCGATCTTCGATGGCCATATCGACAGCATCGACGATCCGATCGTCGATTACCTGCCACAGTTCAAGGGCAGCGCCTACGACGGCGTCACAGTCAGGCACCTCTTGCAGATGTCATCCGGCGTTGCCTGGAACGAAACCTACACGGACCGGAACTCTGACCGCCGGGCGATGCTCGAAGCACAAATCGCTCAGCAACCGAACGCGATTCTGGAACTTATGGCCGCCCTGCCTCGTGTCGCAGCGCCCGGCTCGCTATGGAATTACAGCACGGGCGAAACACATATCGTCGGCGCGCTGTTACGGGCAGCTACAGGTATACCAGTTGCGGAGTACCTGTCGCAGCGCATCTGGTCAATCGTCGGCATGGAATCCGATGCTACCTGGTGGCTCGATTCCCCGGACGGGCTCGAAGTCGGCGGCAGCGGTTTATCGGCCACGTTGCGCGACTATGCCCGCTTCGGTCTGTTCCTGCTGGATGACGGCGTCGTCGACGGCGAACGTGTGCTGCCCGAAGGCTGGACAAAGGAAGCCGCAGCACGACAGCTGATCGGCGGCGAACTGGTGAAGTACGGATACATGTTCTGGCCGGTGCCCGATGCCGACGGCAGCTACGACGACAACGCCTACGCGGCAATCGGTATTTTCGGCCAGTACCTCTATGTCAACCCGGACAAGTCGCTGGTCGTTGCAATATGGGGCGCACAAGCGAAACCGGTCGATACCTGGGTTGTGGACGACTACGATTTTTTCGCGGCGCTGGCCGAACGGCTCTGAACGAGGCGTTACCAGGGCGCTGGCGGTGCCTCGACCGGCGTTGACAGGTCGAATTCGACGCGGAACAGGCGATCGGTACCCGGCCGTGCCAGTTCGTACACAAAGCGCTTGCCGGGCTCGATCTCCATCGCCCACACGTTAATCACCGACACACTAAGCCCCTCGCGCTCAAAAGTCGCAATGGATTCCTGATCGACCGGGAATTCCTGCCGGCCGGCGCTGCCCGCCGTTGCCGTATCGCCGCCGTACATTGTCACGGCATCGGGCGACCCGTCTTCGTGGCGATGGTCGTGTTTCAGGCGTAAGCCGTCTACCGTTCGCGTCAGTATCCAGGTGCGACTGCGATCCTCGCCCACGTGAAACGGGATCTTCAATTCGTTCTCGCCGCATTCGCGAACGTGCATCGTCAGCTCCTGCCCGGCAAAGGAGTTGTCTTCCTGTTGCGGCTCATCGGTCAGGATTCGGCCTGCGAAAGCCTGCCCGCAATGCCCGGCAATGCGCGCCATAAAGGCATCGACTGGCGCTGTGGCCGTAGCAGGGTTCCGGACTTGAGCCGGGTCGTCGCTGCATGCCACGGCGGCGAAAGCTGCGCATACGACGCACGCGACTCGCAACGAGTTCTTTATTGCCTTTTTCATGCCGGCTTCCCCATAACTGAGTGGCGAGCACGATAACGCGACCATGGCTACCCTGCAAACTTCGTTCAGCAACACACAACCGGGGCGCACCGTGTATTCTTCGTCAGGTAACGGTTTGGCCCTTTCATCGGATTGATCGTTCTCAACGATCGGGTGTCGTCTTAGTGGAACAGCAGTTCGTGCAGATCGTAGTCTTGCTTGCCGTGGCGGTGGCGATCATCGCGGCATTCCAGCGACTGCATATTCCGACCAGCCTCGGTTATCTCATCGTCGGCTTCATTGTCGGCCCGTACACGGTCGGCCCGGTGATCGACAGCCAACAGATACATGCGCTGGCAGAATTCGGCATCGTGTTCCTGTTATTCACAATCGGCCTGAATTTCTCTATTCCACAGATTCACTCGATGCGCACCTTGTTGCTCGGGCTTGGCACCGGGCAGATCGTCCTGACCACGCTTGTCGTCGGCATCATTGGCTGGCTGGCCGGTTTGTCGCCGGCTGCCGCCTTCGTTATCGGTGCGGTGTTCGCGCAATCGTCCACGACCGTGATTAGCAAGCAGCTGGCAGAACAGGGCGAGGAATTCGGTCGCCACGGCCGCCTTGGCACCGCCATGTCCGTATTCCAGGATGTCATGGCGGTGCCGTTCCTGGTCGTCATTCCGGTGCTCGGCGGTGCTGCGGGGGCGGCCGCCTTGTTCGGCGCGCTCGGTTGGGCGATGGCCAAGGCGTTACTGGCATTTGCAGCCGTGTTTTTTGCCGGGCGCTGGGTACTGAGCCCGCTGTTTCACCTGGTGACAGAACGCCGCTCGCCGGAACTCTTCACCTTGACGGTGTTGCTCGTGTCCCTGGCCGCCGCATGGACCTCGCAGGAGTTGGGTCTTTCGATGGCGTTCGGCGCCTTCCTCGCCGGCATGGTCCTTGGCGAAACCGAATTTCGCCACCAGGTCGATGCCAGCATACGGCCGTTTCGCGATGTGCTGCTCGGACTGTTCTTCATAGGCATCGGCATGTTGTTCGACCCGGCGTCGTTGCCGGCGGTTTGGCACTGGGCACTGATCGGGGCCGCTGTGCTCATGTTGAGCAAGATCGTGATCGTTGCGCAAATCGTTCGCTGGTCGGGAATCGACCCGCAGACGGCGTGGCGTACCGGCCTGTTGCTGGCGGTCGGCGGCGAATTCGGTTTTGCCCTGCTTGCAATCGCGCTCACGGCAGGCGCTATCGATTCCCTGACTTCGCAAATTGCGCTGACGTCGGTCCTGTTCTCCTTTATTGCTGCGCCACTGCTTATTCGCTACAACCATGTCATCGCGAAAGTCCTGGCAGGGCGCGCCGAACCGCCGGAAGACGTGGCGGCGTTGCGCATCGATCCCGCCGCCGCCGGCGCACTCGATGGACATGTCATCATCTGCGGTTACGGCCGCATCGGCCAGAGCCTGGGACACTTCCTCGAGGAGGAAAATATCCCTTACGTCGCCATCGAACTCGGCTCCACCCGGGTCAGGGAGGCAAGGTTTGCCGGCGAGCCGGTATTCTTTGGCGACTCGGGCGACCGCGACGTTCTCGACACGCTTGGGCTCGACACGGCGCGTCTCGTCGTCATCAGTCATGAGGATCTCGCCGCGGCCCGGCGGGCTCTGGACCACATCAAACGGCGCCGACCGGATCTGCCCGTCATGGTGCGCACGCGCGATGAAACCCATGTCGAGGAGCTGCGTGCGGCCGGCGCGACAGAGGTCATACCTGAAACGCTGGAAGCCGGACTCATGATCGCGTCGCACGCGCTGTTTCTGCTGAATGTGCCCCTGGTGCGCATCATGCGCCGCGTGCAGGAGCAGCGCGCCAGTCGTTACCGGCTGTTGCGGGAGTATTTCAGCGGCGATGCCATAGCACAGAACGAAGGCGAATTGCGTGGCGACCTGCTGCGTTCCATTTTGCTTGTCGACAACAGCCCGGCGGTAAATCGCGCACTCGCCGACTTCGAAACGGACGGCGTTGTCGTAACCGCCCTGGTGAGGCAGGGCGAACGAAAGCTGCGCCCGACACCCGACACCGAATTGCTGGCGGGCGACGCACTGGTGCTGTTCGGCTCACCAGACGACCTGCAGCGTGCCGAAAGGGCATTGCTGGGATAAATCAATCCTGATCAGGATTGATCCGCATCGCTTGCCTGCGACGGGTCATCGTCGAACAGCCATTTTGTGAGCGTCGGTTTGATAAAACGCGGGAACACAAAATAGAGCCCGACGAGAATGAAAATTCCCCACACAGGCGACCATTGCAAAACAAACGCAGGCCAGATGAACGCGAGGATAGAATTGACGAACGATTCGGACAGCAAGCGGAAGAACACCTCGAATAACTGCTCGGTGACGAACGCCAGCACGCTGTCGCTTCCGACAATCTCACCGCCGATCGTTTTAATCTCCAGCCAGATGAAAGTTACGACGTAGCCACAGGCATAGAGCCCGCCGCCGCGGGCATGCCACAGTTTGCGCAGCGAACGCTTCAGAAAACGGCCGGTCTCGCCCGGAAATGCACGCGGCTCGTTGACGAGCGTCGTGCCGAGACCCCGCATTTCGCGAAAGCGGTTGCGGAATCCCTGGACGAAGGAAACCTTCTCGCGTTTCTTGCGGGCTTTTGCTGCTTTTTTCTCGTCTGCTCTTTGCATTGCTTGCCTGGCGGTTGGAGCGCCCTTGCGCGGGAACGGGGAAAGCTTAGGCCATGTCGCATTCGCCCGTGATACGGGCTCCTACAGGGCCGTTGTTGGAGCGTGCCTTGCGCGAGAACGGGGAAAGCTTTGATCCATGTCGCATTCGCCCGTGATACGGGCTCCTACAGGGCCGTTGTTGGAGCGTGCCTTGCGCGAGAACGGGGAAAGCTTCGATCCATGTCGCATTCGCCCGCGGGGCGGGCTCCAACAGCGCCATTGTGGGAGCCCGTATCACGGGCGAATCGTGCTCAGCTCTTGTCGAGCTTCGTGATTTTCGAGCCTTCCAGCGTCAGGTTATACATGAGCCCCTTCGCGCCGAACACGAAGCCGACCACCGGGTCCCGCACGTTGCTGCTATCGATGGCTTTGCCGGCGCCGATATCGATCAGGGCGACGGACCCGTCGACGCCGACTTTCCAGCCGTCGCTGTTGACGAACTTGTCGAGCGACTCGCTGGTCATGAACGCGATGACAATGGATTTCGCCTGCGCGCCGAGCTGAAAACCGATCGAGCCTGCAGCGGTCCGGTAATAGCCGGTCGATTGACCGCCTACGCGCAGCGCGCCCTCGCCTGTCTCGCCGCCAATGCCAACGCCAACCTTGATAACCCGCGGAAAAACCAGGTATCCGGTTGCCTTTTCCAGAAAGGCTTTGCCACCGTCCACTTCGTCGTCGAACGTATCGAGCGCCGCATTGACGGCCGCATCGATTTCGGCCGGCGTATCGGCCACGGCGCGAAACGGTAGCAGGGCGCAAAGTGCGAATGCCGTAAAAAGCAGAGTTCTTGCCGTCATTCTCATGTGGATGTTCCTGTCGTCAGCTTTCGTCCGGGATGACCGCACGTTGTTGGCCTGCATGATAGCCCAGCCGGACATGCTTCTGAAAACGTCGCCCGTTGGCCACACTTAACGGCTGTCCGCAGCCGCTGGTGGCATCAACGACGGCGGGATCGGTGCGCGCCGTCGATTCGGTTGCGGCGGGTAACTCGCCGCCAGATAGTCGAGGATGCCATGCTCGGTCGCATGATCGAACTGCCAAAGGTTCTGTGTCGCCTGCATCCAGCGAATGATGTCCAGCCACGACTGCCGGTCGGCGCGTTGATTCGTCACGACTGCGTGCGAGTGACAGCCGCCGCAATGAATACGCACGAGTTCCCAGCCCGGAGCGACAACGAGCCCGGTTGTTTCGTCGACTTGTCGCTCGACTTGTTGCTCGACTTGTTGCGCACTTTCCTGGGCGACGCCCGTTACCGCGAGCAGCGAGGCAAAGCAAAACGCGGTGAGGCAGCGCTGCAGGGACACGCTGGTCAGGCCTGAACACGCACCGCAATGCGGTGGCAGGCATTGTTCAGGTAGCCACGCGGATTCCAGCCCGGCACCACCATCGGCTGTGACTCACCGGCACTGTCTTCCGCACGCGCCCAGATTTCGTAGTAGCCGGCTCGCGGGAATTCGATTGTTTGCGTCCATCGTTGCCACGCGAGCCGATTCGCCGGTCGGCGCGTGCGTGCGCGCTGCCAGGTGGTGCCGAAGTCGATCGAGGTATCCACCTGCCTGACACTGCGATCACCCGCCCATGCTTGCCCGCGCACCTCGAGTAAGTCGCCCGACGCATGCACCGTCCCGGACTTCGGGTACGAGATCAGGGAGCGCACCGGCATGGATTCGATGATGCACATGTTGTCGTCCGGCACGTTGGCGCCGGGCGCTACCGGCGTACACGGCACACGATAGGATTTGCCCAGCATTTTCTCGCCGTCGTGGACCCGGTCGCGAATCGTCAGGCGGTTGAGCCACTTGCCGCTGACAGACGCGGGCCAGCCGCCACAGACGAGGCGTAGCGGGAAACCGTGCATCAGCGGTAGCGGCTCACCATTGATCGCCCAGGCGATCAGCGATTCCTTTTCCAGTGCCTTGGCCAGCGTTACGCCACGCGAGATGGGACGTTTGATCGGGTCGCCGGACAGGTGCAGGTCGGCGCCTTCGTACGCAACGTAGACGGCGTCGTCCCGAACGCCGCCGTCTTTCAGCACGTCGCGCAAGCGCACGCCGGTCCATTCGGGACAGCCAATCGCGCCGTTCGTCCACTGGTTGCCGCCAGCGGGCGGATAAAACTCCGCGCGGCCGTTGCCACCGCATTCGAGTTGCAATTGCAATGTGTGATGACGATAGCGCGTTTTCAGTTGCCCGAGTGTCAGTTTTTTCGGCTCGAGGCAAGACTCGCCGCTCAGTTCGAGTTCCCAGGTATCCGCATCCAGGCCCGCAACATTGGGTGGCGTGCCGTTATTGCGCACGAATAGCCGGTCAATGGGCGTGACATCGTCGTCCAGCAGATGCGCAGGCGTCTCAATGTTGACCGGACGATCGTTGAGCACGATGAGACCGGATTTTCCGGCCAGTTCGAACGAGCTGTCGGTCGCCGCCAGTGCGGCGGGAATAAGCCCGCCCGGCATGAAGCGCGCAAACGGGATCGACGCGCCGAGCGCCGCAGTCATCGCTGCGAGGCCGCTGCCCCGCAAAAAGCCGCGCCGCGATACCGGGTCGACGTGGCGATCCCACAACCGCTGGTCGGCGGCATCCGGATCGTCGGCATAGAGTTCGTGAATTCCGCGTCGTTCGCGCATCGCCTGGGTGTATCGCCTGGGTGTATCGGCCAGTATTTGCAGGACAGCTAATTCGTCCGGGCGACAGCCGTTGCCGCACTCGCCTGGAATGCATGCAACATCGCGTTCAGTGTGTCGGTAAGCACCGCCGCGCGCCGGGAATCATAGCGCAAGCTGGATTCGTCCATGTAGCAACGTTGCGCCAGTTCCAGTTGCAATGCAAACACGGATTTCTGCGGATCGCCGTAGTGGCGCGTGATAAAGCCGCCCTTGAAACGATCGTTGACGACGGCTGCGTAAGCGGATGCAAGGGCGACGTCTGCCACCGCCTTTTCCACCGCCGCGGGGCAAGTCGATCCGCCGTTCGTGCCGATACTGAGATCCGGCAATTCGCCATCAAACAGTCGCGGCAGCTTGCTGCGAATGGAATGGGCATCCCACAGCAAGGCATAGCCGAACCGCTCCCTGATGCGATGCAGGCTTTCCGCCAGCTGCGTATGCCACGGCCGCCAGTAGCGCGCAAGGCGCCGCTCCCGTTGTCTTGCACTGACGACTTCGCCTTCATTGTAGATGGGATCGCCGGCAAAGGTAGTGTCCGGGAACAGGCGCGTTGCGACGCGATCCTTATACAACGCATCGTCTTCCGAAGATCGATTGAGATCGACGACATAGCGCGAGAATTTGGCCGAAATGATACTTGCTCCGGAGAGTTTGGCGAAGTCGTACAGTCGCCGCACGTGCCAGTCAGTATCCGGAATCGCCGTGCCTTCTTCGCTCATGCGGTCGGCTATGCGCGGCGGTATGCGCCGGCCGTCGTGCGGGATGCTGATGAGGAGGGGCGACGTGCCCTGGTGCCAGTAATAAAGAATGCTCATTCTGTCGCGCTTGCAGCACTTGTAGCACTTGTAGCACTGGGCAATATGCCGGCGGCGTGGCTGTAGAAGAAGCCGTCATTGATCAGTTGTGCGAGGCTTTCGATCTCGGACGACAACGAACGGTCGTCGTTGTAATGAGCCGACACTTTGCGAATCCCGGTAATAATCTGCTCGATTGTCGCTGAGCTCGCTTGCGGATGATGAAATTCGATGCCTTGCGCGGCCGCGAGAAGCTCGATCGCGACAATATGTGCCGCGTTGTCGAGCATCGAATGCAACCGCATTGCTGCAAATGTCGCCATACTGACGTGGTCCTCCTGGTTCGCCGAAGTCGGTATGCTATCGACGCTGGCCGGATGAGCAAGTGATTTGTTTTCGGACACCAGCGCCGCTGCCGTCACCTGGGCCATCATGAAACCCGAGTTGAGGCCGCTGTCTTTTACCAGAAACGCGGGCAATCCGCTCAAATGCGCATCGATCAGCAATGCAACGCGGCGTTCCGACAGTGAACCTGTTTCGGCAATGGCCAACGCGAGATAGTCGGCAGCGAGCGCCACCGGCTCAGCATGAAAGTTGCCGCCGGACAGGACGCTGCTGGTATCCGCGAACACCAGCGGGTTGTCGGTCACTGCGTTTGCTTCGGTGGCCAGCAAGCGGGCTACATGATTGAGCACATCGAGGCAGGCGCCGGCAACCTGCGGTTGGCAGCGAATGGAGTATGGGTCCTGCACCCGGCTGCATTCGAGATGCGAGGCGCGAATCTCGCTGCCCTGCATCAGTTCGCGCAACAGGCGCGCCACAGCGATCTGGCCCGGATGCCGGCGCAGTTCCTGAATGCGAGGATCGAACGGTGTGTCGCTGCCCTTGATCGCGTCCGCTGCCATTGCGCCGGCCGCAATCGACGCTGCCAGTACGTGTTCGGTACGAAACACCGCACTCAGCGCCAGCGCCGTCGAGACCTGTGTACCGTTGAGCAGCGCGAGGCCTTCTTTCGGGCCAAGATCGAGCGGTTTTATTGCGGCTTTTTTCAAGGCCGTGACAGCCGGCAGCTGTGCGCCGTTCACGCGCACGTCGCCGTAACCGAGCAACGCGCCGGCCATATGCGCAAGCGGCGCAAGGTCCCCTGATGCGCCGACGGACCCTTTGGACGGAACAACCGGGTAGATGTTGTGATTGACGAGTGCGCACAGTCCCTCGACCAGCGCCAGTGAGACACCCGAATAACCCTGGGCAAGTGCGACGACCTTCATGATCATGATGAGCCGTACGACTTCGTCCGGCAGCAAACAACCCACACCCACCGCGTGCGACCGCACCAGGTTCACCTGCAGATGCGACAGCTCGTCGTCGCTGATCTTCACTTGCGCCAGTTGGCCAAACCCGGTGTTGATGCCGTATACCTGCTTGCCGCGTTTTACCACTTCGGCAACGACAGTATGCGACGCCTCGATGGCGTGCCGGGCCTTGTCACCCAGGCTTATGCGAACCGGGTGTTGCCATGCCTGGCGTAACTCGCCGAGCGTAATCGGCTGATTGTCGATGTGCAGGTTCATCGGACGTTCTCCGCATGCAGCATGGGCAAATCGAGACCCGTTTCATGCGCACACTGGATGGCATCTGCATAGCCTGCGTCGGCATGGCGCATCACGCCGGTAGCCGGATCGTTCCATAGCACGCGCTTGATGCGCCCGTCTGCCTCGCGACTGCCGTCGCACACGATGACGAGCCCCGCGTGTTGTGAATAGCCCATGCCGACGCCTCCGCCGTGATGGAACGATACCCAGGTAGCGCCACTGGCGGTGTTCAGCAAGGCGTTGAGAATCGGCCAGTCAGAAACTGCATCCGAGCCATCCTGCATCGCTTCCGTCTCCCGGTTCGGGCTGGCGACCGAGCCACTGTCCAGGTGGTCACGTCCGATTACGACCGGCGCTTTCAGTTCGCCCGAGCGCACCATTTCGTTGAATGCGAGGCCGAGCCGATCGCGCTGCCCGAGGCCGACCCAGCAGATGCGCGCCGGCAAACCCTGGAATTGGATGCACTCGCGGGCTGCGTCAAGCCAGCGATGCAAATGTGCATCGTCAGGAATGAGTTCTTTCACCTTGCGGTCGGTGCGGTAGATGTCCTCCGGATCGCCGGACAGCGCCACCCAGCGGAACGGGCCGATGCCGCGACAAAACAACGGCCGTACGTACGCCGGCACGAAGCCGGGAAAATCAAACGCATTGCTGACACCCTGGTCGAAAGCAACCTGGCGAATGTTGTTGCCGTAGTCGAAGGTCGGTATCCCGGCCTTGTGAAACTCGAGCATCGCGCTTACGTGCTGCGCCATCGATTGCACCGCGGCCGCGGCGACGCCGTCCGGATCGCTTTTGCGGCGCTCGTGCCACTCCGCGACACGCCAGCCGATGGGCAGGTAGCCGTTGGCGGGGTCGTGCGCCGAGGTCTGGTCGGTCACGGCATCCGGCCGTACTCCACGCCGCAGCAGCTCTGGCAGTATCTCTGCCGCGTTTCCCTCAAGGCCGACCGATACGGGTTGTTTCTTTTTGACGGAGGACTCGATGATCGCCAGCGCCTCATCGAGATTCCCGGCCCGACTGTCGAGATACCCGGTCTGCAAGCGCTTTTCGATGCGGTCTGCCTGGCACTCGATCGCCAGCAGCGACGCACCGGCCATAGTCGCGGCCAGCGGCTGCGCGCCGCCCATTCCGCCGAGCCCGGCCGTGAGAATCCAGCGCCCGGCCAGGTCGCCGCCGTAATGTTGCCGGCCCATCTCGGCGAAGGTTTCGAAGGTGCCCTGCACGATTCCCTGGCTGCCGATGTAGATCCACGAACCGGCCGTCATCTGGCCGTACATCATGAGACCCTTGCGATCGAGTTCGCGAAAGTGCTGCCAATTCGCCCACGCCGGCACCAGGTTCGAATTGGCGATCAGCACGCGCGGCGCATCGCGATGCGTGCGAAAGACGCCGACCGGCTTACCCGACTGCACCAGCAGCGTTTCATCGTCGGCCAGTCTCCGCAGGCTGGCAACGATGGCATCAAAGCATTCCCAATTGCGCGCTGCCTTGCCGATACCGCCGTACACAACCAGTTCTTCCGGACGTTCCGCGACCTCGGGATCGAGATTGTTCATGAGCATGCGCAAAGGTGCTTCCGTCAGCCAGCTCCTGGCAGTGAGCGTCGTACCCGTTGGCGCCGTAATTTTTCGCGCGCTGGATTTATTCATCGCAATTCACTCTTGTCAGGCACGACGCCCATGCGCATGCCGGGTGGAATGTAGTGTCCCGTCAATTCAAAGCGATCGCCGGGGTGGTAAAGACGCGCGAAGCTCGCGGGTCGGCCGTGTGCCCAGGTACGCCGTATGACCAGCAGGCAAGGCTCGCGGACTCGCATCTGCAGGTTCTTGCGTACTGTGACGTCGGGCAGCGCCGCACGCACCACCTGGTCGGCCTCCTGCAGCGGCGAGATCGACGACAGATAGGCGCTCGGCGTCATGCGGGTGAAGTCCTGCTGCAACAATGTGGGCGCGAAGCCCGCTGACACGTAGCGCTCCTCGAGCTGAATCGGTTTGTCGTTCTCGTGGTGTACGACACGCAGGTAAAAAACTTTTGTGTCGACCTTGATCTGCAATGCTTCCGCGACCGCGGCTTCTGCACCCTCCTGCCGGCACTCGAGTACTACCGCTCTGTGCCGGTGCCCGCGGCGCTCGATCTCATCGGCGATATTGCGCACTTCGAGAACGTGCGAAGCCGCCTTGAGGTCAGATACGAACGTGCCGACGCCCGCCACACGTTCGACATATCCTTCGTCGGTCAGCTCGCGCAGGGCACGATTGGCTGTCATGCGCGATACGCCGGCGCTGCCGACCAGCTCATTCTCGGATGGCACCCGATCATGCGGCCTGAGCGCACCGCTCACGATTTGCCCGATGATCAGTTCTTTCACTTGCTGGTAACGCGGCTTGCCCGGCATGCTCATGCGCCCGGTTCACCCGGCGGGAACAACTGCCGAATCGCGTTCGCGTACGCCACGCGCGCGCGGTCACGCGCGACATGCAGCCCGTCGATCACCTGCCAGCGGCCGCCGGTCATGACACGTTCCACCGGCAGTCTATAACCCGAGAATACCAGCGCATCGAGCAGGGAATCCGCGCTGTGACCGACCAGCATCGGATCGTCGTCGTCGAGTACGACGAGATCCGCGTGATTACCCGTTGCCAGTGCACCGCTCTTGCGCCCGGCCGCCAGCGCACCGCCACTGACCGCCCGCTCGAACAGCGAGCGGCCGCTTTGACTGTCGCCGATCGCCGCGATATTGCGACGATTCCAGACCAGCCTTTGCCCGTATTCCAGCCAGCGCAATTCCTCGAAGGGATTGAGCGACACGTGGCTGTCCGAGCCGATGGCAATGCGCCCGCCGTGCTCCAGAAAACTTTCCAGCGGGAAAAGGCCGTCCCCGAGATTGGCTTCCGTGCTCGGGCACAGGCACACGATGGCGCCGGAACGTGCCAGCGCCGCCGTTTCCTCCTCATCGATGTGCGTTGCATGCACGAGGCACCAGCGCTCATCGAGTTTGAACTTGTGCATCAGCCAGCGCACTGGCCGGGCATCCAGCGCGGCGAGACTCTGGTCGACCTCGCGCTGCTGTTCCGCAATGTGCAGATGCATAGGTACAGCGTCGGCTGCCGCCAGATCGACAATTCGCCTGAGCGAACGCTCGCTCACGGCGCGCAGGCTGTGCGCACCGATGCCCACCGTCACCGTAGCAGACGCCATCGTCCGTGCGCGGCGGTAGTGCGCTTCAAAGGCATCGAGTGTAGTCGCGAATCGGCGCTGCTCCGCCGTCGGCTCCTGCTCATTGAACCCGGCCCTCTCATACAGCACTGGCACGTAGGTGAGCCGCATGCCGACGTCATTGGCTGCCGTGACCAGCGCCTCGAACATCGCTTCGCACGGCGTCGCGGAGCCCGGTTCGTTGTGCAGGTAATGAAACTCGGCGACGGCCGTGTAGCCGGCCGCGAGCATCTCCGCATAGAGTTGCCGCGCGACCGCCAGCAGGGTCGACGCGTCGATGCGCGCCGCCAGACGGTACATGCGATCGCGCCAGGTCCAGAAGTTGTCCTGACTTTCCGGGCTGCGCTGTTCAGTGCGTCCGGCGAGCGCGCGCTGGAATGCATGACTGTGTGCGTTGGTGAGCCCCGGTATCACGATGCCGGCGAGCACATCGCCTTTTGCCGACTTCGCGTCGCGCACGATCCTTGCAATCCTGTCCTGCTCGATAACCAGGCGCACGTGGTCGCACCAGCCATCGGTCAACAACGCTCTGCGGGCAAAAATTGAAGTCATGGGCAGCTCGGCGACGGGTTGTATATACAGGTTAGTGTATGCTGGTGTAGCTTGACAAGCGTTCGTCCTTCGACAGCGGGCCTCGCTCCTGAAGGCACGAGGGCGCATCGTCCCCCGGCCGTAGGAGCCCGTATCACGGGCGATTCCGCCGCCACCTCTGCATCGACTCCCCGGCTGTAGGAGCCCGTATCACGGGCGATTCCGCCGCCACCTCTGCATCGAACTCCCCGGCTGTAGGAGCCCGTATCACGGGCGATTCCGCCGCCACCTCTGCAACGCAGCCCGGCCGGTATAAGCTATGTCAATGAGTGATTGGGATCTTTTGCTGACCGATGCCAGCGTTGCGACGATGTGCGCGGGCGCGGTGCCGTATGGGCAAATCGACGACGCGGCTGTCGCCATCGCGGGCGGTCGGATTGCGTGGGTTGGGGCAATGTGCGATTTGCCCGCGCATCGCAGCAAGGAAACGCAGTCGCTGTCCGGGCGCTGGATTACGCCGGCATTGATCGATTGTCATACGCACCTGGTTTTCAGTGGCAATCGTGCCCATGAATTCGACCAGCGCCGGCAAGGGGCCTCTTACGAGGATATTGCGCGCGCGGGAGGCGGCATAATGTCAACCGTTAATGCCACTCGGGCCGCCACGCTCGAACAACTTTGCGAAAGCGCGGCTCCGCGGCTGGCCGTGCTGAAACGCGAAGGTGTCGCGACGATTGAAATCAAATCCGGCTACGGACTGGATCTGGAAAACGAACTGAAGCTGCTGCGCGCCGCCCGACTGCTCGGCGAGCGCTGCGGCGTGACGGTCGTTACCACCTTTCTGGGCGCGCACGCGTTGCCCCCGGAATTCCGCAATCGACCGGACGACTACATCGACCTCGTCTGCGACGAGATTCTGCCGGCAGCACACGAGGCGGGACTTGTCGACGCGGTGGACGCGTATTGCGAGCGCATTGCGTTTTCCAGTGCGCAGGTTGCCAGGGTTTTCGAGCGTGCCAGCTCGCTCGGTTTACCGGTCAAGTTGCATGCCGACCAGCTGAGCGCCTGCGGTGGTGCGCAACTGGCGGCGTCCTGTCGTGCGCTGTCCGCGGATCACCTGGAATACACGGCGGAGAGCGGAATCGCGGCGTTAGCCGCTGCCGGCACGGTCGCCGTGCTGCTGCCCGGCGCGTTTCTCACGCTCGGCGAAACACGCCTGCCGCCGGTGGCGTGGCTGCGTGCGCACCAGGTGCCCATTGCCGTAGCAAGCGATTGCAATCCCGGAACTTCGCCCGTGTGTTCGCTGCAATCCGCTATGGTGCTCGCGTCAAGCCTCTTCAAGCTGACGCCCGAAGAATGCCTGGCCGGAGTTACACGCGAAGCGGCACGAGCGCTCGGGCTCGCCGACGATCGCGGTACGGTAGAGGCCGGCAAGCGTGCCGATCTCGCGGTGTGGAATATCGGGCATCCGCGAGAATTGTCGTACTGGCTGGGACTGAATCCGCTTCAGCGGCTGTTGCTCGATGGAATCGCAACATCAGCGTCGGATCGCCCGTGATACGGGCTCCTTGTATGTTGGATTTTGGGTTTACGGCGATGTTG
>JBBDJJ010000048.1:49013-63709 GCA_040879925.1 Woeseia sp. | reverse complement strand
TCCCCGTTTGATTTTTGCCGGGACGCCCGGCTTTGCGCTCGAATCGCTGCGCGCGATGACGGGCAGCGGCTTCCGCCCGCTCGCCGTAATGACGCAGCCGGATCGGCCCGCAGGCCGCGGGCGGAAACTGCAGTCAAGCCCGGTCAAACAGTTTGCGGTGAGCGCCGGCATACCAGTCCTGCAACCGGAATCGTTGCGGACAGCGCTTGTTCGTTCGCAGCTTGCAGCGTTACAGCCCGATGCCATCGTTGTTGCCGCCTACGGTTTGCTCTTGCCGCCAGAGTTGTTGCAGTTGCCGAAGCAAGGTTGCATAAACGTGCATGCGTCGCTGCTGCCGCGCTGGCGCGGTGCGGCCCCGGTACAGGCGGCCATCCTCGCGGGCGATGCCGAGACCGGCATCAGCCTGATGCACATGGAAGAAGGCCTGGACAACGGACCGGTCTACGCGCAACAGGCGTTGACAATCGGCGCCGCGGAGTCGGCCGGCGAGTTGCTGGAACGCCTCGCCCGGCTGGGTGGCGAACTTCTTCTAATGCACCTCGACGCTATCCTTGCCGGCGAGCTGGCGGCTGTTCCGCAGGATCCGCGCAAGGTCACAAGCGCCGGCAAACTCAAACCACGGGATGCATGGCTCGACTGGCGGCGGCCGGCACGCGAACTGAGCCGACGGCTGCGCGCCTGCAATCCGTCGCCGGGCGCCTGGTTCGAGGTACATGGCGAGCGTGTCAAGTGCTGGTCGGGCGAAGCGCTGGAGAGTAAAGGCGCGGCGGCGGGTACGGTGCTGTCGGTTAACCGGGACGGCGTCGCTATTGCCTGCGGTGAGGGCGTCATTCGCCTGACGTCGCTGCAACGGCCGGGGCGCGGCCGCATCAGCGGGCGCGAGTTCGGCGAACAGCTGCAACTCGAGGGACGCAGGCTGTCGACATGAGTGTCGCTACCGGTAGCGCCGGCGTTCGTGCCAACGCGGCACGCGTCATCGATGCCGTGGTCGTGCGCGGGCAATCGCTGGATGCGGCCCTGGCGGATGCAGACACGCGCACGCCAACGGCGGATCGCCCGTTGCTGCACATGCTGTCTTACGGCGTGTTGCGTCATCACTGGCGCCTGCGCTCACAGGTGGCGGCATTGCTCGACAAACCGCTGCCGCCGAAAGACCGCGTTATCGAGTCATTGCTGGCAACGGGAATTTTTCAACTGACTGATAGTCGCGTGCCGCCCCACGCCAGCGTTTCGCTGACGGTCGAAGCGGTGCGCCTGCTGCGCCGGCCGAAATACGCCGGGGTCGTGAATGCCTGCCTGAGAAATTACCAGAGAAACTACCAGAGAAATTACCAGAGAAACTACCAGAGAAATCTCCGGCAAGGCACGCCGGACCGGCAAGCGGACGTGAGCGACGAAATTCGTTTCAATCATCCGCAATGGCTGGTCGACCGCCTCAGGCAGGAGTGGCCGGACGACTGGCAAAGCCTGCTGGAGGCCAACCAGGCGAGGGCGCCGATGTGGCTCAGGGTTAACCGCCGTCGTCTCGATACTCGCGCGTATCTTGAGAAAATCGCCGGTGCGGGCACCTTGCTGCCAGGTTTCGAGCAGGCGATCCGGCTCGATGAGCCTCGCCCCGTCAACGATCTGCCTGGCTTCGCTGACGGACTTGTATCGGTGCAGGATGCCGCCGCGCAACTCGCGGCTCCGTGGCTGCTCGCAGCCGGAGGCAAGCGACTGCTGGATGCCTGCGCGGCGCCCGGCGGAAAGTCGGGCCATCTGCTGGAACTGTCGTCTCCCGGTGCGGTTCTAACGGCGGTGGATCTGAACCCGGACAGGCTGGCGGTGGCTGGCGAGAATCTCGCGCGGCTTGGCCTCTCCGCCGGCCTGGTGGCCGCTGACGCCGGCCGACCCGAGGATTGGTGGGACGGCCAGCCGTTCGATCGAATCCTGCTGGACGCACCGTGCAGCGCCACCGGCGTGATCCGTCGCCATCCGGACATCCTGCTTTTGCGCAGAAACACCGACATTGACGCGCTGGCCGCCCGGCAGCAGCAACTGCTCGCCGCGCTGTGGGGAATACTGGCGCCCGGCGGCCGCTTGCTCTATGTCACCTGCTCGGTCTTGCCACAGGAAAATGAAGCGCAGGTCGGCCAGTTGCTGCAGCGGCAACGTGACGCTGAGGAATCTTCCGTGTTGCCAAATTACAACATCCGCGATGTAATGCGCCGCAGGGCAGTCGGCTACCAGATTCTGCCGGGCGACCGGGGTCTGGACGGCTTTTACTACGCCTGCCTCGAAAAACAGGCCTGAAAAAAAGATGACCGACCTTTTGCAATCGCGCGCTGCCTGGCTCGCCCTCGCAGGGATGCTCGCTGCCATAGTGCTGCTGCCGGCAATGGCGCAGGATCGTCCTGTGCGCGAGGGTTACTTCGTTGTGCGCTCCGCCTCGACCACCCTGGTCGATGAAGTGCTGGAGCTTGAGGCAAGACTGCAACTCGTCCTCAGCGATGAAGCTCTCGCGGCACTGGACAGCGGCGTGCCGCTGACGATCGAACTCAAACTGGAAGCAATCCGCGAGCGTCGTTTCCTGCCCGATCCGCTGGATGCAGAGCTGACATTGTCCTACGAACTCGAGTATCGGCCGCTGAGCCAGCGTTACATCGTCCGCAATCTCAACAGCGGCAACCAGGATTCATTCGCAACGCTTTATGCCGCACTCAACAATCTCGGCAGGATCCAGGATCTGCCGGTTCTCGACGTGTCGATTCTCGATCCGCAGGCTGATTACCGTCTGCGGATCCAGGCACTGCTCAGCACGCAGCAATATCCAGCGCCGTTGCGTCTCCTGTTTTTCTGGCGCGATCAATGGCAATTGAAGAGCGAATGGTTCGAATGGTCCCTCGAACGGTAAAGCGGGTTTTCTACGGAACACTCGGCGCGACCGGCGTCGCTCTTGCCATTTTTGCTTTCTACCTGCTGAGTCGAACCGCCCAGGATGCCGGTGAGTTCGATCGCTGGCAGGAACAGATTCTGCTGATCAACATCCTTGGCGTTCTGGTACTCCTCGCGCTGTTCATCGGCAATCTTTCGCGGCTGGTTCGCGAGTACCGCACCAACGTACCGGGAGCCAAGCTCAAGGCTCGTATGGTGGCGATGTTTCTCGGCCTCGCCGTACTGCCATTGCTGGTGGTGTTCTATTTCTCCATGCAGTTCATCAACCGGGGCATCGACACCTGGTTCAACGTCGAGGTAGAGGAAGGTCTCGACAATGCGCTCGCACTGAGTCAAGCCGCGCTGGGTTTGCAAATGCGCGATCACCTGACGACCACGGAGGAGATCGCAAATCGCCTGCGTGGAACCAGCGGGCGGGAACTGATATTCGAGTTGAGCCTGATGCGACGAGAGAGTGCCGCTACCGAAATCACGGTTTTCGGCCGCAACGGGAGCATTCTGGTCACGAGCTCGGACGATGCCGCGGATCGACTTCCGTCGCCGCCGAAAGACGAGATGTTCCTGCAAATTCAGCAGCAACGTCCCTTCGTGAGTCTCGATACCGTCGCAGACGGCGTGTACGAGATACACACAGCGGTGCCGTTTCGCGCCTCGAATAATCCCGACAGTGACGTCATGGTACGCGCCGTCTTTCCGGTCAGCGAGCGCATTGCCGGTATGGCAGCCGGCGTCGAGACGTCTTACAGCGATTACAAACGCGCGGTCTATCTCCGTGAGCCGCTGAAACGGGCGATCTCCATCACCTTGACCGTCGTGCTCATGATCTCGCTGCTGGCGTCCGTTTACGGCGCGTTCTTTTTCTCCCGACGCCTGGTCGCACCGATCCAGGATCTCGTGGCGGGCACGCGGGCTGTCGCCAAAGGAGATTTCGATACCCGACTGCCGACGCCGTCCCGCGACGAGATCGGATTCCTGATCAATTCATTCAACGATATGACGCAGCGCCTGTCGGCCGCACGGCGTCAGGCGAGCCTGAGCCAGGCACTGGTCGAGGCCGAACGCGCCAATCTTGAAGTGATTCTTGCACGGCTTTCCACAGGTGTTGTTTCGCTTGAATCGGATTTGCGCATTCGCACAGCGAATCAGGCGGCAGGCGCGATTCTGAATGCCGACCTCGAAAATCGCATTGGTGAATTGTTGCCCGATGCCGCTGCCGGTAATCCGCTCCTGCAACAGTTTGTTGACGTTGCCCGGGTGCATCTGGATGCGGGAGAAACGGAATGGCGGGAGCAAATCGTGCTGCGCGGCGAGGTTGGCCGACGCGTTCTCACTTGCGCCTGTACGACACTCCCGGGCGACGAGGATCATGCACCCGGGTTCGTGGTGGTCTTCGACGACATTACCGCTCTTCTGCAGGCTCAACGCGATGCGGCCTGGGGCGAAGTCGCAAGACGGCTGGCGCATGAGATCAAGAACCCGCTGACGCCAATCCAGCTCTCGGCAGAACGGCTGCGACGCAAGTATCTACCGACCATGTCCGTCGACGAAGCACAGATTCTCGATCGTGCAACACACACGATCGTGCAACAGGTCGAAGCCATGAAGGAAATGGTCAATGCTTTCAGCGACTACGCGCGTGCGCCTGACATGGATATCAGCCCATTCAGCATGGAGAGACTCGCGCATGAAGTCGTCGAGCTGTATCGCGCGCAGGGAAGCGACATCGAAATCAGCCTGTCGATCGATTCCTCATTGCCGAATGTCGAGGCGGATGTCGGGCGCGTACGGCAGATCCTGCACAATCTCATTCGCAATTCGATCGAGGCGCTGGAATCGAGCAGCGACGGTCACATAAACCTTGCGGTACGCGGCGGAGAGTTGCAGGGCATCGAAATCGTCGAAATCGTCGTGACCGACAATGGCCCGGGATTTCAAACCGGTTCAGTAAGCCAGATTTTCGACCCCTATGTAACGACAAAGCCGAAGGGCACCGGCCTCGGTCTGGCAATCGTGAAAAAGCTGGTCGAGGAACATGCCGGAACGATCGAAGCCGTGAATGGTGACGACGGCGGAGCGGTTATACGAATTCAATTACCGGTCAATGAAGCAGCTCGCGAAGCGATGCTGTCGGTGCTGCCAAGGCGCACGGAGAAACGGAGGGAAAGAGCATGACCACAGCACATGTGCTGGTTGTAGACGATGAGGCCGATATCAGGGCTCTCATCCAGGAAATACTCACGGATGAGAACTATCGTGTGACGGTGGCCGGAAATGCAGCGGAAGCGCGTAAAGCCAGGCAGGAACACCGATTCGATCTGGTACTGCTGGATATCTGGATGCCGGATACCGACGGCATCACCCTGCTGCGCGAATGGTCCGGGCAAGGTGACCTCGATTCGCCCGTGGTCATCATGTCAGGTCACGGCACGGTCGACACGGCCGTCGAGGCCACGCGCCTCGGTGCTTTCGATTTTGTCGAGAAGCCGTTGTCGCTTGCAAAGCTCCTGCGAACGGTCGAGCGTGCACTCAGCAGCTCGCGCAATCAGGGCGGCGCAATGCGCGGCACGCTGCCTTCGTTTCTTGCGCCGGTAGGCCGCAGCCGGGCGATGCAGAATCTGCGCGACAAGGTGCAACAGTACGCTGCTCACGATTCGCCGGTGCTGCTGATCGGCGAGCCCGGCAGCGGCCGGGGCGCCTTTGCCCGCTATATTCACGCGCTCAGCCGGCGGGCGGAAGGGCCGCAAGAGACGTTGCTCGCTGCCTCACTCACTGACAGCAATACGGAGGAACAGTTGTTCGGCAGCGAATCGAACGGCAGTGTTCGGCCGGGGTACTTCGAGCGCGCAAAAGACGGCACGCTCATTATTGACGAGTTGACGGACCTCGATGGGCTCGCTCAGAAACTGATACTCAGCACGCTTGAGCAAGGTCGCTTTACGCGGGTCGGGAGCCGCGAGTCACAGCCCTTGCAAGCGCGCATCCTGGCAACGGTCAGGGACGATTTCGAATCTGCAATGGAACAAGGGCAGCTGCGCAGGCAGCTCGTTTCGCATCTCAACGTATTGAGTGTACGAATACCGCCACTGCGCGAATACGCCGAGGACGTACCGGAGCTGCTCAGTTACTACGTCGATCGCCTGGTGGATGCCGAGGGATTGTCGTTCCGCCGCTTCAGTGTCGCAGCCCAGAATCGATTGCGTAACTATCCCTGGCCGGACAACGTCCGTGAGGTCAAGAACCTGGTGCGACGACTGCTAATGACCGGTAAATCCGAGGAAATCGCACTCGATGAGGTCGAACGCGAGTTGCAGACGAGCACCCATGGCATCCATGGCGCCGAACCGCTCGTCAAACAGGATCTCCTGTCACTGCCGCTGCGCGAAGCACGTGAACAATTCGAACGCGCGTATCTGCAACAGCAGCTCGTGCTGTGCGACGGAAAGGTCGGCAGACTGGCGAAGCGTGTCGGTATGGAGCGCACGCACCTGTATCGCAAGCTGCGTTCGCTTGGAGTCGATTTTCGCGCGGTGACCGCCGGGGACGACTAGGAAGACTTTGCTCAACTCGTAATGTACGTGGTGTAGGAGCCCGCATCGCGGGCGATTACCGCCTGATCGCCCGCGATGCGGGCTCCTACAGCCGCACGATCGGGCTAGTCTCGCTCGCGCACAGATGCGCGTTCATTCGGGTGGCGCTCCACCGGGTGGCGCTCCACCGGGTGGCGTTCCACCGGGTGACGCTCCACCGGGTGGCGCTCCACCGGATGCATGCGCCCGTCGTCCTCGAAAGCGATTCCGGGCGCGCCGAAATCCCGCATGCTCAGGTCGCGAATAAGACGCAGCGCTGCAGCGCTGCTGTCCGGTTGCGGCCCCCCGGGACGAATCTGCGCCGTCGAATGCAGTCGACCCTCAAGAAAGCGTCCCTCGCCGTCCAGTGTTGCAACGAGAATTGGAGCTATGCCATTCAAGCCATCGACGCTGATGCCATAGTAGGTTGCGAAGTTGCCGAGGCTGTAAGCAATCAACCGATCCTGATAGCGTTCCATGGCCCGCACTACGTGAGGACCGTGGCCGAAGACGAGGTCTGCACCGGCATCGACCATCGTTCTTGCAAAGCGCACCACGTCACCGCGCGGTTCGCCGTAGTATTCCTCTTCGCCAAACGGCAGCCGGGTAACGTCGTTGCCTTCTGCGCCGCCGTGGAAGGAAACAATCACAATGTCATGTGTTACCGCATGCTGGAGCACGATCTCGGCGGCAAGATCGTAGTCATGCAATAGATTGGATTTCTGTGTAACTGCAAACGCAAGAACGGCGACTTTCAGGTCGTTGACGACGAGGCTGGCGAAGTCACCTTCCCGTCCGGAATGCGCGATGCCTGCGGCCTCCAGTGTCCGCATCGTTGCCGATCGACCTTCCTCGCCGAAATCACGAGCATGATTGTTGGCAAGGCTCAGTACATCGAAACCCGCATCGACGAAATGTCGCGCGTAGCGTGCCGGCGAGCGAAAGAGAAAGCAGGCACCCGCGATGCTGCAGACTTTGCGAGGTTCTCCGCCGTCAACGAGGACGCCCTCAAGATTGCCGATCGTCAGATCTGCGGAGCGGAGAACCGGCGCGACTTTTGCCAGGAAATCGACAGCGTCGTCGTCGGGAAGGCGATTCTCGGGATAGTCGGTGCCGAGCATCATGTCGCCGACAGCGGCGAGCGAAATCCGCAGCTCCGGACGCGGTTGCCTTTGCGGTTCCGCCGGTCGCGGTTCCGGAGCCGGCACCTGTGCCTGCGCCGGGTCACTCTCAGTGGGCGTTTCATTGACGACTGTGACTGGCGGCGATGCACAACCCGCTGCCGCGAGTAACAACACGGGCAACAGTCGTCGTAGCCGTCCCACGGTAGTCCTCAGTCCCCGAGCCGGATGCGCAGCACGTCAATATCGGCCTGACGCAAGCGTGTGCGCAGTACGTTGAGCCGGTCGAGGTCGTCAATAGGCCCGATGCGCACGCGATGGTAGGTCTTGTCGGCAATAACAACGCGCTGGATGGTGGATTCGATGCCTTGCAGCGCGAGCTGGGCGCGCCGCCGGTCCGCATCCACATACTCGGTGAACGATCCGGCCTGCAAGACGTATGTTCCCGGGTTGACCACCGCCTGCCGGGTCGTGTCGCTGCTCACGTCCGACTCCTGCTCGGG
Source organism: Woeseia sp. (assembly GCA_040879925.1). Lineage (GTDB taxonomy): Bacteria > Pseudomonadota > Gammaproteobacteria > Steroidobacterales > Woeseiaceae > IDS-8. The sequence continues at coordinate 55,585 of JBBDJJ010000048.1, read as the reverse complement.
GATGATGACCTCGAAACTCGGCAGCATGTCGTAGAAGTCGAATCGTTGCGGGGGCGGCTGCGCAGCACCGTCCTGCCGCGGACTCACCGGTGCGGGATCGATGGCTGTGTCGGCCAGGCTGGACGGTTCAACCACGGCCTGCTGAGTCGCAACGCGTGCATTGCGGCCGTTCATATAAATGGCGAATGCTACCGACAGGCCGATCGCCAGCCCGAAAAACATCCAGAGCCAGCCCGGATACTCCGTGCTTTCTGACTGCGACCTGCGTTTGCTTTTGCCCATAAACAGGTGCGTTGCGTCTACATGGCATCCGGCGCATCGACGCCGAGAATATCAAGGCCGCTCGCAATCACGAACCGCGTTGCGGCACACAGCGCGAGGCGCGCGTCGCGCAATCCCGGTTCATCAACCAGGAACGTATGCGCGTTGTAATAGGCATGGAAGTCGTTCGCGAGGTCCCGCAGGTAATGCACGAGATGCTGCGGTGCCCGACTCGCCGCCGCCAGTTCGATAATCTCGGGGTAGCGGCCGAGCGTCCGCAAGAGCGATACCTCATGCGTCTCGGTAAGCTTATCGAGATTACTGCGTGCGGACGCTTCGTTCCACTGCAGCGACTTTTCGGCCAACTGGCGAAAGACGCTGGCGACCCGCGCATGCGCATACTGGATGTAATAGACAGGATTCTCGTTCGATCGGCTTTTCGCCAGTTCAAGATCGAAGTCCAGGTGCTGGTCGTTGGAGCGCATCACGTAGAAAAATCGTGCAGCGTCGCGTCCCACCTCCTCGCGTAACTGGCGCAAAGTAACGAATTCGCCGGAGCGGGTCGACATAGACATCTTCACACCGGCACGGTAGAGCGTCACAAACTGGACCAGTTGCACTTCAAGACTGTCGCCGGCAAAACCCATTGCCTCCAGTCCGGCGCGTACCCTGGCGACGTAGCCATGATGATCCGCGCCCAGAATATCGATGAGCTGGTCGTAGCCGCGGTGTCGCTTGTCGTAATGATAGGCAATGTCGGAGGCGAAATAGGTTGTCTTCCCGTTCTCCCGTACCACGACACGATCTTTCTCGTCACCATAGTCGGTCGCCCGAAACCAGGTCGCGCCATCCTTTTCATACAACATATTGCGCTTCTGCAGAATCGCCAGCGCTTCATCGATGCGCTTGTCGGTGGAGAGGCTTTGTTCCGAGTACCAGCGATTGAATTCGACGCCGAACCCGGCGAGATCGTCGCGGATCTCGTCGCGAATGGATTCCAGCGACTGCTGGCGAATGCCATAAAAGCCTTCCTCTCCGAGGATACGTCGAGCCGCCGCGATCAGCGCGCTGACGTACTCCTCTTTGTCACCCTCCGGCTCGTCCGGCGGCAGGTCCTGCTGCAGTTCGGCGGCCGATACGGTCGGCAGGTCGGAGGCATCGATGCCTGCAGCGATCTCCCTTATATAGTCGCCACGATAGCCGGCTCGCGGAAACGCAACTGTCGTACCAGCGGCTTCCAGCAGGCGCAGCCAGACGCTGACGCCCAGAATATCCATCTGGCGACCGGCGTCATTGACGTAGTACTCGCGGTCGACCGCATAACCCGCTGCGTGGAGCAAGTTGCCAAGTGTCGCGCCGAACGCGGCGTGCCGTCCGTGTCCAACGTGCAGCGGCCCGGTCGGATTGGCGGATACGAATTCGAGCAATACACGGGGTTTCGGGCGTACCGGTTGACGGCCATAGCCGGGCCCCGCATCCAGCAGTATCAGCAACTCCCGGCAAAATGCCGAGTGGCTGACATGGAAATTGATGAAGCCGGGGCCCGCAATCTCTACCTTGTCGACAAATTTGCTTGGCGGCAGGCAGTTGACGAGCGCTTGCGCCAGTTCACGCGGCTTGCTGCCGACTGCCCCGGCGATACGCATTGCGATGTTCGTTGTGAAATCGCCGTGCCGCGGATCGCGAGTGCGCTCGACATTTCCGGCCGTCGAACGGACTTCCGGGAGGTCGGCGATTTCCGGCAGGTTTGCAACGGCTGCTGCAACAAGTTCTTCGATACTGCTTTTCAACGATGCCCTTTCGATGCCGGCCGCTATGGGCTGGCGATTGTAACAGGACTTGCCTCCGGGCCCGGGCGCCGCACTCAGAACAGTTCGACCGGATCGACATCGACCGACCAGCGAATCCGCCGTGCAAGCGGATCGCGTTCGAGTTTCGCTCGTACCAATTGCAGTATCCGGTGCAGTGCCTGCCGGTCACGGCTCTGAAACAGGAGTTGCGCGCGATACCGGCCCGCCCTTCGTTCCATCGGCGCGCTCACCGGGCCGAGGACCCGCAGGTCGTCTGTGCTCGCCGCCACGGCAATGCGTCGCGCAGAATCGAGAAACCGGTGCGCGTCGTGTCTGGCGGTAGCGGCGGCACGCAGCAACGCCAGGCGGGCAAAGGGCGGCCAGGCACTGAGTTCGCGTTCCTGCAACGCAGTCATTGCCACGCGTTCGTAACCGCCGCGCAATAACCCGGCCCAGAAAGGGTGCGCCGCGAAGGCGGTTTGAATGATTACCTCGCCCTGTCGTTGCTCGCGTCCGGCACGACCGGCAACCTGTATCAGGCTTTGCGCGAGCCGTTCGGTGCCGCGAAAGTCGGTGCTAAACAGGCCCTGATCTGCATTGACTACGACCACGAGAGTCAGGTTCGGAAAATGATGCCCCTTGGAGAGCATTTGAGTACCAACCAGAATCTGCGACTCGCCCGCCGTTGCCATGGCAAGCGCCTTGTCCATCGAGCCCCGCAGGCGCGTACTGTCACTGTCGATTCGCGTGATCGTGTGTTCGCGGAACTGCGCGTTGAGTGCCTCCTCCAGTCTTTCGGTGCCATGGCCGAGCGGAGTAACCGTGCCGCCGCACTCGGTGCAGCGCGGATCGAGCGGCCGCACAGCGCCGCAATGGTGGCACTGGAGCCGATTGCTGCCGGCATGTACGGTCATCCGTGCGTCGCAGCGCCGGCATTCGGCAATGGCGCCGCAGCTCTGGCATATGAGCGTCGGAGCGAAACCGCGGCGATTGAGAAACACCAGTACCTGGCCGCCTGCGGCGAGGTTTCTCGTCATCGCGGCCACCACCGGCGCGCTCAAACCATCGGCCGCCGGGTGCAGCGCAAGATCGACGAGTCGCAACAGGGGCGGTACGGCCTTGCCGGCACGCAGCGGTAAAACCAGCCGTCGATAATTGCCCTCCCGGCAACGCTGCAGCGATTCGAGCGACGGCGTAGCGGAGCCGAGCACGACCGGAACATCGAGTTTCTTGCCGCGGGCAACGGCCAGGTCGCGTGCTGAATAGCGCAGGCCCTCCTGCTGCTTGAAAGAACTGTCATGCTCCTCATCGACAATGATCAGGCCGGGCTTGCACAGTGGCGCGAATACCGCTGAACGCGTGCCCAGAATAAGCGCTGCACTGCCATCCCGTGCGGCTCGCCAGGCCGCGAGCCTGACGTTGTCGCTGAGCGACGAGTGCATCAACAGCGGCGCGATACCGAGTCGCAACTCGAACCGGGCGACCAACTGGGGAGTAAGCCCGATTTCCGGGACCAGCACGAGAACCTGCCGATTCTGCCGAAGCGTCTCTTCGATCAGTCGCAGATAAACTTCTGTTTTGCCACTGCCGGTGACGCCATCGAGCAGGTTGACCGTGAAGCCTTTGTCGTCGCGAACTGCCTGCACCGCCCGCGCCTGATCGGTGTTAAGCGATGGTCCCGCCTGCGGCGTAGACGGCCTGCGTGGGACGCTGCCAGAATCGTCTGCGAAGTCCGCGATCTGAATCCAGCCCTTACTGAGCAGATTGTTCTGTAACCGCTTCCAGCCCGGCATCCGCTCATCGAGCTCCGGCGCAGTAAAGCCACTTGCATCCCGCAGGCGCTCGAGCAATTCAGTCTGTCGAGGCGCTTTCCTTGTCAGTTTTTCGGACAAGGCATTCTTGCCCTCCGCCGTGAGCGTCACGTGTTGTACCACCGAATACAGCGATTTGCCCCGGCGCAATAAGGCGGGCAGTGCAGCTGCGATGGTTTCGCCGAGTGGATGCTGGTAGTAGTCACTGGCGAAGCGCACCAGCCACAAGTCGGATTCGTCGAGCAACGGTGCCTGGTCGAGTGCCGCGTGAGCTCGCTTGAGCTTGCTGGCGGGCAAATCGCTGTCGTTCGCGAGTTCCATAATCATGCCGCACTCGCGGCGACGCCCGAACGGTACGCTTACCCTGCACCCCGGCTGCAAGACCTGCAGCATTGCATTGGCTGGTGCCCGGTAATCGAACAACTGCGACAACGGGGCATTGATCGCCACGCGCAAAATGGAACCGTCATTCATGCCGGCAGCGGATCCAACCCGGTCGACTGCCAAAGCGCTGACAGAGCATTTTTTATATTAAAATCAATCATTTATAATTTCACGCTAAGCCGTCAGCCCGGTTCGAGAAGGTAAACAGCGGCTTGTGTGGCGCTGTCAACCGACCGCAGCCCGCTGCGTTAATCGTTTGTGTAAACCAGCGAATGGAATGCGGATGATAACGGTCGTTACGAGGAAGTGTCAGTGATGCCGCGAAGCTCCGGGCCTGGCGCTGCGATCGCCTGCCGCGCAGATTTTGCGGTATTGTGCCGTCGGTCACATCATACGGGAGACGCAGCGCTGCAGCGGGAACGGGAACTCGACCGGTTTCTATCCGACGTGGAGAAACGTGCACTGCGGATTGCAGAGATATCGGTTCGCGATCGGGATGAGGCACTCGACCTCGTACAGGAGGCGATGATCAAACTGGTGCGACGTTATGCGCAACGATCCGCCGAGGAATGGCCGCCGTTGTTCTACCGGATTCTGCAGAATGGTGTGCGTGACTGGCATCGCCGCCGCTTTGTCAGAAATCGGGTTATCGCCTGGTTCGGTAGTGCAACGGACGACGACGTTGCCAGGGACATCGATGTCATCGCCGCGGCTGCCGACCCCGCCGGTCGCGCTCCGGATCAGGAATTGGAGACGCAGCAGGCAATGCAGAGTCTCGAGGTTGCGTTGGCACACCTGCCAACGCGACAACGCGAGGCATTCATGTTGCGCACTTTCGAAGGCCTCGATGTTGCGGACACCGCCAAAGCGATGGGCTGCACCGCAGGCAGCGTAAAAACGCATTACTCGCGCGCGGTGCATTCGCTGCGGGAGACACTTGGAGAGCACTGGCAATGATAGACCCGGACGAAAATAAGCACGCGGCAAGCGACGATCCCTTGGCGGCCGATGCCGCGCGTCGCTTTGACGAAAGCGTGCAAAGACTCGACGCGGCAACGCTGTCACGCCTTAACCGCAGTCGCCAGGCGGCGCTCACGGAACTGGCGGGACGCACTGCGGTAAGGCGCTGGCATCGCTGGATACCGGCGGCGGCTGTCGCGACCGCTGCCGCGTTCACGGTGCTGATGTTGAACGACCCGTCTGTCATCGACGCCATTCCATCGTACGACGCTGCGGCGGATTTCGAGGTGATCATGGCGGGAGAAAACCTGGAGATGCTGGAGGAACTCGAGTTCTACCGCTGGCTGTACGCGGATGCCGAGACGGAAATCGCCCCGGCGCCGGACGATCATGTCGGCTGATAGCGGCAGATGCGCGCATTTCCGTTCGCTGCTGCTCGCGGGTGCGTTGCTTGGACTGTCCGGGAACGGGGCACAGGCGGACGACACGCTGCCCGACGCGGAATTTCTGGAGTATCTCGGCAGCTGGGAAGGATCGGATGAGGAGTGGCTGCTGGTGCAAAGCGACGCGCTGCGCGAGACGGCCACAGATGACGATGAGCGGAACGATCCCGCGCCGGATGGCGAAGAATCGACGGAGTCGACCGATGATCAGTAAGCGAATATTTGCACAAGAATTTGCACAATGGGTCCTGTCGCTATTTGCTGTGGCATTGCTGTCATGCGCCACCGTCGTGTACGCGCAGGATGAAGCAATTGCCTGGGACAGCCTGTCGAACGAGCAGCGAGCAGTCCTGCAACAGTTCGAGGCCACCTGGGCCACGCTCGGGGAAGAGCAGCAACGTCGGCTGGCGTCCGGCGCCGATCGCTGGCAGGAAATGTCTGCGGAGGATCGGGAAGCAGCCCGGGGGCGTTTTGAGATGTGGCGTGACCTGTCGGACGACCAGCGCGAACTTATCCGCGAGCGTTACCAGGAATTTCGCGAATTGTCGCCCGAGGAGCGCGATCGCGTGCGCGCGGCTTTCCAGCGCTATCGTGAATTATCGCCCGAGCGTCGGCAGCAACTGCGTGAGCGGTTCCAGCGTATGTCGCCGGAACAGCGCCAGCGATTGCGCGAACGCCTGCGCCAGCGGCCAGGACAGCAGCGGTAGGTTCAGGGTAAGCGCAAGCGAGAAATCGCCCGTGATACGGGCTCCTACAGGGTTCTTTTGCAGGAGCCCGTACCACGGGCGATATTCAGCCACGCATCGATGACCACCTGTAGGAGCCCGTACCACGGGCGATATTCAGCCACGCATCGATGACCACCTGTAGGAGCCCGTACCACGGGCGATATTCAGCCACGCATCGATGACCACCTGTAGGAG
>JBBDJJ010000048.1:24938-48913 GCA_040879925.1 Woeseia sp. | reverse complement strand
AGGAGCCCGTACCACGGGCGATATTCAGCCACGCATCGATGACCACCTGTAGGAGCCCGTACCACGGGCGATATTCAGCCACGCATCGACGACCACCTGTAGGAGCCCGTATCACGGGCGATTCCGCACCTACAGCGACTTGATGGTCTGAATAAGTTCAGACGCCATCGCCTGCCCGTCGCCATATAACATGCGCGTCTGATCGAGGAAGAACAGGGCGTTTTCTATGCCCGAGAATCCCGATCCCTGTCCGCGTTTGATGACGATGACATTCTTCGCCTTGTCGGCATTGAGAATCGGCATGCCGTAGATCGGGCTCGAAGGATCCGTACGCGCAACCGGGTTGACCACGTCGTTGGCGCCGATGATCAGGGCGACATCAGCGGTTGCAAACTCGGAATTGATTTCGGTCTCGTCGTAAATGATGTCGTAGGGTACGCCAGCTTCTGCCAGCAACACGTTCATGTGGCCGGGCATGCGTCCGGCGACCGGGTGAATGGCAAACTTGACGTCCACTCCTCGTTCTCGCAGCAACTGCGCCAGTTCCCATACCTTGTGCTGAGCCTGGGCAACGGCCATGCCGTACCCCGGTACGACCAGGACCTTGTTGGCAAAGGCCAGCATTACCCCGGCGTCCGATGCTTCGATCGGCTTCATGTTGCCTTCCACCGCCTCGCCGCTGGCGAGCGCGGTATCGCCGAAACCCGAGAACAGGACGTTGGCCAGCGAGCGGTTCATTGCTTTGGCCATCAGCTGCGTGAGCAGGGTTCCGGCCGCGCCGACCACCGTGCCTGCGATAATCATTGCCGCGTTTTGCAGTACAAACCCTTCGAACGCGACAGCGAGGCCGGTCAATGCGTTGTAAAGCGAAATGACAACCGGCATGTCCGCGCCGCCGATTGGCAAGGTGACCGTGATGCCGAGTAGCAGCGCCAGCAGGAAGAACACGACGATCCAGCTGATGCCCGAGTGCTGTACGACGATGATCGCCGAGAGCACCAATATGATCAGCATGAGGGCCATATTGAATATCTGCTGACCGGAAAAGCGCACGGTCGATTTCATCAGTCCCTGCAGTTTTGCGAAAGCGATGAGGCTGCCGCTGAACGAGATCGCGCCGATCAGGCCACCGAGAACGGCGAGTACACCGAAAGTGAGCCCGTGATCCTCACCACCGAAAAGTTCGACCGCTGCGATGGCCGCCGCCGCGCCGCCGCCCATGCCGTTGTACAGTGCAATCATCTGCGGCATATCGGTCATCGCCACGCGCTTGCCGCTGATCCAGGCGAGGATGCCGCCGATGGCAATGGCCACCGTCATCAGGCCGTAATTCTCCATCCCCGGATACAGGAAGGTGATCAGCGTGGCAACGATCATTCCGGCACCGGCCCACAGGATGCCGCCGCGCGCCGTAACCGGCGAGCTCATGCGCTTGAGTCCGAAAATAAACAGGATGGCAGCAACGAAATAGCTGATTTCGATCAGGACGCGCAGGGAAGAACTGTCGCTCATTTGCGAGTCTCCTTGCTGCTCTTGAACATCTCGAGCATGCGCTCGGTCACCACGTAACCGCCGACCGCGTTGCCGGCCCCGAGTACCACGCCGATGAAGCCGATGACCGTCTCAAGTGTCGTGTCGGCCCGTCCGAGCGCCACCATCGCGCCCACCAGCACGATGCCGTGCACGAAATTCGAGCCGGACATGAGCGGTGTATGCAGGATGACCGGCACGCGGCCTATCACTTCGTGGCCGACGAAGGCCGCCAGCATGAATATATAAAGTGCAATGAATCCGTCGATCATCGGTCGGATGCTCCTTCCAGGGACTTGCGCGTCGCTTCGTGCCGGATCTCGCCATCGCGGGTGAGTGCGGAAGAGGCGAATACCTCGTCCTCCCAGTCGATGGCGAGCTCGCCATCCTTGATGGCAGGACTGATGAAGTTGAACAGGTTTCGCGAAAACATCTCGCTGGCATGTCGCCCGAGAGACGCGGGCAGATTGACCGGTCCGACGATCTTCACCTTGTGTTCGACAACCGTTTCGCCTGCCCTGGTCAGCTCGCAATTGCCGCCGGTTTCCGCGGCAATATCGACGATGACTGCGCCGGGTTTCATGGCTTTGACCGCGGCAGCAGAAATGATTTTCGGTGCCGGTCGTCCCGGTATGGCCGCGGTGCTGATGACGACGTCAGCCAGCGCAATTTCTTTATCGAGGGCCGCCTGTTGTTGCTGCTTTTCCTCGTCTGTCAGCTCGCGCGCGTAACCACCCGCGCCTTCGGCGCTGACACCCGTTTCAACAAACTTGGCGCCGAGCGACTGTATCTGTTCTCGCGTGGCGCTGCGTACATCGTAGCCCTTGACGGCGGCGCCGAGTCGTTTTGCGGTGGCGATTGCCTGCAGGCCTGCAACCCCTGCGCCGATTACCAGTACCTGCGCCGGGCGAATCGTGCCGGCGGCGGTCGTGAGCATCGGAAAAAACTTGTCGAGTGTGCGTGCGGCGATAAGCGCCGCCTGATAGCCGGCGGTTGCAGCCTGTGACGAAAGAACGTCCATGCTCTGCGCTCTCGAGATGCGCGGTATGAGTTCCATGGCGAAGCCCGTGTGCTTCTTCTTTTGCAGCGCCCTCACGAGATCGCGATTCAGGTGCCCGTACATCAGTCCGGCGACTACAGATTCATCGGCGAGTTTCTCGACTGTCGTTGCCGGCACCGGTTGCACGGTCAGGAGGAGACCGCAACTTTTCAGGACATCGTCGGAATCCGTGATCCGCACGCCCGCATATTCGTCGTCCTGTAGCTGGGATGCCTCACCAGCTCCGCGCTCCATGACGATGGCGACGCCCAGCTTCTGCAGCTTCGCGCTGATTTCCGGCGTCAGGGCAACACGAGTCTCACCCTGCATGGTTTCCTTCAGCACGCCAACAGTCAGTGGCATCGCAAGTCTCGCATCATATGTCTCCGATTGTAATGTCTGGGCGACGGCCAGCAATGGTGATAGCAACAACCGCCAATCGATGTAACGCGGCTGTCACGTGAATCGCGAATGATGGCATAGGAGTCTGCGTGGTAGAAAGGTTTCCGCGCGCGGTCACAGCCGGAGTTTGCGTTTCCGTAGTTGCTTTTTATGGGCCTTTCTGCAAACTACAGCCTCCGGAGGCGTTGTAATTATGCGGTTTGGCATTGCTTCAGATATCTCGCAGCAGGTGCTGAGAACCGATGTGGCGGGCATGCCCCTCGAATGGATCGACTATCGCGAGGCGGTCAGGCTCTATCACACGGAGCAGGTAGCCTATGCCTGCGGTACGCTCCTCTACACTATTTTTGGCGGCTTCAGTGCCATGAGCGGTCGGCGCAGCGCGGTCGATGTCAGCTCCATCATCGCCACGCATGGCACCAGCCAGGGACTCGCCTACGTTCGCGACCAGTACGTGCCGCCACTCAACAACCGGACATTGTTCAAGCGCGATGCAAACCTGTGCCTGTACTGCGGCTTGCGCTACACGACGCGCGACCTGACTCGCGACCACATCACGCCGTTATCCCAGGGTGGCAACGATGCCTGGAACAACGTGGCGACGGCGTGTCGTCGCTGCAACAATCACAAGGGAGGGCGAACGCCGGAACAGGCGGCCATGCAGCTTATCGCAGTGCCGTTCACGCCGACTTATGCGGAGTACATCTATCTCAAAGGGCGCAAGGTGCTGGCCGATCAGATGCAGTATCTCCTCGCACATATTCCGCGATCGAGTCCGCTGCACGCGCGCCTCTCCGATCATCTTCTGGAAGGCGCACCGATGTTCGAGCTGGCTGTTGACTGATATTCCCGGCGCGATGCGTTCCGGCATCGCCATTCGACCCTCATGCAATACCTGATCGACGCCAGCGTATACGTTTTCCGTGCACATTATTCGATGCCGGATGACATGGTGGATGGCGACGGCAACCCGGTAAATGCCCTGTATGGATTCTGTCGATTCCTCGGCGATTTCATGGAGCAGGTTCGGCCGGAGTACGTTGCTGTTTTATTCGACGAAAGCCTGACGACGTCTTTTCGCAGCGCACTCTATCCCGCCTATAAGGCGAATCGCGAACCGGCCCCGCCGGAACTCAAGCGGCAGTTCCAGCAGTGCCGGGAGTTCACTCGCGCTCTGGGCATCATGCATTGTGCGCATCCTGCCTTCGAAGCGGACGACCTGATCGGCACACTGGTCACTGTCGGTCGTGAAACCGGTCGGGCATCCACGATCGTGAGCCGCGACAAAGATCTCGCGCAACTCGTGTCGACGAGTGACGTCTTCTGGGATTTCGCCGGCAAGGGGAAGCTTACTTATGATCAGATCCCTGCGGCATTCGGCGTATGGCCGGAACAGATCGCCGATTTCCTTGCACTCGCCGGCGACTCGGTCGACAACATAAAGGGAGTACCCGGTATCGGCAGAAAGACTGCTCAGGCCTTGCTCAATCACTTCGGCTCGATGGAATCCGTCTACGCGAATCTTGGCAATGTGCATCTGGTCCGATGCCGCGGCGCAAAGACGCTGGCGAGTAAACTCGAATTGCATCGCGAAGCAGCATTGCTCGCCAGAAAACTGACCGGCATAGCCTGTGACGCGCCGCTTGACAGGCCATTGACCGAACTCAGACCGCAGGAGCCGGACCTTGCTGCAGTCAACGCGCTCTTCGATGCGGCAGGCATCGGTATGGCCTTGCGACGCCAGGCGGAACGAATAGCGGCTCTGCGCTGAGCCGGGCAACCCCCCTGGATTCAAGAGCGCGACCGCCCGATGCTTATTGCGGGATTCGCCCGTAATACGGGCTCCTACAGCGGAAACCAATTGTTCGAGCCGCTTCAAACGACGCGCAATACGCTACAACGCCTCGTACTCACCCGACTCTTCGACGATGTAGGGCTCGCCAAGAAAATCCTCTTCGAACAAGTACAGCCGCGTACCCTCCGGTGCAACCAACTCGGAAAACGCACCTTCAAAACCGGGAAAATCCTGATGCTTTATGCCGTGCCTCTCGATGGCCCCTGATAGAAGCTCCCTGTCGTGACATTTGAAACAAAGCGATGGCTTTTTCAGAGCGATACTTTCGCTCAGGCCGAGCGGCATGCCGGCAGCGTCAAAACGCATGTGCATTGTCGGCTCTTCGCGTATCCGCAGCAGGACGGGGGTCAATGGCGCCCAGAATCGACCGGTGCGCATGGCATCCTTGACCGGGAGAACCGTCTCGAACCACTCGCCGCAGGTCGATCCTGGCATGTCATCTGCCGGCGGCGAAAACGTTCGCGCTTCGAGCAGGGACACTACGTGTCCATCCCGGTCCTCGAACGCCAGCTCATTGAAAACGTCTTCGTCTATGCGCAACACACTGAATTCGAAACCGTGATCTGCCATGGCGCGGCTGTGTCTTGCAATATCCGGATGCACGAACGTCAGCGAAGGACTGCCGAATTCCCGATCATGCAGACCGATGCAGATGTCGCCGTCGCTGACCACAACATATTTGTGTTTCCAGACGTCACCAATCGCCAGTTCGGTGAACCCGAGAGCCTTGTAGAATGCAAGTGACTCCAGGATATCTTTGGAACGCACACTGAATTCGAGGAATCGTCCGAGCATGCTCAACGCGGTGCTCCCATGTCGATTGCCCGCCGCCGACTGCGCTCAAGTTCCTGCAGCGATTGCGACGGGCTGCGATCGAGCGATGCCTCAGGCCAGCCGGCGATGTTCTTTTCGATAAGTCGTCCCAGGAACGATACGTGATCGTCGCTGGCGTTAAGCGCCGGAATGTAGCGCAGGTCGCCGCCCCCGGACGCCGTGTAAAGCCCGGCGTTCTGCAAGGCGATTTCCTCGAGGGTCTCGAGACAGTCCACCGCGAAACCCGGACACACGACATCGATTGTTCCCAATTTCTGTTCCCCCCATTGCCTCAGTGTTTCATCGGTGTATGGACGCAGCCATTCCTCCCGTCCGACACGCGACTGAAACGCAACCTGCCACGCCGTATCGGGCAGTTCCAGCGATTCGGCAACGAGCCTCGCAGTCTTCTGGCACTGGCAGTGATACGGATCTCCATTTTCCAGCATGCGACGCGGCAAGCCATGGAACGACATGAGCAAACGCTCGCCACGACCGTGTCGATCCCAGTGGTCACGGATGCTGGCCGCGACCGCCGCGATATAGCCATTTGCATCGTGGTAGTGATTAATAAAGCGCGTCTCCGGAACCCAGCGGCGGCGCGACAGCACCCTGGTCACCGCATCGAACACTGAAGCAGTCGTCGAGCCGGAATACTGCGGATAAAGCGGCACAACGACGATGCGTCGTGCGTGCCGATCGAACAGGTTCTGCAACGCGTTCTCGATGGAGGGCCGGCCGTAGGACATGCCAAGCGCTGCAACGACATTGCCCGACAAGCGGGACGCAAGGGCCCGTTGCAGTGCATTGCAAAGCGCTTGCGAGCCCGTGAGCAGGGGCGAGCCTTCTTCGGTCCATATCTTGCGATAGGCGGCGGCCGATCGTCTCGGCCGGATGCGAAGAATGTAGCCGTTCAGGATCGGCCACCACAGCCAGCGCGGCAGCTCGACCACGCGCGGATCGGACAGGAATTGCTTCAGGTAACGGCGCACAGCCGGGGTTGTCGGCGCATCCGGCGTACCCAGATTGACGAGCAGTACGCCGAGCGAGTCGGCGAGCCCGTGTTCATAGTCCGGCAGGGATTCAAAAGGCGGCATGCTGCTTGGTCGGGTTGTCCCGCTGGCTCCGTGCTATAAGTGCTTGACTAAACATACTAAATTGCCCAACTTGATACCAGTGCGCCGGGCGGGTTCCGGTCGCGGGCGAAAATGGGGAAGGAAGCTATGGCAGAGGACTTCGGGAGGCAGGGGCGCTCCCGATAGATTCGTGAAGCCAAGCTAACAGCACTACGCACCGGGAGCACGGTTCAAATCCTCTCACCCCGACCAGTTCTTCCTTACGCTTCAATCCCTCGTAGCCGCCTCACTCGACGGCTGCCTTATTGTGCGAGATTTGTGTGAGCGACGACGCGCAATATCGTGTTGGGCCGTCGTGTACACAGACTCTCGGCTGCTTCGATCAGGCGGGCAATGTCCGGCGCCGAGTAATGCGTCGTGATCCGATCGGATTCATGCCCGAGCAAATCCTGGCGATCCTCAAAGCTGACGCTGGCGGCACGAAGCCGGTGCCCGACCGTATGGCGAAGGTCATGGACCCGGAAACCGGGCAGACCAGCCCGCTCCCGCCGCCATGCTGAGTTCACGGTGCGGTCACATCGGGTGAGTTTTGATGACCACTGCGTATCCGTGAGGAGTACGCAGTCCGATCCCGGATCGGCCGATTCGTCATCGGCCAGTCCCTCATCAGCAGTGGGTCGCGGGACACCAATCCCATAGGCCTGAAGCCTCCATCAGGCTCACCGGTTACCTCCTTGAAAGGCAATGTGTTGAAGAAGCGCCGGAGGCGCATGGTGGGAAAAAGACGAACCTCGGTTTGCCTTAAGAGGACGATGCCGAACCTGTGTTGGTTGGGCTTGGGTCAGAGTGCCGAACTACGTGTTCAGTTCAGCTTGGTCGGGCGACGCTATTGCGTCCTGGGGTCGACGGTGATCGAGGGGATAGGGAACTATATGCTTCAGACTATCAGATTCTTGAAGATGGGCTTGGAGCGAATGTCATGCGAGCACTATCCAGTGCATGCTTGCTCGTTTTTACTCTCGGGGCACCGGCTTTGACCTGCGCTCAGCAAAGCGGCTGGGCACAACTCGGGGAAATGCTTGGCGGTGGAGTCGATCGCGAATCTGCATACTTGGAAGGCTTTCGCGAAGGCTTGGAACGTGAGGAAGTGCTGCAAGAGTCCCAGGCTCGAAGACACATCGTATGGGTCAGATCGAAACTCGCAGAAATGTGGCAGACCGCCGGCTTCACACGAGCGGATGCGACAGCACTGGCCACCGCGTACGAGTCGACAGGTTCTGAGTCGGCGGTAATATCAGGCATCCGCCGTAAGGGCTCAAACAACGCCATTGCTGACACAGGAGAAGCTCTTGACAGCCACAACTACCTTCTTGCCAACCAACTCCTGCTAGCGTACGTGATTGTCGCTGCCGAGGAGCAGGAATAGCGCGTTGAAGACGGCCGTACAGTTACTCGATCGTCGAGACGGAGCGAAAGCATTGCGTCAGGAAGTCGCAAGTAACCTAATCGAATTCATTCAACTCTCGGATATCTTCGATTTCATTGCGACGACCGTCATTTTTCGCGGTCAAGCAGTACAAGGAAACCTTCTACCGGGAATTGCCCGGTCAATCCCCACGAGAGACTCGGCGGACCTGGAACGCGACTCGATACGACAGCTTCGGCTCATGGGCGAGAGCCGAAGATTCGTCTCCCTCGATGTTAATCGGTCCACGAAGAAACTCTTGACGGAGATACGCATCCCTGCCGAGTGCCGCTCAGATATCTTGCGATCGTTGCGTCGGCACGGGATTAGCAGCCGCACGTTGTTCCCGGATCTCGCCGGCCTGTGCCAAGACCTCAACCTGCGACTTGGCTAGAGCTCCGTCAGGGCAGTTACTCGCGCGTCAATCTCGCCGAAGTAGCGCTGACGACAAATAGCTAACCCTCTTGTATCTGATCACCGTTTGTGGAGCGGGATACTCACAGTCGATCTATGAGTACTTCGCTCAGCATTCTCAGCGATTTTCACCATTCTCCGATCTCCTCCAGTTCACCGCTGGCGACATTTCGGCGCAATGAGTAGAACAATTGCCTTGTATTGCCATTCTCTACAAACCGAAGAAAGTCTATCTGTACCTCGCTGTTCTCTTTGACATCGGAAAGCAGCTTGCGTAAGTGATTGAGACTCTCGACTGGCTCGCCTTTCACCGCTGAAACATAGTCGTATACCGACAGGCTCAGTGCGCTGGCCTCAGATCCGGCTTCGATGTCGTGGATCATGACGTCGTGACCAATTGCCAGAGACTGCCGATCGCGATATCCGGCCTCGGCAAACAGTATGCCTGCGAAGTACAAACCTCGCCGCTCTACGATTCTGGGCACCGGGTTCAGGTGGCCTTCGATTTCGATTACGCCGCCACCCCGCCTTATCTGCACGCGGACGGATTCGAGACTGCCGCGAAGGGATTGAATCAGATCGCTTTCGTGTGAGACGGAAACTCTCTTCGCAGCGATGATCTCGTCGCCAGGTCGCAACTGGATGAGATGCTCAGGCAGGAAGGACCGCGCCACAATCAAGGGGCCATTGTCTCCGAGCAGCCTATAAAAGGTAGCGTCCAGCTGCGGCGGCGATGGGTCCTTTCCACTCAGTAGCAGGTTCAGGATCTGGCAGGCCTGATCGATAGGTACTCCGAAGTTGGTATTCTGATCATCATTTTTGTTGAGACTTGCAGAGCTGATTCCGACGACCTTGCCACTCGCCATGCTGATGAGCGGTCCGCCCGAGTTGCCTCCATTGATCGGGGCATCGATTTGCAGCAGCTTTGATCCCAGTTTGTTTGTAGCGCCGGACACCACTCCTCGTGTCCCTGTAAAGTTCAAGCCCCAGGGGTGACCGAATGCACCGACGGGGTGTCCAACACCTGGCCGTTGATCGCAGCCAAGGGGTGCCTCTCGAATCAGCGAGCTGGCTGTCTGAAACTCAATGATGGCAACATCGATGTATGGGTCCACATAGATCTTGCTAGCATCGGTCGTCGTGCCGTCCGAGAATTCAACTCGCAGCTTCGCCGGGGAGTACCCGACAACGTGCGCATTGGTCATCACCCATTTGCGTTTCTCGTCGACAATGAATCCGGCGCCATGCTGCGCACCGACCTCGTCTTCGATGAATGCACGCGAAATGGTTGCATCGATTCGCACGGTGTAACGCGCGGCGTCTGCGAACATTTCTTCAGCATTTTTTGCGTGGCCTTCGGTGCTTACGACCGCAAGAACCAGCAAGCCAAGAACCGTCCGGCTTCCTGCTTTCACGTTGGCTTCCGATGGGGGAGTGATTCCGACAGTACCGAGATATGAGCCTGGATTGAGTGTCCATGGTCACAATACCGGCCAGAAGCAGGTCAGAAGACCGATTGCCGTGACCGAGTGCGCATTTCTGTACAAGTACCGCGGGCGCGGCTACTTGACCAAGTGTATCCTATAGGATACATTTCGCCGGTGCGGATACGGATGACGACGGTCTATCGCGACTGGATTGACGCCCTTAAGGACCGTCAAGGTCGCGCGCGTATCCAGGTTCGAATCGATCGGCTCGCACACGGACATCCAGGCCGGCACCGGCGGCTTACCGGAGGGGTCTGTGAACTCAAGATCGACGTCGGTCCAGGTTACCGTGTTTACTACACCGAACGAGGAACAGAACTGATCATCCTTCTGGCAGGTGGGGACAAGTCGACCCAACGGAAGGATATCAAGACGGCCATCGGCCTTGCAGAGAACCTTTGAGATTGCCACGATGCGTAAAAGACCAGCCAAATCCCGCCTGAAGACAAAGACTGTTCGCTATGACGTCGCTGAGCAGCTGCGTACTCCAGAGGAGATGGCTGCCTATCTCGACGCATGGCTGGTCGAAGCACCGGACGACGTTGCCGGCATAGCACGCGCACTCGGCGACATTGCCCGCGCCAAAGGTATGTCACGGGTGGCGCGCGCAGCCGGACTCAGCCGGGAAAGTCTGTACAAAGCGCTGAGTGAGGACGGGAATCCGAGTCTCGCAACCGTATTGAAGGTTGCGAAGGCGCTCGGGCTTCGATTGCATGCGGAGGCAGCTTAGCCGCGATACCTGCTGGTGCTCCTCAATTCGCAGCATTAAGTATCGCTCATTTATCGCTTCTCATATCTGCTGGATCCGTATTTCGGTGATGTCCGTCGCAAACTCAATCCATTTCGTCCTACTCTTCCTTACCGAAGCAAAGAGAACGGTTAATAAAAATGCTCGCAAAGTATGAGCATGATATCAATGATGGTTTATGGCAGCCGGACTAGAGACGACATTCCTCGGGGCTCGAATCCGAATATATTCGCGACGACCCGAAAATTCGTACAAGGCACTTTGGCTAATCTCCTTTGTCGGCCGCTGAGTTGAAGCGTTCAGCAAAATCGGCACTGTGCGAGTATTGTGTGATATCGCTGTGCATGGTCGGGATACGTACTGCAGTTGCAACGGGCGCCTGACGCCGTACCAATAGTGAAACCAACAACTTACAAACCAAACTCCGTTTTCAATGAGCATCCGCCGGGTCAATGGCGCGGGGCACTGCTCCGCGACGTCGCGGTGTTCCAGTTCAAGGTGCTGGTGGACGGCTTGCGCGACGTTCTGCTGGTGCCGGTGTCCCTGGCTGCCGGCGTATTGAGTCTTTTGCACACCGGGTCGCGGCCGGGACCGGAGTTCTACGACGTGCTGAAAATGGGCCGGCGCAGCGAACGATGGATCAACCTGTTTGGCGCTGCCGACCGCATGGCCGATGACGGAACCGCCGACGCCGCCTCGGCGCGTGGCGACATCGACGATCTCGTCGCGCGCATGGAAACATTCATTGTCGATGAGTACCGCAGCGGCGGCATCACCGCGCGAGCCCGATCACGGCTCGACGCTGCACTCGCCACGCTGCGCACGCAGCGACAGGAGCCGCCGCCTTCAGACGGTCCTGTTAACGGCGCTTGACGTCGCGTCCACTCAGCAGGTCATCGAGCGACGGTGGAGGATGGTCGGGCCCCATCCGGCCGGCTTTCAAACGTCCACGATATTCCTTGTAGGCGTGCATTGCCTGGTAGCCGAAGATCCAGCAGATCGGCAGGTTGGCCCACATCATTACGCCGAGCCCGATGCCGGTCATGTTGTCGAGATCGGCATCCGTCTGGATGTGCCCCAGTGTGGCCAGCACGATGAGCGAGCAATAATAAAGTTTGAACGGCAACACACCTTTGTCGCCGGCCAGGTAGATTGCGCCCTGCTCGCCGTAGTAGGCCCACGCGATGATGGTCGAGATGCCGAAAAGCCAGGACGCAACGGTGATCAGCCATTTGCCGAGTCCGGGGGTGACGCTGTCGAGCGCCTTGGCGGTCAGGGTTGCACCGACGTAGGTCTTGTAAACGCCCTCGCCAACGATCCGCGGCTGCGTGTCGCCGGGCAGGACAGTCCAGTGGATCACAGGGTCCGATTCCGCTGCCGATACCGTTCCGGCGACCTGGTGCCTGCGTTGTCCCGTGGCGGGATTCACGCCCGCATCCACCACGAGCGTGACAACTTCGCCATCGCGCCAGTCGTTGCCTGATACGCGTGTCGCTGCAAATTGCCAGCCCACCGATGTCTGTTCAACCTGCGGTAACTCATACAAGGTGACATCCGGAGCGCGATTCCAGATGCCCGTTGCCAGAATGATCAACGCGGTGAAAGTGCAGACGATGATAGTATCGATGAACGGCTCGAGCCCCGCGACGAGACCCTCGCGAACCGGTTCGTCGGTTTTCACCGCGGAATGCGCAATGGGCGAAGACCCCTGTCCCGCTTCGTTGGAAAACACCGCGCGCTTCATGCCAAAAAGAAATGCCGATGCGGCAGTACCGCCGATGAATGCACCGGCTGCCTCGGTCGGCGTGAACGCATTGCTGACGATCAGCGCGAACATGCCGGGAATTTCGTCGAAATTGAGCAGCAGCACATAGGAGCCCGCAAGGAGATACAGGGCGACCATGAACGGTACGAGCAGGCCGGCGACCCGACCGATGCGCTGGATGCCGCCGATTATGACCGCCGCAACCACGGTTGCGAGAATGACCCCGCTGATCCAGCCGGGAACGCCGAAGTACTCCTTGGTGACGCCGGCGATATTCCACGCCTGGAACATGTTGCCGCCGGTCGACGCGGAGGTTATCAGGCAGAGGCAGAAAATGACGGCGATCACCTTGCCGAGCCAGGCAAGCTCGGGCTTCATCCGCGCCAATGCCTTGTCTGCAACCCACATCGGGCCGCCGTGCGGATTCTCCGGGTCGTCGGTATTGCGATACATCATCGACAGCGTGACTTCGGTCAGCTTGATCGACATGCCAAGAAAGCCGACCACCCACATCCAGAAAATGGCGCCGGGACCGCCGAGCGTGATGGCGAGCGCAACGCCGCCGATGTTGCCGAGTCCAACCGTACCGGATAGTGCCGCGGACAGCGCCTGAAAATGATTAATCGCGCCCGGGTCGTCAGGATCGTCGTAAACACCGCGAATGACTGCCGGCGCGTGCGTTAACGCACGATACTGTGAAAAGCCGCTCCAGATCGTGAACAGAACACCGGTGCCGACGATGCAATAGAGCCAGGTCTCATTCCACAGAACCGTGTTGATCGATGCAAGAATGTCGCTCAGGTTTGCCATACCGCTCCCCGATTGTGGTCTTGTATCCCGAAATGACGATCTCGTGGCGAGATCGGTTGGCTTGTGCAGCGGTCAGCCGCGATGGATGCCTTCCATAATGGCGGTTACGCCCATGCCCCCGGCGGCGCACACGGAAATCAGGCCGCGACCCGTGCCTTTTTTCTGCAGTAACTTGGCCATAGTGGCGACAATTCTTGCGCCGGTCGCGGCGAACGGATGACCGATTGCAATACTGCCGCCCATCACGTTGAGCTTCGCCAGGTCGATCGGTCCGAGCGGCTCATTGCGACCGAGTTTCTCGCGGCAGAATTTCTCCGATTGCCATGCCTTCAGCGTGGCAATGGTTTGCGCTGCGAATGCTTCGTGAATCTCGTAGAAGTCGAAATCCTGCAAACGAAGATTAGCGACCTTCAGCATGTCGGATACGGCATAGGCCGGCGCCATGAGGAGCCCATCGACATCGACGAAGTTGACAGCAGCTACTTTGCAATGGGTCAGGTAGGCAGCAACCGGCAGATTCTTTTTTCGTGCCCAAACTTCGGAGGCAAGCAGAACGGCGGCAGCGCCGTCGGTCAGCGGCGTGCTGTTGCCGGCGGTCAAGGTGCCGTTCTCGCTGCGATCGAACACCGGCTTTAGCGCAGCGAGTTTCTCGTAGGTGGAATCGGCACGAATATTGTTGTCCCGGTCGGCTCCCTGGTAGGGCACGACCAGGTCATCGAAAAAGCCGCTGTCGTAGGCTTTCGCGGCCTTCGTGTGGCTGGCCAGCGCCAGTTGATCCTGGTGCTCGCGGGATACCTCGAATTCTTTTGCTGTCAGCTCGGTGCTCTCGCCCATGGACAGCCCGGTGCGCGGCTCCACGACACCGGGCAGCACGGGCTTGAAATGTTTCGGACGAAGTTTCAGCCACGGGGCCAGCTTCTGCCAGAAACCCCTGCCGCGATAACTCTCCATCAGGATGCTGCGGTAGGCATCCGCGTAGACAATGGGCGCATCGCTGATCGAATCCGTACCGCCGGCAATTCCGGCCTCGATCTGTCCGAGTGCGATCTTGTTGCCGATCTGAATGCAGGCCTCCAGGCTTGTCCCGCATGCCCGTTGCAGATCGACGCCCGGGGTTTTGAGTGACAGTCCGGAGCCGATGACGCTTTCACGCGCCAGGTTCCAGTCGCGAGAATGTTTGATCACGGCACCGAGCGCGACGTCGCCGATGAGCTGGCCTTTGAGGTCGTACTTCTCGACCATCGCCCGCAGCGTGGCCGTCATCATGTCCTGATTCGAGCACCGGGCGTAATTCGTGTGCGCCCGGCAAAAAGGAATACGCAAACCGCCGATGACGGCAACGCGTACCGCCCGTCCGTCATGCCACATCTTTTCCCTCGTCGTAGTCGCCGCGCGACTCTAAGTCGTTCGAAAGCCATTCTTTTCGAGGGACAGTGTACCTGATTGAGCTGCCGGTCTGCGGCAACGCAATGTTGAGAATCATTTAGGTACACTGGGGCCGGAATAACTCGAACCACGCCAGAAGCCCGATGCCAGCCTTCACCCCCGCAACCGCCTGGTTAGCCGAGACCAGAGCACTTCTGCGTCTCGCAGGGCCTCTTGTCGTCAATACATTGTCGATTGCCGGTATGCAGTTTGCGGATGCCGTAATGGCAGGCCGGCTCGGAGCAGAGGCGCTGGCAGCGGTTGCCGTCGGCGCCGGCGTGTGGCTTCTGGGTTTCACGGTGTGCCTCGGGCTAATGATGGCGATTGCGCCGATCGCTTCGCGTTATTACGGGGCCGGTGAGCTCGACATGATCGGGCGCTATACGCGCCAGGGCATTCTGCTCGGGGTATTCATCGGCATCTTCTTTATCGCTGTCGTGTACCTCTTTGTCGGCCCGGCGCTGGTCTTCTTCAACATCGACAGCTCGTTTCGCGACCTGACGGAAGGCTATGTACGCGCCATTGCGCTGGGCGCGCCTGCGATCTGTGTCTTCCTTGCCTTGCGTTTTACCTCCGAGGGTATCGGCTTCACCCGGCCGATCATGTACACGTCCCTGTTCGGCCTCGTCTCCAACGTGTTTTTCAATTACGTTTTCATGTACGGCCACCTCGGGGCGCCGGCCATGGGTGCCGTAGGCTGCGGTCTGGCCAGCGCCGTCACGATGTGGCTGATGATGTTCATGCTGGGAACCTGGGTCGTATTGCATCCGCGTTATCGCCCATTGCAGATATTTGCCCGCCTGCCGCCGGTGCGGCTTACCGTGTTGCAGGAGATCGTGGTCCTCGGTGCGCCGATTGCCGTGACCATTACTGCGGAGGTAGGCCTGTTTGCGGCCGTGTCGATTCTGATGGGAACCCGCAGCGCGGAGATCACCGCAGCTCACCAGATTGCAATCAACTTTGCTTCGACAATGTTCATGGTTCCACTGGCGTTGAGTTCCGCGATCACGATTCGTATTGGCCATGCCCTCGGTGCCGGGAATTCCGCTGCGGCGAAGTTCAGTGGCGTGACGGGCATTACCCTCTGTGCGGTGTTTATGGCTTGCTCCGCTGCATTTCTGCTGGTGTTCCGCAACGGCGTGGTCAGTCTTTATACGAATGACACTGCAGTGCAGGCGATAGCTATCAACCTGCTGTTCATGGCAGCGGTATTCCAGATTGCGGATGGTATTCAGGTCGGCGCTGCAGGGGCATTGCGTGGTTACAAGGATATGCGCGTTGCGATGGTGGTTACTACCATTGCCTACTGGGTACTCGCCTTTCCGCTGGCCTGGCTTGCAGCGATTACCTATCAGGCGCCACCAGAATACATCTGGGCAGGTTTCGTGCTCGGTCTGTCAGTTGCCGCGATTCTTCTTGCACTGCGCTTTCGCAGTGTATCGAACAGGGCGCTCAGCCTGAGCCCTCGGGAGGTCGCGGCAACACAGCCGCTCTGATCACCTTGCTTTGTTGAAAGGCGTTGGTCTGCGGCCCCTGATCAACCGCTCTGATCAACCGCTCTGGTCAACCGCCCTGGTCAACCGCCCTGTCCGAAGGTCGGTGCGTCACCGGCCAGGAATTCGTCTTCGTCGGGGGTATTCTTGCGATTAAGCAAACGATTGCGATGCGGAAAACGCCCGTAGCGCTCGACGATGTCGCGATGCAGTTCCGCGAACTGCGCGATGGTCTCAAACGTTTCACGATAGGTGGGCGATACGGCATCCGCCAGACGGCGGTATATCTGCACGGACTTCGCCTGCACCTTGCGTGACTCGGCATGCTGCAAGGGCATGTAATAGAACACGCGTTGTATTGGCGTGAGGCCCGCGTCTTTCTTCTCCATCGCGCCTTCGACACACAACTTCAAAGCTGCCTTGTCCAGAGCGAAAGCCTCGGCAGAATTACGATAAATATTGCGTCGAAACTGGTCAAGCAACAGAATCAGGGCGAGCTGGCCATGCGGCTTATGGGCCCAGTGATCGAGGCGCCCGTTCGACGCTTCTTCCACATCGTCGGCAAATTCCTTGGCGATTTCATGATCGAACTCCGCATCTTCGCCGAACCAGATGTCCATTCGGCCGTCGATTTGCGGCGCGCTCAGTTCATGCGCCTTGAACCAGAAAGCGAGGACGCGATCGATACGGATCTGGTCGGCGTCCGTAATTGTCGCATCCATACTTTCGCTCAGAAGCTTTACCGCCATGTCGGCCGTCCCGCGAGTGCTGGAATTGCAGCACAGTATAGTCCAGCGAAACATCGCGCGCTGACCGGCTGCCCCATGCTTCGCCGGGTCCGGAATGCGACACAGGTCACAGAATGGCGCCGACAGGGCCGCTCATAGTGTCAGTTCCTCCTCTTGAGTCGGCAGAATGAAGAATCTGAAACTGTTGCTGACCACGATCCTGCTGGTCGCCTGCACGCCGCCAGCAGGGCCGGAGGAAGCGGTTCGGCAATGGATCGATGCAGCGCAGACAGCCGCGGAGGAACGAGATCGTGGCACGCTGATCGGTATGATCTCCGATAGCTATGTCGATGCGCGTGGTAACAGGCGTGACGACATCGACAAGATACTCCGCGTGTATTTCCTGCGCAGCCACAAGATCGTGCTGGCATCGACGATCGACCAGCTCGAACTGATTGACGATTCGGCGGCCAGCGTGCTGCTCACGGTCGGTATGGCCGGCGGCGATACCGGTTTGTTCGGATTCAGCGCTGATGCCTATCGGTTCGAACTCGAACTCGCAAAGCGTGCCGATACCTGGCTGCTGATTGGTTCGAGATGGGGAGCACTGGGCGAGGAGTTGCGCTGAATCATGGTCGACAGGACGCTACAGTCGCTTGATGCCGGGTCAATGCGAGCAGCAATGCACAAGTCAGGAGTCCGGATTCAACACCGTCGTGTACGCCGTGGTAGTTTCCCGGGTAACGAATGTGGCCCGGCAAAATGCGATTCGGTGTCTTATACTGAATAGCCCGGGTTCATTCGAATTGCATTTGTCACTAAATGAGGTGTCGATAATCGTTCGACACTGATCCCATGACTGCGCGCGAGTGGCAGCCCGTCGCGGCGCCCCGGCGCCCTTTCAACGACTTCTGAAGCGGGATCCGCGGCAGGCCGCGGAGTCTCTGGGTAAAGATGACGGCGATTTCTTCACAAGGGCTCTACGACCCGGCGTTCGAGCGCGATAGTTGTGGCTTCGGCCTGATCGCCAATCTCGATGACGCGGCGAGCCATTGGGTGGTCGAAACGGCCATCACCGCGCTGACGCGCCTCACCCATCGTGGTGCCGTAGCGTCTGACGGCAGGACCGGCGACGGATGCGGATTGCTGCTCAAATTTCCAGCATCGTTCCTGCGCGCCGTCGCACACGAATGCGCAATCCCGGTTGCCGAACGATTTGCGGCCGGAATGATATTTCTGAGTCAGGACGAGAACTGCGCCGCCGAGGTTCGACGATGCCTGGAGAAAGCCATCGTCGATTGCGGACTCGAAGTGGCCGGATGGCGCGAAGTTCCGCTGGATCCCTCGGTGTGCGGTGCACAGGCGCTCGCGACCTTGCCGCGCATCGAACAGCTCTTCGTCAACGCACCACCGGGTATGGAGCAAACGTATTTCAACCGGCGGCTTTTTCTTGCCCGGCGGCGCGCCGAGGCGCGCTTTGCCGCGATTGATCCGGCGGCTTACGTTGCCAGCCTGTCGTCGGCGACGCTCAGTTACAAAGGTATGGTTATGCCGGAGGCGTTGGCCGGTTTCTATCCCGATCTCAAGGATCGGCGACTTACCAGTTCAGTATGTGTTTTCCATCAGCGATTCTCGACCAACACGCTGCCGGAATGGCGCCTTGCCCAACCGTTCCGCTTTCTTGCACACAACGGTGAGATCAACACCATCCAGGGAAACCGCAACTGGGCGGTCGCAAGAAAAAGAAACTTTCGCTCCGAGAAGCTGGATGATATTTCCGACCTCGATCCGATCATTGCCCTGACGGGGTCGGATTCATCGAGTCTCGACAACATGCTGGAAGTGTTGCGCGCGGGCGGCATGGATGTGCTGCAGGCGATGCGTATCCTGATGCCGCCGGCCTGGCAGACGGTGGATTCGGTCGATCCCGACGTGCGCGCCTTCTACGAGTTCTACGATTTCCACATGGAGCCCTGGGACGGTCCTGCCGGCATCGTGCTCACTGACGGCCATTACGCAGTCTGTTGTCTCGATCGCAACGGGTTGCGGCCGGCACGCTATGTAGTTACGAAGGACCGGCACATTACCATCGCGTCGGAAACGGGCGTGTATGACTACGACATCCGCGACGTCGAAAGAAAAGGTCGTCTCGGGCCCGGCGAAATGTTGGCGGTCGATTTGCGCAACGGGCGACTGATGAGTACCGCGGATATCCATGACGAGCTCAAGTCGCGTGCGCCTTACAGGAAATGGCTCAAGCAAGGCGTGCGCTACCTCGATTCAGAACTGGTCGACCGGCACATGGCGGCTGAACCGATGGACCCCGGCACGCTGGCCAGCTACCAGAAGATGTTCAACCTGACCCGCGAAGAACTGAACGAAATTGTCAGCGCACTGGCCAAGGGCGAGCAGGAAGCCGTGGGTTCGATGGGCGACGACACGCCCATGCCGGTTCTGTCGCGCATGATTCGCTCTCCGTTCGATTTTTTCCGCCAGCAATTCGCACAGGTGACGAATCCACCCATCGACTCGTTGCGCGAGCGCATCGTCATGTCGTTGCAAACCAATATCGGCCGTGAACGCAATCTGTTCGACATCGGCCCGGAACATGCCGAGCAGGTCGTGATGAATTCGCCGGTGCTGTCGCAGCGAAAACTGCGGCAGTTGCTGGGGCCGGATATGTTTGCGGATCGCCACGCGTTCATCGATTTGAATGCCGCGGAAAGCGATTCGCTGCCGCAGGCTCTCGATCGAATTTGCGAAGAGGCCGAGCGCGCGGCGAGCGAAGGCAAGTTCGTCATTATGCTAAGCGATCGCTATTTGAAACCCGGCATGTTGCCGGTGCACGCGCTTCTGGCAACCGGCGCTGTGCATCACCACCTCGTGCGCAAGGAACTGCGCTGCTCGGTCAATATCCTCGTAGAAACCGGCGTCGCGCGTGACCCGCATCATTTCGCCTGCCTGATCGGCTACGGAGCGACTGCCGTGTATCCGTACCTGGCCTACCAGAGTCTTCACGATCTCGCACAGCGCGGCAATGTCGATCGTCATCTGCAGCTGGGCCGCAGCTATCGACGCGGTATTCGCAAGGGACTCTTCAAAATCATGTCGAAGATGGGCATATCATCGGTGTCCAGCTATCGCGGTGCGCAGCTGTTCGAGATTGTCGGGCTGCACGAGGAGATCGTGACCCGGTGTTTCCGCGGCACTGTAAGCCGCATCCAGGGTGCGAAGTTCGCGGATCTTCTGGATGACCAGAAAGAACTTGCGCGCAGCGCACGGGAGCCGCGCAAGCCGCTGTCGCAGGGAGGCTTGCTCAAATACGTCCACGGCGGCGAGTACCACTGCTTCAACCCGGACGTCGTGGCGACCCTGCAGGCTGCCGTGCGCTCAGGCGACATCGGGCGATACATGGAATACGCGCAACTGGTCAATGCGCGACCGGTGGCGACCTTGCGCGACCTGTTCGACCTGCGGCCGGCCGGCAAGCCCGTACCACTTTCCGAGGTGGAGCCCGTGGACGCCATCCTGCCGCGCTTCGACAGTGCCGGTATGTCGCTGGGTGCGTTGTCACCCGAGGCGCACGAGGCACTCGCGATCGCCATGAACCGCATGGGAGCGCGGTCGAATTCGGGGGAAGGCGGTGAAGATCCGGCGCGCCACCGCAGCCAGCGTCGATCGAAGATCAAGCAGATAGCGTCCGGTCGCTTCGGCGTGACGGCCGAGTATCTCGTTAACGCCGAAGTTATCCAGATCAAGATCGCACAAGGCGCGAAGCCTGGTGAAGGCGGGCAGTTGCCGGGCCACAAGGTCAACGACATGATTGCGCGTCTGCGGTTTGCGAAACCGGGCGTTGGCCTCATCTCACCACCACCGCATCACGACATCTACTCGATCGAAGACCTTGCGCAGCTGATTTTCGATCTAAAACAGGTCAATCCGGAAGCGCTGGTGTCCGTCAAGCTGGTCGCGGAGCCTGGCGTCGGCACGATTGCCGCCGGTGTGGTCAAGGCCTACGCCGACCTGATCACGATTTCCGGTTACGACGGCGGCACCGGCGCCAGTCCCCTCAGTTCCGTAAAGTACGCCGGCAGTCCGTGGGAGCTGGGCTTGTCGGAAGTGCATCAGGTTCTGCGCGCCAACGGACTGCGGCATCGCGTACGGCTGCAGACAGACGGCGGCCTGAAGACCGGTCTGGACGTTATCAAGGCGGCGATGCTCGGCGCGGAAAGTTTCGGCTTCGGCACGGCACCGATGGTGGCGCTCGGCTGCAAGTATCTGCGAGTTTGTCATCTCAACAACTGTGCGACGGGAATCGCGACGCAGAACAACGTGCTCCGCAGTGAGTTCTTTGTCGGACTGCCGGAAATGGTCGTCAACTTCTTTCACTTCGTCGCGGAGGAAGTACGGATGCGCATGGCCGAGCTGGGTGTGCGTCGCCTCGAAGAACTGATTGGCCGGGTCGACCTCATCGAACTGAAGGCCGGCGAAACGCGACGACAGCAACAGCTCGATCTGCGCCCGATCATCTCCGATATGGGCCTGGCCGCCGACGCACCGCAGTTCTGCACCGATAGTCGCAATGAGCCGTTCGACAAGGCCGAGCTTGCAGAGACCATGTTGCGCGATACGCTGCCGGCAATCGAATCGGCGCAAGGCGGGCGGTTTCGCTACGAGATTCGCAACTACAACCGTTCGATCGGTGCGCGGCTGTCGGGCGAAATTGCCCGGCGCTATGGCAACGCAGGGTTGCCGGACGCGCCGCTGGCCATAGAACTCGCCGGCACGGCGGGGCAAAGCTTCGGCGCATGGAACGTCGCGGGGCTGAATCTCGAGCTGGTCGGTGACGCCAACGACTATGTCGGCAAAGGTATGGGCGGCGGACGCATTGTCATTCGGCCGCCGGACGAGGCAGGATTCGACGCGCACGAGACCGTCATTGTCGGCAATACCTGCCTGTACGGCGCTACAGGCGGACAATTCTTCGCCGCCGGTCGTGCCGGCGAACGTTTTGCCGTCAGGAATTCGGGGGCCATTGCCGTCATCGAAGGTGCCGGCGACCACTGTTGCGAATACATGACCGACGGCGTGGTCGCCGTACTGGGTCGCTGCGGGATCAACTTCGGTGCAGGCTTCACCGGCGGCTTTGCCTACGTGCTCGATCTCGACCGCGATTTCGTCGATCGTTATAACCACGAGCTGATTGATATTCACCGCATCAACGCGGAAAGCATGGAAGCACACCTGCAACACCTGCGAGCGCTGGTGACGGAACACGTAACACTTACGCGCAGCGCCTGGGGCGTGACGTTGCTGGAGGATTTCCGCACATTCCTGCCAAAGTTCTGGCTGGTCAAACCGAAAGCAGCGGAACTCGGTTCGTTGATCGAATCGCTGCGCCAGGCAGCCTGAGCGAGCATCACGATGCCTAAACATCCGCTGCAATTTCTCGAAGTCCCGCGTCGCGACCCCGCCAAGGAACCAGCCGAAGTGCGCATCAAGCATTTCGACGAGATCTACGGCTCCTACGATGGTGCGCAGGCCGCGAGCCAGGCAGGACGGTGTATTTCCTGCGGCAATCCCTATTGCGAATGGAAGTGCCCGGTGCACAACTACATTCCCGACTGGCTGCGGCTCATCGAGGAAGGCAAGTTATTCCAGGCGGCGGAACTTTCGCACCAGACGAATTCACTGCCGGAAATCTGCGGTCGCATTTGTCCGCAGGATCGCCTGTGCGAAGGCGCGTGCACACTGAACGACGGCATCGGTGCGGTGAACATCGGCAACATCGAGAAATACATTACCGACGAAGCGTTCAAGCAAGGCTGGCGGCCGGACATGACGCATGTGCTGGACACCGGCAAGCGTGTGGCAATTGTTGGCGCAGGACCGGCCGGGCTCGCCACGGCCGATGTACTCGCGCGCACGGGAATTCGCTCCGTAGTGTTCGACGCGTATCCGGAGATCGGCGGCTTGCTGACGTTCGGTATTCCACCGTTCAAGCTGGAGAAAAAGGTGGTGCAGAAGCGCCGTTCGATTCTCGAGGGCATGGGCATCGAGTTCGTGCTGGGAACGCGCATCGGTGAAGATCGCCCGTTCGAATCCCTGGTTGATGACTACGACGCCGTATTTCTCGGCATGGGAACCTACGAATCCGTACGCGGAGAGTTTCCTGGCGAAGTTCTGGCCGGCGTGCATGAAGCGTTGCCCTACCTGGTATCCAATGTGCGACATGCGATGGGCACAGAGCCTGATGGGTCGTGGGTTAACCTGGCGGGGAAAAAGGTCGTCGTTCTCGGCGGTGGCGATACCGGCATGGATTGCAACCGCACGGCGGTCCGCCAGGGTGCGGCGAGTGTTACCTGTGCCTATCGCCGCGATTCGGAAAACATGCCCGGATCGCGGCGCGAAGTGGAGAACAGCAAGGAAGAAGGCGTGCGTTTCCTGTTCAACCGCCAGCCCGTCGAGATTCTCGGCGACGGGGCAGTCTGCGGCGTGCGCCTGATCGAAACACGCCTCGGTGCGCCGGATGCCAGCGGCCGGCGACGACCGGAGCCGGTTCCGGGAACCGAGCAGGTCCTGCCGGCCGACGCCGTCGTTATCGCTTTCGGATTTCGACCGAATCCGCCCGCCTGGTTCGCGGATGCCGGCATCGAGACGTGGCCGAACGGTCGGGTCCGCGTCGACTCGCTGGGGCATTATCCGTTCCAGACCACCAACCCGAAAGTTTTTGCAGGCGGCGACATGGTGCGCGGCGCCGACCTGGTGGTTACCGCGGTCTTCGAGGGTCGCGAAGCGGCGAAGGGCATCGCGGCATACCTCGGCGTTTGAAGTTCGCCCGTGATACGGGCTCCTACAATGCGTCGATTGCCACCCGTAGGAGCCCGTATCACGGGCGATTTCCGTCGTCGTATCGATTCGTACC
>JBBDJJ010000048.1:15461-24838 GCA_040879925.1 Woeseia sp. | reverse complement strand
CCACCCGTAGGAGCCCGTATCACGGGCGATTTCCGTCGTCGTATCGATTCGTACCCGTAGGAGCCCGTATCACGGGCGATAGCCATAACCTCAACCGTGCGCGATCGGTTTGTCGGTGAACAGGTAATCTTTCAACTCGGAATCGAAGCGCGGATCCCTGCGGCGAATCCATTCCAGCACCATGGCCGCGTGCTCTTTCTCTTCATCGCGATTGTGCGCCAGAATCGCAGCTAGCTCCCGGTCCTTGCAGGCATCGACGCGCTGGTTGTACCAGTCGACAGCCTCCAGCTCTTCCATCAACGACGTGATAGCCCGATGCATATCGCGTGTCTCGTCGCTCAGTTCCTCAATCGGCTCGTGATAGCCCTCGTTCGACATTGGCAATTCTCCTGACTTTGACTGGATACCATGCATTCCCGGTTTATAGATAACTACGAATCATCGAGTTATCGACCCCGGCACCAACTACGAGTTATCGACCCCGGCACCAACTACGGGATATCTTGTATTCTAGAATGATTAGCCGGCAGGCGGACTTCGAAGGTTACGCCGCCTTCCACATCGACGGCATGGATCGTTCCCCCGTGACCCACGGCAATCAGGCGCGCGATGTACAGACCGAGACCCAAATGGCGGTCTGATTCTTCACCGCGCACCGAGACCATCGAATCGAACAGTTGCGAGCGCATGCGCGCCGGCAGCGGTGGGCCCGGGTTAGTCACCGACAGGACAGCGATTTGATCGGCGGTTGTAAGACGTATTGCAATCGCGTCACCCGGCGCGCTGAAATCGACGGCATTGTCGACCAGCTTGTCGAGCATTTGCACTATCAGCTCCGGAGAGCCGTCAACAAGTACCTCTGAGCCCGCGCCCGTGAACGAAATCCGGCGATCCTGCCAGGCATCTGCATAGGCGGAAGCGGTAGCGTCAAGCACCGCATTGATATCGAATCTCTCCGGCTCCGCGTTCTCGATCAGTTCTTCAACCCGGCTTGCCTCGCTCATCGCCGTCAGGATCTTCTGCAATCGAAGTGCACCGCTGCGGGCGCGTGCTGTGTATTGTGCGGATTCCTCGCTCAGCGATTCGTGTTCCAGATTCTCAAGGGATGACATGACGATGGTCAGCGGCGTGCGCATCTCATGTGACAGCTTTGACGCCAGCGTTCGCAAGTACTCGTTGTATTCGCCGAGTTGCTTGAGAACGCTCGAGAAGCTGCGCGACAGGTCGCCGATCTCGT
The DNA here is from genome assembly GCA_040879925.1 of Woeseia sp. Taxonomy (GTDB): domain Bacteria; phylum Pseudomonadota; class Gammaproteobacteria; order Steroidobacterales; family Woeseiaceae; genus IDS-8. The sequence continues at coordinate 23,601 of JBBDJJ010000048.1, read as the reverse complement.
CGGCCGCTCCGGTACTCGGCAGGTCCGCGTGCACCCGGTCGCCGTCCAGCGCTTGCAAAGCGGCGCTGGAAAGCCGACGTATACGAAACGACAACCAGCTCGCATAGCCAAGCAATGCCGCAGCGACGACCAGCGTCGCGATGATGGTGATGTTCATCAGTCGCATCAACGCCCGGTTCGTGAGACTCAGGATTGCATCGGTCCCCTGTTGCAGCACCACGACGCCGGCCTGCACGTTGCCGGCCCAGACCGGCTGGGCCACAGCCACGACCGCGCGCCCGGAGCGCTGGCTGCGAAACCAGCTGGTGGCAACGTCGCCTTGCAAGGCCAGCCGCGTATAGTGCTGCTGCTCGCGACCGGTCGGATCCGGCTCCGCCAGCGCCGCATCGGCGCCCGATTCGAGCAGGGCATCGTAAACCATCCGCATCCAGCCCGAGGTCGCGCTGTTTGCCGCAGCCTGCAGCGTCAGGTTGCCCGCCTCAGCGAGCCGCCATCCCGCTGTGTCGGTAACGATCAGACGCAAGCCAGGTTGCACATAGCCTGCCGCGACGCTTTCGAGAATTGGCGACGCGCTGACCAATACGCCCGGGGATTGTCCGTCGAAGGTTGCCGTGCGGGTTGCGGGCTGTAAAGGATCGACGACATCAGTCACGATCAGGCCGACGAACTCGCCAAGCAGCGGTCGCGGGATACGGGCCTCCAGCTGATAGCCGTTGGCCGTGTCCTGCCAGTGCGCGGAGATACGCGATTCCACCGCAGATTCACCCCCCGCGCGTCGCAGCGCGACGAGATTGCCGGGTGCTTCCGGTGCAAACGTGAACGTCACTGCCGTGCCTTGCCCATCGTCCGTAACGAGCTCGACTCGATCCGAATTGTGGTGCGTTGCGTCGTCCGATTGAGCGTAATGCACGATGACGTCCGCAACGTCCACATAGATATAAACGTAACCGCGATACACTCCGGTTGCGTAACGCGCGGTCGTATCGTCACCCCGCAAAGGCACCAGCGAGTCCTCCCCCATCGCCCAGTCTACGAAGTAGCCGTCGACGAGCGGTGGCGTCGCAAGTGGATGCCCGTATACAGCGCTTGTCTGCACCATATCGCCCGGCCGGTGCGGAAACTCACCCTGGAATTGCGCCAGCGCGTCGGCAATCGCCTGCGCCGTGCCCGCCAGCATCTGCTGCTGGCCTTCGCGCAATGCGGATTCCGTTTCGCGTATGAACTGGCACCCGGCCCAGGGCAGCACCAGCGTCAGCAGGCAGACAAGCAGCAACTGGCGTCGGAGGGTCATTTCTATCCGGTCACGAGGAGCTCAGGCGTGCCGGGGGATTTCGCCCGTGATACGGGCTCCTACAGTGTGTCGATTGCCACCTGTAGGAGCCCGTATCACGGGCGAAATCCCCCGGCATGCCTGAGCGTTCCGCCGGAACCCCTACGAGTCGAGCCATCGGTAGCCCATGCCGTAGACCGTTTCGATGGCCTCGAATCCGTCGTCAATGGAGAAGAATTTGCGGCGTAGGCGTTTTATGTGGGAGGTGATGGTGTTGTCGTCGAGAACCACCTGCGCGGCATCCATGAGTTGCTGGCGATTCCTGACGTGGCCCGGATAACGGGCAAGGGAATGCACGATCCAGAATTCCGTCAGTGTCAGTCCGAGTGCTTGCTCCCGCCAACTTGCCGTCATGCGATCGACATCGAGTTCGAGATGGCCGCGTTGCAGGCGGCTGGCTTCCGATTGCGGTTTCTGCATGGCATCGAGGCGGCGGAACAGTGCGGCGACGCGTGCCATAAGATGCGGCAGGCTGATGTCTTTGGTCAGGTAATCGTCGGCGCCGAGACGCAAACCCGAGACGGCATCGAGTTCGCTGTCCCGCGCCGTCAGGAAAATGATCGGCAGGTCGGCGGCTTTGCCGCGCAGTTCGCGGCAAAGCTCGAAGCCACCTTCGACGTCGTTCTTGAGATTCACATCGATGACGACGAGATCCGGAAGTCGCGATTCAAAGGCAGCGATTGCCGCAGGGCGCGTTTCATAACCCTCGACCGTGTATCCCTCGCGACGAAATGCCGCCGCGTAGTTTTCGCGGATCGCGCTTTCATCTTCGACGATTGCAATGCGTTTGGCCATCTGTGATCAGGATCGTTTGACAGGACGCCACAATTTGCCACATCAGGCCGCTCCTTTGCCATGAGAGCGCCGCTGGCCGGCCGCAATCGGGTGCCCAAATAGGCCTGGGCAACGCCTGGAGACAACAAGTGGCGACAACAAGGGAGGCACGAATGCACTCGGAAAGAAGCAAAAGTTGGCGGCGTGGCGGTTGGGTGAGCCTGCTGGCCATTGTCGGCATGACGCTGGCTGCGGCGAGCGAAGTTCCCGCGTTTCACCCGGCCGACGCGCAATCGGGGACGCTCATCATGGCGACGCCGTTCGGCAACCGGCCCGCAACCCGACTGAACACCGACATCGATATCCAGGCAAGCGGCATGATTGCGCGCACTTTCATACGCCAGACTTTCCGTAACGACGGTCCGCATCGCGTGGAGGGAATCTACGTGTTTCCATTGCCGGACGGGGCAGCGGTCGACCGAATGCGCATGCACATCGGGGAGCGTGTCATCGAAGGGGAGATTCGCGAAAAGGAACAGGCGAAGAAGGAATACACAGAGGCACGCGAGGCCGGCAAGCGCACAAGCCTGGTGGAGCAACAGCGCGCGAACCTGTTTACGACTTCGATCGCCAATCTGGAACCCGGCGCTACCGTGGTAGTCGAGATCGGCTACCTGGAAACGATCGCGTTTGCGGATGGTCTTTTCAGTCTGCGGATTCCACTGACATTGACGCCCCGCTACATTCCGGGCACGCCGCAGGAAGGCCGCAAGGGATCCGGCTGGTCCGCCGATACGGATCGCGTGCCCGATGCCTCGCTCATAACACCGCCCGCCACCACGCCATCGAGTGACCAGTTTTCGAGTGACCAGTTTTCGAGTGACTATAGGGTCACGCTGCAAGCAGATATCGAGGCCGGGGTGCCTTTACAGTTAATCGGCAGTCGCTATCACCCGGTTACCGTAATGGAGATTGACGCAGCACGCGGACACCACCGGGTCGTCCTTGCCGACAGCGATGTACCGATGGATCACGACATCGAACTGAACTGGCGCGTCAAACCCGAATCGATTGCGCAGGCCGCACTGTTCTCGGAGACGAGGGATGGAATGGCCCACTATCTGCTGATGATGCTGCCACCTGCGGACGAACTGCAGCAGGAAGGTCCAACGATAGAACGCGATCTCGTCTTCGTCATCGATACCTCCGGGTCGATGCACGGCACGTCGATTGAACAGGCCAGGAAAGCATTGTTGCGGGGATTGGACGGATTGCAGCCAGGCGATCGCTTTAACGTAGTGCAGTTCAATTCCGTAACGAGTGCGCTGTTCCCGGACAGTGTCAATGCCTCGGTTAAGAATGTCGAACGCGCCAGGGACTATGTCCGGCGGCTTGTTGCTAATGGCGGTACCGAAATGCGCCCGGCACTGGAACAGGTTTTGCGGGCAGCCGACAGCGAGACCCATCTGCGCCAGATCGTCTTTATTACCGACGGCAGCGTCGGCAATGAGGCGGAGCTCATCGAACTGATCGGGGCGCAACTTGATTCAGCGCGTCTTTTCACCGTGGGAATCGGTTCCGCACCGAACGGATTGTTCATGCGCAAGGCGGCGGCAGCCGGTCGTGGCAGTTTCACGTTCATCAGTGCGCTGCATGAGGTCGAAGAAAGAATGCAGCAACTTGTGCGCAAACTGGAGCGGCCACAAGTGACGGGTATCCAGGTTGAATGGTCCGGTACGACGGACGTGATCGCCTTGCCCGAAATCGTTCCCGATCTTTATACGGGTGAACCTGTGCTGGTCAGGGCCCGGTTGCCGGGTGCGCCGCGTGCGGGCGACCAGTTGACGGTATCCGGCAACTCGCCGACAGGGCGCTGGCAAGTGACATTGCCGCTCGCCACGCATCGCGAGCACGCGGGTGTCGCGTCGGTGTGGGCCCGGGGGCGGATCGAGCAGCTACTGGACGGCGCACCCAGCGGCGAGGACAACGAGGCAATTCGTGCCGCAGTCATCGAGACGGCTCTCGCACATCATCTCGTCAGCCAGTACACAAGCCTGGTTGCCGTCGACAAGACGCCGCTGCCGCCCGCCAAGCGGATTCGCGAACAGGTGCCGAACCTGTTGCCGTACGGACAGAGTACGCAGGCGATCTTTGGTCTCCCTGCCACCGCAACTGCGCAGCAACTCCATTACGCAGTCGCTGTCGCAGCGCTGATCGTGGCGTTGTTCCTGGCCTGCTTCAAGCGGCTGCGCGGGTACATGTCCATACAGAGGTCTTTGTCCTGTGCGCGCCGCTTCTGTTGAGCGGCGCAGGAAAAGTATCGTCATGACCTGTCTGCTCGGGCTGGCATTCTGGCAACTGGGCCAGGGCGCGTATATACCTGCCAAGGCATGGGTTGCGCAGGAAATGCTGCAGCGTGCGTGGCGTCGCGCTGAATCGGGCGATCAGCAGGCTCGGCCGTGGCCGTGGGCAGACACCTGGCCTGTAGCGCGTTTGTCCGCGCGCGGCGGCGAGGTCGATATGATCGTGCTGGAAGGGGGTTCCGGACGTACGCTCGCCTTCGGTCCGGGACACCTCAGTGCCAGTGTGCTGCCCGGCGATGCCGGCAACAGTATTATTGCGGGCCACCGCGATACGCATTTCCAGTTCCTGAAACACCTGCGGACCGGCGATCCACTGAAGGTCGACCGGCACGACGGCCGCGGTCACATGTTCCGCGTCGTGGATATCGATGTCGTGGATGCGCGCCGCGCCAGCGTCATGCTCGACACCGAAGTGCCAATGCTCTCGCTCATTACCTGCTATCCGTTCGATGCCGTGAGCCCCGGTGGTCCAATGCGCTACATAGTCACGGCAGAAATCATCTATTGACGCCCCGCTGCCGTCGGGCAACGATGCCTCAATCATTCCACCCTGGACGAGACGCGATGAACCCTACCTCCCCATTGGCTGCGCTGATACTCGCCGTCGGTATTTTCACAGGACTTGCAGCGCTCGGACTCATTGCCGGCAATGCCGCCATCGACGTCAAAGCGCATGAGCGCAGCGTCGAGGTCAAAGGCCTCGCAGAACGCGAGATGCCGGCCGACACGGTGATCTGGCCCTTGTCGTATCAACTGGCGAGCAACGACTTAAACGAACTGTACGAATCGATTGCGGAAAAGAACGAGTTGATCAAACGCTTTCTTGCCGATAACGGGCTGGATATGGCGGATGTATCGACCGCTCCGCCGATGGTAGTGGACCGTCACGCGCAAGCCTATGGAAGTACCGCAGATATCGAATACCGCTACGTGGCGACAGCAACCATTACGCTTTTTTCAACCAACGTGGATGGGGCCCGGCAAGCCATGGCAAATGCGATTACGCTTGGCAGGGCCGGAATCGCACTGACCGGTCCACAGTACGGCAGCGAAACGCAATACATTTTTACCAGGCTGAACGACATCAAGCCGGCCATGATCGAGGAATCGACGATCAACGCCCGGGCGGTGGCCGAGAAGTTTGCCGAAGATTCCTCGAGTACGCTTGGCAAGATCAAGACCGCCAACCAGGGCCAGTTTTCGATTTCAGACCGCAACAGCACAACGCCGCACATCAAGAATGTGCGCGTGGTCTCGACGATCGAGTATTACCTGTCGGATTGATCGTCCGGTTGTGCGCATCGCGCCCCTGTAGGAGCCCGTACCACGGGCGATTTCCTGCGTCGCTTAAACTCATGTGTGTCGCCCGTGGTACGGGCTCCTACAGGGGCGCGGGTTGACGCTGCCGCAGGCGTTGCAAACCGAGCAATGACGCCACACTGATCGCATCGGTTATCTCTCCCCTCATAACCATGTCGATTGCATCAGCCAGCGGCAACTTGCGCACCTCGATATTCTCCGTTTCCTCGAACTCTGTCTCGCCCTCGGTCAACCCCTCGGCAACGAAGACGATGCCCGATTCATCCGTAATGGAGTTGCTGGTATGCAATCGCAGGATCTCCGTCCACGTGGTTGCACTCAATCCCGTTTCTTCCTTGAGTTCGCGCATCGCAGCCGCGAGCGGTTCCTCATTGAGCGGGGCACCGCCCATCGGCAGCTCCCAGGTCCAGATGCCCAGCGTGAAGCGATCCTGGCCGACCAGCCAGGTGTTGCCGGCATCGTCCAGCGGCACAATGGCGACCGCACGATTCTTGAAGTGCACGTGCCCGTAATCGTTCTGCCCGCCGCCCGGATTGATGACTCGATCCTCGAAAACGGTAATCCACGGGTTGTCGAACACTATTCTCGAGCTGAGTTTCTTCCAGGTCATGAGTACTTCCGTTGTTGGAGCGGCCCCTGGCCGCGAAAGGTTCAACGCCAAAGCGTTCCCCGTGCTGTCGAGGTCGTCGATCGCCAGTCCGCCGATGATAACCGTGCTGCAGCACGACCCTGCAATTGCAGCGAGCTGTCGGCTGGGTCATAGTAAGCCTGCGCCAGAATCCGGCCCGGCGCGCAAGTTTCCGCGGAATCATCATGGCATCCACACCCGCCCGGCTGACCCAGGGGTCAGTCGGCCGACATCTGGTCGATATGACCGTGCCCGTCCTGTTCGGCATCTTCATGATGATGCTGCAGGCATTCGCGGATGCATGGTTCATCGGCAAGGTCGGTGTGCGCGAACTCGCCGCGCTCAGTTTTGCGTTTCCGGTGCTGATGATCGTCAGCAGCGTAGCGATCGGTCTCGGCGCGGGTACGTCTTCCGTAGTGGCACGCGCGATTGGCGCCGACAATCAACGCCGTGCACGTCGCCTGGCGACCGACAGCCTGCTGCTGTCTTTCGTGATTACGGCGCTAATCTGCGTCATCGGTGTCCTGACCATCGATCCGCTCTTTACCTTGCTCGGTGCGCCGAAAGACATGCTGCCGCTGATCGGCGGTTATATGAAGATTCTGTACGCCGGTGTGCCGTTCGTCGTCGTTGGCATGGTCGGCATGAGCAGTATGCGGGCGACCGGCGACACGCGCTTGCCGAGTCTGTTGATGGTTATCGCCGCGATCACCAACGTTGTGCTCGACCCGTTGCTGATCTTCGGCCTGGGCCCGGTCCCGGCGATGGGTTTGAACGGTGCAGCGATGGCGGCGCTTATTGCGCGCGGCGCGCTGTTCTTCGGTGCACTGTGGTTCATGTATTACCGGCTCGATATGCTGAGCTTCAACCGCCCCGACCCCGGAGAGTTGCAGAAGTCATGGAGCGACATCCTGCACGTCGGTATACCGGCGGCGGGCACGAACGCGATCATCCCGATTGCGATCGGTGTCATCACGGCGATGCTTGCGCGTTACGGACCGGAGGCTGTCGCCGGATTCGGTGTCGCAACCCGGGTCGAGGCGCTGGTGCTGGTTATCTATTACGCCATGTCGGCGATCATCGGGCCATTTGTCGGACAGAACATCGCATCGGGCAAAGCGGATCGCATCTACCTCGCGTTGCGATTGTGCACGCTGTTCTGCCTGGGCTCGGGACTGGTCATTGCAATCCTGCTTGCTGCGTCGAGCACCTTTCTGCCCGGACTCTTCAGCGAGGATCCGCTCGTTACCCGCACGACGACTCTGTTCCTGTGGATCGCGCCGATCAGCTACGGGACCTATGGCATGGTTATGGTGATGAACGCGTCCTTCAACGGCATGGGCAAGCCGATGCCGGGTGTTGTGGTCAGCGTCGCGCGCATGGTGGTGATCTACATTCCGTTGGCGATCGTTGCCGATCGCTTTTTCGGCATAGCGGGCATTTTCGGCGCCTACGCGGTCGCCAACATCGTTACCGGATTCGCTTCCTATGTGTGGGCGAGAAGCGCCGTGCAGGAACAGACCGACAAACACAAGCCGCCGGTGATGGTGTCGGAAACGGGATAGACGAGAGGTTATATCGCCCGTGATACGGGCTCCTACAGGTGCCAACAGAACCGCCGTAGGAGCCCGTATCACGGGCGATATTCCCCGCCGCATCGACCGCCCTGCAGGAGCCCGTATCACGGGCGATATTCCCCGCCGCATCGACCGCCCTGCAGGAGCC
>JBBDJJ010000048.1:0-15361 GCA_040879925.1 Woeseia sp. | reverse complement strand
AGGAGCCCGTATCACGGGCGATATTCCCCGCCGCATCGACCGCCCTGTAGGAGCCCGTATCACGGGCGATATTCCCCGCCGCATCGACCGCCCTGTAGGAGCCCGTATCACGGGCGATACACCGTTAAAAGCGCGCCAATCCCCGCAGAACGCGGGTTCGGTAAAAATAATGCATTCCCAGCCCCCGGCTCGCCATGAACAGCATGAACGCAAGCCACAGCCCGTCGTTACCAAGAAACTGCAGCAGGTACCAGGCAGGCACGAATACCAGAAACGTTGACACGAGCATGATGTCGCGCATCTCGCGGGAACGTGTAGCGCCGACGAACACGCCGTCGTAAAGAAAAGACCACACGGATACCAGCGGCGACAGGATCATCCACGGCAGATAGCGCAGCGTGGTTTCGCGAACCTGCGGCAGGTCGGTGAGCAGGTTGACCAGCAGCGGTCCGCCGAGCAGGAAGAAAACGCAGAACGTGGCGGCGACATAGGCCGACCAGCGCAATGTGATACGCACCGACGCCTGCAAGGCTTCCTTGCTCCTGGCGCCGACCGCTTTGCCGACCAGCGCCTCGGCTGCATGCGCAAATCCGTCCAGTGCAAAAGACAGCAAGTTCTGCAGATTCATGAGAATGGCATTCGCGGCCAGCACCAGGCCACCCATTCTTGCGCCCTGCGCAGTGACAAATGCGAACGTCGACATCAGCGCCATCGTGCGCACGAGCAGGTGGACGTTGATTGAGAGAAACGCCGTGTATGCACTGAGCGATGTCAGCTGTGAGCGGTCCCAGCGACCGCCGCGCCTGCGCAATTCGCGAGCGACAAACAGAAGCCCGACCGTGAGGCCGGAAAACTCGGCTATGACCGATGCAGCCGCCACACCGTCAACAGTCATGCCGAGTCCCAGCACAAAAACCAGGTCGAGCACGATGTTGACGCCGTTGGCGACGACCACCATGAGCAGCGGGACACGTGCATTCTGCAGGCCGATGAACCAGCCGATTAGTGCATAGTTGGCGAGCGTTGCCGGTGCGCTCCAGATGCGAATGGCGTAGTAGTCCCACGCATACGTCGTGATCTCCGGGCCGGCAGCTATCAGGTGCAACGCAAACGCACCGATTGGTTGCTGCAGCAGCAGGAGCAATGCAGAGATAGCGAGCGCAACGATGATCGCTTGTCCCAGGCAGGTACGCAGCCCTTCTGCGTCGTCCGCGCCGAAGCGCTGCGCGGCAATGCCGGTCGTGCCCATGCGCAGGAAATTCACACCGGTGTAGAGAAAGCCGAAGATCAACGAGCCGATCGCAACCGCGCCGAGGTACACAGGGCTGTCGAGATGCCCGGTAACCCCTGTATCGACCATGCCGAGAAGCGGTACCGATACGTTCGACAGGATCATCGGCAGCGCAATGCGCCACACGTCGCGATCGAGTGGCTTTGCGCTGGACTGAATAAAATGACTCCGGGTGGCGCGGGCGCGGCGCCCGATCAGGTCAGAACGCGCTGACGCCTGTCAATTCCTTGCCGACGACAAGCTGGTGCACCGTTTCCGTACCTTCGTAGGTAATGACACTCTCGAGATTCAGCATATGCCGAATCGGCACGTACTCCGCGCTGATGCCACTGCCACCGAGCATGTCGCGCGCATCGCGCGCGATGTCGAGTGCCGCGCGGCAGTTGTTCCACTTGGCAACCGACACGTGTGTCGGGCTCATGCGTCCCTCGTCCTTGAGGCGCCCGAGCCGCAGCGACAACAGTTGCGCTGTTGTAATGCGTCGCGACATGTCGGCGAGCCGAAGCTGGATTGCCTGGTTATGTGTCAACGGCTTATCGAACAGCGTACGATCCGCGGTGTATTTAAGCGCCTCGTCGAGGCAGGCCTGGGCGGCGCCGATGACACCCCAGGTAATTCCATAGCGCGCCTGCGTAAGACAACTGAGCGGTCCCTTGAGACCGGTGACGCCTGGCAGCACATTGGCGTCCGGTATGCGTACGTTATCGAAGAACAGCGCTGAAGTGACCGAGGCGCGAAGTGAAAACTTGTTCTCGATCTCCTGCGCGGTAAAGCCGGGCATATCCTTCTCGACGATGAATCCGCGTATACCGTCGTCCGTCTTCGCCCAGACGACCGCGGCATCGGCGATATTGCCGTTCGTAATCCACATCTTCGCGCCATTCAGGATCCAGTCCTTGCCATCGCGTTTTGCGCGCGTCTTCATGTTGGAGGGGTCGGATCCGCCCTGCGGCTCGGTCAGACCGAAGCAACCGATCGCCTCGCCCTTTGCCATCGCCGGAAGCCAGCGCTGCTTCTGCTCTTCGGAGCCAAACGCGTAAATCGGATACATCACCAGGCTGCTTTGCACCGACACGAAACTCCGCAGTCCGCTGTCACCGCGCTCCAGCTCCTGGCAGATCAGGCCGTAACAGATGCTGTTGAGTCCGGCACAGTCGTAGCCTTCGATCGAACTGCCCAGCAGCCCGAGTTCCGCAACCTGCGGGATGAGTTCCTTCGGAAAGTAATGCTTCTCGAATGCGTCGCGAATGATCGGCAGCACTTTGTCGTCGACGAAGCGCGCCACGGATTCCTGCACCATGCGTTCGTCGTCGCTCAGTTCCGAGCGGATGTCGAACAGGTCGAGCGGGTCGAGCCGGCCTTTGCCGGTTGCGGATTTCTTGATCGCTGCGGTGGTGGCCACGAGGTCTCCTGGACTGCTTGGCGGGTGGACGGGCGATTTTACCGGAATCGGCAGGCCGGGACCTGTCTCAAAAGGTATCGCGAGCGGCGAATCGGGCGCCGGGGCCTTGTTCAGTCGCTCGCCGATACACGCTTTATGAACAAGACCCCGGCGCCCGATTCGCCTTTTCAACGTTTCGCCATCAGTAAGGAATCCCCAGCCGCCGGTACAGGTTCGAAAGCAGCCATGCCGGGCCGATCATCATGAACTGGATATCGCGAAAGACCGCACGGATACCGCCTGCGGCATGATGACCGAGATAAAGTCCGAGAATGCTTAGTGCGACCAGGGCGAGCGAGATTCCCGCGAGAGACAAGGCTGATGTATGCAACCAAATCTGCAACGCGGAAATGCCGACCACGAACGGCAACATGCCGACGGCGAGCGCGATCGAGATGATGAAGTAATAGACGACCGTCGCCATGAGAAACGCGCTGCCCCAGTTGAGGAGCGGCGAAATTTCGGCAAACGCCTGCGGCACGGGCAGCGACCAGAGCATGCCGACTGTGCCCACAACCAGCATCAGCACGGCGGGCCAGTAGGTGGCCGGAAACGCGATTTCGCGATGGTTGTCGCCGTACTGAGACAGCCAGCGGTCGGATTCGGGCATGCAGCCTCCGTTAGGAACCGGGGCCCGCATTCTACATGGCCCGGTGCAGCGTTTGAAAACTGGCGAAATAGTGAGAACTGTCCCGCAGATCGAGCTGATTAAGTGCTCGTTCAGGTGCGTCCGCCTTACAATACGCTGTACTCAACTCCGGTTGATTCTGCCGAGCGATACCGCCGGTGGCCCGGTTTATTCTTCGAATGGGCGTTAAGGCTTAAGGAAAGACTGCTTAAGGAAAGACTATGAACAGTAAAAAGTTTGCAATGATAGCGGCGACGGCTGCGATGAGCGTGATGATCGGCGGGTGTCAGACACTCGATGCCTACACGCAGGAATCCAAGACCAGCAGCGCCACCAAGGGAGCTCTCATCGGCGCCGCAGCGGGTGTTGTGGTTGGCCTGGTGTCCGGTGACGATGCCGTCGAGCGCCGCCAGCACGCGATGATCGGCGCCGGCGTCGGTGCACTGGCCGGTGGTGCCGTCGGCGCGTACCAGGACAGGCAGGAAGCGAAGCTGCGGGCCGAGTTGCAGGGCAGCGGTGTCAGCGTTACCCGTATGGGCGACAACATCACGCTCAACATGCCCGGCAACGTCACGTTTGCGACCGACAGTTCGGACCTGAGTCCGGCGTTCTTCGATGTGCTCACGTCGGTATCCAAGGTTCTCAAGGAATTCGACAAGTCAGTCGTTGAAGTAGCCGGACACACGGACAGCACCGGCAGCGACTCCTACAACCAGTCCCTGTCAGAGCGTCGTGCAGGATCGGTTGCGCAATACCTCCGCTCGCAGGGAATTCTCAACGATCGCCTGTTAACGGTCGGCATGGGCGAAGCGCGCCCGGTTGCCGACAACAGCAACGACTCGGGACGTCAGGCCAATCGCCGCGTTGAAATTACGATGGTACCGCTTACGACCTGAGCAACCGTTCGTTGGTTCACGAATCAGGGCGCACCGGCAGTTTGTCCGGCGCGCCCTTTTTTTTCCGCAGGCAGTGAGTTGAAACGAGCACTCGGCAAAGCCGATTCGGATACCTGGGTGGAGGGTTCGGGCTTTGTGATACGACTCCTGACGGACGACCGCGATGCCGGCAGCCATCAACGCTTCGTCCTGAATATCGGCAACGGTCAGACTGTACTGGTTGCCCACAATATCGAACTCGCCGAACGGGTGCCGCTCGGCATCGGTGACCGCATTCGCTTTCGCGGCGTGTACGAGTGGAACGAGATGGGCGGCACTTTGCACTGGACGCATCGTGATCCGCTGGGAGAAGAGGACGGCGGGTTTATCGATTATCGTCGCAAGTTCTTTTCCTGAATGAATCGCCCGTGATACGGGCTCGTTCAGGTGGCAATAGAAGGGCTGTAGGAGCCCGTATCACGGGCGATCTTGTTCTGGAAATTGCGATCCTGCACGAGCCAGAGACTACGCACGGATTACGCGCGAACTCTCAGGCCTCCATCGCCGCCCGAAGCTTCTTGATTGCGTTGCCCTCGATCTGGCGAATGCGCTCGGCGGAAATGCCGTAGTGATCCGCAAGCTCGTGCAGCGTTTGCTTCTTTTCGGCAAGCCAGCGCGTTTCGAGAATATGCCGGCTGCGCTCGTCGAGGTCTTCCAGCGCATCGGTCATTCTGGAGGTGGCATCGTCGTGCCAGTCTTCGTTCTCCATCAGCATGGCGGGGTCGGAGTTCGGACTCGGCAGGTAGGCGGCCGGGGTGAATGACCGGTCGTCGTCGGAATCATCCGGGCCGGGGTCGAACACTGCGTCGCGCGACGTCAGCCGTCGTTCCATTTCCGTCACTTCGTCGGTGCTCACGCCGAGATCGGCGGCCACGGCTTCGGTCTCGTCATGCGACAGCCACGCCAGGCTCGTTTTGGCCTTGCGCAGATTGAAAAACAGCTTTCGCTGCGCCTTGGTGGTGGCCACCTTGACGATGCGCCAGTTGCGCAGGACAAACTCATGAATCTCGGCACGAATCCAGTGCACCGCGAAAGACACCAGCCGTACCCCGTATTCCGGGTCGAAGCGCTTGACCGCTTTCATGAGCCCGACGTTGCCTTCCTGGATAAGGTCGCCAAGCGGCAGCCCGTAACCGGTGTAACCCTTGGCAATATGCACGACGAAACGAAGATGCGACATGACCAATTGGCGCGCGGCATCGAGATCCTGTTCGTCGCGATAGCGACGGGACAAGGCCTGCTCGTCTTCCCTGCTCAATACCGCAATCGACCCGACGCTCTGGATATACGCATCGAGACTGCCTAACGGCCCGGTCGGGGCCAAGGGTCGATTCAACATTGCTACTGCCGTGGTCATAAAGCCTGCTACCTCCTGTTCGGGAACTCAGATTTTAGCACTCTCTGCCTTAGAGTGCTAACCGCCCACCCGGTTCCAAAATGCAAGGGGTCGAACCGATTTTAAAGGGTCGAACCGAATTTCTAAGGTCGGCGCCCGAATACCCGGTTCGACCCTTTAAAATCGGTTCGACCCCTTAATATGTGTTAGCGGGGCTCGATGCGCCGCATGTGGCGCGCTGCCGCCAGCCAGGACCCCGCGAGGCCCAGCGCCACGCCGGTGGCGACGATGAGGAGACTCTCGCGGAAGGACAGCGCCAGGAGGGTGTAGGGACTGTCGTAGAGACCCGCGAGGCGGCTTACAGACGGCTTGAGCATGTACAGTCCGTAGGCGACCAGCGCCAGCGCCAGCAGTCCGCCACCGAGCCCGTACCAGACGCCCGAATACAGGAATGGTCGCCGCACAAAGGCGTTGCTGGCGCCGATGAGCTTGGTGACTTCGATCTCCTCGCGCCGGTTCTGGATGTCCAGCCGGATCGTATTGCCGATCACAATCACGATAGCCGCGCCGAGCAGTATGGCCACCATGGTGATGCCACGCTGCAGGATGTCGAGAATGGCGTGAAAACGTTGCACCCACTCGGTATCGGCCTGCACAAAATCGGCTTCGGGCAGGTTGGCTATCTCCTCCTGCAAAAGCGTCATGGATGCGGCCGTATTGGCACTGCCGGGCCGCACGACCAGCGCGTGCGGCAGCGGATTGTCCCGCAGATGATCGAGGGCCGCCCCGAACCCGGATTGTTCCTTGAACTCTGCCAGCGCCTCGTCCGCAGGGATCAGCGTGATGGACGCAACGTCCGCTCGTTGTTCAATGAGCCTGGCTAAGGCCGCCGCCGCTTCAAGCGAGGTGCCGTCCTTCAGGTATACGGAAAAATCCAGCGCGTTGGCCCAACTGCCACTGACCGATTGCGCGTTTTTGATGACGAGATGTAACGCTGCCGGCAACGCGAGGGTGACTGCAATGACCAGGATCGTCATGAGATTGGCGAACGGCTGTTGTGCCAGTCGTCCGAGTGCGCCGATCGCGGTGCCGGCGTGGCGCAGGAACCAGGTTGCGACCGGACCGCTCGTCTTCGATGGCACGAACACCTCGCCGGATCGGTTCACTGCCACTGTCCCAACTCCGGATCGATGCCGAGGCGTTCGGCATACTCGGCGACCACATCTTCCTCGTCTTCGATCTGCACCGCACCGTTCTCGAGCGGGATACGCCGGCAGCCAAGTTGATCGATCAGCGCGATGTCGTGACTTGCGATCAGCACGGTGACACCGACTTCGTTGAAGCGACGAAAAATGCGCATCACTTCGAGTGACAGGTCCGGATCGAGGTTGCCGGTCGGCTCATCGGCAATCAGCAGTTTCGGACGACTGACGATTGCTCGCGCAATACCAACCCGTTGCTGCTCGCCACTGGACAGCGTCTCGGGCCGCTGCTTCTCCTTGTGCAGAAGCCCGACCTGGTCCAGTGCCGCGCGCACACGCCGCGACGCATCGCGGTGGCTTATGCCTGCGATCACCAATGGCATGGCAACGTTGTCAAATACCGGACGGTCGTAGAGCAACTTGTGATCCTGGAATACCATGCCGATCTGTCGACGGTAGGCCGGAATCTTGCGACGGGATACGCGTCGCGTATTCTGCCCATCGACGATGACCTGTCCGCTCGTCGGTCGCTCAATCAACGCTATCAGTCGCAGCAGCGTGCTTTTGCCGGCGCCGGAGTGCCCGGTAACGAATGTCATTTCGCCGCGCTCGACGTGCAGGCTCAGGTCCTTTAATGCTTCCTGACCACCGGGAAACCGCTTGGTGACGTTTTCCAGGCGGATCAATGGACGGAATCCTTTTTGTGGGCGCGATCTGCCTCGCGGTTGAGTAACGCGTCGGCATACTCATCGGCCCGAAACGGCTGCAGATCGTCGGCGGATTCGCCAATGCCGATGAAGCGCACCGGGATGCGCAGGCGTTCCGCGATGGCGACGAGAATACCGCCCTTTGCGCTGCCGTCGAGCTTGGTAACCGCGATGCCGGTAACGCCCAGCGCGGCGTGAAATTTCTCAGCCTGTACCAGCGCGTTCTGGCCGAGGCCCGCGTCGAGCACGAGGAGAATCTCCTGTGGCGCGTCCGCATTCTGCCGCGCCAGTACGCGCTTTATCTTCTTCAATTCATCCATGAGCCCCTGTTGGCTCTGCAGGCGCCCGGCGGTATCCGCAATGAGTACGTCGATACCGCGTGCCTTCGCGGCCGCATAGGCGTCGAACATCACTGCGGCGGGATCGGCGCCGTGTTGCTGCGCGATGACCGGGGTGTCGTGACGGTCACCCCAAGCGCGCAATTGTTCGATGGCCGCCGCGCGAAAGGTATCGCCGGCGGCAAGCATGACCGACAGGCCTTCGTCCTGCAGCCGCTTTGCCACCTTGCCGATGGTCGTCGTCTTGCCGGCGCCGTTGACGCCGACGACGAGGATAACGAACGGGCCGTCCGCCGGGCTGATCTCGAGCGACCTCTCCACCGGCGCCAGGATATCCACTATGCTGCGCTTCAACCCCGTCATAAGCGCATTCATGTCCTTCAACTCCTTGCGAGCCAGTCGTTTCCTGAGATCGGCGACGATGCGTTCGGTTGCGGCGACGCCGATATCGGCGGTTACGAGGCGAGTCTCGATTTCCTCGAGAACGTTATCGTCGATACGACCGCCCGGCGCAAGATTGGCAAGGTCGTACGTCAGCCAACTGTCGCCGCGATTGAGGCGAGCCCTTAGCCGTTTGACGAAGCCGTCCCGCCGTGCGGCATCTGGCTGTTCCTTCTTTCCAAACACTGATAACCCCGGATTAGAATTGATGCGTGATTCGGCGGCCGATCGACTGACCTTCGCCGCCGGCAGCGTCGCTGCGACAAAATGAGAACATGCCCGCAATGACGAAACGCCGCAGTCCCGGACCGCGCCGCGCACCCGCACTGCCCGGGCGGGTACGTATTGTAGCGGGAAAGTGGCGCGGCCGTTTGCTGCCGGTTTGCGATGAGCCTGAGTTGCGCCCGACGCCTGAGCGGATTCGAGAAACACTTTTCAACTGGCTTGCGCCCCGCATTGAGGGCGCCCGATGCCTGGATCTTTTTGCGGGTACCGGCGTTCTCGGACTCGAAGCGTTGTCGCGCGGTGCGGCGGCGGTATTCTTTATCGAGCGCTCGGCAAGCGCCGCCGGAGCATTGCAGAAAAGCATCGCGGCGCTTGGCGCCGAAGGAGCTGTCGTGCACGCTGGCGACGCTTTCGGGTATCTGCAGAACAACAAACAGCAAGCGATGGATATCGTCTTTCTGGATCCACCGTATGCGCTCGAATCGTTAACGGAATTGTGTAGACTGCTGCAGGTAAATTCCTGGCTGGCAAAGGGCGCAAGCATCTACATGGAGCAGGATCGTGGCGATGAACGACCGGTACTTCCTGACGGATTCACCGTAGTGCGCGAGAAGACCGCGGGCAGCGTGCGCTACTCCCTCGTCATGACACCCGCGAACAGTGAGGACTGACCCATGCCAGTATCCGCGATGTATCCCGGCACGTTCGACCCGATCACGCTTGGCCACGAGGATCTGGTGCGACGTGCAAGCCGGCTGTTCGACAAGGTCGTCGTCGCTGTGGCGGCCAATCCCGGCAAGCAGCCGATGTTCAATCTCGAGGAACGCGTAGCGCTGGCAAAAACGGTCTTAAGCGATTTCAAGCGCGTCGAGGTCACCGGTTACGACGGACTGACAGTCAATTTCGCCCGCGACAACGGCTTGCAGGTGATTGTTCGTGGCCTGCGAGCGATCTCGGATTTCGAGTACGAGTTCCAGCTTGCCAACATGAACCGGCATCTGACCGACGAGGTGGAAACGGCGTTTCTCACGCCGACAGAAACCTATACCTATATTTCGTCAAGCCTGGTGCGGGAGATTGCGAGTATGGGCGGCGACATCAGCGAGTTCGTCTCACCCAAAGTGAAGCTGGCGCTAATGGAGCGCTGCGGACGGCCGTGAAAATGCGTTTATGGCTTATGGTCTTTGGCTTCTGGTCTCTGGCAATTATTTCTGGCAGCCGCCGCAATAAAAGGTCGAACGCTGGCCGAGTACGACCACGGAAATCGGGCGGTCGCAGATTCGACAGGGCTCGCCGTCGCGACCGTAAACGTCCAGTTGCTGACGAAAATACCCCGGTTCGCCATCGCCGCCGTGAAAGTCACGCAGGGTAGTGCCGCCGGCAACAATGGCGCGCTGGAGGACGGACTTGATTGACTCCGCCAGCACCGCCAGGCGAGCCGTGGAAATGCGGTCAGCGCGGCGCTGCGGATGAATTGTCGCCTGGAACAGCGATTCGCTGGCGTAGATGTTGCCGACTCCGACAACAATCGCCGAGTTCATAAGAAAGGGTTTTACCGCGATCCGCCGGCCACGTGACAGCCGTCGCAGATACGCGCCGTCGAATTCGTCAGAGAGCGGTTCCGGCCCGAGGTTCATGAGCAAAGGGTGCCGGGGCGGATCGCTGGCCCACAGCAATGAGCCAAAGCGTCGCGGATCGCGAAACCGCAGCGCCTTGCCGTTCCCGAACTCGATGTCTACGTGGTCGTGTTTTCCGGCCGGTTCGTCCGGCTCGATAATGCGCACGCTGCCCGACATGCCCAGATGCAGCATCATTGTGCCCGCGTCGGTCTCGAAGAGCAGGTATTTGGCGCGGCGAGTAAGAGATCGAACGAATTTTCCCGGTAACTCGCGGTCTATATCCTGAGGTACCGGCCACCGTAAACGCCTTTCCCGGATCGTCACCTTGAGGACCTGCTGCTGTTCGAGCCACGGTGCAATACCGCGCCGGCTGGTCTCGACCTCGGGCAACTCGGGCATGTGAAAACCGGAAATGTGACGGGAACCACACTATACCCAATGGCGCTTGGTTAACGCCTATCGCCCGTAATACGGGCTCCGACAGCCTACGATTTGTACGAATCACGCGTTGTAGGAGCCCGTCCTACGGGCGATTTGTCTTAACCAAGTGCCATTTACACTATAGCGGCTTGTCGGCCCGGCCGCGCTGGAAGCGCAGTTTGTGTGCCCTGCCGAACTGAAGACTGCGTCCTTGGAGCTTTAAAGTCCGAGGGGCTATAGTCGTAAACGTAGAATACTTTTGAATCGCCCGTGCTACGGGCACCTGCACTCGGGATAAAGCAATGGATTACCTGTACGGCCTGTTGGATCTGTCCTTTTGGGGCTACGTGATCGTCACTCTCGTCATGGTGCAGATTACGATGATGGCGGTGACGCTCTATCTGCACCGTGATCAGGCGCATCGCGCAATCAATCTGCATCCGGCCTTGCGGCATTTCTTTCGATTCTGGATATGGTGCACGTCGGGCATGCTGACTCGAGAGTGGGTTGCGGTGCATCGCAAACATCATGCGTTTTGCGAAATGCCCGGCGACCCGCACAGCCCGCAGATCTTCGGCCTGAAAAAGGTGCTGCTTGAAGGCGCCGAGCTGTACAAGATCGAAAAGACCAGGCCCGAGACACTGGAGAAGTTTGGACGGGGCACGCCGAACGATTGGCTTGAGCGCAATGTTTACCTGCGCTTTCCCTCGGGAGGTATCGTATTGACAGTGATCGCGGATCTGCTGCTGTTCGGTGTCCCGGGCATTATCATCATCGCGGTGCAGATGATTTCCATGCCGCTGTTCGCGGCGGGCGTCATCAACGGCCTGGGTCACTACAGCGGGTATCGCAATTTTGAATGCGACGATGCCGCCCGGAATCTTTTGCCTTGGGGTGTGTTCGTGGGTGGTGAGGAGCTGCACAACAATCATCACGCATTCCCGACATCGGCCAAGTTTTCGGTACGGAGCTGGGAATTCGATATCGGCTGGCTGTATATCTGCGTGCTGCGCAGCCTGGGCCTTGCGAAGGTCAACAAAGTGGCGCCGCGGCCGGTGATCGTGCCGGCTGCGCGAGAGCACGTCGACATCGAGAATCTGCGGGCAATCATCGTCAATCGAATGCACGTGCTGCACGACTACACAAAGCAGGTCACGATGCCGGCGCTGCGCCGCGAACGTGCAGTCGCTGCAGGCAATGAAGCGCTGCGCCGGGCAAGAAAATTGCTTGTCCGCCGGCCGCAGCTGCTTGACGAGGGTTCACGGCATCGACTCTACGAGCTGTTGTCGGAACATGCGACGCTGCAAACCGTGTACGATTTTCGCGAGAAGTTGCGCACTATCTGGAGCGGTGCGAACGTCAGCAACGAACGATTGTTGCAGCAGCTGCGAGACTGGTGCGCGGAGGCGGAAGCCAGCGGTATCCAGGTACTGGAGGACTTTGCAGCACGGCTTCGCTACTACCGTCTGGCGAGTATCTGACTTGCGCTGACGTTCGGCACAAAAAAACCCGCGGTTCGCGGGTTTTTTTTGGAGTTATGGACGCGCAGTGAGTCTGCTGAATAAATCGCCCGTGATACGGGCTCCTACGGCGTGTCAACTGCCACCTGACAAATCGCCCGTGATACGGGCTCCTACGGCGTGTCAACTGCCACCTGTTAAATCGCGCGAGATACGGGCTCCTGCGGCGTGTCTACTGCCACCTGTAGGAGCCCGTATCACGGGCGATTACTTGATCTTCGCTTCCTTGTAGACCACATGCTTGCGGGCTTTCGGATCGTACTTCCTGGTTTCCAACTTGTCCGGATGCAAACGCTTGTTCTTCGTGGTGGTGTAGAAGTGTCCGGTGCCGGCGCTGGAAACGAGCCTGATTTTTTCACGCATGATAGTTGTACTCTGGCTAATTCTACCCGGCTGATTTTACCGGTGAGGGTACTTCCCGGGTCGCTTAGATCTTCTGCCCTTTGGCACGAAGATCGGACAGCACCTTGTCGATGCCGAGCTTGTCGATAATACGCATGCCTTTATGCGACACGCGCAGACGCACGAAACGCTTCTCGGCCTCGAGCCAGAATCGCTTGGTCTGCAGGTTGGGCAGGAAGCGGCGCCGCGTCTTGTTGTGTGCATGGGAAACGTTGTTGCCGCTTTGCGGGCGCTTCCCGGTGATCTGACAAACCCTGGACATAACAGTCAAGTCTCTGATTTTACTGATAGCGTGCCCACGGGGGGTGGGCAGAGAGCGGGACTTTATACCAGCCCGACAAGGCCTTATCAAGGGCGGTCACCGGGCCTGCAGTCATAAAAGGCCACGCGACGCGAGCGAGGTCGTGACGCCGTCGCCGACCACGAGGTGATCCAGGAGCCTGATATCCACCAGCTCGAGGGCGGCTTTCAGCCGCCGTGTGATGCGCTCGTCGGCCTGGCTCGGTTCCGCAATGCCCGACGGGTGATTGTGGGCCAGGATGATCGCGGCCGCATTGAACGCGAGGGCCTGCTTGACGACTTCCCGGGGATAGACGCTGGTGCCGTCGATCGTGCCACGAAAAAGCTCTTCGAACGCGATGATGCGATGGCGGTTATCGAGGTAGATACAGCAGAACAGTTCGTGCGGAAGATCGCGCAGCCGGGCGAGCAGAAACGCCTCGGTGTCGGCCGGGCTGCGAATAGGCTCGCCTGTCTGCAAGGCTTGCTCGTAGAAGCGCCGCGCCAGTTCGGGAATGGCCTGCAGAACGGCGAGCCGAACCGCACCGACGCCGCGCTCGCCTGCGAGCGCCTCTGTGCTTGCCGAGAGCAATTGCCGTAAACCGCCGAACCGCGATAGCAGCCGCGTTGATAGAAGCATCGCTTTACGGGTTGTCAGGCCGCATTGCACGACGACGGCAAGCAGTTCGGCCTCGCTAAGCGACGTCACGGCGGTCGCTCGCGGCAGCCGGCGCGGCTGTAGATCGCAAGCAGGGTCCCTGGTTGAATTTTCCGTTAAATTTTCGGTCACCATGGACGCTCCGTGTCCGGCCCGCACGCCTGCACAGACAATCTGCTCCTGTGCTGGATCCAACCGCAAGCGGCAAAACAGTGCGCGAGAGCGAGAATGGGTTGCAAGAACGTATTGCCGTTCACTGGCAATGGCACGGCGCAACGGGCTAAGCTCGCGCTATGCCAAGGAACGCATTCCCATGAGCAATTCCATGAGCAATCCCATGAGCAATCTCAACATTCTGCTCGGTGTGACCGGCAGCATCGCTGCGTACAAGGCGCCCGAGATTGTGCGCCGCCTGCGTGAGCGCGGTGCAGAAGTGCAGGTAGTGATGACGCAGTCCGCCGGAGAATTCATCACCGCGACCTCCTTGCAGGCCGTTTCGGCAAAACCGGTGCGGTCGAATCTATGGGACCCCGACGCCGAAGCCGCCATGGGGCACATCGAGCTGGCACGCTGGGCGGACCTCGTGCTGATCGCTCCGGCTACCGCGGAAATCATCGCGCGACTTGCAAGCGGCTCCGCGAGCGACCTACTGACCACGCTGTGTCTCGCCACGGAAGCGCCGCTAATCGTCGCACCGGCCATGAATCGCGCCATGTGGGCACATGCGGCTGTTCAGGCCAATTGCGAAACGCTCACGTCTCGCGGCGTGCGCATTCTTGGCCCGGGAAGTGGTGACCAGGCATGCGGTGAGTTCGGCGAAGGTCGCATGCTGGAGCCCGCGGATATCGCCGCAGCAGTGCTGCAGGAGCGCCCATTTGCAGCTGGTAAAGCGTCAGGGCCGCTGGCTGGCACGACCGTCATGATCACCGCCGGTCCGACCCGCGAAGCGATTGACCCCGTGCGTTTTATCAGCAATCGCAGCTCGGGTCGCATGGGTTATGCGCTGGCGCGGGCCGCGTCGGACGCCGGCGCGAAAGTAATACTGGTCACTGGTCCCGTAAGCATGGTGGCGCCGGAAGGCGTTGAATGCATTTCGGTCGAAAGTGCCCAGGAAATGTTTGCAGAAACGCACAGTCGTATCGATGAAGTCGACCTGTTTATTGGCGCTGCGGCGATTTCCGATTACCGGCCCGAGAGCGCGCACAAGCAGAAGATAAAAAAGGGCGACGGCGGGTTGCGTATCGACCTGGTGAAAGCGCCGGATACCTTGGCGTCAGTGGCCAGGCTCGAACGGCGGCCCTTTACGGTGGGCTTTGCGGCGGAGACGGAGAAGTTACGTGAGTATGCGCTCGGCAAGCTTTCCGCCAAGAACCTCGACCTGATCGTGGCCAACCAGGTCGGCAAGGGACGCGGGTTCGACTGTGACGATAATGCTGTCGAGGTGTACTGGAGCGGCGGAGAGAAGGCCTTTCCGATGATGGAAAAATCCGCACTGGCCAAAGCGCTGATCGGACTGATCGTCGAGCGCTACCGGGCCCCGGACAAGGGCGATACGGTACCTTCCGTGGCTGCCATCAGGTCTGAGCGAGCGATCTGAATTGCGCTCGATACGGCTCAAGATCCTGGATTCCCGGGTCGGCGATTCCGTGCCGTTGCCCCATTATGCGACGGGCGGTTCGGCCGGGCTCGACATGCGTGCCTGCATCGACGAGCCGCTCGCCGTTCTGCCTGGCGAAACGGTGCTCGTGCCGACCGGCCTTGCGATGCATATCGGGGATTCCGGGCTGGCCGCGGTGTTGCTGCCGCGATCCGGCCTGGGTCACAAGCACGGCTTGGTGCTCGGCAACCTGACCGGGCTCATCGATTCCGATTACCAGGGACAGATTTATATTTCCTGCTGGAACAGAAGCAAGACGGCA
>JBBDJJ010000047.1:27048-66409 GCA_040879925.1 Woeseia sp. | reverse complement strand
CAGGAAGCCACCAGGGAGCCATTGCGTCAAAGGGTTCCCCGGCGGTCGAGACCGATTAGAACCACCGGACACGCCCGACCGTGTCAAAAGTCCCTAATTGCGTTTGCGCCCCGGTGCGCTGCGCGGCCTGCCTCGTCCCGACGATGGCTTGTTCGGTCGTCGGGCGGCGCTTCTGTCACGCTTGCGCGGTTCCGGCATCTTAAGTTTGGGAAGATCGTCAGGGTTAAACTTGGCGACCGGAATTTTGTGACCGATGTAGTCCTCGATCTCGGGCAATGATACGGCGTAGGTTTCGCAGCCAAAACTGATGGCGTCACCGGCAGCACCGGCGCGCGCGGTGCGCCCGATCCGGTGGACGTAGTCTTCCGCGTCCTGCGGCAAGTCGTAATTAATGACGTAATGTACATCGGGAATGTGCAAGCCGCGCGATGCAACATCGGTTCCTATCAGTACAGGCAGTTCGCCGCTTTGGAAGCGCCGCAGCATGTTGAGACGCTTGTTCTGCGGTACATCGCCCGAAATCGCCAGCGCGTTGATGCCGTTTGCTATCAGGCAGTCCTCTACGCGTTCTGCTTCGCGCTTGGTGTTGATGAAGACCATAATGCGGCCCGTACCCATTTCGCGGATCAGCCCGACCAGCAGCGGCAGTTTCTCCGGATTCGAGGGAAAGAATATTGCTTGCCGCACGCGGTCCGCAGTCACCTTGTCCGGCTCGATACGAATGAGCTCCGGATTGTTCATGTGTTCGTAGGCCAGTTCCAGGACCCGGTGTGACAGCGTTGCGGAAAAAAGCATATTGAGGCGCTGATCGTGCGGCGGCAGGCGACGCAGCAGATAACGGATGTCCTTGATAAAGCCCAGGTCGAACATACGATCCGCTTCGTCCAGTACGGCTACCTCAACGCGGTCCAGTTGGAAAACTTTCTGCTTGAAGAAGTCGATGATGCGGCCCGGCGTGCCGACCAGCATATCGACTCCGGCTTCAATGTGTTTGCGCTGACTTTCATAGTCCGTGCCGCCGTACGCAAGGCCGATGGTCAGGCCGGTATGCTTGCCGAGCAACTCGGCATCGTTGGCAATTTGTACCGCCAATTCGCGAGTCGGCGCGAGTATGAAGATGCGCGGTTGTCGCGGGCCGTCGCTCGTTCCGGACCTGGTCAGTACTCGCTGGAAGGCCGCAATGAGGAACGCGGCGGTCTTGCCGGTGCCGGTCTGGGCCTGCCCGGCGACGTCGTGATTACCCAGTGCCAGCGGCAGAGTATTCGCCTGAATCGGCGTACAGTAATCGAATCCTGCATCCCGGATGCCCTGGCGGATGGATACATGCAGTTCGAGCGCGTCAAATCTGAGGTCACTCAGATGGTTATCAGTCATAGGATTTGTTCGATAAAAAGTGGGTCAAGGGCTTGCAAAATGGCTCGCGAAGCGGTGAAATTGGCAAATACCGACGCGACAATCGTCGCACCTGCCAGTTTCGCCGTCTACGAATTCCTGGATAAATCGTCCAAGATAGTCCTAGAGAAATCGCGATAGAAGCCGCGTTAGAGCTGCGACATATTGCCTGATTGAGAAGGCAGCGTCACCCACTTTGCTGAGGTCTTGCAGTCCCATTTGCAGTCCCAGGGGGCGGGACCGCTATAACCAGAGTCACTATTCAAGCCGATATTCCTGGAGGTACGAGCAGGTGAGCGACAAAATCGTCCACACCAACGACGACACATTTGAAGCAGACGTATTGCAGTCGGACAAGCCGGTGCTTCTGGATTTCTGGGCTGAATGGTGTGGCCCCTGCAAAATGATTGCGCCGCTCCTGGATGAGGCTGCGGACCAGTATGCCGGACGCTTGACCGTTGCCAAATTGAATATCGACGAAAACCCGAATACACCGCCGAAGTTCGGCATTCGCAGCATTCCCACATTGATGCTGTTTAAAGACGGATCCGTTCAGGCCCAGAAGCTGGGGGCAATGTCAAAGTCACAACTGACGGAATTTCTGGAATCTAATCTGTGAGAGGATACTTGGGTAATCAGACGCGCAGTCGACCAAAGCAGTCGGCTAAAGGAAAGAGCTCCAACGGCCAGGGCGGCAATCGCCGTCGTCGGAGGCGTACTCCATCTGAAGAATTCCCGGATGACGACGGTAATCTCGAAGTCATTCCGGCCGATCAGTTGGCCCTGAGCAAGAACGTCATGAACCTGACGGAACTCAAAACGCGACCGGCATCCGACCTGGTCGATCTTGGCGAATCGCTCGGACTGGACAGCCTCGCCCGTTCCCGCAAGCAGGACATCATATTCTCGATACTGAAGGCGCATGCCAAGAACGGCGAGGATATCTACGGCGACGGTGTGCTGGAAATCCTGCAGGACGGTTTCGGCTTTCTGCGCTCCTCGGACAGTTCGTATCTTGCCGGACCGGACGACATCTACGTCAGCCCGAGCCAGATACGACGGTTCAATTTGCGTACAGGAGATACTGTCTCGGGCCTGATCCGTCCGCCGAAGGAAGGCGAACGTTACTTTGCCTTGCTGAAAGTCGGACAGATTAACCATGACGCTCCGGAGAACGCCAAGAGCAAGGTTCTGTTTGAAAACCTGACGCCGCTTTTTCCGCGGGAACGACTTCAGCTCGAGCAGGGCAATGGCAGTACGGAAGACCTGACAGCGCGCATCATCGATATGGTGGCGCCGATCGGCAAGGGCCAGCGTGGCCTGATTGTCTCGCCGCCGAAGGCCGGTAAGACGATGCTGTTGCAGAATATCGCGTCGGCTATCGCCGCCAATCATCCGGAGTGTGAACTCATCGTTCTGCTCATCGATGAGCGGCCGGAAGAAGTGACAGAGATGGCGCGGACCGTACGCGGCGAGGTCGTCTCGTCAACGTTCGATGAACCTGCCAGCCGACATGTGCAAGTAGCGGAAATGGTCATCGAAAAGGCCAAGCGCCTGACCGAGCACAAGCGCGACGTGGTGATACTGCTCGATTCGATTACGCGTCTGGCGCGGGCCTACAATACGGTCGTTCCATCATCCGGCAAGGTGTTGACCGGCGGTGTCGATGCCAACGCATTGCATCGGCCGAAGCGCTTTTTTGGCGCAGCGCGCAATATCGAAGAGGGTGGCAGCCTGACGATTCTCGCTACCGCGCTGGTCGATACCGGATCGAAAATGGATGAGGTGATCTACGAAGAGTTCAAAGGCACGGGTAACATGGAGATCCATCTGGATCGGCGCATTTCCGAGAAACGAGTCTTCCCGTCGATCAACATCAACCGCTCCGGCACGCGCAAGGAGGAATACCTCACGCAGCCGGACGAACTGCAGAAGATGTGGGTGCTGCGCAAGGTATTGCATCCGATGGACGAACTGGCCGCGATCGAGTTCCTGCTGAACAAACTGCAGGATACCAAGACCAACGTCGAGTTCTTCGAAGGAATGAAGCGTTAGGCTGCTTCGTTGTCGGGACCGTCGATGCTCCAGATGCCGGCGCCACGGGCTGAGAAGTACAGGAAGACGAAGCAATAGAGCGCTGCCAGTTCACCGCCATTCAGGATCGGCAGAAGCGGAGTCGAGTGCGCCATCCAGTACGCCGCTGCCATCAGGCCGCTGCAGAGAAAGGCGACCGGCCGGGTGAACAGCCCGATCATGATCAGTATCCCGCCAATCAGCTCGATCGGTCCGGCGATCCAGAGGATGAACGCCGGAGGCTCGCCGCCGGCGGGCGGAATATTGAGCAATTTCTGGCTGCCGTGCCAGAGGAACAGAAAGCCGGTAACAATGCGCAACAGCGCGTAGGTATGTTCCTGGTAAGGCTTCATGAATGACAGCATGACGGGACTCCTTCCGGTTTATTAGTCGTTATTGAGTCTGGGTGCCGGGTTGACCTGGACAGAGCGACCGGCACATCCGGCATCTTATCATCCCTGTCTGCAAATCGCGGCAGGCGCCGCGGTGTATGTCTCACGAACGGTGGAAACTGTACATTGGCAGGCCGTGCAGGCGACCGCTAACCTGCCTGATTGACATCCGAGAGCCAGGGAGTGCCGGTGAGCAACGTTCTTCGCCAGACAGATCGAACGACCATGTCGCGCCATCGTGAGCGCGGTAGCTATGATCGCGAGTCCGCCTATTCCATCCTCGATGAGGGCCTGGTCGCACATGTCGGATTAACGACGGACGAAGGTGTCGTGGTTGTGCCCATGACCTATGCGCGATGTGGCGACGAACTTGTATTGCATGGCGCTGTAGCCAGTCGCTGGCTGAGCAGCTTTGCAGACGGCAAATCGATCAGCGTGTGCGTAACCTTGTTGGACGGCCTTGTTCTGGCGCGCTCGGCATTTGCGCATTCAATGAACTATCGCTCGGTCGTTGCCTTTGGCATCGCGCGCCCGATCAGCATCGCGGCAGAGAAGAACACGGCGTTCAAGGCGCTTCTCGATCACCTCGTACCGGGTCGCTGGAGTGATTGCAGGCAGCCTGATGACAAGGAGATCGCGGCTACGACTGTGCTCTCGATGCCATTGGATGAGGCGAGCGTGAAAATTCGATCGGGGCCGCCGAAGGATGCAGCGAGAGACGATCAATCGCCGTACTGGGCCGGCGTGATTCCGCTCGAGATGACGGCTGGCGAAGCTCAGCCCGATTCGGCGCTGCACGATGGCAGGCAGACGCCTGACTATGCAAGGAACTATGTGAGGTGGCGTGCGCAGCAGCGTGCGCAGTGACGTCAGGCGTCGATAGCGTCTAAGGTGTCGCCCAGCGATGCAGCGGCACCGGGCCGCCGCGTGGGAAAAACGCCTGCTCACGAAGCAGTTCGACGTAACCGTCGGTCCCGCCCAGCGCGGTGAAGTCGCCCGACGTGTTGGTTGCGACCGGCTGTGCACGAACGACACCGTCGACGTCACTTGTCAAACGCACAGGCAGGAAGACGGTGAGTTCGGCTGAGACCGTCACATCCTCGGTGAGAACAGCCCATTCGGCGCCGGGAAGCGTGCGTCCGCTGGCAGCCAGCAGCGCCGGCAGCACGTAATGCCTGCAGCAGACGAGAGTTGATACCGGGTTGCCCGGCAATGCGAACACGGCCTGCCCATCCGGTCCCGTGCCGTACCACATGGGTTTGCCGGGTCGCTGGCTGATCTTGTGAAAGACGAGTCCAACGCCGAGATCCTTTAGCACCTGCGGTACGAAGTCCTTCTTGCCCATCGACACCCCGCCGGAAAGAATCAACACGTCTGCCGCATCCAGGTGTGCTGCAATTCGTTGTTGCAGAATGGCCGGCTCGTCCAGCAGGTGCTCATGCAGGCAATCGTCGAACTGCTGACCCTGCAACATCGCCAGCAGGGCAGGGCCATTGGACAGCCGCACCTGGTGTGGCTCGATCTTCTGGCCTGCGGGCAGCAACTCGGAGCCGGTCGACAGTACGCGAATCACCGGTTGTTCGCTGACGGCAATCTCCGAAAAGCCACAGGATGCAATAATTGCGATGGCCATCGGCGAAATGACCGTGCCCGGAAACAAGACTGCCGTGTCCTGCGCATGGTCGGAGCCGCGCGCATGTATGAACTGGCGACGGTCGGGCCGATAGCCGGGCGCGAGTTCCGCGACATTGTCGCGAAGGCGCACACGCTCGACCGGAATGACGCAATCGCTGCCAGGCGGCAGCACTGCGCCCGTCATCACCTCGATGCAATGTGTGCTATCGGCAAGACCCACCATCGGGTCGCCGGCATGCAAGGTCGTTTGCACCGGGAAGCGCCGCAGGCCATCGTCGATTGCATTGAACGAGATTGCGATGCCGTCCATGGTCACACGGTCGAACGGCGGTTGGTCGCGCTCCGCGCGCACCGTTTCACGCAGTATGCGTCCAGCGGCTTGCTGCACGCTGACGCGCTCCGAGTGGAATGCCGGCATGGTCGCGGCAATCGCGGCAGCCGCTTCTCGCGTGCCCAGCATGCGCGCGTCAGACTTGCTCACGTCAATTTGGCTCACGCGCAATCGCCCGGTAGCCGATATCCTTGCGATAATAGGCGTCCCGCCACGCGATGGTGCGCACTTCGGCGTACGCCGCATCCCGCGCGGCCGCAACACTGTCACCCAGGCCGACCACGCACAACACGCGGCCGCCGCTGGTCAGGACATCCTCGCCGGACAAGACCGTTCCGGAATGAAAAACCTTGGCAAGACCCGCCCCCGAAGTTGGCAGGCCGCGAATCGGGTCACCGTGGCGGTACGATCCCGGGTAGCCGCCGGCCGCCATGACGACCCCCAGGGCGGCACGCGGATCCCACTCCGCCGCAACTGTGCCGAGATCTCCGGCCAGTGTGGCGAGACAGAGTTCGACCAGGTCGGATTGCAGTCGTGCCAGGATCGGCTGCGTTTCCGGGTCGCCGAAGCGGCAATTGAATTCCAGTACCCGTGGCGCACCGTCGGCGTCGATCATCAGGCCGACATAAAGAAATCCCAGGTAGTCGATGCCATCGGCGCGCAATCCATGCAGGGTTGGCTGGATGATCTCCTGCATGATGCGGCTCTGCAGCGCAGCGGTTACGACCGGTGCCGGAGAATACGCGCCCATGCCGCCGGTATTCGGTCCCGTGTCACCATCATCGCGCGCCTTGTGGTCCTGCGAGGTCGCCAGTGGCAACACGTTGCTGCCGTCGGTCATAACGATAAAGCTGACTTCCTCGCCGGCCAGAAACTCCTCGACGACGATGCGTCGTCCTGCTTCACCAAACGTACCGGCAGCCAGCATGTCACGCGCCGCACGCTCGGCCTCGTCGACCGACCGCGCGACCACGACACCCTTGCCGCCCGCCAGGCCGTCGGCCTTGACGACCAGCGGCGCACCACGCTGGCGAATATAGTCGAGTGCCGGCTGGAGTTTTGTGAAGGATTCGAAGGCTGCGGTCGGGATGCGGTGACGTTTCAGGAAGCTTTTCGTGAATGCCTTTGAGCCTTCGAGGCGCGCGGCTGACGCCGTGGGGCCGAACACGGCTAATCCGTGTTCACGGAAGCGGTCGACGATCCCGGCCACCAGCGGCATTTCCGGTCCGACTATAGTCAGGTCGACCATCTCTGATTGTGCGAGGTCTGCTAATGCATCGATGTCATCGGCAGCAATAGCGACATTGCGCAGGCCCGTTTCGAGCGCCGTGCCGGCGTTGCCGGGCGCCACCAGTACTTCGGAGACCCGCGGAGACTGCATGCACTTCCAGGCCAGCGCATGTTCGCGACCACCACCGCCGACAACGAGGACCTTCATGCGGTTTCTCCAGGATGCCAGGTCAATGGCGAAAATGCCGCATGCCGGTGAACACCATGGCAATACCATGTTCATTCGCCGCGGCAATCACTTCATCGTCGCGGACCGAGCCACCGGGTTGAATGATCGCAGCGATACCGTGTTCAGCGGCACTGTCGAGGCCGTCGCGAAACGGAAAGAACGCATCCGATGCCATGACGGAACCGCTCAGCGACAGGCCCTGGTCGGCGGCTTTTATGGCGGCAATGCGGGTACTGTATACACGACTCATCTGGCCCGCGCCGACACCGAGGGTCATGCCGTCACGGCAGAACACAATAGCGTTTGATTTCACAAATTTTGCTACCCGCCAGGCAAACAGCAGGTCGCCGATCTGCCCGGCACTCGGCACGCGCTCGGTGACCACTTTCAGGTCTCCTGCCGTGACGTTGCCGGTATCCGTGCATTGCACCAGCAGGCCACCCGAGACCTTGTGGAACACGCGTCCGCTGCCAGCGCCAGCGGCCGGCGTCCCGGTTTCCAGAACGCGCACATTCTCCTTGCGAGCGAGAATCGCGAGCGCGGCCTCGTCGAAATCCGGGGCGACAATAAGCTCGACAAACTGCTGTTCAATGATCTTGTGTGCGGTCTTGCTATCCAGCGTGCGATTGAAGGCAATGATGCCACCGAATGCTGAAGTCGGATCGGTGATGAACGCCCGCTGGTAGGCTTCGGCCAGCGTTTCATTGACGGCGACACCGCACGGGTTGGCGTGCTTGACGATGACGCAGGCGGGCTCATCGAATTGCCTGACACATTGCAGCGCCGCGTCGGCATCTGCAACGTTGTTATAGGAAAGGGTCTTGCCTTGTAATTGTCGCGCCGTTGCCAGCGAGCCGTCCGGAGGAGACTGGTCGCGGTAAAAGGCAGCTTCCTGATGCGGATTCTCACCGTAGCGCAGGACCTCCAGGCGTTCACCCGCGTAGAGGAAGCGTTCTGCAAACTCTGCATCGCCGAGGATACCGGACAGCCAGCCTGCAATTGCCGTGTCGTAACCGGCGGTGTGTGCAAAAGCTTTGGCCGCTAATCGCCGTCGCTGCTCAATCGTTAGCGGGCCGAGTTGCACGCTTGCAAGCACGTCATCGTAATCGTCCGGGTCCACGATCACGATAACACTTGCGTGATTCTTGGCGGCAGCACGAATCATCGCCGGGCCCCCGATATCGATCTGCTCGATGGACTCATCGACAGTTGCATCTCCACGACGCACGGTTTCCAGAAACGGATAAAGATTTACGACCAGCAGGTCGATCGGCTCGATTCCATGCGCCGTCATTATGCTGTCATCCGTGCCGCGACGTCCGAGCAATCCGCCGTGAATGACGGGGTGCAAGGTCTTGACGCGACCGTCCATTATTTCCGGAAAACCGGTTTTCGCGGAGACTTCGGTGGCCGCAACGCCGGCTTCCTGCAGAGCGCTGCAGGTCCCGCCGGTAGACACAATCTCAATGTCCATCGCTGCCAGACCGCGTGCAAATGGCAGCAAGCCGCGCTTGTCAGAGACGCTGATGAGCGCGCGACGCACCGTGTGCATGGGTGACATGCCTTACTGCTACTGGAGCAGCGAGTAAGTCTTGAGCTTCTTGCGCAGCGTACCCCGATTAATACCGAGAATGCCCGCCGCCTGGCTCTGATTGCCTTGCGTGTAGTCCATAACGGCCTTGAACAAAGGCTCTTCAACTTCACCCATGACCAGATCGTAGAGGTCGCCTGGCCTGTCGCCGTTAAGAGTCGAGAAATAGCCACGCAGAGCGTCTTCCGTGTGCTTTCTGAGTGGCCTTTTGCTGGTTGCGCGCAGTTCGGTGTCCTTCTTATGAGTTTTCTTGTGAGATTTCTTGTGAGATTTCTTGTGAGATTTCTTAGACACTTTGTACTGATTCCTGAAGAAGTTAAGGCTCGTAAACAGAAATTTACGTAGCGAAGCTCCTATGCGGCCAAAGATTCGTCTCCGGCCGTACTCTCAAAGTATTGCAATGTCAGGCGAATTTGCTCGGAGGCACTGTCGGCGCGCACCACCTGTGACCGAAACGTGTCTGAATTCTGCAATTCAGCGCAATACCAGGTCAGATGCTTGCGAGCGACCCGAACGCCAATCGTTTCCCCGTAAAACCGGTACAAATCCCCAAGGTGGTCGAGCATAATATCACGCACTTTGGTTTTTTCCAGAGGCGCAATCGATTCATTTTTTTCGCGATAATGATTCAGTTCGCGGAAAAACCAGGGCCGCCCCATTGCAGCGCGGCCAATCATCAAGCCATCAGCCTGACTTAGGCTCAGAACCTCAAGCGACTTCTCGGAAGTCGTTATATCTCCATTTGCAATCACCGGTATCGAAACAGTCTGCTTGATGCGTGCAATCGTGTTGTACTCGGCATCTCCCGTGAAGCGGCAGGCACGCGTGCGTCCATGCACTGCCAGCGCCTGAACGCCGCTGGCCTCGGCGATTGCTGCGATCGTGACGCCATTGCGGTGTTCCGGGTCCCAACCCGTGCGAATCTTTACGGTTACAGGAACGTTTACTGCGCGCACGACCGACTCCAGGATACGCGCGACCAGCAACTCGTCCCGCAACAGCGCAGAACCGGCAGCCCGTTTGCAGACTTTTTTGGCGGGGCAACCCATATTGATGTCGATAATTTGTGCACCGCGGTCGACACAGATCCGTGCGGCCAGTGCAAGCTGCGCCGGGTCAGACCCGGCAATTTGCACGACTCGCGGCGTGGCATCCGAGTCAATGTCAAGGCGCCGCATGCATTTCGCGGTATGCCAAAGGCTTATGTCGGCAGTCGTCATTTCCGAGGTGGTCATGCCCGCGCCGAATTGTCGACACAGGCGCCGGAATGGCGCATCGCTGATGCCCGCCATCGGTGCGAGCAGAAACGGACTCGACAGTTCGTATGGTCCGATTTTCATGCTGACCTCATGGCTTGCGATCAAGGATGACGGACACGGTGGTCAGTGCCGGAAATCTTCGGTAGCGCAACGCAACTGTTGGTCGGTTTCGCGATAGCAGATGTTGAGCTTGAAGCCGGTGGCCTCCCGGGCCAGTGATGCCACGGTAATGACCGCTGTAAATCCGTCGCCCGCAGCGACAGGCTGGGCGAAGTTCGTGCCCTCGCTCAGGTATGCGGCGGGTTGCAGTACCTTGCTGCCGATAATCTCCTCATACCGGTCGGTCAACGAAATATGCAGCAACGGGTAGGGCAGCGAAGCGCTCGATTGATTGCTGACGCGCGAACGAATGGTCAATATCTCGTCGTTGCCTTCTGTACTGCCGCTGGTTGATTCGAAGCGCCAGCCGCGCACATCCCATGCCGGAACAAGCGGATCGCCAAACCACCGATAGGCTGCACCAACCGTCTGATTGAATGCGCCGTAGGTTGCCAGGGAATCGCGATAGTTGTGCGTAGCTTGTGCGAGCAGGGCCAATCCCAGCACCGCTATGCCAGCAACAACCGCGAAACCGGGAGGATCCGTCTTGCGGCGACCGCCGCGAACTTTCTCCTTTTTGGAGATGTAAGTGTCGAGAAGTCGCCGCGGGTCATCGTCGCCGCTGTCTGCCACCGCCTTGACAACTTCGTCGAGCTCCTTGTCCAGCGCAGTCCGAACAAAGTCACCTTCCATAATGATTGTTTCGACCAGCAGCGAGTCTTGCGGCATCCGGCGCTGCCCGGATTGGCTCAGGGCGAAGCCGGCATCTTCTTCCGCAAGGCGCAGCAGATCCTGGTCGATCTGCATGTTAATGGTCATTTCTTCTTCGGTTTGCGGGGGCACATGCGCTACGGTGACGTGCTCGTCATCGGCTGGGGACGTTTCGACGCCCGGCTCCTCGACGTCCGGCAGGTCGACGGTATACGCAGCAAGCAGTTCCGCTTCCAGTGCGCTATCTGCATCGTCCTCGTTGCGCTTGGCTGAGGCCCAGGCGAAATCGTCAACAGCAAACTTCGGCTTCAGCGCCGCAGCGTCACCGCTATCCGGATCGAGATCGACGCCCGTAGCTGCGTCGGGCTCATGGACTTCCAATTGCAGGTCTGAATCATTGCTTGTTGCCTGCGACGCCTCATTCGCATCTGCTTCGGCGGGTTCAATAGGCAATTGCCGATTCCCGCTGACGTCGATGCCGAGTTCGAGTGCCTGCAGATCGAACTGGGTATCGATGTCGTCCGGATCAGAGACTTTCTCGGTGGGGCGATTAGTGTCTTCGGCGAATTCGTCAAGGAGCAGGCGCCAGTCTTCGGGTTCGCCCAGAGCGAGATCCGATTGGCGCTCGTCAAATTCGACCGGGCGCGGTTCAAGCTGGTCCCCGGCGCGGCGTTGTGGCACATCCGGTACAGCGGCTGCGGGCGGCGGGTCGTCGAATTCCTCGGGTAAGGGCGTGTAATCGTCAAAACGCAACTCGGCTGACTTGTCGGTTGGCAGATCGAGCGGCTCCTGTATTTCCTGTATGCCCGATTCCTCGACCTGGATGCCGGCACTGCCATCCAAATCATCCGGCGCGTCTGCCAGCGGTACCTGATCCAGCACTTCGGGTAGCTGTGCGTCATCGTCAACCGGCCCGGAGCCGTCATCTTCGTCACCATCGTCGTCGTTCAGGTGCCAGCGCGCCGTACCAGGGCCCGCTGTACCGGAGTCAGCCGCCTCAGGTGCCTCTTCCACACTGTCGTCGTCAATGACGAGCCACTCGACACCGGTATCCTCAATGCGAATGTCATCGGCACCGGCCAATTCGTTCAGGGTATCGAGCAAAGCGTCGCGGTCGTCGTCGGTCGGCTCTTGCTGTTCACGACGATCCTCGACAGCAAACGAAGATGACTCTGCCGCGGGCTGGTCTACCTGTGGCGGGTCTTCCGACAGGCGCTCGAGAGCGCTGAATGCATGTCCGCAGCTACCGCAGCGCACGCGTCCGCCGGCCTGTTGTAAAACCGCGGCGGTGACGCGAAAGGCGGTCTGGCAATCAGGACATTGTGTGTACATGCCCGACACTATTTGCGCCTGGCACTATTTGCGACAGAGAGCATTGGCCTCAGTACCTCGTGCCCGACAACCGTCCCCAGCCACTGCGGACCGCCGGGGGTTTAAACCTGATCCATTCTGCGTAAGCAAGGGCGACATTCGCTGTCTGGTTTTCCAGAATGCCTGACAGCGCCAGGGCACCGCCTGGTACCAGTTGACTGCAAATTGTACGCGCATGGAGTGCCAGTGGCCCGGCCAGAACATTGGCGACAATGACATCGAATTCACTGCCGGGCGATTCTGAGTCAGCGGTCGTCGAAATGCGATCGTCGACGCGGTTTCGTTGCGCATTGCTGCGCGTCGCGGTGAGCGCCTGTGGATCGATATCCAGTGCAACTACGTGACTGGCACCGAGCAACGCAGCCGCGATGGCCAGAATGCCGGACCCGCAACCGAAATCGAGAACGTGGCGTCCTGCCAGATCCTGCTGGTCCAGCCATTCAAGACACAGTGCAGTGGTCGGATGTGTGCCCGTGCCAAACGCCAGTCCCGGATCGAGATGCACGATGACGGCATCGTCACTATCGGCGGCGTCAATCGCCTGGTTGTCCGGGCAAACCCATAGGCGACGGCCGAATCGCATGGGCCGGAAATCCCGCAGCCATTCGCGAGCCCAGTCACGCTCTGCGAGTGCTTCGACATGGCAATCGGGGAGCTTGCCGAGATGCAAAGACAGGCGCAGATCCTGTTGCAGGCCGGCGAGATCCGCCGAGGGCGGAAACAGTCCGGTGATTCTTACCTGTGCCCAGAGCGGCGTTTCGCCGGGTGCCGGCTCCAGAACGGGATCGTCGCCCGCGTCACTGAGAGTGACCGCTGCGGCACCATGTCGCGTGAAAATTTCCTCGACAGCGGCGGCCGGGAGCGACTCGAGGTTCATGACAAACTGACGCCATTCCATCGCTCACAAGCCGAGGCGTTTTTCCAGGTAGTGAATGTCGGTGCCACCTGCCTGGAACGCCGAGTGCTGGAAAATCTCCTGGTGAAGTGGAATGTTGGTCTTGATGCCTTCGATCACAATCTCTGTCAGTGCCGTTCGCATGCGTGCGATCGCCGTTTTGCGATCGTTGCCGTGCGTGATCAGCTTGCCGATCATCGAGTCGTAATACGGGGGCACCTTGTAACCGCTGTAAATGTGGCTTTCCACCCTGACGCCTGGCCCGCCCGGCGCGTGCCACAGCTGGATCGTGCCGGGTGAGGGGGTAAAGGTCTTCGGGTCTTCTGCGTTGATGCGGCATTCGATCGCATGCCCGCGCAACACAACCTGGTCCTGCGTCAGGCTGAGCTTCTCGCCGCTCGCAATTCTCAATTGCTCGCGGACGATGTCCACTCCGGTAATCATCTCGGTTACCGGATGTTCGACCTGGAGTCGGGTATTCATTTCGATGAAGAAAAATTCGTTGTCCTGATACAGAAACTCGAACGTGCCGGCGCTGCGGTAGCCCATCTCGAGACAGGCGTCCACACAGCGTTTGCCGATTCTTTGCCGTTGTTCCTCGCTGATGCCGGGCGCCGGCGCCTCTTCGACGACCTTCTGGTGGCGTCGCTGCATGGAGCAGTCGCGTTCTCCAAGGTGAATGGCGTTTCCCTGCCCGTCGGCCAGAACCTGGAATTCCACATGGCGCGGCTTCTCCAGAAATTTTTCCATGTAGATCATTTCGTTGCTGAAAGCCGAGCGTGCTTCCGCGCGGGTTACGGTAACGGCACTGACGAGAGCTGCTTCGGAGTGCACGACGCGCATGCCGCGGCCGCCACCACCGCCGGCGGCTTTCAATATAACCGGGTAGCCGATGTCTCTGGCAATGCGCAGGTTTTCCTCCGGATCGTCGCCCAGGGGACCGTCGGAGCCGGGAACGCACGGTACCCCGGCTGCCTGCATGGCCCGAATGGCCGACACTTTGTCTCCCATCAGGCGAATCGCAGACGCGGGCGGTCCGACAAAAACGAAACCACTCGATTCGACACGTTCGGCGAAGTCGGCATTCTCCGAGAGAAAGCCGTATCCGGGATGTATGGCGACAGAATCGGTTACTTCGGCTGCGCTGATAATCGCCGGCATGTTGAGATAGCTTTCTGAGGATGCCGGCGGTCCGATGCAGACAGTTTCGTCGGCCAGCAAGACATGCTTGAGGTTGTTGTCCGCGGTGGAATGTACCGCGACGGTCTTAATGCCCATTTCGCGACATGCGCGCAGGATCCGCAGCGCGATCTCGCCGCGATTCGCAATGAGAACCTTTTCCAGCATCGCGACCCGGCCGGCTAAGCGGCGTTGCGCTGGTCGATGAGAAACAGGACCTGGCCGTACTCGACCGGGTCACCGTTTTGCGCGCGTATCGCCTTGATGGTGCCGGATACTTCCGCCTCGATCTGGTTCATCATTTTCATGGCTTCAACTATGCACAATACATCGCCTTGCTTGACGCGATCGCCAACCTGCACGAATGCCGGCGAGCCGGGCGACGACGCACTGTAATAAGTGCCCACCATCGGTGCCGTGACGGCGTAACCGTCTTCTTCGGGTTCCGGAATTGGCGCGACAGACGGGGCAGGCGCAGCAGGCGGCGCGGCTGCCGGGGCCGTGGGCAGCGGTGGCGGGTACCCGCCAAGGTATTGGGGTGGCGGAGGGGCGTGGCTGTGCCGGCTGATGCGCACGGATTCCTCACCCTCGGTAATTTCGATTTCCGCGATGCCGGATTCGTCCAGCAGTTCGATGAGTTTTTTAACTTTTCGTATATCCATCAGGTGTCCTCACCAGCCGCCGGACCCAGGCAGGTAGCTTGCTATTTGGCAAGCTTCGCGACCAGTTTGCCGAAGATGGCCGCAATTCTAACCTTTTTGCGGCCACACAAGGCAAGCCCTGAGAGTTTTGGCAATGCCACTTTCTTAAGACCACAACGGGCGCCGGGAAGGGTCGGCTCTCTGCTGTGGGGAGTCCCTGGGCGGAATGGCTCCCTGCGGTCCGCTTTACTTCCGCCCAGGGACTCCCCACAGCAGAGAGCCGCCTGCGCTCAGGCAAGAGCTAACGTTTTTACAGCCGGCCCAAGGCCTTGCGGGCCCCGTCGAGGTCAAGTTCGCCTTGCTGCAGCCGATCGAGGACAGCCACTATTTGTTCGATGTGGGACTCGACGATTTCGCCGATGTGCGTCTTGATGAGCTGACCGTCCGGCGAGATCACCATGGTAAAGGGCAGGCCGACAAACTCGACGCCGGAGTTTTCGGCAGCAGCCATCGCGTCCTCCTGGCCGACCAGGATCGGGTAGTTGAAATCAGCGATTTCCGCGTAAGCAACGACGTCTTCGGTGTAGTCAACCGCAATACCGATGACCTGCAAATTGTCTGCCGCATGGGAATCCTGGGTGCGCTTCAGCAAGGGGATCTCGCGCCGACAGGGCGCACACCAGGTGGCCCAGAAGTTTACCAGCAGCGCCTTCCCGTGCCATTCGTCGAGATCTCTGGGGTTTCCCTGCAGGTCCGGTAGCGTAAATGCGATGCGCTCGTTGGTGAGCGCCGGGGCTTCGTCCGGTAGCGCAAATGCGGTGCGCTCGTTGGTGAGCGCCGGGATGTCGCCGCTTGTCCGCGCCGATTGCAACCAGTAGCCGCCGAAAGCAGCGGCCACGAGCAGGGCCGCCAACAGCAGTCGTGCCATCAGCGGGCGCTCTCAGTGTCGTTCCTGGTGTCGTTCCTGGTCTCGCTAATGGTTTCGCTCGTGGTGCGCGCCGTGAAAGCGTCGCCGCCGACCGCGTCGCCGCCGACCGCGCGCCTTACGTGTGCAGCAAATTCGGCCGCTTTCATGTATCCAACCACTTCATAGCCACGACGCTCATCTCCTTCCGGGCCAAAGAATATAATGGTTGGCGGCCCGAAAACACCGAAACGTGCCAGCAGTGCCTGGTCGTCATCGTCGTTGGCCGTTACGTCGGCCTGCAAAAGAACGGTATCCGACAAAGCATTTTGCACTGCAACATCGGTGAACGTGTACTTTTCCATCTCGATACACGATACGCACCAGTCCGCGTAAAAATCCAGCATCGCAGTGCGACCGCCAGTAGCGGCGAGCGCGCGATCCAGATCGTCGACGGTCTTGACGCGCTGAAACGCCAGCCCGTGTTCCTCAGTCATCCCCGCTTGCCCGCCAGCGTTTAGTCCTTGTAACGGACGCACCATGCTCGAGCCGCCGGCCAATGAGCCGAAGATCAGCGCTGCGCCGTAAATGATTGCCAGCAGGCCGAATCCCTTACCCAGCTTCTGCGTATTGGCCGCGTCTGCGGCCAATGTGGTCAAGCCACCGAGCCAGACGCCGGCCATGAAGACCAGCGCGCCCGTCAGGGCGAGTGTGGCCGTCGCGGGCAGAATGCGCGACAACATCCAGATCG
The DNA here is from genome assembly GCA_040879925.1 of Woeseia sp. Lineage (GTDB taxonomy): Bacteria > Pseudomonadota > Gammaproteobacteria > Steroidobacterales > Woeseiaceae > IDS-8. The sequence continues at coordinate 49,726 of JBBDJJ010000047.1, read as the reverse complement.
CCAGTCCCAGCATCATGAAGCCGAAAGCATTCTTCACCGCAACCATCCAGGGGCCGGCCTTCGGCAGAAGCTTGCCGGCCGACGCGCCAACCAGCAGCAACGGAGCGCCCATACCCAGACTCAGCGCAAACAAAGCCGCGCCGCCGCGCAGCATGTCGCCACCCTGACCGATTACCGTGAGCGTCGCCACCAGCGCGGGCGCGACGCACGCGGTCACTATCAATGACGACAGGGCGCCCATCACGAATGCGCCAATCATCGTGCCACTGCGTTGCTGGCCGCTGACGGTGGCCAGTCGGCTCTGGATGGCTGAGGGCATTTGCAGATCGAACAGGCCGAACATGCCGAGCGCCAACAACACAAAAAGTCCGGCGAAAAGGCTCAAGACCCAGGGTTGATTGAATACCGCCTGCAATTGCACACCAACCGCCGCGGCAGCAACGCCGGCAGCCGTATAAATCAGTGCCATACCAAGCACGTAGGACAGCGCAAGCGTAAAGCCTCGCGCCGGCCCGACATCGTCACCGTCGCCGGCGATGATACCGGAGAGGATCGGCACCATCGGCAGTACGCAAGGCGTGAATGCCAGCAGCAGGCCGGCGCCGAAGAAGGTGGCAACGACTGCCCACATGCTGGCGCCGCCGATAAGTGCCGCCAGGCGCGCTTGCTCCGACACCGGCGCATCGCCGCCACCGGCGGCGGACAATGCGCTGACCGAGGTCGCGGTCGGCAAAGTGACCGCCAGATTGCGAGTGACCGGCGGGTAGCAGATTCCGCCATCTGCGCAGCCCTGGAACATGACATCGACCGAGACGACCATGGTCTCAGGCGTGGCGCGTGCCACCGGGACGCGGGCGACAATATCGTGGTGGTACACCTCCATTGCGCCAAAATATTCGTCGGTTTTCATCTCGCCTTGGGGCAGGTCGAGCTTGCCGAACTGGACGCGGTCGGAGGCAGACCGTACAGCGATCTTGTCTTTGTAAAGGTAGTAGCCGGGCGCGACCTGAAATGCCAGTTCGACCGTATTTCCATCGAGCGCGTCGAGGTACGGCCGAAACGCGTCATCAACGGGCAGAAATTCAGCGTTGGCGCCACCTGGCGAGCCGAACGTGGCGAGATCACGCTTGGCCGGTCCGGCACTCCTGTCGAGTTCGACGCCTGTGGTCCAGGTCTGCGGCGGATAGCAGATGCCCAGATCGGCGCATCCCTGCGATTTCACAATGAGATTCAGGGTCTCGGGCCTGGTGCCGGCAATGCTGTACGGGATCGTCACGTAAAAGCGCTCCCGATATACCTGCTGTACACCGAAGAACTCGTCCTCGTGGTGCCGCCCCGCAGGCAGCGTCACGCTGCCAAACGTGATGTCGGGTGTATCGGTCGCGAAGCCGAGTTTGTCGCGATAGAGGTAGTAGCCATCCGCAATGGCCCAGTCAATCTCAAGTGCATCGCCGGTGTCCGCGACGACATAGCGAAAAGCTTCCTCAGCACGCAATATGTCGGCTTGCTGGGACAGTGCTGGCGCGGCCGACAGCGAGAACAAGGCAAGCAGCAGGTAACGATGGAAAGAAAGCAGTCGGTGCATATGTCAGTGTCGCTTCGTGCGAGCGCCGTATAGCGCTCCGGGGGCCATGCCAGCGGTCTTTATTGGACCCGCCAGGAGGCGTGAATGTTACCGCTTATGTGAACTGCCGGCTCGGTCAGCAGGACACAGGGCGAGCGTAACGGCCGGGCCGTTTGCTGTCATGGAACCACGGCGCAATTCAGGCCGCATTTTCGTAGTCGTCGCAAGCCATCGCGGCCGGCCCCTTGAATTTTGCCGGTCCGCCCCTATCATTAGCACTCCTTCAGCCCGAGTGCTAACGGCAACCGGACTGCAAGACCGCATTAGTCGGTTAATAATCAACAGTTTACAGGAGATCTAGTCAATGAAGATTCGTCCGCTTCATGATCGAGTCATCGTAAAGCGCATGGAAGAAGAGCGCACTTCACCGGGAGGAATCGTAATTCCCGACGCCGCTGCCGAAAAGCCGATCAAGGGCGAGGTCATTGCCGTAGGCAATGGCAAGATCCTGGAAAACGGCGAAATCCGCAAGCTGGATATCAAGAAGGGTGACAAGGTGCTGTTCGGCAAGTACAGCGGCACCGAAGTAAAGGTCGATGGCGAAGAGCTGTTGGTGATGAAAGAAGACGACATCATGGCTGTGATCGAAGGTTGATCCGCCAAGGTCGTAATTGCTCACACTCGACACTCACGCAAATTCAAGTTTCAAGAGGAAAAGTAAATGGCTGCTAAAGAAGTTCGTTTTAGTGACGACGCACGCCAGAAAATGTTTGCAGGCGTAAACATTCTGGCCAATGCGGTAAAAGTGACCCTGGGACCCAAGGGTCGCAACGTCGTACTCGACAAGAGCTTCGGCGCTCCGACCGTCACCAAAGACGGCGTTTCGGTCGCCAAGGAAATCGAGCTCGAGGACAAATTCGAGAACATGGGCGCACAAATGGTCAAGGAAGTTGCTTCCCAGACTTCCGATATCGCCGGTGACGGCACCACGACCGCAACCGTGCTGGCGCATGCAATCCTGCGCGAAGGCCTGAAGTCCGTTACCGCCGGCATGAATCCGATGGATCTCAAGCGTGGTATCGACAAGGGCACAATCGCCATCGTCAAGGAACTCGAGAAGATGTCGAAGCCTTGCGAAGACGACAAGGCGATTGCACAGGTTGGCAGTATTTCGGCCAACTCCGATCCCGAAATCGGCAAGATCATTTCTGAAGCCATGAAGAAGGTCGGCAAGGAAGGCGTTATCACCGTCGAGGAAGGCTCCGGACTGGAGAACGAACTCGATGTCGTAGAGGGCATGCAGTTTGATCGCGGCTATCTCTCACCGTACTTCATCAACAACCAGCAGAGCCAGAGCGTAGAGCTCGACAATCCGCTGGTGCTGTTGTACGACAAGAAGGTCTCCAATATCCGCGACCTGCTGCCGGTGCTGGAAGGTGTTGCCAAGGCAAGCCGTCCCCTGCTGATCATCGCTGAGGACGTGGAAGGCGAAGCGCTGGCGACGCTGGTCGTAAACAACATTCGCGGCATCGTGAAAGTCGCTGCCGTGAAAGCGCCTGGATTCGGCGATCGACGCAAAGCCATGCTGCAGGACATCGCTGTCCTGACCGGTGGCCAGGTCATTTCCGAGGAAGTCGGCCTGTCGCTCGAGAAGGCGACGCTCGACGATCTTGGCGAGGCGAAGAAAGTCCAGATCACGAAGGAAAACACGACCATCATCGATGGTGCCGGGCGTGCTGCGGACATCAAGGGACGCGTTGACCAGATCAATGCTGAAATTGAAGAGTCCAGTTCGGACTATGACAAGGAAAAACTGCAGGAGCGTGTTGCGAAGCTCTCCGGCGGTGTTGCCGTGATCAAGGTCGGTGCGGCGACCGAAGTCGAGATGAAAGAGAAGAAGGCACGTGTCGAAGACGCACTGCACGCAACCCGTGCAGCCGTCGAAGAAGGCGTGGTTCCCGGCGGCGGCGTAGCGTTCGTGCGTGCTGTCGCAGCCATCAAGAAGCTGGTAGGTGACAATGACGACCAGACTGTCGGCATCAACATCCTGCGCCGCGCGGTCGAAGAGCCATTGCGGCAGATCGTCAGGAACGCTGGCGGCGACGCCAGTGTCGTGCTGAACGCGGTAGTAGCAGGCAAGGGCAACTACGGCTACAACGCGGCAACCGGCGAATACGGCGACATGATCGAGATGGGCATTCTGGACCCGACCAAGGTCACGCGCTATGCGCTGCAGAATGCTGCGTCGGTTTCCGGTCTGTTGTTGACCACGGAAGCCATGGTTGCGGAGGCGCCGAAGGACGAGTCGTCGGCACCTTCAATGCCTGATATGGGTGGTATGGGCGGCATGATGTAAGCAATCGCTTTAGTTGCGATTGACACGAAAAAGCCCCGCAGTCGCGGGGCTTTTTTTTGGCGTCCGACGCCGGCCGACGTTAAGGCCTGCTGTAACCGCCTAACGTATTAGCTTGGGGTCCTCGCAGCGACAAAACTGCTCGACCTCATCCTCGGTTTCGATGCGGCTCGGGTAGCGGTCCTCGCAGACCCAGACCTCCGACATCGGGCATCGATCCGCATTCCGTCGTTCGGCCGGCGGCGAATAGCCCGCGGCGCACGATACCAAAGCCGTGCCGAATGTCGTTGCCAGAATCGTTACCAGAATCGCTCTGAAGTGCATCATGACCTTTGCTCCTCGCAGGTATGCATAAACGAAAGTTCACGGCCGGTCTCGGAAACTGCAATGAGCCGATAGCCGTACTCTTCAAGCCTGGCGATCATTGCTGCCGTTCTCGTCGGTCCAATGCCGCTAAACCGGTGATGAAATTCCACCAGCAGTTGCCTCGGTTTGACCGTGGATTGCAACAGATTATCCAGTACTTCGTACTCGGCGCCTTCGATATCCATCTTGAGCAGGTCTATTTGCTCGTGTCCCAGACGTTTGGCGATGGCGGGCAAATTGACAGCCGGAACGTCGATCGACTCAATTGCAGAAGCGCGATCACCAAACGTTGAGTACATGACCGTCGATCGACTGCCGTCTCGCTTCAGGCGCGGATAGAGCCGCAAAAAGCCGTTCCGTGCTGCAACAGCCCAGGGATAAAACCGGAAACTCGCAGGCAGTTGGCGTGCTGCAAGCCATTCGATCGTTGCGGGCGTCGGATCGAACGCGTGCACGTCGAGACCGAATCGCTTTATCAGGAACAGGTCAAACTCGACATCCTCGCCGATGCCGAACGAATAGACGATGCTTTCGCTGTTCAGTGTGTCGGGATGAAACCACCAGCCGCCCGCCTTCACGATTGATACGTCGAGTTGCGGTTTGAGTCGCAGTTCCTTGCCCGCAAGGCGCTTCAAAAACAGCTTTATACGCCGATAGCCCGGCGTTTTTTCCAGTCGTTTCCACCGGGAATAGGCCATTGCCGCGTTCCTCTCTGGCAGATATTAGCCCAAGTCCGACAGGGCGCCAGCACAGGACCAACAGGCGGTGCGCGCCAGTGACGCTATCGCGAGCTACCAGCCTACTGTGCCAACGGTGCCGGACGAACCTGCTCGCGCTTGCGGCGTCGATGCCGGAGCACTCGATAGCCGAGAAGAATGGCCAATACCGCCGCGTAAATGGCGGGCTCCCTTGCATCAATCTTGACCTGCCACCAGTAATGCCACACGCCAAGTATGCCGACGACATACACGCTGTAGTGTAATTGTTGCCAGCGTTTGCCAAGCCGACGGTGCATGCCGTTGGTCGAGGTCACCGCCATCGCCAGCAACAGCAGGAACGCAGCGAAGCCAATCGTAATAAACGGCCTTTCCAAAATGTCTTCCAGGATCGCCGACAGCAACAGGCCCTGATCGAGAATGAGCCAGGCCAGAAAGTGCATGAGTACATAGAAGAAGGCGAACAGGCCGAGCATGCGTCGAAACCGTGCCAGCCAGTTCCAGCCGGTGATCTGCCGCAGCGGCGTCACCGAAAGTGCGATCAGAACGAAGCGCAACGCCCAGTTGCCGAATCGATCCTGTATGTCTTCGACAGCGTTGACGCCGAGGCCACTGGTGAGGCCCGTTACATCCGTTACGACGAATGCGGCCGGCAAGAGACTTAACAGGAATACCAGCGGCTTCCAGAAGAATCGAACCTGGCTAAGCGTTTTCATGCGCTGACCAGGCGCACTGTGCGGCGCTGACGCATTACGGCTTCGCGCTCAGAAATTGCGGCGCAGATCCAGACCCTGGTACAGGTGCGCGACCTCTTCGGCGTAGCCATTGAACATGAGCGTCGGTTGTTTTGCGTCGAACAGTCCGGCACCGATGCGACGTTCGCGCGCCTGGCTCCAGCGTGGATGATCGACTTCCGGGTTGACGTTGGCGTAAAAGCCGTACTCATTGGGTGCTGCCATCTCCCAGCTGGTCGGCGGTTGCCGCTCCACGAAATCCATGCGGACGATACCCTTGATGCCTTTGAATCCGTATTTCCATGGCACGATCAGGCGAATCGGCGCGCCATTCGCGTTTGGTAGCAGCTCGCCGTAGAGGCCTACCGCAAGAATGGTCAACGGGTGCATCGCCTCGGCGATCGTCAGACCTTCACGGTACGGCCACTCGAGTACCCGCGATCGCTGGCCGGGCATGCGCTGTGGATCGTGCAGGGTTTCGAAGCTGACGTATTTCGCGCTCGCGGTCGGCTTGAATTGACGAATGATGTCCGCCAGCGGAATCCCGACCCAGGGAATGACCATCGACCAGGCTTCCACGCAACGCATACGATAGATGCGTTCCTCGAGCCTGTAAGGCTTGACGAAATCGTCGATATCGAACGTGCCGGTTCGCTCTGCATGTCCGGCAACGGTCAGCGACCAGGGGCGCGGTTTGAACTGTTGGGAATTACGCGCCGGATCGGCTTTGCCGGTGCCGAATTCGTAGTAATTGTTATAGGTAGTAATGTCCTCGAAGCTGTTGGGCGCTTCGCCGGTACTGAACGGGCTGGCACTTACGTCGTCAAGCTTCTCGCCCAGCCGTTCCGGCAGGATGGCGCCAAGCGCCGGCCCGGCCGTGAGCCCGGCTGCGAGCCCGGCTGCGAGCGCGCCACCGGCAGCCGCGCCGTGTCCCAGGAACCGTCGGCGATCGAAGTAGTTTTCGCGACTTGTGATTTCCGATGGACGAATGCCGGTCCGGTTACGCATCAACAAAAACCTCTCCCGAAATGCTCATTACCAGCACCGCGCATCGCGCTGCTTCCCCTGATATGACCGCCAACGGTGCCATTTTATTGCAACGGGGCCCGAAGCGGCGCCCTTGAGATTATTGCAACGGCGCCCGAAGCGGCGCCCTTGAGAAAGCATCTTATCGCCGATGAGGCGGGAAAATGACGCCAACAGTCGCTAATTTCGCCGAAAACTCGCCCTAAATTCGATGGAAGCCATGCCCCATCGGGATTTTTGCGGTTCCGACGCGGCAAAACTTTCCTGCGCCGCGGGCATCCAATTGTCTACAGGAACGGTACTGGCAGGATCGCCATCTTGAATAACGCGAGCCCGGCCATATTGTACAGGTCTTGTGTATTTTTACAGAAACCGGACCATGCCCGTGATCAATCGCAATGCCGAAAATCGACCGCAAAATGCTGCTGCGACCTCGCTTGCGACGTTGCAGGTCGACATCATTGCCGACCTCGTTTGTCCGTGGTGCTACCTCGGCAAGCGCCGCCTCGACGACGCCTTGCTTGCCGTACACGGTCCCAGCACGCTGACCTGGTACCCGTTCCAGCTTAATCCGACCATGCCAGCCGAAGGCATGGCGATAGAGGAGTATCTCGCATCACGATTCGGCGACCCGCAGGCCCTGCAGCCGGCGCTGGCCGAGTTGACACAGGCCGGCAGCGCAGAAGGCGTCAATTTTCGTTTTGACCGAATGACGCAGGTTCCCAATACCTTGAATGCACATCGCGTCATGCGGCTCGCGGAAACGGAAGGCGCCAGTGCCTCCGGGCTTGCCGAGACCTTTCTCAAGGGCTTCTTCGAGGACGGGCTCAACCTGTCCGATCGCGAAGTTTTGCTGGATATCGGCGTGCGGGGCGGCCTTACTGCGCAGTCGATCAACAACACATTGGACGACGACGCCTCTCGCCATATCGTGCTGTCGCAGGAAGCGCAGGTACGCAAGAACGGCGTGACCGGCGTACCCAACTTCCTGGTGAATAAACGCCTGTTTGTCATCGGCGCACAAAGCACCGAGAGTCTTGTCACCGTATTCGATCACGCGATGTTCGGCACGCAAGGCGAGCACCCGGAGTCCCCGGTCTTTCACTGACGCCTCGGTATCCGGGACGATGAGGGGCGGATTGCAGGGTCGCCCGCCGGGTAGCGGCGATGCATCCAGTCGAGAATCCGCTCATTCAGCTCGTCCGGCTTTTCCTGCTGTGTCCAGTGTCCGCAATTGTCGATTATCTGAATTTCCAGATCGTCGACATAAGGTCGCATCGCCTCGATCTGTGCAAGGCTGACAACGATGTCGTCCGTTGCGCCGATAAAAAGGCCGGGGACGCGCACCCTTTGTTCGATGTGTTCGCTGGTTGCCCAGTTTCGGCTCCAGTTGCGGTACCAGTTGATGGGGCCCGTAAAGCCACCTTTCGCGAAGGCAGCGGCATAGACCGACAGCTCCTCTTCGTCCAGCAACGGTTCGCCGGCCGGCGTCGGCCGATCCAGAAGCGCCAGCAGACTCACTGTTTTATGCTTGCGTGGCAAGCTGTCGAACCGCTCGCGCGTAATGGGCCGTCGACGCATCATACGATCGATAAATCGCGCGGGATCCTCGGCAAATCGCTGGTCCGCTTCGCTTGAATCCTGGAAATTGACGATGTAGAAGTCGGGCCCGAGCCGGTCTCGCATGTAAGCGACCGGATCGACGGATGGCCGCGGCAGGAACGGAATGTTCAGTGCGATAAGTCCGGCAATGCGTTCGGGAACCACCAGCGACATTTGCCAAAGCAACAGTGCGCCCCAGTCATGCCCGATGAAAAAGGCGCGCGGCAACTTCAGCGAATCCAGCAAGCCGGTCACATCGGCGATCAGTGAGTCGATCGCGTAATCGCTTACGCTTGCAGGCTTGTCAGTGCCGCCGTAACCCCGCAGGTCCGGCGCAATCGCCCGGTAACCGGCCGCGGCCAGCGCCGGCAACTGATGGCGCCAGGAGAAAGCCAGTTCCGGAAAGCCGTGCAGCAGCACTACCGGCGGCCCGCTGCCTTGTGAATGCATGGCCATGCGTATGCCGTTGGTCTCGATCATTACGGGCTCCGGAAAAGCGATGGACATGGCAACTCCTTGCAACGCTGCTCTTGTATTTTAGCCGTTCCGGCATTAGTTTCCGGTAAATGCATCGCCCCGGACGTCTCGATGGCGTCCGGGGCGATTTTTTTTTGGCGCAACTGGCAACGGGCAGGTTATTCGACGATGGGATTCAGGGAAATAGCGGGACGTTACGATGGGCCGGCGCTCGAGCAGGAGGTACTCGAATTCTGGCGAGCAGAGCGCACTTTCGAAAAGACGCTGCAAATGTCCGCCGGACGCCCGCGCTTCAGTTTCAATGACGGACCACCGACCGCTAACGGCAAGCCCGGCATCCATCATGTGCTGGCGCGCAGTTTCAAGGACGCGTTTCCGCGTTACAAGACCATGCGCGGCTTTCACGCACCGCGCAAGGCTGGCTGGGATACCCACGGCCTGCCAGTCGAACATGAGATCGAAAAAGAACTCGGTATCTTCGACAAGAAAGAGATCGAGGAAAAAGTCGGCATCGCCGAGTTTACGCGCCGCTGCCGCGAATCCGTCATGCGTTACATCGGTGACTGGGAGAAGATGACCGAGCGCATGGGATTCTGGGTGAATCTCGATGAAGCTTATTACACGCTCGATAACGCCTACATCGAATCCGTCTGGTCGCTGCTCAAGGTCATCTGGGACAAGGGCCTCATCTATCGTGGCTACAAGGTCGTTCCTTACGACCCGCGAATCGGCGCGACGCTCTCGTCTCACGAACTGGCGCTGGGCTATCGGGAGGTTGAGGATCCGTCGATATACGTGCGCTTCCCGGTGCAGGGCGAAGACAATCTGTATTTCCTCGTCTGGACAACCACACCGTGGACGCTGCCGGCAAATCTTTCGCTGGTCGTCCATCCCGATGTCGCCTACGCGTGGGTCGAGCTGGACGGGGAGACGCTGATACTTGCGGAAGACCTCAGGCTCGCGGTGATGGGTGACCAGGCACACAAGGTCGGAAAAATCGTCAAGGGCAGCGACTTGGTCGGGATGCCCTACCAACGTCTCTTTGACGATTTGCCCGTGGATGCCGAAGGCGCGTTCCGGGTATTGCCGGGCGACTTCGTCAGCACCGCAGATGGCACCGGAATCGTGCATTCGGCGCCGGCATACGGCGTCGACGATCTGGCGATCGGCCAGGCACATGGCCTTCCGGTCGTACACGCGGTCGGGCAGGACGGTCATTTCCTTGCCGAAGTGACGCCGGTCGCCGGGCTTTTTTTCAAGGACGCGGACAAACCGCTGATCCGAATACTCAAAGAACGCGGCCTCATGTTCCGGGCGGAAACCTGTCGCCACAACTACCCGTTCGGCTGGCGCACCGGCGATCCGATCATCTACTACGCCAAGAATGCCTGGTATATCCGCACGTCCGCTTATAAGGACCGCATGGTAGAACTGAACAAGACCATCAACTGGGTGCCCGAGACCATTCGCGACGGGCGCTTCGGCAACTGGCTTGAAAACAATGTTGACTGGGCCCTGTCACGCGAGCGTTTCTGGGGTACGCCGCTCCCCGTGTGGGTCGACGACGACGAGAATTACCTCTGCATCGGATCGGTCGCGGAACTGGAACAGCTTTGCGGCCGCACGCTCGGCGAACTCGACTTGCATCGACCTGCAGTCGACGACATCACGTTTGTAAAAGATGGCCGGACGTACCGGCGTGTGCCGGAAGTCATCGATTGCTGGTTCGACTCCGGCGCCATGCCGTATGCCCAGTGGCATTACCCGTTCGACAACGAGGAGGAGTTCGAGGAGCACTTTCCGGCCGATTACATCTGTGAGGCGATCGACCAGACCCGCGGCTGGTTCTATACGCTGCATGCGATCGCCACGCTGGTGTCGGACAGTGTGGCTTACAGGAACTGCATCTGCCTGAGTCACATCGTTGACCAGGACGGACGCAAGATGTCGAAGTCGCTTGGCAATATTGTCGATCCGTACGAGGTATTCGATTCCGTTGGCGCGGACGCTTTGCGCTGGTATTTCATGGCACGCCTGTCACCGGACGTGCAGAAACGCATCTCGGTGGATATCGTCCGTGATGTTGCCAGCTCGTTTCTGAACACTTTCTGGAATACCTATGGCTTCTTTGTACTGTATGCGCGACTGGACAAGGTCGACTTCAGGAGCGAAATGCCGCTCGAGCGACGCCCGGAAATCGATCGCTGGGCGATTGCCCTGCTGACTCGCACGGTCCGAATCTGCACCGAGGCAATGGACGCGTATGATGCGAAGACCGCTGGAGAAGCGATTGAATCCTTTGTCGATCAACTGAGCAACTGGTACGTGCGACGAAATCGTCGCCGGTTCTGGAAATCGGTTGACGAAGAAGACAAGCGAGCTGCTTATCTTACTTTGTACGAATGTCTTGACGTGATCCATCGCCTTATGGCGCCGTTCCTGCCGTTTCTCGCCGAGAACGTCTACCAGAACCTTGCAAGAAGCGTCGATGCGCAGGCGCCGGAGAGCGTCCATATGGCGGCGTGGCCCGCGGCGGATCCTGCGCGCGAAGATGACAAGTTGTTGTTCGATGTCAGTGTAGTGCAAAAAGTGGTGGGACTGGCACGGGCAGCACGTTCGCAGTCCGGTGTCCGAACCCGGCAACCGCTGTCGCGACTGCTCATTCGCACGCCGGACGATGACGCAGCCCGGGCCATCGAGGAACATCAGGATCAGATACTCGAGGAATTGAACGTCAAGTCCATCGAATTCATTGCCCGGGATGCCGGGCTGGTGAGCTACCGGATCAAGCCGCATCTGCCCCGTCTCGGCAAGCGCTTTGGCAAGCGGGTGCCGCTGATCCGCTCAGCCCTGGAGGCGGCCGATGGCGCCTCTATTGCCTCGGCCGTGGCTCGCGCCGAATCCTTCGCGGTCGACGTGGACGGGGAGGCCGTCATGCTGGGGCCAGAGGACGTGCTGATCGAGACCCGTTCCGCGGAGGGCTTCGCCTGTGGCGAGGACGGTGGCTTTCTGACGGCTCTGGACACGACCCTGAACGAGGCTCTGATCCAGGAAGGCATCGCCCGCGAGCTGATCCGCACGGTCCAGGATGCACGCAAGCAGGCCGGGCTCGAGGTGTCCGATCGCATCGTCCTGGGCATCAGTGGCTCGGCCGGTGTGCAGGCGGCGCTGGAGCGTTTTCGCGACCACCTGATGGCCGAAACGCTGGCCGTCCGCTGGCAAGTCGGCCAGGAGGCGCCGCTGCTCCGGGAGCACCGCACGCTGGACAGTGACGCCTGGGACATCGAACTCGACCGCAGCCGCTGATATCCGGCGATCGCCCGCCAGGCCGCCCACTTGCAGAGCCTTCCGTACATTTGATATAAGAATGAGGCGCAGGTAGTTGATAGACCAAGAAGACCTACAGGGACGTGGTTGCGGCATCCGCGCCGCGAACTACCGGAGGTAGTTGATTCTTAAAGCGTAGATGCGCCACTTGCCGTCCTGCGGAGTGGCGACCGAAAATAATAACGCTGAATAAAAGCGCTGGAGTGGAAATGTCCAACCCCGTCGAACAGATTATGACCGCTGTGACCGTAATGGCCGGCAACGGTCAGGTAAAGCAACGCTTGATCACGGCTTACGAAGAGAGTTTGCGCGGCATCAATGTGGACGACCTGCCGGCAGCGGCACGCTCGCTGTTCAAGGAATTGCGGACCCTGATGGAACGCGTTGCACCGTTGAACGGCGAAGGAGCCATGCGTGCCACTGTTCGCAAGATGTCGGTACACGACACCGCGCGTGCCGCACGTTTGATGGTGGAACTTCTCGCGGAAGCAATCCGACACAGCGGTAGTCGCCAGGCACGTTTGCCGTTGCACATCGAAGAGCGGCCAGTAGCTGTACCCGGCTTTCTCGCGAAGTCACACTGACAGCGCAGCCCGGGTACATCCTGCCAGGGAAGCTCTGCACAAACCCGATCGTGCGATTGCAGGAGCCCGCATCGCGGGCGATCAGCGACGGATCGCCCGCGATGCGGGCTCCTACAGCCCACGATCTGTGCTGATCACGTGCTGCAGGAGCCCGTCCTACGGGCGATTTGTCGTAACCAAGAGCCATTGTTCCTACTCCGTTGAGCTGACCGGGTAATAGATGTCAGTGACCAGTTGCGACTCCGGCGTGCGCGCCGGATCGCTGATGTACGATTCCCATGCGTCGCCCGCTCTCGTGATGCCATGGGCTGCGAGATACGCCGCAATTTTCTCATGCGTGCGACTCAGGTCACGGTAGGAACCAATGTGTCGGCCGCGAATCGCCGGCCCGTCGTAAGTTACGCCCAGTTGAACACCCGATGCAGAGTGCGGCGTTTCGTCGCTAACGCCGCGCACCGGGATCGCCGCATCGAAAACGAACTCGGAACCGCTGAATCGACGGCTGATCGATAGCGGTGCGCCGGCCTCTTGCAAACCATGCTGGTCGATGAAGCCTAATATCCGGAAATACGCCTCTCCCATCGCTTCGGAGATCGCTGCCGCGTTCGGCGCACTGGTTTCGGTGAGATAAACAATTGGCTGTGGCATAACCACCAGGCGTTCGATCTCGATGTCAGTCCAGTCGGCGCGCGGCAGGCTTTCTGCCAGTGTCTTGATATTCTCCAAGCCGCGCTCGATTTCCCGGCCGGTGCCGGATTCGAGAAAAAGCCCTTTGTAGCGAGCAAGCAGGTTGATGCCGAACGGCCTTTCGCAGGTCCAGCGAAGACGGGTGCCGGTGTCCGCTCTTGCGATTTCGAACGTCGATCGCAGCGGTTGTCCGTGGTCAAGTTCGAGTTGCGTGACCACCAGTCGATTCGACACACTCTCGACGATTGCCTGGCCACCCCGCCCAAGCCGCCGGCCATCCCAGTGCATCTGAGCGCCAACGCCGCTGGTCGGTGCAGAAACGTCAACCCGGGCATCCGGATCGGCCTCGATCCATGGCGACCAGTCCCGGACGCGACGTAAATCGTTCAATATGGCAAACACTGTCCCGGGTGGTGCATCGATAATGGTTTCCCGATGTACCTGCCCTTCGGACGGAAGAAATACGCCCACGATGACAACAGCCACCAGGATCGCGCCGAGAGCAAATAAAAAGTTCTTCGGCGCTCTGTTCACGATTGCCCATGTCGAAATACAGAGCGGCGGGCCGATCGATCGGCGTGCACAATGCGGTGCATAAAGGTTAAATTCAAAGCCATATGATTACTGATTCGCGACCCGACAGACCTATCGGCATTTTTGATTCCGGAGTGGGCGGCCTCACGGTCCTTAAGGCATTACGCGCGCGCCTGCCGGACGAACATTTCCTGTATCTGGGAGACACTGCCCGATTGCCCTATGGTATCAAAAGCGCGAGTTCGGTCTTGCGTTACGCTCGGCAGGCGACCCGGCATTTGCAGTCACGCAGCATCAAACTTCTGGTGATCGCCTGCAACACAGCTTCCGCGGTTGCGCTGCGCGATCTGCAAACGGAGCTTGCCCCCCTGCCGGTCATTGGCGTGATCGAACCCGGCGCGAGCGCAGCCGTGACAGCAAGGCCGTCAGCCAACCACCTGGTACTCGCCACGGAAGCAACCGTACGGCTGGGTGCCTACCGGCAGGCCATTCTTCGCCTGGACCGTGCGGCCACAGTTGAGGAGTTGGCCTGCGAATTGCTGGTTGCGCTGGCGGAAGAAGGTTGGACCACCGGTGACATCGCTGACGCTGTTATCCGACGTTACCTGCAGCCATACCTGGGCGCGGATGGCATGAACACGCTGTCGTCCATCATTCTGGGTTGTACGCATTTTCCGCTGTTGCGCGACGCATTGTCGGCAATTGCGGGCGAGCACGTGTCCATTGTCGACTCCGCCGGAACGACTGCCACAGTGGTGGCCGAACGGCTGCTGGCGGAGGGTTTGACAAGAACGCTCGCAGGCAGTGGCAACCTGCAACTGCTTGCCACGGACGGGGCAAGACGCTTCGCCAGGGTAGGCGGCGTCTTTCTCGGTAGTGCGCTGTCGGCGGATGATATCGAAATCGTGGATCTGTAGCAGTCAGTCGGACCTGGCAGGCTGCCGTCTCATCTGCTGTGCGATAATTAACCATCGTTGCGAAACCACGGGGACGTCAAAGTGAAATCAGTTGAGGAAACAGTCGCCATTTTGCGTCGGATCGGAGTTGTTGCCTTGTCGGCTTTGGCCATTGCAGGTTGTGGCAGCGAGGAAACGCCCCCTGCCGAGGAACCCGCAGTACGCGATGCCCGACCTGCGGCCCAGGTTCCTGCCCGACCCGAAATCTATGCCGATTTTGCACTGGAGGCCGATCTGTCGGGGTTTGGCGTGCAACAACGCGAGATGATTTCGATATTGATCGACGCCTCGAAAATAATGGACGATCTTTTCTGGCGACAGGCGTTTCGCGACGATTACCGGGATTGGCTGGAAACGATCGATAATGCCGCTACGCGCCGTTTCGCAGAAATCAATTATGGCCCGTGGGACCGTTTGCGAGACGAGAAGTCTTTCATCGAAGGCTTCTCCGACAAGCCGCTCGGCGCAAATCTGTATCCCGCCGACATGACCGTCGAGGAGTTCGAGGCAGCCGATCTCCAGGGTAAACGCGGTCTTTATTCGCTCGTGCGACGCAACCACCAGGGCAACCTGGAGCTGATTCCGTATCACGTTGCATACGCCGCGAAACTCGGTCAGGCAGCAGCACTATTGCGCAGGGCCGCCGAACTTGCCGTGCACGAAGGGTTTGCGAATTACCTGCGCTTGCGCGCCGAGGCGCTGGTTACGGACGAATATCAAGACAGCGATATGGCCTGGATGGATATGAAGACCAACCCGATCGAGCTGGTCATCGGTGCTATCGAGACGTACGAAGATCGACTGTTCGGCTATAGGGCCGCGTACGAGTCCTACGTTCTGATCAAGGATCTCGACTGGAGCGAACGGCTGGAGCGATTCGCAGAGTTTCTTCCGGAACTGCAACGGGGGCTTCCGGTCGACGATGCCTTCAAGTCAGAAACACCGGGTACCGATTCCGACCTGAACGCCTATGACGTCGTGTACTACGCCGGTCACAGCAACGCAGGTTCGAAAACCATCGCCATCAACCTCCCTAACGATGAACAAGTGCAATTGCAAAAGGGTACCCGACGACTGCAGCTCAAGAACGCGATGCAGGCAAAATTCGAGAAGATACTTATGCCGATTGCCGACGCTCTCATCGATGAATCGCAGCGGCAGCATGTAACGTTCGATTCGTTTTTTGCCAATACCATGTTTCATGAAGTCGCTCACGGCCTCGGTATCAAGAACACGGTCAATGGCAGCGGTACCGTGCGCGAGGCACTGCGCGATACTGCGTCTGCCATGGAAGAAGGTAAGGCAGACGTACTGGGGCTTTACATGGTTTCGTCATTGCATGAAGCGGGTGAGCTCGGCGAGATCGATTTGCGAGACAACTACGTTACGTTCATGGCCGGACTGTTTCGATCGATCCGCTTCGGCGCAGCAAGTGCACACGGGCAGGCGAATATGGTGCGATTCAATTTCTTTGCCGATCAGGGTGCGTTCGTGCGCGACAGTGACACCGGCACTTATCGCGTCGACTTCGAGCGTATGGAGTCGGCGATGAATGCATTGTCGGAACTGCTGTTGACTCTGCAAGGTAACGGCGACTACGAGGGCGCATCCCGCCTGATGCGTGAGAGGGGCGTAGTCACTGCACAACTGCAGGGTGATCTGGATCGCCTGACGGCGGCTGAGATTCCTGTCGATATCGACTTTATACAGGGGGCCGAACAGCTCGGCCTTTGAGACCGTGTCCGGGGTATCCGGGCTGGCCGCTTCTCAGAGGTTGCTGCCGATCATGCGCAGAAACTCGGCGCGCGTACGCGCATCCTTGCGAAAGGTGCCGAGCATCTGGCTGGTCACCATTGACACTCCCGATTTGTGGATGCCGCGCGTTGTCATGCATTGGTGAACTGCATCGATTACGACACCCACACCCTTGGGTTTCAAAACGTTTTCAATACACTGGGCAATCTGTGCCGTCAATTTTTCCTGTACCTGGAATCGACGTGCGAACGAATCCACTACGCGAGCCAGCTTGCTGATCCCGACTACCTTGTTGTTGGGCAGGTAGCCGACATGTGCCCGGCCGATAATCGGGGCCATGTGATGTTCACAATGAGATTCGAAAGTAATATCACGCAGCACGATCATTTCATCGTAACCCTCGACCTCTTCAAAGGTGCGCTGAAGGAAACTCACCGGATCGCTGTTATAGCCACTGAACCAGTCCTCATAGGCCTTTGCGACGCGACGCGGCGTGTCTACGAGTCCTTCCCGTGAGGGATCTTCGCCGGCCCAACGCAGTAGTACCGTGATGGCCTCTTCGGCTTGCTTGCGGGTGGTTGGTGGTTTTTTTCGGCTGGTTTTCTTGCGAGTCAAAGCGAAGTCCCTGCTTGTGGGTTACGGACTATGATTTCAGGTTTCGGCACGGCCGGATCTGCGCCAGGCATTGCGGTCCAGCTAATTGGTTGCCGCAACGTCGCTGGGCTCAACCGTGGAAGGCAGATCTGAAGCGCGATAGAAGAATTTGTGGGTATAGGTCAGGCCTTCAGTTGTAACCGGAGTGCCGTTGTCCAGTCGCGGCCGATGAATCATCGCACGCAAATCGCGCAAAACAGCCTGTTCCATCGCGTCGAAGCCCGACGGCGTGGCTTCCGATAACTCTATATCGGCGGTAAAACCACGCGTATTCACCGTGTAATCGTAAACGATCGTGCCCACTTCATAATTTTCGCCGGGGAGTTGGCTGCGTACCTCGCCGTCGATTCCCACGTACTTCGGGGGATTGATCTTTTGCAAAACAATCAATGATTCAAGGTGATCGCGACGGTTTTCCAATCGTTCTTCATCGACCGAAAGCAATTGCCAGGCGTCTTCGTAAATGCCACGCGCCCGATTCGGCTTACCGGACATGATGTAGAAATCACCGAGTGCCAGCATGGCCTCTTCCCGGGTTCGCCATGTCGAATCCGGATTGCCTTCAGCAATCCGCAATGCTCGTTTCAAATAAATCTCGCCCGTCGAAATCGACGTTGGTTGGTGGAAACTCATGTCACTAGCGCCCACAAAAAGGTGGGACCTGCCGAGTTTTGTAAGGGGTGGAATGAGCCGCAGATCTTCCTTGCCGTAGTGATCCTCAATTACATCAATCACTTTCCGCCAGGTGTAACGTTCCTTTTCGTACAACTGAAGCCGGTTTTGCCACAGTGCCTGATTCTCGAGTACGGGAAGTATATCCACGCTGCCGAAATCGACGTCGCGAGCCTGCAGCTGAAAGACGTGATCCTGAATCGTCTCCGCCATGCCCGGCTCGCCGACAGCCAGGTAGGTTTCCGACAGGGACTGCAAAACTTCTACCTGCATAAGATTGTGCGGACCCTCGTTGACATGGCTTACATGTACGGCCCGATCGAAAGACTCGATGGCCTCGTCCGGCCGCCCGGCAGCCAGTTGCGCGGCACCGAGACCCTTTAGCGGATTTACGAGATTGGCGTTGAGCCGGTCTTCTGTGCGCTCGATGATATCGATCGCCGCTGAATAATTCAGCAATGCCGCTTCGTACTCTTCGTTGTGATGCTGTGCGATACCGAGGTTGGTGAGCGCCCTGGCCGAGTCGAGGCTGTCGATGCCGAAGATCTCGATCGAGAGTTCTACGACACGTTTGGCGTAGGCATCGGCCTCAGCGTTGGCGTCGTTATCGAGTGCTTCCTTGTACAGGAAGAAATTGCGTTGCAATTCTTCCAGCGGAGTTTCGACGACCTCCGCCGGCGCGAAGCCGGTTTCAAACACCGGTTCATTCCCTGACTCGTCCTCGCTACTGCCGTGGGGAACGTCCTCCGGATTGTCTTCCGGATCGTTCGGGGAAAGCTCCTCGGCCGGTCTTTCCTCGAGCTGCGGCGGTTCATACAGTTCGCCGTTATCGAGCGTGATTTCCGGTAGTGCAATGTCCGGCGCCGGCTCCTGCGCCATAACCCTGCTGCCACCCAAAAAAACGAGTGACACTGCAGCCAGCCTGAATATGCCTGTCGAAAACTTCGATTTCATGATGGTCGACGCATCGGTCGTGCGATTGAAATTAGGACTGCCGGCAATACGATTAGTTCTGATCGTATGCAGTGTCACGGTCAGGCTGACTATACCGACAGGCTCGCGACGACGGTACCTTTCAGCGCCAAGTCGTGTTCTGCTGGCGTACTGGAGAGGGTCTGGTCCGATTCCACGCGCCCGGCGACGATGCCGCAAGGGCGACAGGCCGCTAGGCGACGGTGCTGAAATCCATTGTGAGCTGGCGTTTTCCGGGCGGATCGAACTGGCTGCAGTCCAGTGGCCGGATTTGCTGCCGCCCCTGTTCCAGTCCGGCCTTGCGACAGGCGACGCTGAAGCGCTGGCCGAGCATTTCCGCGTAGGCGCCACGGCCGGTCTGTCTGCTACCGAAACGGTTGTCATAATCCCGGCCGCCGCTTGCCTGGCGCAGCAGACTCATGACATGAGCGGCGCGCTCCGGACAATGCGCCGCCAGCCAGTCGCTGAACAGTGTTTTCAGTTCGTGCGGCAGGCGCAGCAGCACGTAGCTCGCATGCTGCGCGCCGCATTCGCCCGCCCGGCGCACGATGTATTCTATTTCGCGGTCGTTGATGGCCGGGATGATCGGTGCCATCAGCAGGCTTACCGGTATGCCGCGTGCCGACAAGGCCTGCATCAGAGCGAAACGCGCGGTCGCGGACGGCACGCGCGGCTCAAGGCGGCGCTTCAGGTCGTCGTCCGCGGTCGGCACGCTGAGTGCAACCGAGCACAGGCCCTGCGCCGCCAGCTCGGACAGCAAATCGATGTCGCGGCGCATGAGCGTACCCTTGCTGATCAGGCTGACGGGGTGGCGATGCTTAAGGAAGACTTCCAGTAATTGCCTGGTCAGTCGGAGTTTTTTCTCGGCAGGCTGGTACGGGTCGGTATTCGCGCCAATGGTTATCGGCCGGCACTCATACCCTGGCTTCTGCCATTCCTCCAGCAGTCGCGCGACTGCATTGGGCTTGTAGAAAATCTTCGTTTCGAAATCGATGCCGGGCGACAGGTCGAGATAGCTGTGGCTCGGCCTGGCATAACAGTAAATACAGCCGTGCTCGCAGCCCATGTAGGGGTTGATCGAACGATCGAAAGGCACGTCGGGCGACTCGTTGCGGCTGATGATCCGCCCGGCGGACATGGGGCGCAAAGTCGTAGTGGGTGCCGGTTGTTCGCCTGCCTCGTCGGCGCTTGGCAGGACGACGGCAGATGCGAAGCGTCCGCTCGGATTCGATACCGCCCCGCGCCCCTTGTATACAGACGTGTATACGGACATCTGTACGGGCGTCTGCTGGGCCAGGTCGTCGCTGCCGCGGGCTGTCATTGTAAGGCTCCGGATACTGTATAGGCATACAGTATCCGGAGCGAGCCTTCGCGGTCAACATCCAGCTTCGGTCCTCGGCGGCAGGTCATTCCTCTTTCTGGATAATGTGCACGTCTCGCTGCGGGTAAGGAATACTGATGCCGTCCTCGTCGAAACGCTTCTTGACGGCTTCCGTGAGGTCGAATTTGACTGGCCAGAAGTCGGCCGTCGCGACCCAGGGCCGTACGAAGAAATTGACGCTGCTGTCCGCGAGTTCGGCGACCACAATCTGGCAGGGCGGATCCTTGAGAATCCTCTCATCCGCATCGACCAGGGACTGGATGGCCTCGCGCACTGCATCGATGTCGTCGTCATAGCTGACGCCAACTACCATGTCGACCCGGCGGGTCGTGTTGGTCGAGTAGTTGGTGATAATGCTGTTCATTATCTGGCCGTTCGGCACGATGATCTGTTTGTTGTCGGCCGTCTGCAGCAGTGTAGTGAGAATCTGAACCTGTACGACCGAGCCCGAAATACCGGCCGCCTCGACCCAATCGCCCACGCGATAGGGTCGGAACATGACGATCAGCACGCCTGCGGCGAAGTTGGCCAGCGAACCTTGCATTGCCAGACCGACCGCAAGGCCGGCAGCACCGACCAGCGCAATCAGCGACGCGGTCTGTACCCCGAGCTTGGTAATAGCGGCGATAATGACAAAAGCCATCAACGCCCAGTAGATGAGATTGCTGACAAACGATTCGAGTATCGGATCCACCGACTGCGATTGCATAAGGCGACGCAGGCCGCGGGCCAAAAGCCGCGCGACTGTGCGACCGATATAGAAAATCAGGAGTGCGGCAATGAGGTTTATGCCGAACTCAACGCCGAGAGTCTGAATTTGTTCAGACAGGGTGGCCCAGTCGATATTCAGGTCGGGCAGTTGCATGTCGTTCACTGTTGGTTCCTCAGCATTGATTGTTTGCTGCGCAGGTCCGCGCCGAACTGCGAGCGCCGGGGTTCAGGCCACCCTTCAGGAGTTGAAGGCGAAAAGCCAGGCGAACAACACGACCGCTACAGCGCCGGCGCCGCAGGCGCTTTGGACGTGGCGCAAGGCGCCCAGCGATGTCAATCGAATCATGATGATACCAGCAAGAAATCCGCAGACGAAACCTGCGAGGTGGGCACCAATATCCGTGTTCTCGTCACCAGTGCCGGTAAAAGCGAGCAGCGCAATGCCGCCGACGATCGGCCCCAGACGGTATGCCCACCGATCCTGCGCCATGAATCGTCCGCGCCACACATAGCCAGCGACCAGCCCGAGTGCAGCGAAGACTGCTGTCGATGCACCGATCGAGCGGTGACTGGGATCAAGCAGGAAGGTATTCAGCGCATTGGCTGCAGCACTGGCCAGCAGGATAACAAGCCACGCCATGCCCGAACCGGCGAGTCGTCCCGCCAGGAAGCCGAACAATGCGCCGAAACCGATATTGCCGAGCAGATGGCGCAAACCGGAGTGCAAGGTTAACGCTGTGACCAGCCGCCACCATTCACCGTCACGAATGCGTTCGCCGTCGACTCTGCCGGCGGCAAGCCAGTCACGGTTGAAAAAGCCCTCGCCGGCAAGCCACGCGACGAAGCAAATCAGGCATACGTAGGCAATGGCGCCGGGTAGCCCGTTACGATCGACAGGCGTCGCTGGCGGCGGTGCAGGTTTTTTCCTGCGATTCTCCTGTTCGTACTGCCAGATCTCATATTTCGCACGTTCGCCGAACGCCTCGGGCACCCAAAGGGCCGCGTGGGCGTCTGTACGCAGAATCTCGTAGGGGATGTCTCGTGCGAGCAATACCAGCGCTCTATCGGAGCAGGCCTGTAAAACCGCGCTTTCGAACACGATGACCCGGCCGTCAGGCATTCCTGAACCCGCAATAGCGACTGCCTTTACTCATCTCGCCGGCGTGTTGTCAGTCTGCAAGGGTGGCAACGCCGAATTCCGGCAGGCTCGAGCAATCTCCGGAGAAGCGATGCGAGACGAATTCATCGGCTCGAGTATTACCCCGATTCAGGATGGCTGGCGGTTTAGCGCATTCCGCCGCAACGTACGCAAACCGAAACCCTGAAAAAACCATGAGCGAAGTCCCTTAATCTATGTTGAATTCAGGCGCGTAACCCACGGTCGCCCGCTTTTCATCTGCCGTTCAGGGAGATGCACCGATACTGGCAGCCAATGATTATGGCATTGATGAGGCCTACCATGCGCCGATGGCACAGAGTCTATCTCGCAGTCACACTGCTCGCTGTGGTATTCCTGCTGGAGTCCCTGCTGCCGCCGTTGTTTTAAGTCTTCTTACTTAGAGAACGTCTGCATAAGTCCGATCGTGCAACTGTAGGAGCCCGTCTCA
>JBBDJJ010000047.1:0-27038 GCA_040879925.1 Woeseia sp. | reverse complement strand
CCGCATCGCGGGCGATCAGACGGTGATCGCCCGCGATGCGGGCTCCTACAGCAAGTGCCTTGCGACTTGTGCATAGTCGAAAGGGCAAAGGGAAGCTTCGCCCTTTCTCCCGCGTTATCAATCGCTAACGCGATTGACGCCGCGGGGCATTCATGCCCCGCAGGGAAGCTCCGCACACTTGTGCAGAGCTTCCCTGGCAGCCACACAGTGGTGGGCCAAAGGTGCGATTGAGTTGACGATTGAGTTAATCTGTACGCTGGCGGGCCTGTTGTTCAGTGCGAGCAATACAATACGAGCGAGCGGCGATGAGCTACTTCCGACACTTCGTAATTCTGGTAATTGTGCTGTTGCAGGCTGAGCGGGCATCGGCCGACGTTCTGGATGCACGATCCGACGGCTTCACAGTCAGTCAGTCTGTATTGATCAAAGCGTCCCGCAACGACGTCTATCGTGTCGCTGTCACGGATGTTGGCAAATGGTGGAGCGATGCTCACACGATGTCCGGTGACGCAAGCAACATGTACATCGAAGCGAGGCCGCAGGGTTGTTTCTGCGAAGCACTCGGTGACAGTGGCGGCGTGGTCCACATGACCGTTTCCTTCGTCAATCCTGCCGTAATTTTGCGGCTGAGCGGCGGTCTTGGTCCGCTCGGCCTGATGGGGGTTTATGGCAACATGACCTGGGAATTCGACGACAGCGACGACGGCACGATCGTGACCTGGAAATATGCCGTGGGTGGATACCTGCCACAGGGTCTCGAGCAGATTGCGCCCGCAGTCGATGGTGTCCTGACCGACCAACTGAACTCGCTCAAAAGATTCATCGAAAGTCGCGCAGGCAATTGATGCGGGCGGTAGTTTGCAGCATCCGACTTCGACAGCCTGTATGCGTGCGGTAGCCGCCGAAATGGACCACGACATCAGGCCAGGCTCCGGCAAACACTGCGCAGATCCCGCCCCGTCGTCAACCGTGGTCCTGTTGCGCAACAATCAAGGCACGCCCGAGATTCTACTGGTAAGGCGTCACGCAAGAACCGCGTTCGGTGCGAGCTACGTCTTTCCGGGAGGTCTCGTAGAAACGTGCGATCGCCATTCGTTTTGCGATCCAGGCTGGACAGCCGACGACGCCTGTCGCTGCCTCGGCATGACAGAAGGCGCACTGGATTATTACAGCGCAGCGATTCGCGAGCTGTTCGAGGAGACCGGCATACTGCTGGCTCGCGATTCGCAAGGCCGGATGCCCCCGGCGGCCAGTCGTCCGACTGTCGATGAACTCCATGCAAGTCGCTATCGACTTATCGCGCAGGATCTCCGATGGCCTGAATTTCTGGCCCGAAACGACCTGACGCTGGCTGTCGATGCAATCAGTTATTTCGCCTGGTGGATAACGCCGACTGCGCGACCGCGACGGTTTTCGACGCGATTTTTCCTGGCCATGATGCCGGATGGACAAGTCGCATGCCATGACGGCATAGAACTAACTGATAGCCGTTGGATGACCGCCGCCGATGCTCTGGAGGCTGGCAAGCGGGGCGATCTGGTACTCCCGCCGCCGACACTGGTAACGCTTGGCGAGTTGGCGAGGTTCCCGTCGGCGGACGCTGTGAAGGCATGGGCGGACGAGCGCACACGGACCGGTGTGGCAAGAATCCTGCCGATCATTGTGTCCCGTCACGGCAAGGAAACCATTTTGATGCCGGATCATCGTGATTATGCCGAGCATGCGGCGCGCTCGGGGAACGACATCCGGTGAGCAGCGAGCTCACGCCGGGTCGCGTGACTGACCTGTCGCATGGCGTGCGCCGTCTCGTGGCGCCGAACCCCGGCATGATGACCGGCCCCGGTACCAACACCTACATCGTGGGTACTCGCGAACTCGCGGTGATCGATCCCGGCCCCGCCATTGCGGCACATATCGATGCCATCAAGGGTGCGGTCAAGGCATCTGTTCGCTGGATTCTCGTGACGCATACGCATCCCGACCATTCGCCGGCGGCAGCCATACTGGCTGAGGCTTGCGGGGCCCAACTCATAGGGAGACCTGCGCCAACCACAGGACCGCAGGACCGTACTTTTATACCGGACCGGGTGCCAGAGGACGGCGAAAGAATCGGCAGCGGCGATTGTGAACTTGAGATCGTGCCGACGCCGGGGCATGCCTCGAACCATCTTTGTTATCGGCATGTGGGATTGAACTGGCTTTTTACGGGCGATCACATCATTAACGGATCGACCGTCGTCATCGATCCCCCGGACGGCAACATGTCCGACTATCTGCGCTCCCTCGAGCGCCTGGCACAGCTCAACTGTACAGCGATCGCGCCCGGGCACGGCGACGTCATACAGGAACCGGCGAAGGCGATCGAGGACCTCATCCGGCATCGGCTGCGGCGCGAGGCGAAAGCCGCCGCCGCGGTTGCCGACTCTCCCGGTGCAACGTTGCACGAACTGGTGAAAGTCGTCTATTCGGACGTCAATCCGTCACTGCACCCGCTGGCGGAACGATCGCTGCTGGCGCACCTGGACAAGCTCGCAGCCGATTCGCGAGTCGTGCGCCGTGCCGATTGCTGGCACGGAACGGCATCGCCGCGCCACTCATAAGTCAGCAAAGCGCGAGTTGTCGGCTACGAGTTTGCGGAGAAGCCCGGGGGGCTCCCAGTAGGTCGGACCGAAACGTTCGCGAAACTGCGTGATGGTCTCGAGCACCTGGGCGAGGCCCGTGGCGTCGGCAAAGTGCATGGGTCCGCCGCGGTGTCGCGGAAAGCCGTAGCCGTTGATCCAGATGACGTCGATGTCCGACGAACGCGCCGCAATACCCTCCTGAAGAATTCGCGCGCCTTCGATGACGAGGCCGCAGATGCAGCGATCCAGGATTTCCTGATCCGTGATGGCACGCTGCGAAACGCCGAGTCGTTTTGCCTCGCTGCGAATCATGTCGCGCACCTCCGGATCGGCGAGCGGCGTTCGCGAACCCGGCTGGTAACGGTACATCCCTTTGCCGGTCTTCTGTCCGTATCGACCCTGCTCCGCCAGCATGTCTGCGACCCGGTAGAAACGAGGATCGTCCGGAAGGTCGCTTCGCTCGCGGCGAATCCGGTAACCGACATCGAGCCCCGCGAGATCACCCACCGCGTTCGGTCCCATCGCCATGCCCCAGTCGAAAAGTACGCGGTCGATGTGTTCGGGTGCGGCACCCTCAAGCAGTAACAGCTGATTCTCCCGGCCATAGCTATACAACATGCGATTGCCGACAAAACCGAAACAATTGCCGACGACCACGCCGACCTTGCCCAGTGACTTGGCGAAACCCAGCGCAGTTGCAATGACATCTTCCGCGGTTCGCGCACCGCGCACGATTTCGAGCAAGCGCATGATATGAGCGGGGCTGAAGAAATGCAGGCCGATGACATCCGCGGGTCGCGATGTTACAGCTGCAATTCTGTCGAGATCGAGCGTTGACGTGTTACTTGCGAGGATCGCGCCCGGCTTGCAAATGGAATCCAGCTTGCTGAATACGTCGTGCTTGATGGCCATGCTCTCGACCACCGCCTCGATGATGAGATCGGCATCGTGAATGTCGGCGTAGTCAGAGCCCATTGCAAAGCGCTGCAAACAGTCCTGCACGAATGTCGCCGATAGCTTGCCACGCTCCGCGCCGCTGCTGAGCAGGCGGCGTACGTTTTCGGCTCCACGTGCCAGTGCTGCGTCATCGTTATCCAGCAAATGGACCGTGTATCCGGCAGCCAGACAAGCGTAGGCAATGCCGGCACCCATCGTGCCTGCGCCGAGCACCGCGATATGCCGAATATTTCGCCGCGGTGTGTCTTTGTCGATGCCGGGCACTTTAGCCGCCTCGCGTTCGGCAAAAAACGCATGTCGCAGCCCACGCGATTGTGGTGAATCCATGCATTGCCGGAAATACTCCCGCTCGGCCAGGCAGCCATCGTCAAAGCTTTTCTCAATCGCCACTTCAACGCAGCGGACAATCAGTTCGGGTGACAACAACCCTCTGGCTTTCCGCGCTATGTTCTCCCTGGCAGCAGCAAACACTCCCGGATCGACGGCTGCGACTGCCATGTCGCGTACACGACGCGGGCCAGCAGCGATCCGTGCCCGCGCAAAGGCGATAGCCGCCGCCGTCAGGTCGTCGCTGTTTGTCACCTCATCGAGCAGTCCGGCGTCTTGCGCTGCCGAGGCGCTGATCGACTCGCCAGACAGCATGAGTTCAAGCGCGCGCTCGGCGCCGATCAGCCTGGGCAAGCGTTGGGTGCCGGTCGCGCCGGGTAACAAGCCGAGCTTGACTTCGGGCAGCCCGACAACAGCGTTGTCTTCCGCGATGCGATAGTGGCAGGCCATCGCCACTTCCAGGCCCCCACCGAGCGCGGTGCCGTGAATGGCCGCGACCACCGGTTTGTTAGCGGCTTCTATGGCGCCCACAACGTTCGGCAGGATTGGAGACTTTGCCGGCAGGCCGAATTCACGAATATCGGCACCTGCAATGAAGGTGCGACCGGAACAGTGCAGGACGATTGCTTGCGTCTGGTTGTCGTCGCAGGCAGCCTCGATACATTCAACGAGACCCTTGCGCACCGGGTGCGACAAGGCATTGACCGGCGGGTTGTCGATGGTGATGACGGCGACGTCACCATGGCGTTTCAGGCTTACGGGATTCATGCACTTTCCTGCGAGATCGATGGATGCCGGATATTGTCGCCCAAGCGCCAAACGAATTCGATTCTGCAGGATCCGGCGCTCGGAGCACGGTGGTGTTCTGTCCGGGCGCGCCTCGAAGTGCCCGGATACGTCGAATAGCGTAAAATGCATCGTTTTCCGCTTGAGGACCCGTTAAATGACATTCGTTGTCACTGAAGCCTGCATCAAGTGCAAATTGACCGATTGTGTCGAAGTATGCCCGGTCGATTGCTTTCATGAAGGCCCGAACATGCTTGTCATCGATCCCGACGAATGCATCGATTGCACCCTTTGCGAACCGGAATGTCCGGTAGAAGCGATTTTTTCAGAGGATGAGGTGCCGCCGGATCAGCAGCATTTCCTGGAGCTGAACAAGGAGCTGTCCCGGGAGTGGCCGGTAATTACGGAAATGAAGGACGCGCCCGAAGATGCCGATGAATGGCGCGAGGTCAAGGACAAGTTTCAGTACCTCGAGCGATAAGCAATCGCGTCAAACCAGTGGCGACAATCGTCACGCGCTCCTCGCTTTCTCAGAATTCCCTGCGCCGTTGGCTGTCGTCGTACATGCGTGCAAGAAAGTTGCGAATGGCGGGTTCCGCCTCCTGCCGCGTCATCAGTTTTCGTTGTTCCAGAATCGCGGCCATGTCGGCAATAGATCGCCGGCCATCGATCAGCGACATGATAAAAGAATAAATTTGCGTCGAAAGTGCTTGCGTCCGGAACGAGGGCAGTAACGGCACGGGCTCGCGACCGGTAACGATCCAGTCCGGCAACGCCTTGCTTCGTTGTGGTGGCTTCGCATCATCCGACTTCACGGCGGCGAAGGTGAAGGTCAATTCGCGTCGACCATGGCGACTTGCCGGCGAACACATGTAGGGAATAATCGCCTCCTGAATGTCAGGCGTGCTGAAGCCACAGCGCTCGACGATCTCAATGGTTTCCTCCGGACTGTAGCAGCGCGAGTGCTGCGGATGTTCGAAAGCCAGCGAGCCAAAATTCACCCAGCGACCACCCTTCTTCAGGAGACGATTGATGCGTGCCGCTAGGTAGGGCAGGTCCTCGGCAACAATGTCGATCAGCCACGGAGTCACAACCGTATCGAAAGAAGCATTGCAGAACGGTGCGCGCAGAACGTCAGCGAGCACGAACGACAATCCGTTCCGCACGGGTGTCGGCGCGCGTAGCGTTCGCAGCACCGCGACGTCGTCAATCGTCTTTGGCGCCATTGGAAACTCATAGAGATCGAGCGGTATTCCACTAACAACCGATTGTGCGATCAGTAACAGTAAAGGATTGAAGTCGAGTGCCACGGAGCGTGGTGGATTGAAAGTCATGTGCACGTCGTAGGCAAGTCGTGACGCGCCGGACCCCAGGATCAACGTGTCGCCGATTTTGTCGACCGGATTTCCTGATGGCGTGGATGCAACCAGCGCGTGACGAATCTGCTCCAGTGATGCCGCGTTTTCGTCGTCGCCCCAGGCCCAGTCGCGGTGCACATTGGCATAATAGGTTCCGAGCGCCTGGTCGATTGGTAACCGCGTACGCAACGCGAGATGCGACTCGTAGGACGCTTGCATTGACTGAACGTCGAGCGGCGCAAGTAGCTTCTGCAAGGCTTTTCGGTGGCTTTCCGTTGCGGCGAGAAGCCCGGTCAGCCGGCGTTTGGCCAATGCACCAAGGTCGGCGGGGCGAAGTTCGGCTCGCAAACGTTCGCTATTGTGTGCAAGGCGTTGCAACTCGAAGTGCAGCCGGTTGCGCCATTCGCCAAGACTGGACTGCGGATCGGCGAATAAGCAGGGAATGCCGCTGACCAAGGGAAACTCGGTCCCGCAGCCACCGCAGCGCAAGGCTTTGGCGCGTTGCTCAAGCGGCGCTTTGTCGCAACGTGGACAGGAGAAAATATCGAGTAGCGGAGCGGCATCCGGCATAGCGGAGATCTTCACTGATGAAAGTGAGCGCATTATGGCGCGTCAGAGTCCGTCTGCAAAAATTAACGGCCGGCCGGAAGCTGGTCCGGCCGGCCGCCGCTTTTTCTGTTCGTCTGCGTTTACGAGGGATTCAGAGGTCCGATCGTGCCCGCGACGACGGCATCGAACGCGGTCATGCTGTCGCGAAGACTGGTGTCGCCGAGTCCGTGATTCGGAAACAAATTGGCGAAGTTCCCTTCCTCGCCGTGCAATGCCATGTAGTTGAGGATCACTGTGTTAACGAGCAAGTTGACATTATTCGCCGCAGGCGTTGACGCCCGCTGTACCGAGCCGTTGGCGTCGAAGTAGCCGATCTGCTGGTGCCTGGCTTGCTGCTCGGGTGTGCCACCGCGCAGCGCCGGCCGACCGTTGGGGTTGTAAACCATGAAAAAGGAAGCCGCTGTCGACGAATCGTCGCTGACCCATTCACCCTTGCCCCGACCCTCCGGCGAATTGTCGATGACACCGTTGCTGGACAACGATCCATCACTGAAGACATACATCATCAGGGGTACACCGATGCGTGCCGCGTACTCCAGGCAGGCTCCCATGCAGCGCCCGGCGCGTTCGTCCTTGACTTCGCCTTCACGTCGCTGACCGCCATGGTAGTCGTAGCCGCCCATTTCGATGCAGGCCGCGCCGGCGAAACCGTTCATCACCAGTTTCATGACCGATGCCGTCTTGCGGAATTCGCCACCGTCGGTATCGTTGGCATTGAACTCGGCTTCGGTGAATATCCCGCCCGGTCCGACAATCATCGGATCCTCACCGGGATCGAGCGGGACGCCGCCGAAACGGTCGGCAATGTCGGCCGATTTCAGGTAGCCACAGCGCACCATCTCCTTGACGACCTCATCGGAGGTTATTGTCTGGCCGGTTTCGCCAACGCTCATCTTGCGGTCGCTGATGCGGTAAATGGATTCAAGGACCGCGGTAGCTTCTTCCGGCTGAAGAATCCCCACCAGTTCGCCGGTATCCACCAGTCCCGTCACATCCCGCGGCTGGTCCACCTTGGTCGGCCGCAATTCCGGATTCATCATCATCGACGGGATCATTGAATTGCCGCCTGAATCTGTATTCTCGGAGCCGGCCAACGTGATGATCGAGCCGTTGGCACCCGCGGTCGCAATGCCATACAACGGATTGTGCGGATTGTTGCCGGTGTCATTCTCCGATCGAGCGGGAATGACAGCGCCGTTGAGGTTGGCCGCACGAGTCGGCGCCATGCTGCGCAATATGCCGCGCAGGAAGGCGCTGTCGGCATGAAACGCCAGCCCGAAATCGGTATTGGTGAAGGACAGGCCGGAGATCGGGTCGTTCAGACCCGGCACCATATCGCCGGGCAAGCCCAGCTTCTGGTAGCCGGCTGTGCTCAGGAAATCGAGTTGCCCGCCCTCTTTGCCAACCAGGACATTGGACCCGGCAACGCTGGCCCCGCCCGACAGGTCGAAACAGATAAACGGGATCTTGCCGGCGCCTTCCGTTGCAACGTTGCATGGATTGCTGAGCAGCGGCCGCAGGTCGCCGGAAAGCTCCGCGAAGGCCTGGCGCGGGTTCGCGAACAGGCTCATCACCCCGCCGCCTGCCAGGAAAGCGGAACCGCCCAGAAATCCCTGGGCGACGAATTGACGCCGGGTCACCGGCCGCGGGTGATCCCCGTGGCGTTGCGGTGAGTCGAACCGGGCACGTTTGCTTTTCCTGGCCATTTCTCTTGCCTCATTCCGTTTGCTTGATCGGACTACTGTACGAGTGTTACGGCACTGCCGAGAACGGCTGCGCATACGCCCTTGGAAATCGGTCGCGTTGCCGCGCCGGTGCTTAAAAGGCGATCTATCAGGTTGTCGGGCCGCGTACCGTCGGAGGTGACGTAGCCGAGTTCATTGCGCACATCGGCGTAGTCCGGTTGAGTCTGGATACCAAAGCCCATCATCCTGTCGATCAGTGGCTCGAGTACCAGGTCGCGATTGTTGCCGGCGAATGCGGCAGCGGCCGACTGGTTAAAATCAAAGCCAGGAAAGTACGCGGCTGCCAATACCGGATCTTCGATCAGCGCGTTGCAATATTCGATGGCGAGCTGCGCGATTGCGACCTGGTGCGAGGCGAGGAATGCTTCGGGGCTTTCAATGGTCGGCAATGACTGGCGCAGACTCTGGTAGGTCATGTCGACGTCCGGCTGGTCGGCATCTACTGTCGTCACCGCTGCCATGGTGGCATTGATCTCGTCAAACGTCCGTACGCCGAAACGGGATGCTGGTGACAGATCGGTGGGAGTGATGACCAGCGGCGGATTATCCGTCCGCACGTAGGTCTGTTGACCCAGCAGGTCGAATGTCAGGAAGAACTCATCGTCCTGCGGACCTTTCTCAAGCGGTATCACAGCACCGATATCGGCGAGCGGCTGTCCGAGTTCACCGAACAGCGAATAGCTGAGGGTCTCGTCCATGTTGGCGTAGGACTGTCCCACCGGTGCTTCAGCTCCGTTGATGCCGATACGCAAGCCCTGCAATGGAATGCCATCTGGCTGCTGTGTCGAGTCAAGCGTTATGAAGTGCGGCTGCGTAAACAAATAGCCGTAGCTGTCGAACTGGGCAACCTCGAACAGGATGTAAGCGGTCGGCACATCAATAATGTCTTCGATACCGAATAACAGGTAGAACTTCTCGCCGACACCCACATCGAAGTTCTGCACGATCTGCTCGGGTGTCAGGATGCGGTTGTGCATTGCAACCAGGCGGAACGTACCTTGCCAAAGGCCAGAACTCGAAACTTCGTTGCCAAGGACGAAGGCAAACGTGTCCTGCCAGTCGACCAGCGAACCGCCGGCTACCGGGTCTGCCTGCGTGACAAGCTCGCCGTTGACGTAGATTCGACGTCCATCGACCGGACTGTAGGTTGCGACCACGTGTTGCAGCGCCGCCTGCAGGATCTCTGCGGCAGACGGGGTCGACAGTGCTGGATCACCATTGAGACTGGTCTCGGTGCTGCGATGCAAAAAGTTGTAGTCGTACAAGGTCTGCTGCAAAGTGAAGTTGCGTGCGTCATCGCCGGCGGAGTAACTGACGATGCGCGCCATTTCCTGGGACACATTCGCCGGTACCACCCACGCTTCAATCGAGTATTCACCGGTTGCACGAATGAGGTCATGCAGCTTCCTGCTGGCGGACGTCGTGCCCTGTGCCTTGCCGTCGTTGATGGTAACGCCCCAGCCGCCGAACCATTCATAGTTGCCAGACAGTGTCAGGTTGATGGCCGGTTCCACACCACTGGTATCGAATGCCGTGGCGCCCTGGCCGGTTTTGAACTCCCACAAGGCAATTTGCGCGCCTTCATAACGATTGCCGCCCGAGGCAACGACGCCGTCAACAATGCGCAGCGCGTTGCTGTTGACCAGCAAAGGATTGATTTCCGTCAGCGGAACGGTGTCGGCGAATGCCTGGATCGCTGCCTGCATTTCTGCAGCAGAGGCCGTGCAGCTGTCGTTCCAGCAGTTATGAAACTCGCTGCCGAGGCGCACCACGAATCGCGAATCCGCCGGCGAATCGAGGGCCATCCTGGGTTTCGCTGCGTCGTATGCGACGGATACATCGCCTTCCGCAAAATATGGCTGCTGCGAATTCGGCGATTGTGAGGTATGGCATCCGGAGCAATATTCCGTCAGTACCGGACCATGCACCAGAGCCGCGAAATCGGCTTCCGTGGCACTTGCGTAGCTCTTGCTCGATCCCGGAGCGGTTGCAACCGGTGCTTCCAGCACGATCTGGCGTCCACCGCCGGCCGCGTCCCCGGCCCAGCCTTCGATCCACGTTGTCATGATGTCCGCACAAGCCTGGCTGTCGCTTAGCCAGCAGTTGTGGCCGGTGCCGACCTTGCTAACCAGCCTGGAGTCCGATGGCTGTGTCAGGTCGGCAACGGTGTTGGCTGCCTCATATGCAAGATTGATGTCATCGTGGCGTGCAAACATCGGTGTCTGGCCGGTCGAGTCATTGTGGCAGCCGCCACAACGATTGCTGGCCTGCACGTTGTCCCATACGTTCAACTTGAACGATTGCACATCCTCGGTTGCCGGCGGCGGTCCTGAATAGGAGGACGGAGGCGCCACGCCTGTAATCGGGTTGTCCGTCGTCTGTGCGCCACCGCCACAGCCACTTAATACCGCTGCACAGAATGCACCCAACAATCCTGCGCGCATTTTGTTGTTGCGACCACTCTCGGTGAGGTCGGCCATAACAATTCCTTTTGTACGATTCATCGACGCCATCTCCCTAGTCGCCCATGCAGTAGACGGCTGATTCAGCGAAGACCTGCTTCATGAGATAGCCAGAGGACGTGAAGGAGGTGACCATCTGTTCCACCTGCTGCCGATCCGCGGCATCTTCCGGTGGTCTCAAACAAACGGCCTGAAAGACTTTCCGGACCTGGCAGCTGGCAAAAGCGGCACTGTTGCCCAGTTCGTCGCCAAGCGACTTTGCACCGGAGCCGCTCCCGGGCAGACTCGCATCCCAGCCGAGGAACTGGTTCTGGCCGAAGCGCCAATAGTTGTCCCAGCTGTCATCCGGCGTGCGAAAGCCGAACGGGAAGTTATCTTCGTTGTTGAAATACTTCGGCTGCACCTGGCCCGGTGTGTACTCGATGCTGCCGGTGTCGACGTTAAAGTTGTAGTACGCGAAAGCCTGCGCCAGCGGATCCATGCCGTTGTGGCAGCCGATGCAATTGTTCAGGAACAGACGACTGTCACCACCAGGGCTGCGAGCGACATCCTGCCGAATGCGATCCGGCGGCAGATTGACGTCGTGTACCTGTTCCAGGTCGTTACACATATGGTTCAGCAACGTGAAGCGGAACATTACGCGATTGGTACCGGCAACAAAAAACGCTTCGGCAGCCGCGCGGGTAGTCATCACGCCTGCGGTTGCATTGGATGGCAGGCCGCTGACCGAAGACTGCGCCGTTGGCGTAAGTTCGGTCATCATGTCGATCTGCCGTTGCTCCATTTCTGCGTAGTGATTGTTGTTGCTGTTGGAGTAGGGCGGCAAGCCGAGGCTCCCGTTGCCGACGTAAACAAGATCGGCTGAAAGCAGGGTGTTGAACGGTACGTCGTCACGGATCATGCCGACGACCGTTGCGACGTAATCGTTCAGCGGTACAAAAACACTACGCTCGCGGTTGGTCCACGGTGCTGCAAAATTCTTCAGGGTTACGTTATAGAAATTGGCATTGTCCATCGCCGTGAAGGCGGCATCCAGAGCGGTGCCTGCCTGAAACGGATCGACCTCCGCTTCCATAGCGTCAAGAACCGTTGCTGACGGCGGGACGCCGGCAAGTCGATCATGGATGCGCTTTGCCTGCTCTCTCGGGCCCGCGGTAACAGGCATTGCGAGCGCAGCAGACAGAAAGCTAACGGCGATCACCTGTGCGAGCCGCGCAACAAATGTACGGTGCCCGGCACCCGAATTAAATTTCCACGTCCTGTCTTTCATAACATCCCTGCTCGTGACCAGTACGACTCAACATCGTGAGCTACAGCTGACAGGCACGGGAGTCCGGCTTTTATTCCAAGAGCGAAGCAGGGACAAGTAGCCCTGTCACTCACGGTCTCCTGGCGGCCCCGCTATCGCGTAAACGCAGCCCTGAGGCTACTTTCCGGATCGGTTGCTTTGCGTGGCCACTGCCGGTCTTGCTGGCGGAGGCCGTGCCCTTTTCAGAAGTCCTTCTCAGAAGTCCTGGGTTTTTGCCGCGTCTTAAACCGACGCACAAATTGCCGAACCAACAGGCGGACGTTCCTGAATGACTATGCCTTAGTTGTCGCGGTCAGGCCGTGAATGCATTCACACTCCACCTGTTTCGCGACACTTTCCCGAACTACCGCCTGCACCGTCGCTGTCTAGCTGACGAATACATAGCAAGGCCTGTGCCAATATGTGGCCTTGCACGAGTGGCCAGGATTTAAGTGTTAGGAAACAGACGATTACAGAAATTACCGGAGACCTGCCGCACGTAACGATATGTCAAGTCATTGTCGTTCGTTCCGCACAAGACAAAGTCAAACGACATTCCAAGCTGCTGATTCACAATGCCCGGCAGCCTGTCGCCGCAGGCCGACATCAGTGTCCGTTCACGACAAGGATTCGCGTCAAAACAACGTTGGAACCATGGCAGTTACTGCGTTGGTGCGATTGTGGCAACAGCGAAACGGGTAACGACGTCGGCCGGCTTTCGTCGTTTACATTATTTCGCGAAGTGCATTTGCTGATTGCAGATCGGCCGCTCAGGAAGTCGCAACAGGCTTGAAACATCGATTCTGAAGTGCCGCTCTCGCAGTTCTTTGTGATCGCGTTAACGGTACAGGGGGTGCTTCGCGTCCACTATGGCAGTCCGCCTGACGGTGATTTTACTTTGCGCTTTTCGATCGTTTCCGGCGAAAAGGGAATGGTCTGAATATTGCATAGAGCTACGCACGCAAGATCGTGCGAAACGCGTACCAATCACTACATCAGGTATCGAAGGTGGTATTTATGAACACGGCGTCGCAACGCAATGGTGCTGGATCACGGAACGCGATAGCGCAAAGCGCGCTATTGCTTTCCGCTCTTTGGCTGGCCGGCTGCGGTGGAAGCGGTGATGGCGTCAGCATCGGTACCGGGCAGGATACGGACCCGGTCGTCATCGATTTCCCGATTGCTTACATCAGGGCGCCATTGCCGGTCGATGACCTCGGCATGACGGAGCAATCCGACCTGCGCGAACTCGTTACTTTCAATATCGGCGCAGACCTGTTCTTTCGTGACCGGGCATCCCCAAGTGCACTGGACGTCAACATTACCGAGAGTTTTACGAACGGACTTGGTGACGTGAGGGATGTCGAGATTGCTTTCGACGGCAGCAAGCTGCTGTTCGCCATGCGCGGACCGGCAATCGAGAATCTTGACCTTGACGACGAGGACCAGCCGACCTGGAACATCTGGGAATACGAATTCGAAACAGAAACGCTGCGTCGTGTCATTGAATCCGATCTGACGGCTGAAATCGGGCACGACCTTGCGCCCAACTATCTGCCGGATGGCCGTATCATTTTCTCGTCGACGCGCCAGGTGCGATCGAGCGC
The DNA here is from genome assembly GCA_040879925.1 of Woeseia sp. Taxonomy (GTDB): domain Bacteria; phylum Pseudomonadota; class Gammaproteobacteria; order Steroidobacterales; family Woeseiaceae; genus IDS-8. The sequence continues at coordinate 13,278 of JBBDJJ010000047.1, read as the reverse complement.
AGTGCTGCTGGACGAAGGCAAGCCTCAGTTCGCAGCTCTGGACGAAGACCAGAATGAACCCGCATTCGTCCTGCATGTCATGGATGAGGATGGGTCGAACATCGAGCAGATCTCATACAACCAAAGTCACGACTTTGATCCGTCGGTTCTGGCCGACGGCAGAATCGTATTCAGCCGCTGGGATCACATGGGCATTAACGATGCCGTAAATCTCTATCGCATGAACCCGGACGGGTCGAATCTTGAATTGCTGTATGGCCAGAACAGCCACGATACCGGTACGAATGGCGAGACCATTCAGTTCCTGCAGCCGCGCGAACTCGAGGACGGGCGCGTACTGGCGCTCACTCGCCCGTACACCGATACCAACGGTGGTGGCGACCTGACCGCTATCGATGTACCGGTATTCCTGGAAAATGCGCAAGCCAACAAGGACAACCCGGGGCTAACCGGGCCGGCGCAGGAAGCTGCCACGGTCAACGAAGTATCGACGGCGGCCGGCGTACCGTCTCGCGGCGGCCGCTACCGCTCCGTTTACCCGATTCAGGACGGCACCGGCAGGATGCTGGTGAGCTGGAGTCAGTGTCGCGTCGTCGAGGATGCGCTTAACGTGCCGTGCACGGACGAGCGACTCGCCAATCCGCAGGTCGAGGAATCGGCGCCGATTTACGGTATCTGGATCTACGACCCGAGAGACAACACCCAGTTGCCGATTGTGCCGCCCGTAGAGGGCATCATGTTTACGGAAGTGGTTTCTGCCGACCCCAGGCCCGCGCCTCCCGTCATCCTTGATGGTGCAGTCGATTTCCTGGCCGACCCCAATCTGCATGCAGAAGGCGCCGGCGTGATCAGTATCCGCAGCGTCTATGATTTTGACGGCGGGGCCGTGGCCGATATCGCGTCGCTGGCCGATCCGGCGCAGACCACAGCGGATCAGAGGCCAGCCAGGTTCCTGCGCATTGTCAAGGCGGTGTCGATTCCCGATGAAGACATTGTCGATCTGGACAACACGGCTTTCGGTCGCAGCACGCAGCAAGGCATGAAGGAAATAGTCGGCTACGCAGCGATCGAACCGGACGGCTCGGTCATGGTCAAGGTGCCGGCCAACGTCGCATTGGCCGTCAGCGTGCTCGATCGCGACGGCCGTCGCCTAACGCAACGACACCAGAACTGGTTACAGGTCCGGCCGGGCCAACTGCTGCAATGCAACGGTTGCCACGAGGCACAAAGCGGCCTGTCGCATGGCCGGGGCGATGCATTTGAATCAGCGTGGCCCGGTGCCGCGATGGCAGGCGTCGAATTCCCGAACACCGATCCGGCACTGTTTGTCGGCGAGATTGGCGAAACGATGGCTGAAGTTCGCGCACGCATCAGTTGCGACGATACGACCTGCGGATCGATCGAACCGTCGGTCGATATCGTATTCGAGGACGTGTGGACCGATGAAGTTGCTGCTGGTCGGCCGAGGGATGAGAGCTTTTCTTACGCCTACGCGGCCCTGACCACCGCGCCGCCGACCAACGCCAATTGCATGCAACTATGGTCCGCGACTTGCCGCATCGTCATCAACTACGAGACGCATATTCATCCACTATGGTCAGCATCCCGACCAGTTCTGGACGACGATATGAATCCGGTACTCGACGGGATGGGGAACCCGGTTACCAATGACTGCGTCAATTGCCACACCCCGGTCGACGACCAGATGCAGGTGCGTGTGCCGGCGTCACAGCTGGATTTGTCCGACGGGCAATCTGCCGACGAGGCGGATCACTTCAATTCGTATCGCGAGCTGCTGTTCCCGGACAACGAACAGGAACTCAACATGGGCGCGCTACAGGATGTGCTGGTGCAGGCTGGCACGGATCCGGATACCGGAGATCCGATTTTTGTCACCGTTACGGTGAATGCTTCAATGAGTGTCGCCGGCGCCAGCGCGTCGGGTCGATTTTTTGATCGTTTCGATGCGGGCCAGAGCCATGAGGGCTACTTGTCTCCCGCGGAGAAGCGCCTGATCGCGGAATGGCTGGATGTCGGTGCACAATATTACAACAATCCATTTGACGTCCCGGTCAACTAGGTATGCTCTGCACAAGCAGTAAGGCATTTACTGTAGGAGCCCGTATCACGGGCGATCAACGTCTGATCGCCCGTGATACGGGCTCCTACAGTCGCACGGTTCGGCTTATGCAGAGTCTCCCTAGTTCGACAACGCTGGCACTCGTGCTCATTGTATTGAGTGAGATGCTTGCAATCGGACATGCCAGGGCCGCGGATCGATATCTCACTGTAGCGGTGGCGGACCCCTATCTGGAAATGCATACGGGTCCCGGTCGCGGCTATCCCAAGTTTCATGTGGTCGACCGCGGTGAGACCGTCGAAATCATGAAACGGCGCACAGACTGGTTTCTCGTTCGCGACCCCGGGGGGGCCGAAGGATGGGTCGACCGCGCACAACTTGAACTCACCCTGAAGCCCGACGGCGCCAGCGTTGAGTTCGCCGCGGCCGGACAGGACGATCTGTTGGAATCGCGCTGGGAGGCCGGTGTAATGGCCGGAGACTTCGGCGGTGCCAACATAATTTCACTCTATGGCAGGTACTCGCTCAACCCGAACGTCTCTTTTGAGGCATGGGGTTCACAGATTCTGGGTAATTTTTCGAATGGCTGGATGGGCAGTGTTAACGTCGTGCACGAAACTTGGCCCGAATGGCGCATTTCACCTTTCTTCACGCTGGGCTCAGGAGTGATCCACACCAAGCCGAAATCGACGATAGTGCAGGGTGAAGATCGAACCGATCAAGTTGGCCACGTCGGTGCCGGGCTTCGCCTGTACGCGACACGGCGGTTTATCCTGAGGGCAGAGTACAAGAGCTATGTGGTGTTCACGAGTCGTGATGACAACGAGGAAGTAGAAGAATGGAAAGTCGGTTTCGCGTTCTTTTTCTAGTACTGCCTGTGGCGTTATGCCTGGCGGGCTGTGCCGCGACAAAGAACCTGTTCGGTATGGGTGATGATGAAGTGACTCCGGCGCCCGCTGAGGCACCAACGCCTGAGCAGGTCATCGATCCGCAAGTCGAGCGGCGCGAAGTTCGCGAGCCAAAGATCGATACGGAGAATTTCGAGATCGGTGTTTTCGCTGGCATTCTCAGCATTGAAGATTTCGGCTCGGATGTCGTCTATGGCGCGCGACTTGCGTACCACATTACCGAAGGCCTCTTTGTCGAGGGCACTCTCGGGCAGTCCGAAGCTGGCTTGACCAGCTTTGAGGAGCTGAGTGGCGGGGCGCCAATCCTTTCGGACGACGATCGGCAATTTACTTACTACAACCTGAACCTCGGCTACAACCTGCTTCCCGGCGAGGTGTTTATTGGCGAGGGCCGAGCCTACAACACCAGCCTGTATCTGACCGGCGGACTCGGTTCGACGACCTTCGGCGGCGACGACCGCTTCACGGTTAACTTCGGCGCCGGATTCCGTTTTCTCCTTACAGACTCCATCGCTCTGCACCTCGATGTTCGCGATCATCTGTTCGACACGGATCTGCTCGGCGAGGAAAAGACCGTACACAATCTCGAAGGCGTTCTTGGCCTGACAGTGTTTTTCTGAGGCAGGGGTCACGCTTCGTGCGCTGGAAGTTGCGCAAAATTCCAACGAGGAGACTTTCGATGAAAGGCCGATCTATAACACGAATACTGGCTTCACTGGCGATGCTGGGTTTGTTGTCCGCTTGCGGCAGCATCGAACCGTGGGTGAAACCCTATGAGCGGGATCGCCTGGCTGACCCTATTATGTTCCTTGATGGTGACCCGGTGTCGAGCGCCTATCTCTATCACGTGTATGAAGCCCGTGAGGGGGCTCGGGGTGGAGAAGGCAGCGCTGGAGGAGGCTGCGGCTGCAACTGATTTGCAGTCGTTGCGTATAACTTGTCGCAAAACATGTGCATGAATTCCCGATCGATAGGTATTGCTGTTGCGAGCATCATTCTGCTGGCATTGACCCGCGCGAGTACTGCAGGCGTGCTGCCGGAAGATCGCAGCGATGTTCTCTACCATCTTTACGACGGTGGTGGTGTAACTATCGATGGACCGTCGCTGCTGGTGAGAAAGCAGGTTGCCCGGAATATTTCGCTTGTTGGCAACTACTACGTGGACATGGTCACTTCTGCATCAATCGATGTAGTTACGACCGCCAGCCCTTATACCGAGGAACGCAAGCAATGGTCTCTGGGCATGGACTACCTGCATCGCAATACCACTTTGAGCGTAGGGTATACGAGTAGCGTTGAGAGCGATTTCGATGCGACGACCTACAGCTTCTCGGTCAGCCAGGACATGTTCGGCGATCTTACAACCTTGACGCTGAGTTATGGGCTAGGCGACGACGTGGTCGGACGTTCGGACGATGAAACGTTTGCTCGCGATAATACCCGGCAGCACTACGGCATTGGCCTGACGCAGATTCTGACACGTAATCTCATTACAACGCTGAATGTCGAAACCATCACCGACGAAGGCTTCCTCAACAACCCTTATCGCTCGGTCCGTTATGCGGACCCGGACAGTCCGGTCGGCTACAGTTTCGAGCCGGAGTTGTATCCGAACACGCGAACGAGTAACGCGGTGGGCCTGCGTGCCAGGTACTTCCTGCCTTACCGGGCTGCCGTGCAGACCGAGTACCGGTACTTTACGGATACCTGGGATATCCAATCGCATACGGCGGCGATCTCCTATATCCACCCAATGGACGACTGGACGTTTACCGTCAAGTACCGCTGGCACGACCAGACCGGTGCACATTTCTATCAGGATCTCTTTTCCCGCACGGAAGCCACCAGTTTTCGTGGCCGGGACAAGGAATTAAGCCCGCTGACCAGCCAGACACTGAAATTGGCTGCAAGCTACGAGTTGCTGAGCGATGGCTGGCGTTTCGTTGACCGTGCCTCGGTGACTTTTTCAATTGACATACTGAATGTGGATTATCATGACTTTCGCGATCTGAGGTCAGACGCGCTGTTCGGCGACGAGCCGTTCTACGCGCTCGAAGCAGATATCGTGCAATTGTTTTTCTCTATCTGGTACTGATGAGACTTGATCAGTCGTACTGCCGTGCTTTTGCCGGTTGTTTCCCCGCTCCTCCACACTGTATCCTTGAACGTTCGAATTCAGTCTGCACTTTTGCAAACTGAAGTTTGATATTTGGAGGAACAGCACATGAGCGTTGCAAAAGTATCGGAGATTACTTCGTCGTCAACAAAAAGCTTTGAGGATGCGATAAGGCAGGGCGTCAAGAGATTCGCAAAAACCGTTGACAAGGTACAGGGCGCGTGGGTGGCTGAGCAAAAGGTTACTGTCAAGGGCGGCGATATCGAGGAGTTTCGCGTTACCTTGAAAGTTACGTTTGTCCTTAAGGACTGAGCTCCAGCAATACTCTGCACAAGTCCGATTGTGCGACTGTAGGAGCCCGCATCGCGGGCGATCACCACCTGATCGCCCGCGATGCGGGCTCCTACAACAAGATCCTCGCGACCTGTGCAGAGTTTGCCTGGCAAGCTGCCTGCCGATCGGTAGTTCGTCCTGCGGTTGACTTGCTGTTTTCCCGGTACAATGCCGCGACCGTCCGGAGAGGAGCTCGTCCTATGGCACGAAATACGGGTCGACTGGTGGGTATCGCGAGGCGCGATCAGAAAAGGGCGCCGATGCAGACGCTCGAATCAGCGGTCATATCTCTGGACACGGGTGTTGCAGACGATTTTCGCGGCAGGCCTGGTGAACGCCAGGTCACTGTCGTTTCCGCAACCGCCTGGCGGGCGGTATGTGTTGAGCTGCAACGCGACGTTGCCTGGACGACCCGACGCGCCAATCTTCTGGTCGACGGCCTCGAGCTCCCGCAACAGGCCGGTGCCGAGTTGCGTATTGGCCCGGTTCGACTTCGGATTACCGGAGAACTCGAACCCTGCTCGCGCATGGACGAGCAATGCCCCGGCCTGACTGAGTCCTTGAAAACCGACTGGCGCGGCGGAGTCACTTGTAGCGTTCTGCACGGTGGCTGCGTGTCCGTTGGAGACGATGTCACGATCCTCGTTAACGGTTCCTGACATGTTCGCCCTTCTTGTTGTCGCCGCGGTCGCGTTGCTCGTCGTCGTCGCCGTTCTGTACAACCGTCTGGTACGCGACCGCAATCGCGTGGCGGGAGCGTGGAGCGATATTGACGTCCAACTGCAGCGACGCCACGACCTCATTCCGCAACTGGTCAAAGCCGTCGATCAGTATGCGAAATACGAACGCGCGACAATCGAGGCCATTACGACATTGCGCGCCGAGGCTATGCATATCACGGATGTCGAAAGGCTCGGCGATACTGAAGCGGCGTTGAGCAGCGGCGTGCAACGATTGCTGGCGCTCGCCGAGCAGTACCCCGATCTGAAAGCCAGCGAAAATTTCCTGAAATTGCAGGCGGAGCTGGTCGAAAGCGAAAACTATCTGCAGTTTGCGCGGCGTTTCTACAATGGTTCCGTACGTGAGTACAACACGAGAATAGAGTCAGTGCCGCACAACGTCATCGCCGGCTGCTTCAACTTTGCAGCGCGCAGTTTCTTCCAGAAAAGTTCCGATGACGTTGCAGCCGTGCCTCTCGTGCAATTCGGTACCGTCGAATGATGCGGTTTTCACTCGCGTGGTTTCTCGTGCTTTCCAGCGTGTCCCTGGCCGACGAGCGTATTCTCGCGTATCACAGCGACATTATGGTCCGCCAGGATGGCTCGATCGAAGTGACCGAAACTATCAAGGTGCGGGCGGCAGGCGAGCAGATTCGGCGAGGCATCTATCGCGACTATCCAACTCGCTACACGGACCGGATGGGAAACGATGTACAGGTCGATTACGAGCCGATATCCGTGCTGCGTGACGGCATGCCGGAAGACTTCCATTCGGAATCACGACAAAACGGCATTCGCACGTACTTCGGCTCGGCAGACCGCTTGCTGAGCCCGGGTGACTATACTTATACCTTTCGATATGACGCCGGGCGAATGCTTGGTTTCTTCGACGCGCATGACGAGCTTTACTGGAATGTCACCGGTCTCGGCTGGGACTTTCCCATTGATACGGCATCGGCGGTGGTCGGGTTCGAGTTCAATACACCGGCGGACACAATCGACGTTGAGGCGTATACGGGCGGTGCCGGGGCCCAGGGTAGCGATTTCGAGGCACTCGTGGACGCGAACGGTCGCGCGCGATTTTCTACTACCCGCCCGCTGGGATCGCGGCAGGGCCTTACGATCGTTGTTGGCTGGCCGAAGGGCTACGTTGAAGAACCGGGCCTCGCAAGCAAAATCGCCTGGCTGGTGACCGACAATGCCAATTTACTGGTCGCCCTCGCCGGACTGTTGGGGCTCCTCGCCTACTACATTCCCGTCTGGCATCGTTTTGGTCGCGATCCGGCGAAGGGCGTGATCGTCACCCGCTATGAACCACCGCGCGACCTTTCGCCGGCATCGCTGCGCTACATCAGGCAAATGAGCTACGACGACAAGACCATGACAGCGGCCATAATTAATCTGGCTGTTAAGGGCTATCTGCGCATCGACAAGTCCGGTAAACAACATACCTTGCACCGCCAGGATCCTTCCGGGAATCATGCAGCACTTGCAGCGGGTGAAAAAACGCTATTGTCCGCGCTTTTCCACGATGGGACTGACATTGTTCTCGACAACAAGAATCACAAGGTTCTGGGGCGCGCCCGGTCGCTGCACCGCACGTCACTGAAGCGGGACTACGCGAATCGCTATTTCCGCACAAACGGTGCGATGAATATGCCGGGCATACTGCTCGCAGTAGTGGGTTCCATTGTCGCATTGAACGTCGGTAGCGGGCCGACGCCACTGGTTTTCGGAATTATTGCGGTCATGCTCATCATGATCGTCGTGTTTGCCATTCTGATGAAGCAACCCACCGGCATCGGCCGCAAGATTCTCGATGAGATGGAGGGTTTCAAGGAGTTTCTGCAAGTCGCAGAGAAGGACGAACTGAATCTGCGGAATCCACCTGAAAAGACTCCGGCCCTGTTCGAAAGTTACCTGCCGTTTGCGCTGGCGCTGGGCGTTGAGCAGCAGTGGAGCGAGCGATTTGCCCGGCTGCTCGCCGGTTTGCGCGCGCCGGATGGCAGTCCGTATCATCCCGCCTGGTACAGCGGTTCATGGAATGGTATGAACCTCAGTTCGGCCACCTCATCGCTGAGCAGCGGCCTTGGCAGTGCCATTAGTTCGTCCGTATCGGCACCGGGATCGTCATCCGGCGGTGGCGGCGGAGGTTCTTCTGGCGGCGGCGGAGGTGGCGGTGGCGGCGGTGGATGGTAACAAGGCGCCAGCGACGACGTAGGATGCGAACTGAGCGACTCACTCGAAAGGATACATACAGAATTGAATCAATTTGCGCACCAGCGACGGCAGCCACAAGATACCAGCCTCATACCCAACGTTATATTCACACTGCTCATTTGCAACGGGCTGGCGTACGCGGCGCAACACTTGCGACCGGTATTTATGGGCACATGGTTCCAGTTATGGCCGCTCGCATCGGCGTATCCCGAGTTTATGCCCTGGCAGCTGCTTACCTATGGCTTCCTGCACGACCCTAATGGACTGACACACATCCTGTTCAACATGTTTGGCCTGTGGATGTTCGGCAGAGACCTGGAACGCCTGATGGGCGCCCAGCGCTTTCTGATCTACTACCTGACCTGCATTATCGGCGCCGGAATCGTGCAATTGATCGTTGCGAATCTGCAGGGTGGGAACTACCCGACAGTTGGAGCGTCTGGCGGCGTCTTTGGCATCCTGCTCGCCTACGCCATGGCGTTTCCGAATCGGACTGTCGTACTGCTTATCCCGCCGATTCCGATGAAGGCGAAGTATTTTGTGCTCTTTTACGGCTTGCTCGAGCTGTACCTCGGGGTCAGCGGCCGCGCTCCCGGTATCGCCAATTTCGCACACCTTGGTGGCATGCTGTTCGGATTTATGTTGTTGCAATATTGGCGACGCACGAAACCGCGTTGAGCGCAGCGCATTCGCGCGCCGGGCGCGCCGGCTTCCTCACTCATGGCGCATTTCCTGAAAAACGTCCGTAAGTTTCTGTTCGTACCCATATTTGGTAGACTCCATCCCACTGCGCTCCATGTGGGCAAAAGCGTTTCGCTGCTGGCCGGATTCCTGTGCTGTCAAGGGACGTTGCGTACTCATATATAGCTGGCACGCCGCGCTGCGGGGTGCACCGAGAAGCAACCGATCGGGCCAGGGCTTCCTGGCAAATGTTTTGACGTTCGCGTCGAAGGTCCTGTATGAGTAGTCGTGCCGACTTTTCAGCGGCTTTGCCTGTGGCTAGCGATAAACCGGACTCCTGGTATCGGGCACGACCCCGGTCTGAGCGCCTGACCGTTTCCCGTCTTTCCGCGACCCTGCTGTTGGTCGGCGGATCACTGGTACTGACCGCATGGGCGGTCGATCTGCAGGTTATCAAAAGCCTGTCGCCGCAGTGGACCTCGATGAAAGTCAATTCGGCCCTGTGCTTTGTTCTCAGTGGCATGGCCCTGTGGAACCTGGGCGCCAGCGTGCCAGGGTCGACCACGCGGCTGGCCGGTCTTGTCGCAGCCGTCTCGGTGCTTGTTGTCGGTCTCCTGACCGGGGTGCAGTTCGCGTTTGACGTCCAACTGGGCATCGACGAGCTGCTGTTGAGGCAACCGGCAACGGACGCCGACTACCTCGCTAATGGCCGTATGTCGCCGGCAACGGCAGTTGCGTTCGTCCTGCTTGGTACGGCCTTCCTTTGCCTGGCGCCCGGCAAGGCTGGCGACAACCGGATTTCCCTGTTGCTGGCACTTGTGGTCGGCACCGTTTCACTGACAACGATCATCGGTTACGTTTACGGCACTCCTGCATTGCATCCGGCCTGGCCGACCTCGACGATGGCACTGCACACGGCCGTCCTGTTCGCAGTCGCATCCATCGGCATTCTCGGTGCACAAGCCGATAGGAGTCCACTCGGAATCCTCGCGTCCGAGGGTACCGGCAGCACGATTGCGCGCCGACTGCTGCCCTTGGCGATTGCCGTGCCGGTCCTGATCGGCTGGTTCGCGTTGCAAGGTGAGCAGGCCGGCGTGTACGGCCTCGAGCTTGGCTTGATGCTCCTTGTTGTCGCCAGCGTTACCACGTTCGTGTTGATGATCTGGGTTACGGCAACAGCCCTTAATCGAGCCGACGCAACGCAGCGCGATGCGATTCAAGTCATCGCTAACGAAGCAATGCGACGTCGTGTCCTTTTTGAACAGGCGCGCGATGGCATTCTAATCTTCGACGCCGAACGAAACATCGTCGAGGCCAATACCAGCTTCGCCAATATGCTCGGTTATTCACATGTAGAAATGATGCAGCTGCGGCCCTGGGACTGGGACGCAAAATACAATACCCGTGAGCTGTTCTTCGAAGCATGGCCGGAATTACCGACGACGAGCGGCCAACTGGAGACGGAGTTTCGCCGCAAGCAGGGCGACATTATCGATACCGCGATCAGCTATTCGCCGGCCGAGCTGGATGGGGAAAAATACCTCTATTGCATTTGCCGCGACATAACGTCCCGTAAACGAAACGATCGGGCACTGCATGAGTCGCAGGAAAGATTTCGGCGAGCACTTGCAAATATTCCCGACGTCGTTGTGATCTATGATCGTCAACTCAGAATCCGCTTCATCAACAATGCAACTCGCGCAGTTACCGGAATGCGGGCTGCGGATTTTATCGGGCGTCGTGACGAAGACATTTTTCCGCCCGATGTCCATGAGGCCTATTTGCCGACGCTGAAAAAGGCGATTTCCAGCAAGCGCATCTGCAAAGTCGATACCGAGTTGATGTTGCCGGGCGACAGGCAACGTGCTCTACGAATTACCTGCGTGCCCTTGCTCGACAGCAGCGGTGAGGTTCGGGAGGTCCTCGGCATCACGCATGACTATACTGACCGAAAAAAGGCCGAAGAAAAGTTCCGGCAAAGTCAGTCGCAGTACCAGGAACTGATTGAACAAGCGGCTGATGGCATATTCATTTGCGATGCTGACGGAAAGTTTGTGCTGGTCAACACTCGCTGCTGCGAGTTGCTGGGTTACAGCAGGGAGGAGCTGTTGAGTATGAACGGCTCGGAAACCTATCTGGAAGAAGAAACCGATATGACCACCCGGCGACTGGCCAAGCTGTCGTCCGGACAGGATCTGCGCTACGAACGTATGGTGAAACGCAAGGACGGAAGCACATTTCCTGCTGAGGTAAGCGTTAAAATGCTCGAAGCTGGAAGAATGCAGGTTATCTTTCACGACATCACCTCGCGTCGGCTTCAAGAGCAGAAGATTGCGCGGCTTAGCCGTATTCACGCTGTTCTGAGCGGCATCAATTCAGCGATCGTGCGGATCCGCAAGCGCAGGGAACTCCTGACCGAGGCCTGCCGAATTGCAGTTATTGCGGGAAATTTCAAGATCGCCTGGATAGGCCGCTTCGATCAGGCGACAGGTCAAATGCGACTGCTGGCGCAATCCGGTTTGTCGATCAGTCTCGACGACTCGGAGAAGGAAAACGGCAAAGTAGTCGATCTCATGCCTGACGGACCGGCGCGTTTTTCCTTGCAATCCAAACGAGCTGTATACGACAACGACATCACGGAGTCCGTACACCTGTCGTCAATTCGCCGCATGGCCATACGACTGGGGTCCAAGTCGGTCATCTCCCTGCCTCTACTGGTTGAGCAGAACCTTTTCGGCGTGCTGGTGTTATATGCGCCGGATCGTAACTTCTTCGATGAAGAGGAGCTGAAGCTGTTGAAGGAATTGGCGGGCGACATATCGTTCGCGCTCGCCTTTATCGCCAAAGAGGAGAAGGTCGACTACCTTGCGTACTACGATACATTGACAGGCTTGCCGAATAGAAATCTGTTTTTCGACGCATTCAAACGCCAGCTGGGGGCAGCCGAAAGAGACGGCCAGAAAGTAGTGCTGCAACTTCTGGACATCGATCGTTTCCGCATGATTAACGAGACCTATGGTCGCGATGATGCGGACAAACTCATTTCTGCTATTGCCAAACGAATAAGCATCGCGACCGGCGAGCAGGACACTATCGCAAGGGTCGGACCGGATTCTTTTGCAGTGGCTATCTCCGGTGAATGGCAGGCCGCGCGCACAGCACATGCACTGGATGACCTGAACGAACAGGTGTTTGGCCGGCCGTTTGTATTGAAGGGGGAAGAGCTTAGGGTATCGGCAACCTCGGGTGTGGCGGTGTTTCCCGCCGACGGCGTCGACCCGTATGGACTATTGAGCAATGCGGAGGCAGCACAGCGCAATGCCGAGAAACAGAATATTCCCTTCCAGTTTTACAGCCCGGAAATGAATGAGCGGGTTGCCGACTCGATGCGTCTCGAGAACCGCTTGCGTCTCGCCCTCGAGCAGGATGAGATCCTGATGTGGTACCAGCCGAAGACGAGCTTGCGTACCGGTGAGTTAACGGGCTTCGAGGCCTTGATGCGGTGGCGGGACCGGGAGTCGGGCGATATGGTGCAGCCCGGGAAATTCATTCCGATCATGGAACAAACCGGACTCATACTCATTGCCGGAAGGCGAGCGCTGACCAAGGTTGTCGAAGACTGCTTTCAATGGAAACAGCAGCAGGTATCCGTTCCGCGTGTTGCGATCAACGTTTCCCCGATGCAGTTACGCGAAGACGATTTTGTCGCGTCGATCATGCACGCTCACGAGCAGACAGCAGGCGCAGGGTGCGCGCTTGAGCTGGAGCTGACCGAAAGCGTGCTGATGGAAAATGTCGACTCAATCCTACCGAAGCTGCAAACTCTGCATGGACTCGGCGTGCAGATTGCCGTCGACGATTTTGGTACCGGATACTCGTCGCTCGCTTATATTTCCCGATTGCCGATACACACGCTGAAAATCGATCGAAGTTTCGTTTTTGGCATGACACAGGACCAGAACAGTCTGACGATCGTCAGATCGACAATATCGCTGGCACACTCACTGGGCCTCAAGGTTGTAGCGGAGGGTGTCGAGACGGCCGAGCAGGCAGAACTGCTCGCCGAGCTGCAATGCGACGAGATGCAGGGGTACTACCTGAGCCAACCCGTGCCGCCGTCCGACGTGCCGGCACTCATCAGCAAAATAAGAAGTGGTGGGCCCGGCAGGACTTGAACCACGTCAAACGAAGACACAGTGGTTGCCGAATAGCAGCGCCTGT
>JBBDJJ010000046.1:4217-66717 GCA_040879925.1 Woeseia sp. | reverse complement strand
TACACTGTACAACGGTTTAGCAAACCGCCGCTTTCGACCACTCAGCCATCTCTCCTGCAAAACTTTTCCTGATCCGTATGGCCGAGAGAGGGATAGACTCGGGCCATCCTGGCCCTCGCCCTGCGGGCGCACTGCGTGCGTCCAAATCGGCTGTCCTGCCGATTTGTCGAACCCTCGGTACAGCTTTACACTGTACAACGGTTTAGCAAACCGCCGCTTTCGACCACTCAGCCATCTCTCCTGCAAAACTTTTCCTGATCCGTATGGCCGAGAGAGGGATAGACTCGGGCCATCCTGGCCCTCGCCCTGCGGGCGCACTGCGTGCGTCCAAATCGGCTGTCCTGCCGATTTGTCGAACCCTCGGTACAGCTTTACACTGTACAACGGTTTAGCAAACCGCCGCTTTCGACCACTCAGCCATCTCTCCCGTATTTCGCTGTTCGCAAGCCTGGGCCGGGTTGCGGGGCGGCCATGTTACTGATTGGCAAACGTCACGTAAAGCCGCCAGTTGGGGCTCAGCCCTCGGTCTGGCCACCCTTTGCAACGCCTGCCCCGCTCTTCTCGCTCTGAATCCGTTCGTAAATCTCTTCCCGATGAACGGCCACGTCCTTCGGGGCATTAATTCCGATGCGAACCTGATTCCCTTTTACGCCCAGAACAGTGATCGATATTTCGCTCCCGATCATCACTGTCTCGCCGGCGCGTCGCGTAAGGATCAGCATGACTTCCCACTCCTGCCTTATTGGAATTGTTCCTTATTGGAATTGACCCCTGGGTACTACGCCTGATCGTGTCCGTAAGGTTCTGTAATGGTAGACGATTTCGTCGACGGATGCGCGATCCGGGCCCTGCGGCGCAGCGCACATGGGTCAGGCAAGACGCTCGGCAACCCAGGCCGGTACTGACTTAAGGGCAGCATCGAGTGCCGCCGGGTCGTTGCCGCCCGCTTCGGCGAAGTCCGGTCGGCCGCCGCCCTTGCCTCCGACCTGCTCCGCGACCGACCGTATTACGTCGCCGGCGCGAATGCGGTCGGTGTTATTTTTGGTGACGCCTGCGGCAAGCCGGACCTTGTCGCCCTCCACAGCGCCGAGTACCACCACGGCATTCTGCAGTTTGTCTTTGAACCGGTCGACGGCCGCACGCAAGGCCTTGGCGTCCGCGCCGTCCATGCGGGCCGCGAGAACTTTGATACCCCCCACCTCGGCAATATCTTCGCTGGCACCGCCGGACGGACCGCTCAACCACTGCTGCCTGGCAGTGGCGAGCTCCTTCTCCAGCTCCTTGTTTCGTCGCAGCAATTGTTCGACTTTCGTCGCCGTCTGGCTACGCTGGCTGCGCAGCAACGCGGCTACCGCGTCAAAGGCGCGCAAATTGTCGTCAATCCACTCCAGCGCGCCTTTGCCCGTAACCGCCTCGATGCGTCGAATACCGGATGCTACGCCGCCTTCCGCTGTGATCTTGAAGACGCCGATTTCGCCCGAGCTCTGCACATGCGTACCACCGCAAAGCTCCGTCGAAAAATCTCCCAAGCTCAACACGCGCACTACGTCGTCATACTTCTCACCAAACAGCGCAATAGCGCCAGACGCCACCGCATCGTCGTAGGACATGTGCCGAATGTCAGCCGATGAATTGCGACGTATCTGTTCGTTTACCAGGCTCTCTATTTCCTGCAGCTGTTCTGGCGTCACAGCCTCGTAATGGGAAAAATCGAAGCGCAGCCGATCGGGTGCCACCAGGGATCCCTTCTGGGCGACATGCGTTCCGAGTACCTGCCGCAATGCCCCGTGCAGCAAATGGGTCGCGGAATGATTGAGTACGATGCGGCCGCGCCGTTCGCTATCGACGCGTGCCGAGACCCGGTCACCAACGCGCAATGAACCCGATTGCACTGCGCCTGTATGCAGAATAGCTTTGCCGGACTTGCGCGTGTCATTGACAGCAAAGACCGCCTTGTCCGACTGCAACACGCCGGTGTCGCCGACCTGTCCGCCGCTCTCGGCGTAGAACGGTGTCGACGCCAGGATAATGGATCCCTGCTCGCCTTCCTTGAGCACGTCCACTGCATTGCCATCGCGAAACATACCGGCGACGACAGAATCTTCTTCAACGCGTTCATAGCCGCTGAACTCACTGCTTGCGTCCGTGTCGATTGCCTCGCGATTGTCTTCGCCGAAACGGCTGGCAGCTCGTGCACGCTTACGCTGTTCCGCCATGTCGCGTTCGAACCCTTCCTGATCAACCTCAAGGCCACGCTCGCGCGCTATGTCGGCCGTCAGGTCCACGGGAAAACCGTAGGTATCGTAAAGCTTGAAAACGACGTCGCCGGACAACACTTTGCCCGACATTTTCGAGATTGCCGTTTCGAGAATATCCATACCCTGATCGAGCGTTTCGGCAAATCGCGTTTCTTCCTGCGCAAGCACCTTGATGACGTGTGCTTTGGCTTTCACCAGCTCCGGATACGCAGCGCCCATTTCAGTACATAGTGGATCTACCAGCTTATGGAAGAAGCTCGTATCCACACCCAGCTGCTTGCCATGCCGGATCGCACGACGAATGATGCGTCGCAGGACGTATCCGCGACCTTCATTGCCCGGCAACACGCCGTCAACAATAAGAAACGCACAAGCGCGAATATGATCGGCAATCACGTTCAGCGAACTCGATCCGTCGTTCGCCACACCCAGCGTGCGTGCGGCCGAATCGATCAGCCTGGCAAACAGGTCGATATCGTAGTTGCTGTGTACGCCCTGCATGACAGCGGCCACACGCTCAAGCCCCATGCCGGTGTCCACGGATGGCTTTGGTAGCGGGATCATGTCGCCGTTTGCGGCCCGGTCGAACTGCATGAACACCAGGTTCCAGATTTCGACATAGCGGTCGCCGTCTTCATCCGGGGACCCCGGCGGTCCACCGGCCACGTGCGCGCCGTGATCGTAAAAAATTTCGCTGCAGGGACCGCAGGGGCCCGTATCGCCCATCGCCCAGAAGTTGTCTTTGGCGCCCATGCGCGAAAAACGCGTCGGATCGATTTGCATTGTCTTGAGCCAGATATCCGCGGCCTCGTCGTCGTCCTCAAAGACCGTCACCCACAGTCGCTCGGCCGGTAAGCCGAGTACCCCGGTAAGGAACGCCCAGGCCAGCTTGATTGCTTCTTCCTTGAAGTAATCGCCAAAACTGAAGTTGCCGAGCATCTCGAAAAACGTGTGATGCCGCGCGGTGTAGCCGACATTCTCGAGGTCATTGTGCTTTCCGCCGGCACGCACGCAGCGTTGCGACGTTACCGCCCGCTGGTAACTCCGCTTATCCTTGCCAAGGAAAACGTCCTTGAACTGCACCATGCCCGCATTGGTAAACAGCAGGGTCGGGTCGTTGCCGGGCACGAGCGGCGAACTCGCAACAACTTCGTGGCCACGCTCCTCAAAAAAGCCAAGAAACGCCTGCCGCAACTCATTGCTGGTCATGAAGGACATAGAGTGGTTACTGGGTCTGCCGGAATGAATACAATCCGGACTAGTGTAAGTGAGATAACTGCTATTGTCCTGATTTCGCGAGCTATTCTTCGTCGGTACCACCGACCGCGCGCTGAATGTGCGCGGACTCGAAGCCTCGATACTGCAGAAAGCGCATCTGTCGCGCTTTCTCGCGAAAGTCCCGGGGTAGCTCCTTGCCGAATTTTCTTGCCCGAACGGCAGCGGCAAGGTCAGACCAGTTCTCCTCGCTCACATCGAGGCTCGCATCGAGGCTCTCGTCGACCAGGGCCTCATCGATTCCGTGCTGCCGCAGCTCCAGGCGGATGCGGACGGGTCCTTTGCCCTGGCTGACGCGTGAGCGCATGAAACTTTCGACGAAGCGCTTGTCGTTCTGCAGTCCTTCGCGTGCGAGCTGATCTACGACCGGTTTTGCCGTGTCGGCTTCGAAACCGGCACGCTGCAGCTTCATTTGCAACTCGGTGTGACCGTAGTCGCGGCGCGCGAGGTAGTCCATTGCTTTCTTGCGGGCTTCGACGGGGTTGCTGAAACGGTCATCGGCGTCGCAGGTCATGCAGATAAGTGCCCTGTAGGAGCCCGTATCACGGGCGATGCGGCGATGAAGCGTGCACAGCAGATAATCGCCCGTGATACGGGCTCCTACAGGTGCGATTTATACGTCGTCCCATTCGCGCGCAGGCGCGCTCCAACGGCTCAGGCTTCTTTTGCGACCTTTGTTACCGGTGCAGCGGTTTCAGGTTTGTCGGCGACCTTGACCGTACCGGGCAACAGCTTCGCGCGGATTTGTCGTTCGATCTCGGCGCGGATCTCGGGATTGGCCTGCAGATAATCCCTGGCATTCTCCTTGCCTTGACCGATGCGATCGTTTTTGTAGCTGTACCAGGAGCCGGCCTTGTCAATGATGCCCTGTTCGACGCCGTGGTCGATGATCTCTCCCTCCCTGGAAATGCCGCCGCCGTAGAGAATTTCGAACTCCGCCTGTTTGAATGGCGGCGATACCTTGTTCTTGACGACTTTTACGCGCGTCTGGTTACCAATCACCTCATCGCCTTTCTTGATTGCGCCGATGCGACGAATATCGAGCCGCACCGAGGCGTAAAACTTCAGGGCGTTGCCACCCGTCGTGGTTTCGGGGCTGCCGAACATGACGCCGATCTTCATGCGAATCTGGTTGATAAAAATCACCATCGCATTCGAGCGCTTGATGTTGCCGGTCAGCTTGCGCAGCGCCTGCGACATCAGTCGCGCCTGCAGACCCATGTGCGAATCGCCCATCTCGCCCTCGATCTCGGCTTTGGGCGTCAGTGCAGCAACGGAATCGATCACGATCACATCGATGGCACCGGAGCGCACCAGCATGTCGGTGATCTCCAGCGCCTGCTCGCCGGTATCCGGCTGCGACACCAGCAGATCATCGACGTTTACGCCAAGTTTCTCCGCGTAATTCGGGTCGAGCGCATGTTCGGCGTCGACAAATGCCGCGGTGCCGCCGAGCTTTTGCGCTTCCGCGATCACCTGCAACGTCAATGTCGTTTTGCCGGACGATTCCGGACCGTAAATTTCGACCACCCTGCCGCGCGGCAAACCGCCGATGCCGAGCGCGACGTCCAGGCCGATGGAACCGGTGGAAACCACTTCGATGTCTTTGGCAGGACCACCGTCGCCCAGGCGCATGACGGAACCCTTGCCGAATTGCTTTTCGATCTGCCCGAGTGCCGCAGCGAGCGCTTTTTTGCGATTGTCATCCATGGTTTCAGTGCCGTCCGGAGGGAAAAAACGAATGAGCGATTATTTCACAAATCCTTGCTGCAGACAGCCACGATTTAGCGGTGAATCGGGGCGGTATAACAAGAATTGCACCTAAGGAATCTCTGCACAAGCAGTAAGGCATTTGCTGTAGGAGCCCGTATCACGGGCGATCAGGCGTTAATCGCCCGTGATACGGGCTCCTACAGTTGCGCGATTGGGCTTGTGCAGAGCTTCCCTGGCAGTTGCGAACCGAATTCAACAGAATATTTCGAAACACTCTGTAAGCTATTGTTTCAATGGCCGGTAGCTGACACCCGACGGTCCGGAAACGGATTCGATCAGGTCGAAGCCTTGCCATTCGAGGTCAACCGGACGGCCCAGAATGACGTCATCGAATGCACGCGCTCGTCGTGCGACGGTGATGTGTGGACGGTAGACGCGGTCTTCCGGCTGGATATCGAATGGCGGCAACAATTGCTGCAATGAACGAACCAGCTGTGCGAGCGGCGGCGGAACTGTCAGGGGTTGCAGGCAGGCAATCCTCGGGCGTTGCCAGAAAGTGAGCCGATCGAAACGCAGGCGGATGAAAGACTCTTCGATCTCGCTCGCAGCGGCTTGCAGGAAGGGGACCTGCTCTTCCGGAAATGCACCGATGAATACCAGCGTCACGTGCCAGTTGCGCCGGTCGACAGTATCCCCTTCGACCGAGGTCAGGACCGGGCGCAACGTATCGCGCAACAATTCCCGCTGGCGGTCCGTCGGCCACAACGCAAAGAACAGGCGCCGCTCACTCACAGGCCCGCCAGCCTGCCCAGCAAGCCTCGCAACGCAATGACCACGCTCTGGGCGCGAATGGCGGTACGGTCGCCGGCCAGACGATGCAGCGCAGCGTCGACGACCGGTCGCCCCTGTTGCAGCGCGCCGAAGGCAAACCAGACGGTCCCGACCGGCTTGGCGGCCGAACCTCCGTCCGGGCCGGCAATGCCGCTGACGGCCACGGCCAGGTCCGCGCCGCTGAGTTTCAGCACACCGCCAACCATCTCTCGCACGACTGCCTCACTAACGGCACCTTCCTGCCGCAGGGTGTCCGCAGTCACCCCCAGAATCGAGGCCTTCGCCGCGTTGCTGTAGCTCACAATCCCGCAGCCAAACACGGCAGAACTGCCGGGCACGTCGGTCAGCGCCTTGGCAATCCAGCCACCGGTACAGGACTCTGCGGTCGCCACCGACTTGCCGGACACCAGGAGCTCGGTCACCAGCGCAACGCTCTGCGTCGCGATAGTCTCATGCGGTGTTATTGAGGATTGCGTCATATAGTTGCGCATGCCGGGTTACCATCGTTTCGATCGAGAACTCCTCGCGCATGCGCTGTCGGGCCGCCGAACCGAGCGATCGGCGCAGCGCGTCATCGCCGAGCAGCCGCGCGATGGATTGCCCGAGCGCCGCACTGTCTTTTGGCGTAACCAGCAGGCCGGTAACGCCGTCAACAACTGCCTCACGCGCACCGGCCACGTCGAATGCTACCACTGGCACTCCCGCCGCCGCAGCCTTCAGCATTGACACACCCAGTCCTTCACGCAACGCCGGGTGCACCACCAGGTCGAATCCACCCAGGTAATCGTCCAGATCGTCATGAAATCCGGCGAACTGAACCTTGTCCAGCAGTTCCAGGCGTCGCGCCTGCTCCTGCAGCTCAGCTTCCAGCGCCCCCTCACCAAAAACGATCAACCGGAGTTGCGGCAGCGTATGGCGCAGTTCGCCCATCGCTTCCAGTAAATAGCGGTGTCCCTTGCGCGGGATGAGCTGGCCGATACTGGCCACAACATAGTCAGAATCAGGTACGGCAAATTTCTGCCGCAATCGCGCCCGGTCCGGCTCGTGCTGGAAGCGCTGGAAATCAACCGCGCTGCGAATAACTGTCATGCGATCGGCGTCGACACCGCTTTCCTCAAGGCTCGCCGCCACGTTCTCCGAGATGGCAATAATCCGGCAGAACGGGTGATAGCGAATACCGGCCACAAACCCCGGCTCGGGGTGATCGACCCGTCGCGACACAACCGCCGGGACGCGGCCTAGTCGAGCCGCAATACCGCCCAGCAAATCGGCCCCGCGACGACTGTGGCAGTGCATGAGATCCGGCGTTTCCCAACGCAGTATCTGGCGCAGCCACCAGATCAGGGTAATGTCCAGATCGCCGGCACTCGGAAGATTGTAGACCTTGATATCGAGTCCCCGCGCTGCCTTGTCAATGTCGCTGCCCGCCACGCACGCCAGCACCGTCTGCACGCCGGATTCCTGCAGCCCGCGCAGCAGGTAGATAACCTGCTGTGGTCCGCCGTAGAAGTGTCGCCCGGTCTCGACGTGCAGTACTTTCATGGTTGCCTGAATGAATGCCTGGGTGAACGCATGGGTGAACGCATGGTTGCGTCGACTTGATTGGCGCTAAAGGCTAGCATGAGCCGCTTTTACCGCCAGTGCCATTCGACTTATGAGTCAATGGCACTTAAGTTTAGGTAAATCGCCCGTGGGACGGGCTCCTACAGCCCGCTGTCCGGATCATTCGCGGGCTGTAGGAGCCCGCACGGCGGGCGATCCGCGTTAACTAAGTGCCATTGACTTATGAGTGCCAACGTCACGCCTGTGCATACGCCGATGATGCAGCAATTCCTGCGCATCAAGAGCGACTACCCCGACATGCTGCTTTTCTATCGCATGGGCGATTTCTATGAGCTGTTTTTCGATGACGCCCGGCGGGCCGCGTCGTTACTGGATATCACACTCACCTCCCGGGGCAAATCCGCTGGTGACAGTATTCCCATGGCCGGTGTGCCCTTTCATGCCGCGGAACCCTACCTCGCAAAGCTGGTGCAGAAGGGCGAGTCGGTGGCAATTTGCGAGCAGATCGGCGACCCGGAAACCAGCAAGGGTCCGGTCGAGCGACGCGTAACGCGCATCGTCACGCCCGGAACACTGACCGACGAAGCCTTGTTGAACGAGGCCCGGGACAATCTCGTCGCCGCGATCTGCGGCGGCGACAAGCGCATCGGCCTGGCATGGCTCGACCTTTCGGCCGGTCGTTTCCGCATGACCGAGGTCGACAACGAGGATGAACTGGCCGGCGAACTCGGGCGCTTGCAGCCGGCCGAGATCGTTGTCGACGAGGAACGCCCGCGACCCGCCTTCCTGCGCGACAGGGTACGCACCACCGGGCGCCCGCCCTGGCATTTCGACCGCGACAGCGCGACGCGGCTGCTCTGTG
Source organism: Woeseia sp. (assembly GCA_040879925.1). Classification (GTDB taxonomy): domain Bacteria; phylum Pseudomonadota; class Gammaproteobacteria; order Steroidobacterales; family Woeseiaceae; genus IDS-8. The sequence goes on along the minus strand of JBBDJJ010000046.1, from coordinate 58,215 downwards.
CGCAATTCGGCACACGCGATCTGGCCGGCTTCGACTGCGACGCGATGCCGCTGGGCATCGCTGCTGCCGGCGCGTTGCTGCAATACGTCAGCGATACACAAAAAGCCGCGTTGCCACACATTCAGGCCATTGCGGTCGAGCGTACCGGCGATGCGGTAATAATGGACGCCGCAACCCGCCGCAACCTTGAACTCGAAAACAGTCTCGCCGGCCAGCGGGAGCGCACGCTGGCTGGCGTTCTCGACCGTTGCCGCAGTCCGATGGGCAGCCGCCTGTTGCGCCGCTGGATCCAGCGACCCTTGCGCGACACGGAGACGTTGCGCACGCGCTACCAGGCGGTGGGTACGCTGATCGACTCCCGTCTCACGGCGACACTACAGGAATCGTTGCAAGGCGTTGGCGACATCGAACGCATATTGTCGCGCGTCGCCTTGCGCTCGGCACGGCCGAGGGACTTGCGGCAATTGCAGAACGCACTTGCAAGACTGCCGGATCTTCGCCAGGCCGTTTTCGGCGTCGACGCCCCGCTGTTGCAGGGGCTCGGGCAGCGAATGGAACCGCATTCACGCGAGCGTGACCTGCTGGCCAAAGCGCTGGTCGACAATCCGCCGATGCTGATACGCGACGGCGGCGTCATCGCCGGCGGATTCGACGACGAGTTGGACGAACTGCGCGCACTGGCTGCCAATGCAGACCAGTTCCTTCTCGATCTCGAGTCTCGCGAGCGCTCCCGCACCGGCATCCCGACGTTGAAGCTGGGCTACAACCGCGTGCACGGCTATTACATCGAGATCAGCAAAGGCCAGGCACACAAGGCAGCACCGGATTACACCCGGCGACAGACGCTGAAGGGCGCAGAACGTTACATCACGCCGGAACTCAAGGCGTTTGAGGACAAGGTGCTGAGTGCCAACGAGCGGGCGCTATCGCGTGAAAAACATCTCTACGAGGAACTTCTGGACCGGCTGATCGAAGTCCTGCCGTCCCTGCAACGCTGTGCCGCGGCGATCGCTGAACTCGATGTTCTCGCGTGCTTCGCGGAGCGCGCCGTCACCCTCAGGCTCAGTTGTCCGGAGTTGGTAACAAGGCCGTGCATTGAGATTACAGCGGGACGCCACCTGGTCGTCGAGCAGGTCATCGAAGAGCCGTTCGTGCCGAACGACCTGGCATTTTCCGACGACACCCGCTTACTGGTCATCACGGGGCCCAACATGGGCGGCAAGTCCACCTACATGCGACAGACTGCGCTCATCGTCATACTGGCGCACATTGGCGCCTGGGTACCGGCCGAGCGGGCGCGAATCGGCCCGATCGATCGCATTTTTACGCGTATCGGTGCCGCCGACGATCTCGCCGGCGGGCGTTCGACATTCATGGTCGAGATGACGGAAACGGCGTCGATTTTGCACAACGCGACAGCGATGAGCCTGGTGCTGATTGACGAAATCGGGCGTGGCACCAGTACCTTTGACGGACTGTCCCTCGCCTGGGCCGTCGCTCACCACATGGCAGAGAAGCAGCGCGCGTTCACCCTGTTCGCCACGCATTATTTCGAATTGACCGCACTGGCCAGCGAGCTGGCCGAATGCAGCAACGTGCATCTGGATGCGACGGAACACAAAGGTCGACTGGTTTTCCTGCACGCCGTCAAACCCGGTCCTGCCAACCAGAGTTACGGCCTGCAGGTGGCGGCGCTGGCTGGCGTACCGCCGGCGGTCATTCGCAGAGCTCGCGACTACCTGGCGATGCTGGAATCCATGCGCACGGTTTTTGACGCCGGGCCCCAGGGACAGTTAGCGCTTGCGGCGCCTTTGACGGAGCGACCGGACCGGTTGCGCGAGGCCATTCAGGACATCGATCCGGATGACCTAACGCCGCGCGAAGCCCTGGAGTTGTTATACCGCCTGAAAAACACCTTGTAGGAGCCCGTATCACGGGCGATTGCCGCTTAAGCACGAAACAGCGATGATCGCCCGTGATACGGGCTCCTACATGTTCTTGGCCAAATTGCGCGTTCGCCCGTGATACGGGCTCCTACAAGGTTCTGCTCGGTTTCTCCGGGATGTCGGCAGCGTGGTCGAATTGTCCGCGTTGCGCAAACCGCGCGATCTGAGCCGCAACCGCAGCGGAAAACACCATCGCCGTATGCGTCACTGGCATCAACACGTGATCCTTGATCCCGGGCAGCCGCGTTTCGGCTACCGTCACCGTGCCGTCGCTTGCTTCATCCAGCTTTGCGATCAGGCGCCCGAAACCGACCGCGCTCGTTCCCGCGATCACCCCGACCTCGCGCGCTGACGTCACAGCCGCGGCCCAATCCCTCGCGCTGCGCTCAACGACGCAGCTCGGCAGCGTATTTCCAAGAATCCGGCGACCCCACGCTTGCCCGGTCAACGCCAGTGCCACGCGCGAGCCGCACAGCGGCGATCCCAGGCACACCACTCGGCCGACCGGCAAACGGTCGTGTACTGACAGCGTGTGTAATGCAAGCACGCCGCCAAGGCTGTGACCCACGAGGTGAACTGTTTCAGCTTTGGTTGCGGAAATGCATTCCGCAAGCCGTGTCGCATTGTCCTGCAAGGTATCGCGGACCGAACGATAGCCGAAACAGAACCCTGCAAGTTCGTGCTTCCTTTCCAGTTGTCGCCTGAGGAACAACATTTCCGCGGCCGGCATCCAGATACCCGGAATGAAGATGACCGCCTCTGCTGTCACAGGCTGTCCCGCAGCGCGACCAGTGCATCACGGTTGGTCCACGACCAGACAGACTCGATGGCTTGGGCAATGGGCAGCCAAACGTATTCCGAGTGTTCCTGTCGATGTAGCGTTACTGCGCACGGTCGGTCCAGCCGGCAGCGCCATTCATACTCGAGGTTCTCAACCACGTCGGGTGCGTAGCGATCGCGCCAGCGCGAATCGATGGTGAACACGCGCTCGTTGCCGCTGAACGTCAATTCGCAGTCATCCGGTCCCAGCCCCGTTTCTTCATGCAACTCGCGAACAGCCGCATCAAAGTGAGTCTCTCCGTAGTGCAGGCTGCCGGTGATCGACTGCCAGAATTCAAACGGCAGTGAGCGCTTCAGCAGGAGTACATCGCCCGTCGACGAATAAACGACCACGAGAACGGACAGCGGTCGGCGGGCTTCAGGCAAGGCTTGACCGCCCCCCGATGCTATGCCGGCGCGCGTACGCGTATACCGGCCTCGCGCAGTTGCTCCGCCGAAACCTCGCCCGGTGCATTGGTCAGCGGGCAACTCGCGGACTGCGTTTTGGGAAACGCAATAACATCCCGAATGCTGTCCGCCCCCGCCATCAGCATGACAAGTCGGTCCAGGCCAAAAGCAATTCCGCCATGCGGGGGGCAACCGAATTCCAGTGCTCGCAACAGAAAACCGAATTTTTCCTGCGCTTCGTCCTTGCTGATTTCAAGGAGATCGAAAACGGCCGATTGCATAGCCTGATCGTGAATCCGGATCGAACCGCCGCCAATCTCCGAACCGTTCAATACCATATCGTACGCACGCGACGCGATATCGCCAGGCGACTTCCTGAGTTCCGCGGGATCGTCCGTGCTGGGCGCGGTAAACGGGTGATGAAGCGAGTTCCAGCGGTTGGTTTGAAGGTCACGTTCGAACATCGGAAACTCAACCACCCACAGCGGCTGCCAGCCGTCTGCGACCAGGCCACGATCCTCGCCCAGCTTTATACGCAATGCGCCCAGGGCATCGTTAACCACCCTCGATTTGTCGGCGCCGAAGAATATGACGTCGCCGCTCGCGGCACCCGTCCGTTGCATGATGCCCTCAACCGCGGCATCCGGCAGAAACTTCAGAATGGGCGATTGCAGGCCGTCGCGTCCGGCCGCTGCATCGTTCACCTTGATGTACGCGAGCCCTTTGGCGCCATAGCGCCCGACGAATGCCGTGTAGTCGTCAATCTCCTTGCGACTCAGGCTGGCGCCGCCAGGCAGCCTGAGAGCTGCCACACGTCCCTCGGCATCGGCCGCCGGGCCTGCAAACACCTTGAATTCGACGGCCTCCAGCAAGTCCGAAATCTCGACCAGCTCCAGCGCAATGCGCAGGTCCGGTTTGTCGGAGCCAAAGCGTTGCATCGCCTCGCCGTAACGCATGCGCGGAAACGGTTTTGGTAAATCGATATCCATCACGCCCTTGAACAGCGTGCGAATCAGTTCTTCCATCGTTTCCATAACGACGGTCTCGTCAACGAAGCTCATTTCAATGTCGAGCTGCGTGAACTCCGGTTGCCGATCGGCGCGCAGGTCCTCATCGCGAAAGCAGCGCACGATCTGGTAGTAGCGATCCAGGCCGGACATCATCAGCAATTGCTTGAAGATCTGCGGCGATTGCGGCAATGCAAAAAATTTTCCCGGGTGCGTGCGGCTGGGAACGATGTAGTCGCGCGCGCCTTCCGGTGTCGCACGGGTCAGCATCGGGGTTTCAACGTCGACGAAGCCGCTGTTATCGAGAAAGCGGCGCAAGGCCTGCGTGACACGATGGCGCAAGCGCAGGTTGCCGAGCATCGATTCGCGGCGCAGGTCGAGGTAACGATACTTGAGGCGCAACTCCTCGTTGGCCATTTCGTCATGATGAAATGGCGGGGTAACTGACGGGTTCAGGACGGTCAGTTCCTCGGCCAGCAACTCCACCTGGCCGGTGGCCATATTGGCGTTGATCGTGCCTTCCGGCCGTTGCCGTACGCGTCCCTTGACGGCCAACACGTATTCGCTACGCAGACGTTCTGCGTCCGCGAAAATGGCCGCGCGGTCCGGATCGAAAACGATCTGCAGAAGTCCTTCGCGGTCGCGAAGATCGACGAAAATGACGCCGCCGTGATCGCGGCGGCGGTGCACCCAACCGGCTACAGCGACTTGCTGTCCAATAAGGCTCTCGTCGACCTGTCCACAATAGTGGCTGCGCATGTTGCAATCCGGGGATCTAAAAAGAGGCGGAATGTTACGGCCTGACCAGAATCACCGCAAGGCAACGACACCTGGCCTGTCGCCGGGTCAGTGCCCGGATTTACGCGAATTCCTCAGTCCTGTGCGCTGCGGAGCCCTGGTTCCGGGCCCGGCGAATTGCCCGACATGTTGCTCGACGTGTTGCTGGACGTGTTGCCCGACAGCTCGCGCAGGTCTTTGCGGCGCCACTCGGGTACCACGACACCGACCGAAACGATCAGCTTTATTGCCTGGTCGACATCCATTTCGAGTTCGACCACATCCTTTCTCGGCACCAGAACCAGGAATCCGGAAGCGGGCATGGGTGTGGTCGGCACGAACGCGCACACAACATCCTCGCCGGTCACATGTTTCGCTTCGTCGGGCCCGTTCGAGGTCAGGAACGCGATGCTGTAGATGCCTTTGCGGGGATACTCGATCAGCAGTACCTTCTTGAATGCCTGCCCGGAATCGGAAAAAAGCAATTCCGCGAACTTCTTGCTGGCCGAGTAGACGGCGCGCACGAAGGGGATGCGCTCGAGTACCGATTCCCACCGACCGACCATGCCGCGGCCGACAATGTTGGCCGCCAGCAACCCGGTGACCAGTAGCAGCAGCAGTGTGACGACGATGCCGATGCCGGGAATAGCGAATCCCAGCCAGGCTTCCGGTCGGTACTCCGACGGCAACAGCAAGAGGCTCTTGTCCAGCTGTCTCGTCACGAAGCCGAGAAACACCACCGTCACGCCAATGGGGATCCAGACCAGTAGCCCGGCGATGAGATAGGCGCGGAGGCGTTTCACCAGGGATCCTCGCGGCATGTTTCAGCCCGCGTCGGCCTTGTTGTCTTTCTTTGTTGCGGCTGCCGGTTTGGACGCATCGCTGGATTTGTTGCTTTCTTTCTTTTCGGACTTCTCATTCGATCCGGAGGAGGTACTCTCGCTCTTGTTCTCGCTCTTGTTCTCGCTCCGGCTCTCGCTTTTGACCTCGCTCTTGCTGTCGGCCTTGTCTTTCTTCGGTGTGTCGTCGTCACTCTTGTGTACGTTGCGCTGATTGTCTTTCTTGAAATCGGTTTCGTACCAACCCGCACCTTTCAGGCGAAAACGCGGCGCCGAGATCAGGCGGCGCAACTCAGGTTCTCCACACTCCGGACATTCGAGCAACGGCTCGTCATTCATCTTTTGCAAGGCATCGAGCGTGTGCTGGCATTTCTTGCAGGCATACTCGTAGATCGGCATGCGTAAGTCTCCGTGGATTTATATCTATCAATGATAACGCCCCGGCGGCTCCGCCGGGCGTAAATTACGCTGCCAGCTGGAACTCCAGCTCATCGCGTTCGACGGCAACTTCGATCGTGTCGCCTGGCTTGAAACGGCCCTCAAGTATTTCCCGTGCCAATGGATTCTCAACACGCTGCTGTATAGCGCGCTTCAATGGGCGTGCGCCGTAGACCGGATCGAAGCCGGCTTCAGCCAGTTTATCTCGCGCCGCATCCGTCAGTGTGATCTTCATGTCGCGATCCGCCAGGCGCTTGTGCAGGTAGCCGAGCTGGATATCGACGATGCGGCGGATATGCTCGCGGCCCAGCGGGTGGAACACCACCACATCATCGACCCGGTTTATGAACTCGGGCCGGAAATGTTGCGATACGACCTCCATTACCGCCGATTTCATACGCTCGTAGTTCTGCTCGCCGGCCAGCTCCTGGATCATCTGCGAACCGAGATTCGAGGTCATAACAATGACAGTATTGCGGAAATCGACTGTCCGGCCGTGGCCGTCGGTCAGGCGTCCGTCATCGAGGACCTGGAGCAATACGTTGAACACGTCCGAGTGCGCCTTCTCGACTTCGTCCAGCAGGATCACCGAATACGGTCGCCGCCGCACGGCCTCCGTCAGGTAACCACCTTCCTCGTAGCCGACATAGCCGGGCGGCGCGCCGATAAGACGCGCGACCGAGTGCTTTTCCATAAACTCGGACATGTCGATACGGATCATCGCGTCGTCGGTATCGAACAGGAATTCCGCCAGCGCTTTCGTCAATTCGGTCTTGCCGACACCGGTCGGGCCGAGAAAAAGGAACGAGCCGATCGGTCGCTTGGGATCGGACAAGCCGGCTCGGGATCGGCGGATGGCATTGGCAACCGCAGTGAGCGCTTCGCTTTGCCCGACAACGCGTTTCTGAATTGCCTCTTCCATGTGCAGGAGCTTTTCCTTTTCACCCTCGAGCATCTTGGAAACCGGGATGCCCGTCCACTTCGACACGATCTCGGCGACTTCCTCTTCCGTGACGTTATTGCGCAGCAATGTGGTTTCACGATTTTCCGTTTGCAGCGCTGCATTGAGCTGCTTCTCAAGTTCCGGAATTCGTCCGTACTGCAACTCCGACATGCGCGCCAGATCGCCCGCGCGATGCGCCGTCTCGAGCTCCAGACGCGCACGTTCCAGTTCTTCCTTGATGTGTGTAGTGCCCTGCATGGCCGCTTTCTCGGCCTTCCAGACCTCGTCCAGATCCGAGTATTGCTTTTCGAGGTCCTGCAATTGCTCTTCGAGATCGGCAAGCCGCTTTTTCGATGCCTCGTCGGATTCCTTTTTCAATGCTTCGCGTTCGATCTTGAGCTGGATGATGCGACGATCGAGCCGGTCCATCGATTCAGGCTTGGAATCGATCTCGATGCGGATGCGCGACGCGGCCTCGTCGATCAGGTCGATCGCCTTGTCCGGTAACTGCCGATCGCTGATATAGCGATGTGACAAGGTCGCGGCAGCCACGATGGCGGGATCTGTTATCTCTACGCCGTGGTGCACCTCGTAACGTTCCTTCAGCCCGCGCAGGATTGCTATGGTGTCTTCCACATTGGGTTCGTTCACCAGCACTTTCTGGAAACGGCGCTCAAGTGCGGCATCCTTTTCCAGGTACTTGCGATACTCGTCGAGCGTCGTGGCACCGACGCAATGCAGCTCGCCGCGTGCCAGCGCCGGCTTCAGCATGTTGCCCGCGTCCATGGAGCCTTCGGCCTTGCCGGCGCCGACCATCGTATGCAATTCATCGATGAACAGGATGATCTGGCCTTCCTGCCTGGCCAGGTCGCTGAGTACGGCTTTCAGGCGCTCCTCGAACTCGCCGCGAAACTTGGCGCCGGCGATCAGCGCGCCCATGTCGAGCGACAGGATGCGCTTGCCGCGCAGCCCTTCGGGAATTTCGTTGTTGACGATGCGCTGGGCCAGCCCCTCGACAATCGCCGTCTTGCCGACACCCGGTTCGCCGATCAGCACCGGGTTGTTCTTCGTGCGCCGCTGGAGTATCTGGATCGTGCGACGAATTTCCTCGTCGCGCCCGATGATCGGATCGAGCTTGCCCTGTTCGGCACGCTCGGTCAGGTCGATGGTGTACTTCTCCAGTGCCTGGCGGGTCTCCTCGGCATTCGGATCGTTCACCTGCTGGCCGCCTCGCAATTCGTCGATGGCTTTTTCAAGCGCCCCACGCACCGTGCCGGCCTGCTCGAGGACTGCGCGCAACGGCGACTTGTCGTCCATGGCGGCCAGTACGAACAATTCACTCGATATGAACTGGTCGCCGCGCTTTTGCGCGAGCTTGTCGGTGAGGTTCAGCAAACGCGTGAGATCGTTGCCGATGTGTACATCGCCACCGGTGCCCTCAACTCTCGGCAGCCGGTCCAGCGCTTCACCCAGTTGGGACCGCAGCAGATTGACGTTCACCCCGGCCTTGGTGAGCAGCCCACGCACGCCACTGCCCTGTTGATCGAGCAGTGCCACCAGGGCGTGTGCCGGCTCGATGTACTGATGGTCCTGACCCACGGCCAGCGACTGGGCCTCGGCCAGGGCCAACTGGAATTTGCTGGTCAGCTTGTCCATGCGCATAGCGGATTCTCGCAGTTAATGGTTAGAACCAAAGGCACGTACTTGAGCCGCGCTGGCGTCCCCCTGTCGGGGGTCCTTTGACGGAATGGCTCCCTTCGGTCCGCTTTATTTCCGCCAAAGGACCCCCGACAGGGGGACGCCGGAACCGTCGTCAGGCTGTTATGGCGTCGAAAGCCTTGATTTCAAGCGGTGTGGGGGCGCCGGAACACGAATGTCGCCATGCGACCGCAGGCCCCGTCTCGTCGATAGGAAAAGAAGGCCTGCGGCTCGCCGAAAGTGCAGCGACGGCCGCCGTACAGATCCGTGACGCCGCAGTGCTGCAATCGCCGTCGCGCCAGACCGTAAAGGTCCGCTTGCCAGCGGCCACGGGAGTTCGGCCGAAAATGCATAGCGGCATCGCTATCCTGGGTCACAAACCGTTCCCGTACTTCGGCGCCGACCTCAAACGCCGATTGCGAAATCGCCGGCCCCAGCCATACCTGTAGATCTTGCGCCTCACAGGTCATGGCAGCCACCGTGGACTCCAGGATGCCGTCAGCCAGTCCGCGCCAGCCGGCATGCGCTACCGCGACCGAGCGACCCGAGCGGCTCGCGAACACGACCGGCAGGCAATCGGCCGTCAGCACGGCACAAACGACATCCGGCAAATCGGTCTGCATGGCGTCACCTTCCGGCGCTGACGGCGCGGATGCGGCATCCAGAACGGTTGTTCCATGAACCTGCGCGAGCCAGAGCGGTTCCGACGGCAACTGGCAGGTATTGCGAAACACGTGGTGATTCCGCGCGACCAGTTGCAGGTCATCGCCGACATGTGTGGCGAGATTCAGCGACTCATACGGTCCGCGACTGAATCCACCCTGCCGCAACGTCGTGCCTGCAACGACGCCCGGCGGTGCCGGCCAGTCGGCTTCCAGCCAGGCGACGTTCATAGCGTGACGCTCTTTGCATGCGTACGCAATACCGCCAGCAAGTGCGCGAGGTCCTCCGGCAGCGGCGCTTCAAAGGCCAACGGTTCGCCGGTTATCGGTTGCACGAACGCAAGGCGTGATGCGTGCAACGCCTGGCGCCGGAATCCACGCAACGTCTCTTGCAGCGCGGCATCTGCGCGCGCGGGCATCGCCAGTCGTCCACCGTAGACGGGATCGCCGAGCAACGCGTGTTTCACATGCGCCAGATGCACACGAATCTGGTGGGTGCGGCCGCTTTCCAGTTGCACACTTATATATGTATGTGCTGCAAAGCGTTCCAGTACACGATAGTGCGTGATAGCGGGCTTGCCGCCGTCGCGCACGCTCATGCGCAAGCGATCGACCGGGTGGCGGGCAATCGGCGCATCGACTTTGCCACCGGCCGTCAGTACACCATTGCATACGGCAACGTAATGGCGCGAAATCTCGCGTTGCGACATTTGCCGGACAAGTTGCGTGTGCGACTCCAGCGTTTTGCCGACCACCAACAAGCCACTCGTGTCTTTGTCGAGGCGATGGACGATGCCCGCACGCGGCAGCGTCTTCAAAAGCGGCACGCGATGCAAGAGCCCGTTCATCAGCGTGCCGCGCAGATTGCCGGCTCCCGGATGCACGACGAGTCCCGGTGGCTTGTTCAGAACCAGCAGATCATTGTCCTCGTACACGATGTCGAGCTCTATGGCCTCCGGCTCACTGGTTACGCTGACGGAGGACTGCGTTCGTAGCACCACTTGCTCGCCGCCGGCGACCAGGTCCCGCGGGCGCAAGTCCCGGCCATCGACGGTGACCAATCCCTGCGAAATCCAGTCTTTCAAGCGGGTGCGGGAAAATTCCGGAAACATCCGGGCCAGGGCGAGGTCCAAACGCTGGCCGGCAAGATGCGGGGGCACCGTTAACTCGTGGGTTTTATCGCTCATCTCGGATCGCTTGCCTGGCACGTCCCGGCTTTCGGGCAGATACGGAGTTTACGGTATACTCGCGCATTTGGCCGCGACCGGCGCATCTGAAGCCGCCACCGTTGTTGGGTCAGGCTGTTCCAAGGATCAGCAAAGGGATAAGCAAAGAACACAAGTCATGCGATTAACTTTCGAGCAAACTCTTTCAATCAAAGAATGGTGGCACACACGGGTACGGCTGATCATGGTCGCGCTTGTCGCCATCATTGCGTCCGGCATGCTCGCTGGCTGTGCCGGCAATGACGAAGAGGAAAATCGTGCCCTGCAAGACGTTACCAAGGCATACGAGACCGCGCAAAAGGCCATGCAAAACCAGAACTATCGGCGCGCAATCCAGATTTACGAAATCTTGCAAGCACGCTTTCCGTTCAGCGATCTCAGCAAACAGATTCAGCTCGAGTTGATGTATGCATATTACAAGAGCGGGCGGCAGGACCAGGCCATCGACGCCGCCGACCAGTTCATACGCGAGAATCCCACGCATTCGCGTGTCGATTACGCGCTGTACGTAAAGGGGCTCGCGTATTTCGAACGCGATCCCGGTATGCTTGAGCGCTGGTTCAACAAGGATGTCGATACTCGTCCGCCGCGTGACGGTGCATTGTCTTTCTCCTTGTTGAAGCGCCTGGTCGAACGGTATCCGGCCAGTCCGTATGCGGAAGATGCCCGGCAACGCATGGTATTTTTGAAGAACCGGCTGGCTGCTTATGAGAACACGGTCGCACGCTTCTATCTGGAACGCGGCGCTTACGTCGCTGCACTCAACCGCGCCAAGGGCGCGCTCGAGGAGTACAACGGGGCCACCAGTGGCCGGGAGTCACTTGAAATCATGATCGAAGCCTACCGGCAACTGGGCATGCACGATCTGGCCGAGGATGCGCGGCAAGTGTTGGAAAGTAACTTCCCCGACGAACGGGTTGCTGCGAATCCCTGAGGTGGTCTTGTCGAGGCAGCCATCTGTATGAAGGCAGTTCGCCCGTGATACGGGCTCCTACAGGGGATCTGATCGAGAGGACACGGATTCGCCCGTGATACGGGCTCCTACAGGGGTTGGTTTTCACAGCATATGCAGGTGTCTTATCGGCCGCTGTAGGAGCCCGTATCACGGGCGAATCCCCTCGCCTCACTCAGGAAAGGTATAACGCGACGTAATCGGGTAACGCCAGTCTCGCCCGAACGCGCGGCTGCTGATGCGAATCCCCGGCGGCGCCTGACGGCGTTTGTATTCGTTCCGCTTGACCAGCTCCAGTACTCGTATGACGACTGCCCGGTCGAAGCCGAGCGCTGCGATGTCGTTGACCGACAGGTCTTCCTCGATAAATGCGGCCAGGATCGGGTCCAGCACGTCGTAGGGCGGCAGCGTGTCACTGTCACGCTGATTCGGCTTCAATTCCGCAGACGGCGGGCGCGTCAGGACACGATCCGGAATCACCTGCCCGAGCGAATTCCGGTAGCGGGCCAGGCGATACACGAGCGTCTTGCTGCAATCCTTGATCGGCGAAAAGCCGCCGGCCATATCCCCGTACAGTGTGGCGTAGCCGACCGCCATTTCGCTCTTGTTGCCGGTGGTAATCAGCATGCGTCCGGTCTTGTTCGAAATCGCCATCAGAAGAATGCCACGACAGCGCGCCTGGATATTTTCCTCAGTCGCGTCTTCGTTACGACCTTCGAATACTTCCTGCAATTGCCGCACGGTTGCGTCATACATCGGTTCGATCGGTAACACGTCGTAACGGACACCTAGCGTTTGCGCCTGCGTTTGCGCATCCTCCTGGCTCATCGCGCTGGTATAGCGAAACGGCATCATCACTGCCCGCACACGATCGGCTCCGAGAGCATCGCAGGCGATCGTGAGAATGAGCGCCGAGTCAATACCACCGGACAAACCCAGGACGACGCCGGGGAAATCGTTCTTGGTGACATAGTCGCGGGTTCCGGTAACCAACGCGCTGTAGACGCTTTCTTCCGTGTCTTGCAGCGGCACGATTTCCAGGCGCTCCGGGCGGACGCCCGATGCATCGGCGAACAACTCAAGGCGCAGCAGTTCCTCGCGGAACGGCGCAGCCCGAAAGGTAATTTCGCCGTCACGGTCCATGGCAAACGAACCCCCATCGAAGACGAGTTCGTCCTGGCCGCCGACCATGTTGACGTAAACGGCGGGAATGCCGACCTCTTTGACGCGTTTTCGTACTACGTCTTCCCGAATCTGCTGACTTTGCAGTTCGTACGGCGAGCCGTTGATGGCAATAATCACTTCTGCGCCTGCCGCGCGTGCAGCGGCGGCTGGTGCCTGCCGCCACACGTCCTCACAAATGTTCAGGCCGATGCGCACGCCGTTGAGCCGAAACACCGCGGCATCCTTGCCCGCTGCAAAATAACGTTCTTCGTCGAAGACACTGTAATTCGGCAACATATGCTTGCGGTAGTGCGCCAGCACCTTGTCGTTGTGATAGACGACACACGCGTTATAGATATTATCGCCGTCGTACTCGGGAAATCCGACAACGACTGCAATGTCCCGAACACTCGTGCGGATGGTTTCGAGGGCATTTTCCACCCGCTTGCGCAGTCCGAAGTGAAAAAGCAAATCTTCGGGTGGATAGCCGCAGATACTCAGCTCGGGAAATATCACCAGGTCCGCGCGCAACTCGTCACGCGCGCGATCGGCGTACTCGAGGATTTTCGCCGTGTTGCCGACCACGTCGCCGACGATCATGTCGAGTTGGGCGAGGCCCAACGTCACGGAATTTTTCATGGGTGGTCAGTGAGGGCGGGTCATGGTGGCGGATGGCGCATCACAAAACGTTTCGCGTTCGCCCGTGATACGGGCTCCTACAGGGATTCGGTTCAGGGGCTGTTGGAGCGCGCCTTGCGCGCGAATGCGGCTGGTGCGTTCGCCCGTGATACGGGCTCCTACAGGAGTTCGGCGGGCTTTGGGGGTCATTCGCCGAGCAGTTTCAGCATCGCGCTGCCTAACTCCGCTGGCGAACGCACGGTGGTGACGCCGGCTGCATCCAGCGCCCGGAACTTGTCCTCCGCAGTGCCTTTGCCGCCCGCGATGATTGCGCCTGCGTGGCCCATGCGCTTGCCGGGCGGTGCCGTTACCCCTGCGATATAGGCGACGACCGGCTTGCTGACCTCCGAGCGGATAAAATCCGCGGCCGCCTCTTCGTCGCTGCCGCCAATTTCACCCACCATGACAATACCGTCGGTGTCCGGGTCCTGCTCGAACAGCGCGAGGCAATCGATGAAATTCATGCCGCGAACCGGATCGCCGCCGATGCCGATGCAGGTGCTCTGGCCCAGTCTGTTTTGCGTGGTTTGGTAAACCGCTTCATAAGTGAGCGTGCCGGAGCGCGACACCACGCCAATGCGTCCCTTGCGGTGGATGAAGCCGGGCATGATGCCAATCTTGCACTCGCCGGGCGTGATGATGCCGGGACAGTTGGGTCCGATCAGCAGGCAGTCAAAATCAGCAAGCGCCGACTTGACCCGTACCATGTCGAGAACCGGAATTCCTTCCGTGATGCATACAATCAGTCCGATGCCGGCATCCGCGGCTTCCAGAATGGCGTCCGCAGCAAATGGCGCCGGCACGTAGATCATGCTGACATCGGCATCGGTTGCGGCCACTGCGTCGCGCATGGTGTCGAATACCGGCAGCCCGAGATGCTCCGACCCGCCGCGACCGGGTGTCACGCCGCCCACGACCTGTGTGCCGTAGGCCAGGCACTGTTCAGCGTGAAACGACCCCTGGTTGCCGGTGATGCCCTGGCAAACGATTTTGCTGTTTTTGTCGACCAGTATGCTCACGATGCCGCTCCTGCGGATGTATCCGCCGCTGCCGCAACCGCTTTTTTCGCCGCATCGGTCAGGTCTTTCGCGGTAATGATGTCGAAGCCGCTTGAAGCAAGAAGTTCGCGCCCCTTCTCGACGTTGGTGCCTTCGAGGCGGACGACCACAGGCACGCTGACACCGACTTCCTTGACAGCATCGACAATACCTTGCGCAATCAGGTCGCAGCGCACGATGCCGCCGAAGATATTCACCAGGATGGCCCTGACCCGATCGTTGGACAAAATGAGCTTGAACGCTTCCGTTACCCGTTCACTGGTCGCGCCTCCGCCGACATCGAGAAAGTTCGCGGGTTCACCGCCGTGCAGCTTGATGAGATCCATGGTCGCCATGGCCAGACCCGCGCCGTTCACCATGCAGGCGATATCGCCATCCAGTGACACGTAATTGAGATCGTGCTCGGCGGCCTCGCGCTCTTTCTCGTCTTCCTGGGTGGGATCGCGCAACTCCGCCAGTCGGGCCTGTCGGAACAGCGCGTTGTCCTCAATGTTGATTTTTGCGTCCAGCGCTATGACGTCGCCGCCCTTTGTGACGATCAGCGGATTGACTTCGACCAGGCTCGCGTCACATTCCAGGAAAAGTCGGTAGAGACGTTTGAGGAGATCGCCGAACTGCCGGACCTGACCCTTTTCAAGGCCGAGCCCGAAAGCCAGTTGCCTGGCCTGGTAGTCCTGCAAGCCGGCGCCCGGCGAGATTGCCACGGACAGGATCTTCTCTGGTGTTTCGGCTGCTACCTTCTCGATATCCATGCCGCCGGCGGCCGATGCAATGAATGCAACCTTGCTGACATCCCGGTCGACCAGCAGACTCAAGTAAAGCTCGCGTTCGATTTCGGAGCCGGACTCGACGTAGACGGTATTCACCGGCAGGCCCTCCGGCCCGGACTGATGGGTCACCAGCTGCTTGCCGAGCATCTCGCCGGCAAACTGCCGCACCTCGTCGGCCGAGCGCGCGAGTTTTACGCCACCGGCCTTGCCACGTCCGCCGGCATGGACCTGCGCCTTGACGACCCAAAGATTACCGCCGAGTGTCTTGACGGCCTTTTCGGCCTCGTCGGCGCTGCTGGCGGCAATCCCCTGGGGAACCGGAATGCCGTACTCGGCAAAGAGTTTTTTCGACTGGTATTCGTGCAGATTCATGAATGACGGTTCTTTGTGTGACGTCTCGCCGACGCCGCAGATGCCGCCAGAGGGACAGGAGAAAAATTCGCCGTATTTTGGAGCAAAGGACCCGCAGACGCAAAATGCGTTGTAGGAGCCCGTATAACGGGCGATAGAGAAACGTGCGCCGCGATGTATCGCCCGTGGTACGGGCTCCTACAGGATTTGTTGGAGCGCGCCTTGCGCGCGAACGGGAAAACGGTCGATCGTTGACGCATTCGCCCGCGGGGCGGGCTCCTACAGGAGTTCGAATCTGCGTATCATGGCTTAAGGGCAAGGGATCGAACTGCGCGGCAGGCAATGCTTCAGACGACGGCAAAAACCGGTGATACCGCGAACGACACTGTAGCGCAGCGCGCGCTTGAAGATTCCGATCTGACCTGGCGCGCACTGGTTACGCTCAACGCGTTTCGCCTGCTGGTTGCAGTAACCCTGCTTATCCTGTTCTTCGCGGGTGGCGACCAGCGCATTTTCGGCGACCGTTATCCCACGCTTTTTTCCGCAACGGTCGCGGGCTACCTGGTGGTCGCCGTCGTGTCCTGGTTCTCCATTCGGCAGCGCTGGGTCTCTGCAGGGCCGCAAGCCATCGCGCAGATCACGGTCGACATTGCGGCGATCGCCATCCTGATGCACGCCAGCGGTGGCATCGGCAGCGGCCTCGGTGGACTACTGGTCGTGTTCGTCGGCGCGGGCAGCATCATCCTGCCATTGCAGGCCCCGGCCTTTTTCGCCGCACTGGCTACGCTCGTCGTACTTGGCGAACAAGTCTTTTCGCAAATCGGCGGCGCAAGCGATACCAGCAACTATTCGGCGGCCGGCATTCTGGGCGCGATCATCTTTGCCATATCGATGGCCGCACGACCGCTGGCACGACGCATACAGGTCAGTGAGGCGCTCGCGCGCCAGCGCGGTGTCGATCTTGCGAACCTGTCGGAACTGAACGAGTACATTGTCCAGCACCTGCGCGAGAGCATTGTGGTGCTGGATGCAGACGAGCGGATTCGGCTGATCAATACATCGGC
Organism: Woeseia sp.; assembly: GCA_040879925.1. Classification (GTDB taxonomy): domain Bacteria; phylum Pseudomonadota; class Gammaproteobacteria; order Steroidobacterales; family Woeseiaceae; genus IDS-8. Next base: position 41,415 of record JBBDJJ010000046.1, on the reverse strand, counting down.
AGCCCAGTTGCTGGGGGCGCCGGATGACAGTCACGGTATGCCCTTGAACAATTTTTCCAGGGATCTCGCAGCCCATATCGCCGCCTGGCGTGCTGACCTGGATCTGAAGTCGCACGTCGAATTTACGATGATTGCCAGCGATGACAGCGCACGCATCACGGCACACCTTGCGCCGCTCGGCAAAGGTGACTCACGCGACGGCCCGATCCTGGTGTTCCTCGAAGACGCCAGTCTCATGAATGCGCGCGTGCAACAATCCAAGCTGGCATCGCTGGGACGCCTGAGTGCCAGTATTGCGCATGAAATTCGCAACCCGGTCGGCGCCATGAGCCATGCCGGGCAGCTATTGGCCGAATCAAAGGCGCTCGATGAAAACGATCTAAGGCTGACAGAAATTATCCGCACGCATGCGGAGCGCGTCAGCCATATCATCGACAACGTCCTGCAACTGTCGCGCCGTGAGTCGAGTCGCCCCGAGCGCTTCGATCTGCAGCCATGGTTGCGGGATTTTGCGGACGAGTTCACGCGCACGCTGGAACTTCAGGAAGGTGAATTGACGCTTGGCACAGTGCCGGCAGATCTCGAAGTACGCATGGACCCGAGTCACTTGCGGCAGGTGCTGTGGAATCTCTGTGACAATGCGGTGAAATACGCCAGCGAAACCGGCGGCATCCTGGTGGAATTGCAGGCGGGGCGCACCCAACGCACCGGCCAGCCGTATCTGGAAGTTCTTGACCAGGGTCACGGTGTTGCCCCGGCAACAGTCGATAAAATATTCGAGCCCTTCTACACGGACCGCAAGGGCGGCACCGGTCTGGGCCTTTATATATCGAGGGAGCTTTGCGAGCTGAATCGTGCCACGCTGGTCTACCAGGCCCGCGAGCCTGGCGGCAGTATCTTCAGGATCGTATTCGCCGACCCCAATCGCTGGGACGCCGTGGACTTTCAATGAACAAACCCCGTGCACTGGTCATCGACGACGAACCCGACATCTGTGAGTTGCTGACACTCACTCTCGGTCGCATGGACATCGAGACCGAGGTTGCGGGTGACGTAGGCAGTGCCAAGCGCAAGCTGCAGGCCGGATCCTTCGATATCTGCCTGACCGACATGCGCTTGCCCGACGGTGACGGCCTGCAACTGGTGGACTGGATGCAGACTCACGCGCCGGGCGTTCCGGTAGCCGTCATCACGGCGCACGGCAATATCGAAACGGCCGTCCAGGCACTCAAGCTCGGCGCGTTCGATTTCGTATCGAAACCGCTCGATCTGCAGAATCTGCGCAATATCGTTGAGAGTGCCCTGAAGCTCGAAAATCGCCGGGGAGGCGACCAGTCCTCGCTACTCGGTAACTCCACCGCCATGAAAGCGGTGCGCGACATGATCGAGAAAGTCGCCCGCAGCCAGGCGCCGGTGCATATTTCCGGCGAGTCGGGGACCGGCAAGGAACTGGTCGCTCGACTAATCCACGATAGCGGGCCGCGGCGCGACGAGCCCTTCGTTCCGGTCAACTGCGGTGCGATCCCGTCGGAGCTGATGGAGAGCGAGTTTTTCGGTCATCGCAAGGGCTCCTTCACGGGCGCGGTGCATGACAAGGTCGGCCTGGTGCAAACGGCCAGCGGCGGCACACTATTTCTCGATGAAATCGCCGACCTGCCGCTGTCGATGCAGGTAAAGCTGTTGCGGGTGATCCAGGAGCAGACCGTGCGTCCTGTCGGTGCGTCAAAAGAGGAAACGGTCAACGTCCGCATTCTCTCTGCAACCCACCGCAAGCTCGCCGATCTGGTTGCGCAGGGCCTGTTTCGCGAGGACCTTTATTACCGCATCAACGTCATCGAGGTTCACGTGCCGGCGTTGCGCGAACGCGGCGACGATATCCTGTTGCTGGCAGGACATATCATGTTGAAGCTCGGTTCGTCGATCGAGGCCCTGGACGAGGATGCACGGGATGCGCTGCTCTGCTATCCATTCCCCGGCAACGTGCGTGAGCTGGAAAACCTGCTCGAGCGGGCTGTGACGTTGTGTACCACTGGTCGAATTTCCGAGCATGACCTGAGCTTGCGGCAGAGCTCGGAGGCGGACGATCCGGAGTATTTCGCCGATGGCGGCGATCTCGGCCACCAGATTGAAGGCGTGCAACGGCAGGCAATTATCGAGGCACTGGAAAAGACGCGCTACAACAAGACGGCGGCCGCGAAGCTTCTAGGGCTCTCGTTTCGGCAGTTGCGCTATCGCATCAAGAAGCTTGGCATCGAATAACGCGGTGGATAGATCGCCCGTGATACGGGCTCCTACAGCGCACGATTTGTAGGAGCCCGTATCACGGGCGAAACGCCGCAGTAAGCTTTACGGCAATTCGCGGAAACGCGCGCAAAAGTTTGCTGTCCATTGTCACGAGGCGCGTTTCAAGCTGCATCGCCACAACGATGAACTCGCAGTCGTACGCTGAACAATCGCTGCCCCGCACGAGTTCGAGCACCTTCAGAGAATCCACCGCAAACTCCGAGCCTGCAAGGAGATCTTCAGCCTCGCATTGCAGCGCATAGGCCTGCTCGAATGTCAGGCTGTCGCGACGCAGGTATCCCGCCAGAATGTTCCGGAACTCGCTGCGCCACAGGACCGGCGCGGCCCAGTCCGGATCTTTCTCGAACAACGATTCGGCCGCCGCTGTGTACTTGCCCGGCAAGTACAGGTAGGCCAGCACGTTCGAGTCGACAACGATCACGGCCGCCCGTGACGCTTCGACGCATCGATGTCCCGCGGTCGAAATTTACTCGCTGTCAAACCCGCACGTAACTTACGCGCCCGCGCAACGCGTTCGCCGGGCTCGATCCGTGTCGGTATCAGCACCGCTTCCAGGCACACTATGGCTTCGCTGTTCAAACTTCGGCGGTGCATTCCGGCCGACAGCTTCAACCGTTCGTACACTTCGTCCGGAATGTTTTTCAGGGTAAGGGTCGTGGGCATGGCTATCTCCACCAAATTGGAACCATTATGGTTTGCCCTTCGCCGGGTCGTCAAGGTGAAAGACACGCGACAACAAGACGTCGGCAGCGAGGCTTCCCGATCTGTCGTTTCGGCAATAGCGTTACCGCATCAGGAAGCCTGCATCGAGTAGCGCGGTGGGTCGGTCGCCCGCGTAGGAGCCCGCCCTGCGGGCGAATGCGACAACGATTAATCCTTTCCCATTCGCGGCCGATAATTGCTCCTGCACTATCTGCATTCCCGCCATCCATGGCGGTCACGCAGGGCGCGCTCCCACAGCGAACCGTCACGACCTGACAATTCCTGTCACCTTTGGACACTCATTGCTGCATTAAGCGACAACAGCGCGGCCAGACCACTCTCGCTGCACACCGTTTGAAACCACTTTTCAAGATAAAACAGTTACTTACTAATACCCCGGCATTTCTGGCACGCCGCTTGCTTTATATCTCGCACAGACGGGTTCGCCGTCGAGATTTTTGTAACAGCGGTTTTTTAACGGAGTACGACAAATGAAGAAGATTCAACAGGGTTTTACGCTTATCGAACTGATGATCGTTGTAGCGATTATCGGTATTTTGGCGGCGATCGCGATTCCTGCTTACCAGGACTACACGATTCGTGCACAGGTTTCTGAAGGTTTGAATCTGTCCGGCGCCGCAAAAGTTGCCGTGACTGAGCACTTCCAGGATCGTGGTGCGTTCCCGGCCACCCAAGACGCGGCAGGATTACCGCCGGCTAACACAATTCAGGGCAATTACGTATCGCAGGTAGCAGTTACGGCCAATACCGGCGTAATTACAGTATCCTATGCGAATACTGGCGATCAGAATGCTAACGCTGCCATCAATGGTGCAACCTTGACATTGACGCCTGACACATCCGGTGCCGGCAGCGTACAGTGGGCCTGTGCGGGCGGCACCATACTTAGCACTAACGCCAAGTGGCTGCCAGCGGCGTGTCGTCCAAACCCGTAAACGTGCAAAATGCAGAAAGCCCCGGACTTCGAGGCTGTGTAAGTTACCAGGAGGCCACTTCGATTGAAGTGGCCTCTTTTTGTTTGGGTCAGACTGCCAGTGCCTGACAATGTCGCTTGGTGCCGAGCACATTGATGGCCCGGGTCATGTTGTAGACCGTTACGGCCTACGCCACTTCCGTTTTGACTTTCTGTAAGCCCCGAAATAGGAATCAACCACCATCCATGCGCCGCTTCAGGATACCAAACGGGTGCTCGACCATGCCGGAGCGGCGCCGCATCATCATAGGGTTGTGGCCGAGGTTCGGTCCACCACTGCGTTCAGGATGTCTTCTTCAAAGTGACGTGATACCCAGCAGCGTTGTCCGGCCGCCGTGCATTCAGCGTTGAGTCGACAGCCGCTACAAGCCTCGGTGGTGTAAAGGTAGTGGCGTCTTTTCACTGCCCGGGTCCTCTTCGGCAAGCGCTCGCCCGCCGGACATTCAAAGTAGTCGCAATCACAGCGATAGACGAAGTCGGTTCTATCGAAGTAACCACCATCGCCCTGGTTATTCATCGCGAGCTGCACCGGAACGTAGGGCCTGATACCATGTTGCTTTGCATTGCCTGAACAAGCTACCGTTCGAGTAACCCGCATCGGCCAGTACCTCGAGCGTGTCGCTCTTGAGTTGAACTTGGGTGCGCCGTGCATTGCGGTAACGTTGTTTCAGATCACTGGCAGCCTGCACCTCGTCCACATCACTGATCAGCCGATGCTTGCTGTCTACCGTGCTCTGCGCGTTGTAACTAATTCGGCCGCGCCGCATCACGCGCACCTGCGGGTCGGTGTCCGGCTGTTCCGAGATCCCGGCATCGTCCATCGCTTTAATGCGCGCGGTCAAGCTGTCCTGCGCAGCTTTCAGTGCCACCAGCGCTGCCCGGGTATCACCGCCGGGTGGCGGCTCATCGTCGTTATCGTCAAGATCGTCTACGCAAGGTCAACCGGGCTGTCCAGCCGGTTCAATAGCGACAATACCTCGATGTTCATACGGCACTCGCGCTCCAGTCGCTGTGAACTGCGTATCTGATGCAGATAGCCGTACAGGTACACCTTCAACAGATCTCAGGGTTGTTACGGTGGTCGACCGGTCTCCCAGACCTCAATGTGGGCAAAAACCCAGCGCCCTTGAATCCAGCGAATCCACAAACGCATCGATCACCCGGACGGCGTAATCCTCACCCACCAATTCATCCAGTCGTTCCGGAAACAAGATCCCCTGGGTACGACTTTTTCCCTGAGTATGAATAGAAAATACCCGCAACAATGTGCAGGTATTTTCGCAAAAACACCGGACTATTTACGCAGTCTCACTTCCCGGGACTTTTTTTTGATGAATTACATGCCACAGTGCGTAGTCACAGTTCCATTTGCCAATATGCGACAATGCCTACTGAATGTAGGATTGGGTCATTTATTGTTGCGGTACAATGTAGGAATGCGTTACTCCGGTGTGAATAGGTTACTGCAAACAGCGGCATTTACATTGATTGAGTTGATTGTTGTAGTCGCCATTATTGGTGTTCTCGCGTCTCTCGCGGTATCTGCATACCAGACTTACACTGTGCGATCACAGGTACAGGAGGGAATCGATTTTTCGTCCGTCGTCAAAGTACCAATTATCCACGCTTATAGATATGGCGGGGTGCCACCAGCAGATCGAACCGCTGCCGGCATGACGTCAATTGCCTCGGATACCCAAGGCGCGTACGTCTCGCAAGTCGACGTCAATAACGGACGCATCGACATCACTTTCGGCAACGATGCGCACCAGGACCTCTTTGGCGACATCCTTTCCTTGACCCCCTATCTCACGGACGGCACTACGGTAAACTGGCGTTGCGGCGATGCGCCGCCCCCCGCCGGTTCCCTGCTAACAGGCGGCGGTGTCACCGCTGTGTATCTGGCTCCAACCGTTGAAGAGCGCTATTTGCCGGGTGCCTGCCGATGATCTCACGTGGATCTCAGGCGGTGCTTCGGTAAACTTAACCCGACCGATATGTTTGACTTAACGATTTTCCGCAACTGTGAACAACAGCACAAAATGCAGTTGATCCGCGGACTTGGATCGGTAAGACTGTAGCGTCCACAAACGCGCACCCATCGGTCCCGGAATCAGGCATTCATGGCAGTCACGGCAGCACAATCCACCCTTTCCGGCCTGCCGAGACGCCTGGTCCAGGACGGTATTATTACTGAGCAAAGCATCAACGATGCCTCTGATGCGGCCCGCCGAGACAAGATTCCACTGGTCGCCTACCTGGTTGCCAATGAGATGGCGGATTCCCGTGCCATTGCCGTCGCCGCATCACACGAGTTCGGCGTGCCGTTGCTCGATCTCGATGCAATTGACATCGACCTCGAAGTCATTCGCTCGGTCGACCAGAAGCTCCTGCAGAAGCACCGCGTTCTGCCGCTGGTCAAACGCGGCCAGCGACTGTTCGTCGGCATCTCGGACCCGACCAACCTGCAGGCGATCGACGACATCAAGTTCCAGACCAGCATGCGAATCGACCCGGTCGTGGTCGAACAGGCCAAGCTGGAGGAGCGCATTACTAAAGCCCTCGAAGCCGTCGACACCACCATGGGGTCGCTCGACGACGAGGATTTCGACCTCGAGAATCTCGACGTCTCAGGTGGCGATCAGGATCACGATGACGTCACCCGCGACGATGTCGAAGACGCTCCGGTGGTGCGCTTCGTCAACAAGGTGTTACTGGACGCCATCAAGCGTGGCGCCTCGGACGTGCATTTCGAACCTTATGAAAAGATTTTCCGCGTACGCACACGGCTGGACGGCGTACTGTCTGAGGTAGCACAGCCACCGGTGGCGCTTGCCAACAAGGTTTGTGCACGCCTGAAGGTCATGTCGCGTCTCGACATCGCCGAACGGCGTGTACCACAGGACGGTCGCATCAAGATGCGTCTGTCCAAGAACCGGGCGATCGACTTTCGCGTCAGCACCTGCCCGACGTTGTTCGGCGAGAAAATCGTGCTGCGTATCCTCGATCCGAGCAGCGCCAAGCTCGGCATCGACGCACTCGGTTACGACGAGTTGCAAAGAAAACTGTACCTCAAACATCTCAATAAACCCTACGGCATGATCCTGGTCACCGGACCGACGGGTTCGGGTAAGACGGTTTCACTCTATACGGGGCTCAATATTCTCAATACTGCCGATCGCAACATATCGACGGCGGAAGACCCGGCGGAAATAAACCTGCCGGGCATCAACCAGGTCAACGTCAATCCGAAGGTCGGGCTCACCTTTGCCTCGGCGCTGAAAGCCTTTCTGCGCCAGGATCCGGACGTCATCATGGTCGGCGAAATACGCGATCTCGAGACGGCCGAGATCGCGATCAAGGCAGCGCAGACGGGCCATTTGGTCCTCTCGACCGTGCACACGAACGACGCGCCAAAGACCCTTACACGACTGGTCGACATGGGCGTAAAGCCTTATGCCATCGCTTCGTCCGTAAGCCTGATCATTGCGCAAAGACTGGCCCGGCGACTTTGCGATAATTGCAAGGAATTAACCGATATTCCGGCGGAAGCGCTTCTCAAGGAAGGCTATACCAAAAAGGAAGTAGACGGAGGCCTTGCTATTTATAAGGCAGTCGGATGCAAGATTTGCAACGCCGGCTACAAGGGCCGTCTCGGCATTTTCCAGGTGATGGAGGTGACCGAGACAATGGGCCGCATCATCATGGAAGGCGGCAACGCCATGCAGATTGCCGACCAGGCAAAGAAGGAAGGCGTGGTCGATTTGCGACAGGCAGGATTGAATAAAGTCAAGGACGGGCTTACCAGTCTGGATGAGATCAATCGCGTTACAATTGAATAGGCAATCGGGCAGGCACGCAACAGTTCAGGCTGATTGACCGCCGGATTCACGCCGGATTTAGGGAAGAAAGACGATGGCTAACACTGCAATTGTAAAAGACACACCCTTCAACTGGGAGGGCACGGATCGTCGTGGCAAGAAGATCAAAGGCAAAAGCCTGGCGGCGAACGAAGCCGCCGTGCGTGCCGACTTGCGGCGACAGGGCGTCGTTCCTTCCCGCATCCGAAAGCAAAGCCAGGGTCTTTTCAGCGGCAAGAGCAAGATCACGCCGGGAGACATCGCGATTTTCAGCCGCCAGCTGTCAACCATGTTGTCTGCCGGCATCCCACTCGTTCAGTCCTTCGAAATCGTCGGCAACGGGCACGAAAATCGGGCGATGCAGAAGCTGATCCTCGCTATCAAAGCTGACGTCGAGGGCGGCAGCGCACTGGCGGAAGCACTTGGCAAGCATCCATTGTATTTTGACGACCTGTTCGTCAACCTCGTCGAAGCCGGGGAACAAGCTGGTGCTTTGGAAACACTGCTCGACAAGATCGCCACTTATAAGGAAAAAACCGAGGCAATCAAAAAGAAAATCAAGAAAGCGCTGACTTATCCGGCTGCAGTTCTCGTCGTCGCTTTCGTGGTTACCATCATTTTGCTCATCTTCGTCATTCCCGCATTCGAAGACCTGTTCAAAGGATTCGGTGCCGATCTGCCCGCATTCACACGCATGGTCATCGATTTGTCGGTGTTCGTCCGCGAAAAAGGCTGGATGCTGGCGATTCTGATCGGCGGTGCCATTGCCGCGTTCCTGTACTTCAAGAAACGCTCGCGTCCGATGCGGCATTTCCTGGATCGCATGGCGCTGAAGTCACCGATCATCGGCCCTATCCTGCAGAAGGCCGCCATCGCCCGTTACGCACGTACGTTGTCGACCATGTTTAGTGCCGGCGTGCCACTCGTTGAGGCCCTCGATTCGGTCGCCGGCGCCACCGGCAACATTGTCTACGAAGTGGGCGTGTTGCAGATGAAGGACGAAGTCGCAACCGGACAACGCCTGCAGCAAGCCATGGAAAATACCGACCTGTTCCCGAACATGGTCATTCAGATGATCGCGGTCGGCGAAGAGTCCGGTTCGCTCGACGAGATGTCGTCCAAGGTCGCTGACTTCTTCGAGGAGGACGTGGACAACGCGGTCGACAACCTGAGCAGCCTGCTTGAGCCCATGATCATGTCGATTCTGGGTGTCCTGGTGGGCGGGCTCGTGGTCGCGATGTACCTGCCGATCTTCAAGATGGGTGCTGTTATATAGGTACCTGTAGGAGCCCGTATCACGGGCGACAGCCGATTAGCATTGGGATTGTCCGTGGGATCGGTCGTGGGATCGCCCGTGATACGGGCTCCTACAGGTCGTGCGCAGGGTCCCTTTGATAGCTGTAAGTAACCGGGACACTCGTTAATGCAGGAACTGCTGACCGGATCGCCGCTGCTCTTTGTCGGCCTTGTTTTTATCGTCTCGCTGCTGATCGGCAGCTTCCTCAATGTTGTCATCTATCGCTTGCCAATCATGATGGAGCGCGAATGGCGTGCCCAATGCGCCGCGATGGCTGAGGCACCGGCAGCGGAACTTCCTGGCGGTCGTTTCGATCTGGTTGTGCCGCGTTCACGTTGTCCGTCCTGCGGCACACCGATCGCGGCCTGGCAGAATGTCCCGGTGATCAGCTATCTCCTCCTGCGGGGGCGCTGCGCCAGTTGCAAGGCGACAATATCCCGACGTTACCCGGCGGTTGAATTGTTCACGGCGCTGCTGGCCGCCATCGCCGCCTGGCACTTCGGCTTTGGCTGGGAGGCGTTGGCAGCCGTCTTGCTGACCTTCTGCCTGATTAGCGTCAGCGTCATCGATATCGATCATCAGATCATCCCGGATTCGATCTCGTTGCCGTTACTGTGGATCGGCTTGTCGCTGAGCCTGTTCAATCCCCTGCCGGGGGCCGACACCCTGTTCATCGAACCCAGGGCGAGCATCGTCGGCGCGCTGGCCGGCTACCTGTCGCTGTGGAGCGTTTATCACCTGTTTCGAATGCTGACCGGCAAGGAAGGCATGGGATACGGCGATTTCAAGTTGCTGGCGGCGCTTGGCGCATGGCTCGGCTGGCAAATGCTGCCATTGATCATTCTGCTTTCCGCAATCGTCGGCGCTACCGTCGGCATTGCCATGATTGTGATTCGCCGCCACGACCGAAATGTGCCGATACCGTTCGGCCCCTATCTCGCCGCGGCTGGCTGGATTGCCATGCTTTACGGTCGCGACATCACGGACTGGTATTTCGGGCTGATGGCCTGATGGCCCGGCGGGTGGCAACAGTCCGACCGATGCGCATTGGTCTGACCGGCGGCATCGCAAGTGGCAAGTCAACCGTCGCTGACATGTTCGCGGACAAGGGCGTACCCGTGATCGACACGGATGTCATTGCGCGCGAAGTCGTCGAGCCGGGCGAACCTGCCCTCGCCGAGATTGTAAAATTGTTTGGCCCCGACGTGATCGATGCAGAAGGCAGCTTGCGTCGACGCCACCTGCGGGATCTCGTTTTTGCCGACGATGCCAGGCGAAAATCCCTGGAAGCGATCCTGCATCCCCGTATCCGCGCCGCCGCCGTCGCGCAGGCCGACTCGCTCGGCGGGCCTTACCAGATCGTCGTCGTGCCCTTACTCGTCGAATCCCCCATAAAAGAGCAGATGGACCGGATACTGGTGGTCGATTGCAGCGAGGAGGTGCAGCTCGCGCGTCTTCTGCAAAGGGACAGCGAGAACGCGGCGCAAGCGAAGCGCATGCTCGCTGCACAGGCCAGTCGGGCGGAGCGACTGGAGATTGCGGACGACATCGTCGTCAACGATGGTTCTCTTGAGGAAACTGCGCGGCAGGTTGACGAATTGCATCGGCAGTATCGGCGACTGGCAACAGCCGAACGCGGGGACACGCGATGACTGAAACGGGCATTCGCGGCGCAGACTGTCGCCAATAAGCGCCATTTGCCCTGACTGCAGCGCTGGCGCAGAATACGCGCATGGCAAGAGCCGCATCCAGAATCCCCGCACCCGTCGCCGGCATGAGCCTGGTGGAATACGAACAACCGCTGAGTGAACGCATGCGCACTTTCATGCGTATAGAGTTCCTGTACCAGCAACTACTGTACAACGGCGAACTCGAGCCGGACTGGGCTACCCGGGCAGCTGTTGCGACCCTGCTCGATATCGTTACCATACTCGGCCGCGGCGATGTGCGCAGTGACGTGCACAAGGAACTCGACCGGCAGATTGAGTCCCTGCAGCGCTACCAGAGCCAGCCCGGGGTCGATGCGCGGCGGCTGGACGCCCTGCTGGGCAATCTCGTCATCAGCCGCAAGGACATTGGCACCGTTGGCCCGCAATTCCTGCAGCCGCTCAAGGATTGCGAATTCCTGAGCGCCATCAAGCACCGCAGCGCCATTCCGGGCGGCACCTGCGAGTTCGACCTGCCGGTCTACAGCCATTGGCTGCGCCAGCCCTACGAGAGGCGACAGAAGGATCTGGCCGGTTGGGTTAATGCCATACGGCCATTGTGCGATGCCGTCGTCGAGCTTTTGTGGCTTACTCGTGAGAGTGCACAACCGTCGAGCAAGCTGGCCATTAACGGCATGTACCAGTACAACGTGCAAAAAGGCGTTAATTGCCGGATCTTGCGCGTGTCATTGCCGGAAGCCAGTTTGCTGTACCCGGAAATCAGTGGCAGCCAGAACCGATTTTCGATTCGTTTTCTGGAATGGTCATCGATCGATCGGCGCGCCGTGCAGACCGGGCACGATGTAACGTTTCAGTTGAGTATTTGCTGAGGCTGTTGGAGCGCGCCTTGCGCGCGAATGGCAAAAGATTTTCGCAGGCGCATTCGCCCGTGATACGGGCTCCTACAGGCGCATTTTCGAGCCCTGTAGGAGCCCGTATCACGGGCGATCACATATTCAAAGGTCGCTTGACCTTTTAGTTGTAGGAGCCCGTATCACGGGCGATCACGTATTCAAAGGTCGCTTGACTTTTTGGTTGCAGGAGCCCGCATCACGGGCGATCGCCGTTACAAGCGGCGCAGGGCGTCGATTACCGCCACATCCGCCGGCAGCAGCTCCGTCGCATCCATTTCGTTCAACGACACCCAGCGCAAATGCTGGCCGAGTACGCCGCGCAGCTCGCCACGCCAGCCCGTCACCATGTAAAAATACAGACGAACACATCGATCGCCGTAATCATGATCGACACTCAGCAAATGCTTAAAAGCACTGATCTCGATTCCCAACTCTTCACGCAGTTCGCGGAGAAGCGCCGCTTCGACTGACTCGGCAGCGCCGATCTTGCCCCCGGGAAATTCCCACAATCCCGGGAAACTGGCATCGCCGCGTCGCTCCGCCAGCAGGATGCGGCCCATTTTGTCGCGAAGGATGCCGGCGGCAACCCCGATACGGGTTGCCGCGTGTGCGGCGTCGGTCAGCTGAGGCGCCCGTGACACTGTTTGAACTTCTTCCCGGAGCCGCAAGGACAGGGCTCGTTGCGTCCTACCTTGCGCTCATTGCGCACGAAAGGTACTTCCGAAGCAGCGGCCGCCGGCGGCAGCCCGCCGCTACCCCCTGCCGGACGACTAGCAGATGCCTGCGCCAACGCCGACGCTTCGGCGTGGCGAAACTCCATGGCTTGCGCCGCACGACGTTGCGCCTCCATGCGCTGCAAATCTTCCTCACTCTGGATTCGCACCCGCGACAGAATGCTGATGGTGTCGTGTTTTATCTGGTCCAGCATCACACCGAACATTGCAAAGGCTTCGCGCTTGTATTCCTGCTTGGGATTCTTCTGTGCGTAGCCACGCAGATGGATTCCCTGTCGCAGGTAATCCATCGCCGCGAGGTGTTCCTTCCAATGGTGATCGAGCTGCTTCAGCATCACTTCCTTTTCGACCTGCCGCATCAGGCGCGAACCGATTGCCGCTTCCTTCTGGTCATACGCAGCCTGCAAAGCGGTCAGGCAACGCTCACGAACGCCGTCTTCGTTGAGCTTTTTATCGGCTTGCAACCAACCCGGGATATCCACACGAATGACGAAATCGCGTTCCAGCGCCTGCACCAGGCCTTCCGCATCCCACTGCTCTTCAAGGCTACCGGGCGGCATGTACTGGTTGACCAGCGTCGCTGCGACTTCCTCGCGGATGTTGGCAACCGAATCCTTGATTTCGTCGGCGGCCATCAGCTCGGTGCGCTGATGATAGATAACCTTGCGCTGATCGTTTGCCACGTCGTCGTATTCGAGCAAATTCTTGCGAATATCGAAGTTGTGCGCTTCGACCTTGCGCTGCGCGCGTTCGATTTGTCGGGTGAGCAGTTTGCTTTCGATCGCTTCACCCTCCCGCATGCCGGCACGCGACAGTAGCGACTTCGTGCGATTGGGGTCACCAAAAATTCGCATCAGGTTGTCTTCCATCGACAGATAGAAGCGACTTGAACCCGGGTCGCCCTGGCGGCCCGAACGACCGCGAAGCTGATTGTCGATGCGCCGCGATTCATGGCGTTCGGTGCCCACGATATGCAGGCCGCCGGCTTCCAGTACCGCGTCGTGGCGCTTCTGCCATTCGGCGCGTATGCCGGCCTTGTCTGCTTCTTCGCCCGCAGCCGCCAGTTCCGCATCCAGGTTGCCGCCGAGCACGATGTCCGTGCCGCGGCCCGCCATGTTGGTCGCGATCGTAATTGCTCCGGGACGCCCTGCCTGCTGCACTACGATCGCTTCCCGGGCATGCTGTTTCGCATTCAGTACCTCGTGCTGAATGGTCTTTTTCTTGAGCAGGGACGACAGGTATTCGGACGTCTCGATGGACGTTGTGCCGACCAGCACCGGCTGTTGTCGCTCGCGACAATCGGTAATGTCCTCGATGATGGCGTTGAACTTGTCCTCCTGCGACAGATAGACGAGGTCTGCCATATCCTTACGGATCATAGGCTTGTGTGTCGGGATCACGATCACCTCCAGCCCGTAAATCTGCTGGAACTCGAACGCCTCTGTGTCTGCCGTACCCGTCATGCCAGACAGATTGCGATACAGGCGGAAGTAATTCTGGAATGTGATGGAGGCGACGGTCTGGTTTTCCTGCTTGACTGCAACGCCTTCTTTCGCTTCGACGGCCTGGTGCAATCCGTCTGACCAGCGACGTCCCGGCATCGTGCGGCCGGTGAATTCGTCGACGATGACGATCTCACCGTCTTTCACAATGTATTCGACGTCGCGCTGAAACATCACATGCGCGCGCAACGCAGCATTCAGGTGATGCAAAAGTCGAATATTCGTGGCGTCATACAGGCTCTCGCCCTCCCCCAGCAGACCCGCTTGCGTCATGAGTTCTTCGACGTGCTGATGGCCTTCTTCGGTTACGTGAACCTGCTTGGCTTTTTCATCCTTCGAGTAATCGCCCGGACCGTCCTCCTCCTGCTGTTCGACGAGTTTTGGAATCAATTTGTTGATCTTCTGGTAAAGATCCGTACTCTCTTCCGTCGGTCCGGAAATGATTAGTGGCGTGCGCGCTTCGTCAATGAGGATCGAGTCCACTTCATCGACAATGGCAAAGTTCAGTTCGCGCTGCGTCTTGTCTTCCAGCGAGAATGCAAGATTGTCGCGAAGATAATCAAATCCAAGTTCGTTGTTCGTCGCATAGGTGATGTCTGCGCGATAGGCGTCCATTTTCTCCTGCGACGACTGACCGCTCCTGGCAACTCCGACGGACATACCGAGGAATCGATAGACCGGCCCCATCCATTCAGCGTCACGAGCGGCCAGGTATTCGTTTACCGTGACGATATGGACGCCTTTGCCACTGAGCGCGTTCAGGTAGGCCGGCAGCGTCGCGACAAGCGTCTTGCCTTCACCGGTACGCATCTCGGCAATATTGCCCTCATGCAGCACTATGCCGCCGATCAGCTGCACGTCGAAGGGCCGCATGCCGAGCGTGCGTCGTGCTGCCTCGCGTGCGACGGCAAATGCTTCGGGCAAGAGGTCGTCGATCGTCGCGCCCTGCGCCAGGCGTTCACGAAACGCACCGGTTCGTGCAGTCAGCTCAGCGTCATTGAGGCCTTTCAGGGCTTCCTCCAATTCATTAATGCTACTGACAAGTTTCCCGTATTGGCGAATCAGCCGCTGGTTCCGGCTGCCGAATAAGCGCGTCAAAAAACTGGCCACATGGCCTCCTCAACATGATGGTTCCGCCCACGGCAAGCTGACCAGCGGGGCGACAAAGTCCGGTATTCTACGGACTGGCTCGAAGAATGCATCTTGGGTCGCCGCGACGCGACATCAAGAGGCAAAACGCAGGGAAGTTGCAATAATCGGGTGGCGTCACCGCGGTGGTCAGCGGCTGGCGCACGCGTGAATTGAGTGTGATTCGATGAGTACCACCCGGGTCGGTGGTTGTTCTCCCGTGATACGGGCTCGTACAGGGGGTGGTGTAGGAGCCCGCATTGCGGGCGATGTGACGGTGGATCGTGCGCTGTGGTTTATCGCCCGTGATACGGGCTCGTACAGGGGGTGCGTTTGTAGGAGCCCGCACAGCGGGCGATGTGGCGATGGGGTGTGCCAAAACGCTGATCGCCCGTGATACAGGCTCCTACACGAGCCGGCTCCGTTACTCGGCGCCCTGGCGAACGAAGTTGACCGGATTGACCGGACGACCTTCCTGCAGCACTTCAAAATGCAGATTGGGTCCGGTGGCGCGCCCGGATTCTCCCATCAGAGCAACCGTCTGGCCTTTCCTGACCATGTCGCCGACAGCAACCAGGTTTTCTGAATTGTGTGCGTAGCGCGTGGCATAACCATTGCCGTGGTTGATTTCCACCAGTTCACCATAGCCGTAACGCTTTGACGACCAGGTGACAACGCCGTCGGCTACGGCCATGATTTCAGCGCCTGCTTTGCCGGCAAAATCCACACCCTTATGATTCGCCGGCTTGCCGGTAAACGGGTCGGTACGGCGGCCGAAATAGGACGATATCCACCCGGAGTTGACCGGGCGTCCCTGTGGGACGACACGATCCACCAGGCTTTGCCCCATCAATACACCTTCCAGGGCTCCCAGCTGCGCTTCGCGACTGTCGAGCTGCCGGTCGAGGTCCTGCATTGTTGCCAGAACCTCTGGCACCGCCAAGCCCCAACCAGATAAATATGGTTCTTCCGGACCCCCTAGAGCGGGTTCAGAATCGAAATCAAACTCGCCGTCCTCGAGATTTGCCATTTCGGTCATGCGTCGTCCCAGCGCATCGAGGCGAATGACGCGAGCGTTCATTTGCCCGAGCCGAATAGCCAGTGCGTCCAGGGTGTCCTCTGTTTGCTGGCGAGTGATCGCGATCGCCTGACGCTGGCTGGCAAGCTCGTGCTCCAGTTTGCCCAGGTCGTCAATATGCGTTCCTGAACTGTTTTGCGCGGAATACCAGGTTCCGCCGGCAAACGCAGCGCAGAAAAGTACGCCCGAAACGAGTGCTGCCACAACGCTGACAGTCGTGCCTGACAGGTTGATCTGACGGGGTTTGCCAAACCCCTTGCCAAAAATAACTACATGCATCAGGTGCTTCCCGGGCGCATACCGCGTAAACGATATATTATTGATTTTGAACCGCTATTTACTCCGGCCGGCTGCCTGGGGAGGCATCCGTACATAATTGTCGGCCCGCTGAGGTCGGTCACTTCGGTAGCCCCGCTATCGTAGGAACAAGTCCCTTAGATCGGTGGTTTTGCGTCCCCGTCTTTCGGCGGGTATGCCTTTGTCGATGTAGTCAATATGCATAATGCTCCGTTTTAATTCAAGATTGAGGGCAGGGAATATTGATCCCTGTCACCATACGAGCAGACCCGATAGCCAACTTCGTCACACTTCGATGTCCGTAATCCGTCTCGAAAGCCTCCTGAAAACCGATTCCGGCCAGCCCCTGGAATCAATAGTCCGGCACGCCAAAAAGATGGACGACCTGACCACCCGGCTACGCTCGGTACTGGGCAGCGAGGCGTCTCAGCATCTGCTGGCCGCCAACCTGCGCGACGACGGCGAGCTGGTCCTGATTTGCCGTTCGCCGTCGTGGGCAGCCAGATTGCGCTTCGAAAGCGAAGTCTTATTGGCGGCAGCCGCCGACGGTGGCGTGAAAGCCGAGCGGGTGCGGGTGCGGGTTACAACCGGGCGTTGATTTGGATCGACTGTAGGAGCCCGTATTACGGGCGATCGACGATCGGCTTTCGGCTTTCGGCTTTCGGCTTTCGGCTTTCGGCTTTCGTCGGTGATTTGGATCGCCCGTAATACGGGCTCCTACAAGTGGTGGCTCAGGCGTAAGCGGGGGTCGCGTAGGAAATCGGCGCGGTCTTCGAGTCTTTGAAAGTCACTTCTTCCCATGCGCTCGCGTCCGCGAGAAGCGCACGCAACAGACGATTGTTCAGTTCGTGTCCTGACTTATTGGCGGAAAACTCGCCAATGAGGCTGTGCCCCAGCAAATACAGATCGCCGATTGCATCGAGAATCTTGTGAATGACGAACTCATTCGCATAACGCAAGCCGTCTTCGTTCAGGATGCGATAGTCATCGAGCACAATCGCGTTATCCATGCTGCCGCCCAGCGTCAGATTCCTCGCTCGCAGGGTTTCGACATCGCGCAGGAAGCAAAAGGTCCTGGCGCGGCTGACTTCCTTGAGGAACGACGTCGAGGAAAAATCAATGGATGCGTCCTGGCTTAATTTGTTGAACACAGGATGATTGAAGGCAATTCGGAAGTTGACCTTGAAGCCATTGAAGGGCTTCAGTTCTGCCCATTTGTCGCCATCTTCGACGCGGATTTTCCGTCGAATGCGAATGAAGCGTTTCGCCGCATTCTGTTCCTCGATCCCGGCCGACTGCAAAAGAAAAACAAAGGGGCCTGCGCTGCCATCCATGATCGGCACTTCCGGTGCCGACAAATCGACATTCACGTTGTCGATACCCAGTCCGGCAAGAGCCGACATGAGATGTTCGACCGTGGCGACTTTGACCCCGTCCTTGATCAGTGTCGTACCAAGCATGGTCTCGCCAACGAGCTGCGGGTCCGCCGGTATGTCAACCGGCTGGTCGAGGTCTACCCGCCGAAAGGTGATGCCGGAATTCTCCGTTGCCGGGCGCAGGGTCATGTACACCTTGTCGCCGGTATGCAAGCCGACCCCGGTGGCGCGTATGGCGGTTTTAAGCGTGCGTTGTCGTAACATAGCCACACAATCTCCGGCGGTAGCCCGAACGTCGTCGCGCCACGGACCGACAGAAAAAACGAATAACGTCGGCGCACCTACCTGCGTCGCGGCCACCACAGGGACGACCCGTGCCCGCACCGACGGCTTCGCTATCCCGTGTCTGTTGCGCAATGCCGACGCCCAAAACTGGCGTCAATTGATGGCGCAATTTCAAGGGCTTACAGCCCATGCTTCAGGCGGAATAGCGCGAGAGGTTAGCACAAAAAAATTAATGAAACCAAAGAAATGTCTCACCTTTGCACGCAATTGGAACGCCGTTATGCGTACAGGTTCACAAACAAGGCCGACCCGGCTTGCCGGACCGGGTCGACCTGAGCGGAGGCGGACCGGACGCATTTGAGTGAGCAAAACCGTCCCGTCCGGAGTGGCGACGTCAGTCTGCCTGACGCCGCAGGAAGGCCGGGATGTCCAGCAGGTCGTCCTGCATGGCAGCATCCTGCAATCCATCGCCCACGGCACGTTTGCGTTGCACCGTCGGCTTGTCAAGCATCTGGTAGTTCGGTTCCAGCGACTGACTCTGGCGACGAACCACGCGCATCGGGGCGTTTGAGCGAGCAGCCGTATGGCCGAGCCCCGTAGCGACGACCGTCACGCGAATTTCGTCGCGCATATCGGGATCGATGACGGTACCGATGACGACGGTTGCGTCGTCGGAGGCAAACTCCTTGATGGTATTGCCCACTTCCTGGAACTCGCCGATCGAGAGGTCCATTCCTGCAGTGACATTTACCAGTATGCCATTGGCACCGGCCAGATTGATGTCCTCGAGCAGCGGACTCGAAATGGCAGCTTCGGCAGCCTCGCGCGCACGGTCCTCGCCGGACGCCGTACCCGAACCCATCATTGCCATGCCCATTTCCGCCATCACCGTACGCACATCGGCAAAATCGACGTTGATGAGGCCCGGCCGGGTAATCAATTCCGCGATGCCCTGCACGGCTCCCTGCAGTACCTGGTTGGCCGCGCGAAAAGCTTCCAGAAGCGTTGTCTCGCCGCCAAGCACCGACAACAGCTTCTCATTCGGAATTGTGATCAGGGAGTCCACGTACTTGCTGAGCTCGGCAATACCGTGATCGGCAATTGCCATGCGCTTGTTGCCCTCCATAAGAAACGGCTTGGTGACGACGGCGACCGTCAAAATACCCAGTTCCTTGGCCACCTGTGCCACAACTGGTGTCGCGCCCGTGCCGGTGCCACCACCCATACCGGCAGTGATAAACAGCATGTCGGCACCTTCGATAACCTCAAGTATACGATCGCGATCCTCCATCGCCGCCTGCCGGCCAACGTCGGGATCCGCGCCCGCACCGAGACCTTTGGTGATGTTGCAGCCAATCTGCAACGCCGTTCGCACGCGCGCGCTGTTCAGCGCCTGTGCATCGGTGTTGGCACATATGAAATCGACACCTTCGATTCCTGCATTGACCATGTGTGCGACGGCATTTCCACCGCCGCCACCGACACCGATCACCTTGATTATTGCGCTTTGGCTATGCGCATCCATTAGTTCAAACATTTGTTATTCCTCCGCTTGGGATTTTGTAAAAAAATGCTCACTCGTCTCCGTTCGATACTTGTAGTTCCAGAAGCTGCATTCCCTGCTGCTTCAAAAAAACGCCGGCCGTTACCCTCTGCTTTGCTCATCTATTTCAGAACTGCCCTTGAAACCACGACCGCATGCGATTCCACACATCCGCAACACTGCCGCTGACCGGTGCGCTGCGACGACCGCGGCGCAGCATGTTTTCGTAGCCGTACAAAAGGAGGCCGACGCCTGTTGCATGAATCGGGTTTCGTACTACGTCCGACAAACCCTGCACGTATTGCGGCGAGCCGAGGCGCACCGGCATATGAAAAACTTCTTCAGCCAATTCCACGGCCCCTTCCATCTTGGCGCTACCGCCGGTGATGACAATGCCCGCGGCGATAAGCTCTTCGAAGCCACTGCGACGCAGCTCATCGCGGATCAGGCCGAACAGTTCCTCAAAACGCGGTTCAACGATTTCAGCCAGCGTCTGTCGCGCCAGTCGTCGCGGCGGACGTTCGCCAACGCTCGGCACTTCGATCGTTTCATCGGGATTTGCGAGTTGCGACAACGCACAGGCGTACTTGATCTTGATTTCCTCGGCATACTGCGTGGGAGTGCGCATCGATACGGCGATATCGTTGGTTACCTGGTCGCCGGCAATCGGGATGACCGCAGTGTGCTGAATCGCTCCGCCCAGAAAGACGGCGAGATCAGTTGTGCCACCTCCGATATCGACGATGCAGGTTCCAAGCTCCTTTTCGTCATCGGTTAATACCGAGTAACTCGACGCGAGCTGCTCGAGAACAATGTCGTCCACTTCGAGACCACAGCGTTGCACGCACTTGACGATATTCTGCGCCGCGCTTTCGGCACCGGTAACCATGTGCACCTTGGCTTCGAGGCGCACGCCAGACATGCCGATCGGTTCGCGAATGCCTTCCTGGTTATCGATGATGAATTCCTGCGGCAGGATATGCAGGATCTTCTGGTCCGCCGGGATTGCCACCGCACGCGCTGCGTCGATAACCCGATCGACGTCGGCCGCACTGACTTCCTTGTCGCGAATCGCGACAATGCCGTGCGAGTTGAGGCTCCTGACATGGCTGCCGGCGATTCCCGTATAAACCGAGTGAATATCGCAGCCGGCCATCAGCTCGGCCTCCTCGACGGCCCGTTGAATGGAGTGCACGGTCGACTCGATATTGACCACGACGCCCTTTTTCAGACCCCGCGACGGATGCGACCCTATACCGATAACCTCGATGCCGCCGTCGTGAACTTCACCGACGATTGCCACCACCTTGGATGTGCCGATATCCAGGCCGACGATCAGATTCTTGTCGCCTCTTTTGCTCATGCGACTGCGTCTGCCTCTCGGTCCAATGGATGCTTGCGCCACTTGCTCATTCGGTTCTTCCTGCTGCCAGCATTTCCTGTCGGTTTTGAATCAGGTCCTTCGCTGGTTCTCGCACATTGTCTTTCCAGCCAATCGTGAAACCATTGCTGTAACGCATGTCAACGAAGCGGATGTCGGTGTCGCGTGCGGTAATTACGTTGGCGACCACGTCAAGAAACAACCGGGTTCTTTCGTCGACATCGCGTTTGCCAAGGCGTACGTTGACGCCGTTCAACAAATCCATCTCCCAGGCGCCACGCGCGTCCAGATGCACGCGACGCAAATCCAGTCCGAGCGGAATCAGGCCTTCACGGACTGCCAGGTAGCGTCTTGCAACTTCAGACGACTGGTCTGGCGGGCCCGACAAACGTGGTAGCTCGGCAGGGATGTGCCGGGCGTCGGTCAGGAACAGTTCGCCGCGGGTATTGAGAAGACCGCGCTCGCCCCAGCAGGCGGCCGGTATCTGTTCTGTAACGCTGATCTGGATGGTGTCGGGCCAGCGTCGAGAAACGCTGGCCTGGTCAATCCACGGCAGCGAGACCACGCGTTCCCGGATCAGCGAAAGATTGGCGCTGAAGAACCCGTGATCCAGTTCTTCGCTGACAACTTCCTCGATCTGCAGCGCGCTGACACGTTCGAACGGGCCGTCAATTGTAATGGCCCGAATCGGTCGATCGAGCAGCGAAGCACTGAGCTCGTAACTCAACACAATGACAATTGCCGCCGCAAAGCAGGCCGACAGGCGCGCGACCGGGATGCTCGGCAGACGCACCCGCGGCAACTTTCTCTGCTTGCGCTTGCGCGCCTGCTTACGCGTCATTTGCAGCAGCCTCCCGTGTTTGAATCCGGTGCTGCGGCACGAGACTCGTTTCGAGAATTCTCCAGCACAATTCCGCGAAATCGATTCCCGCCGCTTTCGCAGCCATCGGCACCAGGCTATGACTGGTCATGCCAGGCACAGTATTTATCTCGAGCACCTGTGCCGTGCCGTCGCTGTCTGTCATGAAATCAGCTCGGCCCCATCCCGAGCAGCCAAGCTCGCGAAATGCGGCCACCGCCAGCTCGGCAAAGTGTCGTTCCTGTGCCGAATTCCCGGTCCCGGGACAAAAATAACGCGTACTGTCGGCCTCGTATTTCGCGCGATAGTCGTAGAAAACCCGCGGCGTTTCGATGCGAATACTTGGCAGCGCTTCGCCCTGCAGCACGGCAACCGTTATTTCGCTGCCAATCACGCAACGCTCGGCCAGTGCCTGACCGCAAAAACTCAGCGCCAGCTCGACCGCTGCATTCAGTTCGCTTGCCTCGAAAACCTTCGTCATGCCTACGCTCGAACCTTGCCCGGCCGGCTTTAGCACCAACGGGTAACCAAACTCGCTGGCTGCCGTCATGGCGTCCGCTCTCCCCGAAACCACGACAAAATCCGGCGTGCTTATTCCGGCCGATCGGAAGAGTTTCTTGCTGCGAATCTTGTCCATTGCGAGCGCTGAGGCCAGAACCCCGCTGCCGGTATACGGGATATCGAGCCATTCCAGTGCGCCTTGCAGCGCCCCGTCTTCGCCGCCGGGTCCATGCAACGCGATCCAGACCCGGTCGAAACCGGCATTCGCAAACTCGCGCAGAGAGCGCTCGGCCGGATCCCAGGCGACAGCGTCCACTTTGCGCGACCTCAGCGCATGCAGGACCGCATTGCCGCTGTCGAGCGAAACCGCGCGTTCGCTGGATTTGCCACCCAACATTACCGCTACCCGCCCAAAATCGGTCGGCGATCGGGTCTGCATGCGCTGTTCGCGTTGCGTCGGCGTCATTGAGTTGCCTCGCCGACGATGCGGACTTCGTGCTGCAACGACACACCGTGCATGTCGAGTACGGATCGCCGCACATGGTCGATAAGTCGTTCGATGTCCGCCGCCGTCGCGTTGTCCCGGTTAATGATGAAATTGGCGTGCTTCACTGAGACTTCTGCACCGCCGATGCGGTAGCCCTTCAGCCCGGACGACTCAATCAGTCGCGCGGCATGGTCCCCGGGGGGATTGCGGAATACCGAACCGCAACTTGGCAGGCCGAGCGGTTGCGTGTTCTTGCGGCGCGCGAGCATTTCCTTGAGCAGCGACATACTCGGCGTGGCCTCCGGGTCGAAGTGGAAATCCGCTTCGATAAACCATTCGTTAACCGGTCCCTGCACATGCCGATAGCCGACCGTGTAGTCGGCCGGCGTTCGCAGAATCGTTTCGCCGGCGCGGGTCACGGTAGTGACATTCGTCACGCGCTCCCAGGTTTCGCCGCCGTGTGCGCCGGCATTCATCGCCAGCGCGCCGCCGACGGTGCCCGGGATACCGGCGAAAAACTCCGACGGTCCGAGACCCCAGCGAATGCATTGCCGTGCCAGTTGTGTACAGGGAACGCTGCTTCCTGCGCGTACGCCGGGTTCGCCGCCCGGTTCACCGATGCGCTCCAGCTTCCTGAACACAGAGCGCGCGGCGATTACAACACCCCGCAGTCCGCCATCGCGTACCAGCAGGTTGCTGCCAAGCCCGAACCAGAAAACCGGCACAGTTTCGTCGAGCCCGCGCAGGAACCGGCACAGGTCATCGAGATCCGCGGGCTGGAAAAACAGGTCGGCCGCGCCACCGACGCGCCAGGACGTGTGCTTGCTCATCGGCTCATCGCGTCGCAAGTCGCCGGTCACGTCAGTAGTGCGTAATGCAGCCATCATGACTGCACCTTGAGTTCGGGCTTGCGGCTCAGGCGAGAGACAAGCTGCGGTACGAATGCGCCAATGTCGCCGGCGCCCATCGTCAGTAACAGATCACCGTCAGCGACAAGGCCATCCAGTACGATCGGCAAATCAGCAAGGGACTCGACAAAAACCGGCTCGACGGCACCGCGACTCCTGACTGCGCGCGCGATCGCCCGGCCATCCGCACCGGTGATTGGTGGCTCGCCGGCGGCATAGACTTCCATGACAAGCAGCACGTCTGCCTGCGAAAGCACCGTCGCGAAATCGTCGAGGAGGTCGCGTGTTCGCGTAAATCGATGCGGTTGGAAAACCAGCACGATGCGGCGATTCGGCCAGCCACTGCGTGCAGCCGCAATAGTCGCCTCGATTTCGGTCGGGTGGTGGCCGTAATCGTCGACAAGCATTATCTTGCCGCTGCGCGTACGAATCTCACCGTAGCTCTGGAAGCGACGGTCAATACCCTCGAATTTCTGCAGGGCACTGACAACCGCCTGGTCGCTCACCTGCAATTCACCGGCAACCGCAATTGCAGCAAGTGCGTTGCGAACGTTGTGCAGCCCGGGCAATTGCAGGCAAATCTTCAGCGGCTGGTCATTACTTTCACGTTCAACGGAAAATTCCGTCCGTCCGCCCTTGAACCGGATGTCACGTGCCCGGACACTGGCGTCGCTACCGATGCCGTAAGTGACGATGGAACGACCGACGTCTCCCAGAATGGCATTGACCCCGGGATCGTCCGTGCACAAAACCGCAAGGCCGTAAAACGGCAGGTTGTGCAGGAATTCCACGAACCCCTGGCGCAGTTTGTCGATGTCGCCATCATAGGTCGACATGTGATCGGCATCGATATTGGTAACGATTGCGAGCATCGGTTTCAGATGCACGAAAGAAGCGTCGCTCTCGTCTGCCTCGGCGACCAGGTACTCGCCCTGTCCGAGGCGCGCATTGCTGTCCGCGCTTTTCAGCCGACCGCCAATAACGAAAGTTGGATCGAGCCCGCCCTCTGCCAGAACGCTGGCCACCAGGCTGGTCGTGGTTGTCTTGCCATGCGTACCGGCAACCGCGATGGAATAGCGAAAGCGCATGAGTTCGGCCAGCATTTCCGCGCGACGAACTACCGGCATGAGCAACTCGCGTGCAGCGGCTACTTCGGGATTGCGGTCGTCTACTGCGCTGGACACGACAACTGCATCCGCACTACGGATGTTGCTGCTGTCGTGTCCTATGAAAACGGTGGCGCCGAGCCCGCGCAACCGCTCTACCTGGGCACCAGCGCGAAGGTCCGAACCCTGCACGCGGTAACCGAGGCTCAGCATGACTTCCGCGATACCGGACATGCCGGAGCCGCCGATGCCGACAAAGTGCACACAATTGATGCGGCGCATGCGCCTGATCATGTTTTCACCCTGGCGGTCTCGAGGCAAATGTTCGTAATGCGCTCCAGCGCATCCGGCTTCGCCATCGCGCGTGCTTTCAATGCACGTGACAGAAGCTCTTCACGACTCGACAACAGGGATTGCAACATGAAGGCAAGCGACTCGTCGCTGAGCTCCGTTTCCTGCACAATTTCCGCGGCGCCTGCAGCCTGCAGTCCCGCGGCGTTCGCTGTCTGATGATCGTCGACAGCTGCCGGATACGGGATGAAGATCGCCGCGAGACCGGCGGCCTGGATTTCGGCTACTGTCAGCGCGCCCGCCCGGCATACGACCAGGTCGGCCCAGCCGTAAGCGTCGGCCATGTCAGCAATAAACGGCAGCAGTTCGACGTCCAGGCCGTGACTCGCATAGGCCTCCCGGGCAACATCGAGTGTTCGGCTGCCGGCCTGGTGCCTGACCTCCGGGCGCATTGTCTGCGGCAGTCGCGCGAGAGCCGCAGGTAAAACCCGGTTAATCGATAAAGCGCCCTGGCTGCCGCCCAACACCAGCAGACGCAATCGTCCGCTTCGACCGGCCAGGCGGATGGATGGGTCGGCAAGTTGCGCGATTTCCCGGCGCACCGGGTTACCCACTGTTTCGGCGTTGGCACGCGCGGAAAAACTGCCCGGGAAGGCTTGCAGCACAACCCGGGCAAGACGCGCCAGAAGTCGATTGGTCAGACCGGAGACAGCATTTTGTTCGTGAATGATGAGTGGCCGGCGAGCAAGCCATGCAGCGACACCGCCAGGACCGCTGACGAATCCGCCCATGCCGAGCACCGCCGCCGGACGATGTCGGCGCATGACCGCCAGTGATTGCATTACGGCAACGACCAGGCGCAACGGCGCCAGGACGAGAGCGAGTCCGCCTTTGCCGCGCAGCCCCTGGACATTGATCCACTCGATACGTATGCCGGCCGCCGGCACGATTGTCGCTTCGAGGCCGCGATGTGTGCCCAGCCAGACAACATCTCGTGCGTGCTCCTGCAGCGACAGAGCGATGGCGAGTGCAGGATAAACATGCCCACCGGTACCGCCTGCCATCAGCATGATCGGACCTGCACTCATTTGCTTTTCTTCCCATCGGCCGTGCGCCGGTTGACAGGACGCGCATCGCTGGCGAGTTCGTGATGAATGCGCAGCAACAGGCCGATTGACAGCATTGTTACGATCAAGCTGCTTCTGCCGTAGCTTACAAGCGGTAACGTCAGGCCTTTGGTCGGCAGCAATCCCATGTTCACACCGATATTGATGAACGATTGCAGACCGAGCCAGGTGCCGATACCAATGGCAAAGTTCGCTTCGAAGAAGCGTTCCGTCCTGGCAGCTCGCATCGCCAGGTGAAAGATGCGCCACAGCAGTGCAAGGAAGAGCCCGATCAGTACCAGCGAACCGGCCAGCCCGAACTCTTCGGCAAAAACAGCGAAAACGAAATCTGTATGCGCTTCCGGCAGATAAAAGAGTTTCTGTACGCCATTGCCCAAACCGACACCGAACCATTCACCGCGACCGATAGCGATCAGCGACTGCGTCAACTGAAACCCTGTGTCGAACGGGTCGGACCACGGGTCCCGGAAGCCGGTCAGGCGTTGCAGACGATACGGCGACGTGATTGCGAGTGCTGCCATCGCGATGACTGCAACGGCAAAGAACAGGCAAAAGTCGCGCAGGCGCGCGCCGGCAACAAACAGCATTGCCAATGCTGTCGCCAGCAGCACGATGGCGGCGCCAAAATCGGGTTCAGCCAGCAGCAGCCCGCACGCCAGGCTCAGGAGAAGCATGGGGCGGACAAAGCCGCCAAATTCCTCGCGCAGCGACTTGTTTCGTCGCACGAGGTATCCGGCCAGATACAGTATCAGGCACAACCTTGCGGGCTCGGACACCTGCACGTTGATAAAGCCGATACGCAACCAACGCGTACTTCCGTTGACTTCGTAACCGACCCCCGGAATCAACACAATGGCGAGAAGCGTAACGCTGGCGAGCAGCAGCAAGGGTCCAATACTGCGCCAGGTCTGCATGGGTATGAGCAGGCACAGGAACGCACCCGCGGCGCCGATGAGCGCCGCAACTGCCTGACGCTCTACATAGAAAAACGGATCGCCTGCCAGGTTGTCGGAGGTCGCAATTGAAGCAGATGCAAGTATCACCAGTCCGCCCAGCAATAGCGCCAGCCCGATCAGCAACATGACCGCATCGACCTGAATCGGCGTCTTCAATCGCACCGGGAACGGCATGGTTGCGCTGTGCAGACTCATGTTGCGATTGCCTCCACCGCTCGGCAAAAGTCCTTGCCGCGTTCTGCATAGTTCAGGTACTGGTCGAAGCTCGCGCAGGCAGGTGCCAGGAGTACCGTGTCGCCCTCACTTGCAATGCTTGCCGCGACCGATACAGCCGTCTGCATATCCGCAGCCTGGTAAACCGGTGCCAGGCCCTTGAGGGCGGCGGCGATGGCAGGCCCGTCGCGACCGACCAGAACCGCCGCGCGCAGTTTCTGGTGAATCGCGCGAGCGAAATCTGCAAAGTTGCCGCCTTTAGCGTCGCCTCCCGCAATCAGGATGACCGGGCCGTCGACGGATTTGACCGAGGCAATCGCGGCGCCGACGTTGGTGGCCTTCGAATCGTTGATGTAGTCCACCTCACTCTTGCGGGCGATGAACTGCATGCGGTGCGGCAATCCGGGAAACTCGTTGAGTACCTGCAGCATTGGCGATAACTCAAGTCCGAGTGCGCGTCCGGCTGCAAGTGCAGCGAGCGCGTTCGCCTGATTGTGACTGCCGACAAGCGCCAGGTCGGCGACGGCCAGCAAGGCCTGTTCGCCGCAAGCCAGGTACACATTTTCTTCCTCGGCCAGCAAGCCGTACTGATTCCGGGCAGGCGCATCCATACCGAAGCTGACTCGTGGATTGCCGTCCGGAATGTGTTGTTGCACGTCGCTGCCATCGCGGTTGAAAACCGCATACTTTGCGTCGGCAAAGACGCGATATTTCGCGGCGCGGTATTCGGCCTCGCTTTCATGCCAGTCCAGATGGTCGGGTGACACGTTCAGAAGCACCGCGACGGACGCCGGGAGGTAACGGGTTCTCATGAGCTGAAAACTGGACAGTTCGAGCACATACAGCTCAGGCACTTCACCGTCGAGCAAGTCGAGCGCGGGCCTGCCGAGGTTGGCACCGGTCAGAACCTTTTTTCCGGCCGCCTCGCACATCAAGCCGAGCAGCGTTGTCACCGTGCTCTTGCCGTTCGACCCGGTTATTGCAGCGAACGGCGCCTGCGCCTCGGCAACAAACAGTTCGATATCGGAAACCACTTCAATCCCCGCGTTGCGCGCCGCACGCAACAGCGGCTCCCGGTCGGCTACTCCCGGTGAAGCTATGACGCGGTCGATGCCCTCAAGCGCTTGCAGCGGCAGGCGACCGACCACAACCTCCGCCCTCGAATCGATACTGCCCAGTTCCTGCAGGCCCGGTGGCTCCTTGCGGCTGTCGACAAACCGTGCCGAGCGCTTTTTGCGCTGCAGAAAGCGCGCGACCGATAGCCCGGTGGCACCGAGACCGACGACGAGATCCTTGTGGCCGGCCTTTCTCACCGGTAACGCGGCTTTTCCACCCGGTTGTTTTCGCTGTGCTGCCATCATCGGATCTTCAGACTCGCAAGTCCGATCAGCACCAGGATGACAGTAATGATCCAGAAACGGACGATGACTTTCGGTTCTGCCCAGCCCTTCAGCTCGAAGTGATGATGAAGCGGGGCCATGCGAAATACACGCCGACCCGTCAGCTTGAATGAGACAACCTGGATAATCACCGAGACCGTTTCGACAACGAATACACCTCCCATGATGGCAAGCACAATTTCCTGGCGCGTAATGACCGCGACGACGCCGAGCGCTGCGCCGAGCGCCAGTGCGCCTATGTCACCCATGAACACCTGGGCGGGATAGGTGTTGAACCACAGGAATCCCAGGCCTGCACCGCAGAGCGCCGCACAGAAGACCAGCAATTCGCCCGTACCAGCGACATACGGAATGCCGAGATAGCCCGAGAAATTGAAATTACCGGTGACGTATGCAAATACGCCGAGGGCACCGCCGACCAGCACGGTGGGCATGATGGCGAGCCCGTCGAGACCGTCGGTGAGGTTCACCGCATTGCTGAAGCCCACAATGAAAAATATCGTAACGACTATCTGGAAGGCGCCCAGTGGAATCGCGAGATCCTTGAAATACGGAATAAGAAGTGACGTGCTGATGTCGTCGGAGGCCATCAGGTACAGCGCTACGGCGGCTGTGAGGGCAACGACCGTCTGCCAGACCAGCTTCTTCTTTGCAGACAGTCCTGCCGAATCCCGCAAAACGAGCTTTTTGTAGTCATCGACATAGCCGATTACACCGAAAGCCAGCGTTACAAACAGCACGATCCAGATGAAACGGTTCTCGAGATCGGCCCACAGAATCGTACTGACCACGATCGCTGTCAGAATCAATGCGCCGCCCATCGTCGGCGTACCTGCTTTAGGCAGGTGGCTTGCCGGTCCGAACTCGCGTATCGGCTGCCCGACCTGGTTGAGGCTAAGCTTTGCGATCATTCGTGGACCGATGACAAACGACAGTACGAGTGCGGTGAGTGCGCCGAGAATGGCGCGCAGTGTCAGGTAGTTGAAGACATTGAAGCCCGTTTCGAATTGCGCCAGGTAGCTGGTCAGGTAGAGCAGCATCGTCAGGCCCGCCGCCGTGAGGTCGAATCGGCGCGCAAGGCATCCACCACGCGCTCCATATGCGCGGCGCGCGATCCCTTCACCAGGATATTGACGCCGCTGGTTGCCGAACGCGTCAGTTCATCGACAAGCGCGTCAACAGTTGCAAACCATTCGCCGTTATCGCCGAAAGCTTGCGCCGTCAGGCGCGATAACGGGCCGGTGGCGAAGAGACGCGAAACGCCTGCCGCACGCGCGGCTGCGCCCACCTCGCGATGCATTGCCTCGCGGTCGCGCCCCAGTTCGCCCATATCGCCCAGCACCAGCCAACTGCATCCCGGTCTGGTCACGATGAACTCGGCTGCGGCGATCACGCTGGCCGGATTGGCGTTGTAGCTGTCGTCGTAGAGGATTGCCCCACCAAGACAGGAGACCGGCTGCAGCCGACCGGCAACCGGTTCGGCTGACTCAAGCCCCTGGCGAATTATTTCGAAATCGATATCGAGCCTGCTGGCAACGGCGGCCGCTGCACAGGCATGCAGCACGTTGTGCCTGCCAGGCAACGACAATGAAACCGGCCGGGCCAGGGCGGCACCGATGTGCATCCTGAACGTCGAGCCGGATTCGTTAAGTTGCACGTCCACGGCACGTACATCGGCCTGCTCGGCGCTGCCGAAACTCACGATGTCGATATCGGCAGCGAGCGCACGCCACACAGAAAAATAGCGATCGTCCGCGTTCAGAACGGCGCAACGTGGACGTACCGTGCCCGCGAGAATTTCGCCTTTTGCGCTTGCAACACCGTCCAGACTGCCGAAGCCTTCCAGGTGCGCCGGCCCGGCATTGGTAATGACCGCGATTTCGGGTTCGGCCAGTGCTGTCAGAGCAGCGATTTCGCCCGCGTGATTGGCGCCCATTTCGATGACGGCGTAACGGTGTTCCGGCGCCAGCTCCGATAACATCAAGGGCAAACCGATATCGTTGTTCAGGTTGCCGCGTGTCGCGAAGGTCGGCGCGACTCTCGACAGACAGTTTGCAAGCAGAGACTTCAGGGTAGTTTTGCCGTTACTGCCGGTCAGCCCGATGACCGTAACCTGAAGTCGACGCCGCCAGGCCGCTGCGAGTTGACCCAGCGCCTGCCGCGTGTCGCTGACGGTGATTACCGGAAGCGTTGTGTCGACCAGCGACTGCACAACGGCACCGGCTGCGCCGCACTCGGCTGCGCGCGCCAGAAACCTGCCGCCGTCAAAATTCGGTCCCTGCAGCGCAAAAAACAGCTCCCCTTTCCGCAGGGTGCGCGTGTCGGTGCTCAGTCCCTGAAATCGGGCAGACTCCCCGCACAGCGTTCCTTGCAGCGTTCCTTGCATAATGGCGGCCGCATTCACCAGCGTGTCGGCGATCATTGCGTGTCTGCCGCGGCCGCGCGGCGGGCGTCGAGGATGGTGCACGCAACCTGGTAGTCCGAAAATGGCAGCCGGCGGCTGCCGATTAACTGGTAATTTTCGTGGCCCTTGCCGGCAATCAACACCACGTCCCGGTCGCCTGCGTTGTCGATGGCGTACGCAATCGCCGTGGCGCGATCTTCAATGGCCTGGGCGCGCCGGTCCATACCCGCGAGCGTGGCGGCAATGATCTCACCCGGCGGTTCATTGCGCGGGTTGTCGTTGGTGACTACCGCATGATCGGCGAGGCGCGTGACAACCTCTCCCATCAACGGACGTTTGCCGCGGTCGCGATCGCCGCCACAACCGAATACACACCACAATTCTCCGCTGCAATGCTCTCGCAGCGATTGCAAGACCGCTTCAAGCCCGGCCGGTGTGTGCGCGTAATCGACATAGACGGCGGGAGCGGATTGCTCGCTGCCTGCCAACACCCGCTGCATGCGACCCGGGGGCGGCGTCGCCTGGCTCAATGCATCTGCCGCATCGGCAATCGACACGCCCCAGCCAAGTAACTGTCCAAGTACCAGCGCCGCGTTGCCGACATTGAACCGGCCGACCAGCGGCAGGTGAAATTGCGTCGATCCCCAACTGGTTTCGGCGTTTACAACGGTGCCAAGCTCGTCCGGTTGCCGCGGCAAAAGCGCGACCAGGGATCGGGGCCGCCTGGGCAGCGGCGCGTCGGTGGTGACCACGATGACATCCTCGCCGCAACGTGCCGCGAGGTTGCGCCCGAACGTCGAATCGATGTTGACCAGGCGATGCGGGATATCCTGGCGCAGCAAAAAGGCTGCCTTGGTTTCCCCGTACGAGTGCATGCTCCCGTGATAGTCGATGTGGTCGCGACTGAGATTGGAAAACAACGCCGAATCGAAGCGCACGCCGTCGATGCGATTCTGGTGCAGCGCATGCGACGACACTTCCAGTGCCAGGAACCCGGCTCCTTGTGTGCGAAAATCGGCGATCTTTCGCTGCAGGTCGATACAGGCCGGCGTCGTCATGGCGGCGGCGTCTGCAGATGCAGGTAGGCTGGTAGCGCGAGCGCCGCCGAGAGTGTCGCCGAGCGTTCCGATATAGCCGCACGGCCGCTCGATGCGCCGCATGCACTGGGCAATGAGCCAGGCAATGGTCGTCTTGCCGTTGGTGCCGGTGATGCCGCTGACTGTCACGTAGCGTGACGGTTCATCGAACCAGCGATTCGCCAGTTCGCCGAGTCGATTGCAGAGACCGGGCACGCCGACTATCGGCAGCGGCGATCGCATGGCGGTGCGGAAATGAGCCGGGTTACCGTCCCAGATAACGGCGGCCGCACCGGCCGCCACCGCCTGGTCGAGAAACGCCAGGCCGTGGGAGGTCGCGCCCTGACAGGCCAGGAAAACGTTGCCGCGCTCGAGCTGGCGACTGTCGGTCTGCAAACCCGTAATTGGAATCGGTGGTGCCACGGCGATGCCGGTGAGCAACTGCGCCAGGTTAAATTGCGGTTGCAGGTTCATGGCCGGCACCGTCATTGGCTCATGGCCTGCATGACGCTGCCCGGGTCTCGCGCCGGCAAGGCATCCGGGGGCACGGCCATCAGGCGCAGTGACTCTGCCATGACTTCAGCGAAAACCGGCGCCGCGACATCGGACCCGTAATAAAGATCGCCGCGAGGCTCGTCGATGACGACCACCGCCGCAAGGCGTGGATTGCTCGCCGGCGCCAGCCCGGCGAAAATCGATATGTATTTGTCCTGTGAGTAGCCGCCGGCGGCAAATTTCCAGGAGGTGCCGGTCTTGCCGGCGACCCGATAGCCGGCAACCGCAGCCTTTATTCCGGTGCCGCCCGGGCGAATGACTTCTTCCAGCATGCGTCGCACTGCAAGAGCCGTCTCCACGCTAATGACCTGTTCGCCCTCTTTTGGCTGGTCGAGCGCAATTAACGAAACAGGGCGTGCATAACCGTTGCTGCCGATCGCCGCATAGGCGCTCGCGAGCTGCAATGGCGTAACCGAAAGTCCGTAACCGTACGCCAGAGTGGCCTGGCTGATCTCCTGCCAGTGATTGTAATGCGTCAACAGACCGGCCGATTCCCCCGGGAATCCGCTTGTCGTCAGGTCTCCCAGACCGAAACTCGCCATCGTGCCCCACAACTGATCGGGTTCCAGCGACATTGCGACTTTGGTTGCACCGACGTTGCTGGATCGGGCAAGGATCGTCGTTAAACTCACGCGACCGAGCTCGGTGCGGTCTTCGATTCTTTTCGCGCCGACGTCAATGTAGCCGGGCGCCGTATCGATCATGCTCGCCGGCTGGAACGATCCGCTTTCGAGTGCGGCAGCCATTACCAGGGGCTTGATACTCGAGCCGGGTTCGAAAATGTCGGTAATTGCGCG
This sequence comes from Woeseia sp., assembly GCA_040879925.1. Lineage (GTDB taxonomy): Bacteria > Pseudomonadota > Gammaproteobacteria > Steroidobacterales > Woeseiaceae > IDS-8. Next base: position 7,694 of record JBBDJJ010000046.1, on the reverse strand, counting down.
ATTGCGATACCGTTCGGCAGAGTACTGGGCGCGGTCATTCGGGTTGTAGGTCGGTTGATTGACTACCGCCAGAACTTCCCCGCTCTGAATGTCAAGTATGACAATGGATCCTGATTCGGCCCGATGTTTCTGAATCGCTCCTTTTAACGCCCGGTAAGCCAGGTACTGCAGCCGCAGATCGATACTCGAACGCAGGTCTTTGCCGGGACGTGACGGCAGGATGCTTGCGACGTTTTCAACGGATCGGCCCAATCGATCCTTTAGTACACGCTTGGCACCGGACTCGCCGGCCAACCAGTGATTGAACGCGAGCTCCAGACCTTCCTGGCCGTTGTCATCGACACTTGTAAATCCGACGAGGTGTCCGGTGACTTCGCCCGCGGGATAGAACCGCCGATATTCGCGCAACACGTTGACGCCGGGCAGCTTCAGTGCCATTACACGATGCGCCTGCTCCGGGTTGAGGTGGCGCTTCAGATACAGGAACTCCTTGTCCATGCTGCGTGTTATCCGACGAATCAACAGCTGGGAATCCACACCGAGTGTCTGCGCGAGCACCGGCACGCGATCGACCGCCGCCGCCAGCTCTTTCGGATTCGCCCAGACACTGTCAACCGGTGTACTGATGGCCAGCGGTTCACCGTTGCGGTCCGTTATTGAGCCGCGGTGAGCCGTAATTTTTTCTGTACGCAGATGCCGCGAATCTGCCTGCTGATTCAGGAATTCGGTATTGAACACCTGCAGGTGAACGGCGCGCGCGACAAGTGACGACACGATCATTGCGAAGAACACCATGATCAGCAGCGAACGACTTGCAAATCGTCCGGCTGTCTGTTGCCTGGTTTCTGCTCCGCGTTTCATCGCCGCTTGATCACCGTCGTTCTATCACAAAGATTTCGCTGGCTGTGGGACGCGTCAAGGCCAGCTCGTCGGATGCCACTTTCTCGATGCGCGCATGCGTTGCCCACGTACTCTGTTCTATCTGCAACTGTCCCCACTCGATGTTCAATTGGTCGCGCTGGGACGTGAGTTGCTCCAGTTCGACAAACAGCTTTCGTGACTCATGCTTGGTGTAGATCAATGCCATCGCCGACATGACGCAAACGACCGCAAGCACCAGCGCGAGAAGGACTGGTTGTCCTGAACGAGTGATTTCCATCAGAGGCGCTCCGCGATTCTTAGACGCGCACTTCGGGACCGCACATTGAATGCAATTTCCGCGTCGGATGCAGCGATTGCCTTGCCGATGATCCGCAATAGCGGGCGCGCGGATTGCGGCATCGTTGGCATGCCCCGCCACGCCTCGGCTTCCCGTGAAGCCTGGCGCATGAACCGCTTTACGATTCGATCCTCAAGCGAGTGAAAACTGATGACGCACAGCCGGCCGCCCTTGCCCAGTACTTCAACGCAGGCCGCGAGTGCGCGCCTGACCTGCCCCAACTCGTCGTTCACCTGAATGCGGATTGCCTGAAAGGTTTTGGTCGCCGGATGTTTGCGACGCGGTCCTTTTGGTGCGGCGTCAGCAATAATCTTCGCTAACTCCGCGGTTCGTCGAATGGGTTGACGGGTGCGCTCGGCGACGATTGCTTTGGCATAACGGCCCGCAGATCGTTCTTCGCCGAACTGTGCAAGCACTCTCTTCAATGTCCGCTCGTCCACCGCTGCGAGCCAGTCGGCTGCGCCGATGCCCGTAGTGGGATCCATTCGCATGTCGAGGGCACCATCGAATTGGAAACTGAAGCCGCGTGTGGCGTCATCCAGTTGTGGCGACGACACTCCCAGGTCGAACAGGAGGCCGTCCACTTTTCCCAGCAGATTTCGCTCGTCGGCAATTTGTCGGATGTCTGAAATTTCACCTTTAACGATCGCAAAGCGTGACTCCAGTTGACTGAGCGGACGTGCCGCCTCTACTGCTTCCGGGTCCCGATCTATGGCGATCAAGCGCCCGGTCGAATCGAGCCGTTTGAGTATTTCGCGGCTGTGTCCGCCGCGACCGAACGTGCCATCGATGTAACACCCCTGCGGCTGGATTTTCAGACCCTCCAACACCGCGTCCAGAAGCACTGGCACGTGCCCTGCGGAAGAACCTCCCGACTTATTCACCGCGTTAAAGTGACAGCGTCTCGAGTTCAGCGGGGAGGTCGACTTCCTCGTCGTCGCCCAACCACGCATCTCGTTTCTCGTTCCAGCTCGTCTCGTCCCATAGCTCGAATTTGTTGCCCTGACCGATGAGAATGGCTTGCCGGCCCAGACCGGCAAACTCACGCAGCTCGCGCGGCAGCAGAATGCGCCCATTCGCATCGATCTCGAGTTCAGTTGCATAACCGACCATAAGCCGCTGCAAGCGCCGCGCCTGTTTGTTCAGGCTTGGCAAACGCACCAGCTTGCGTTCGATCTCTTCCCAATCCGGAAACGGATAGATAAGGAGGCAGTAGTCCCTGTCGACTGTGGCCACCAGTTGCCCGTCACAACGCAGGGCAATCCGCTCGCGATAGCGCGTCGGTATGGCCAGGCGCCCTTTGGCGTCCAGGGTGACTTTGGTGGCTCCACGAAACACGGTGCTTTTGACGGGACTGAAAAGCCTTCAGAATCGGCCTCCAATACCCATCTCCTCCCACTTTTCTCCACTTTTCGACACTATATTCGGGGTGTCTTGCAGCGTCAACTAAAGCTCTAAAATAATTGTTGTTGTACAGGCACTTAGAGGCTTTTCGCTGACCAGATTCTGACCAATTGTGACAGTCAATTGAAACTGCAAATCAATGGCTTAAGCCCGAATCTTCGATAGCAAATTAGAAGTGAGTCGCCGGAGTACGACAGCACGACGTTTGCAGGCGGCCCGCTCGCCATCGACGGGTCGCTGCGCAGTTATCGAATGATAACCGCACGATTATACTATAAGTATTTGATTATATTATCTTTTTGTATTTTCGCGGCAGGACGTCAGCGAACGGGTCGCGGGTGCTCGACAGGCAACGGGCAACCGGGGCGAACAGGAGAGAGCCGGCCGTAAGCCGGGTTCTGTCTGGGACAGTCATTCATCTGGGACAACCGTCACCGATTGCCTCTAGCAACCTACCCGGGAGTCCGCTCGGAACCGGCGGTGCGAATCGCTTCGCCTACTCCCCTATTTGGTCTTGCTCCGGGCGGGGTTTACCGTGCCGCGGCGTGTTGCCACCCGCGCGGTGCGCTCTTACCGCACCTTTTCACCCTTGCCGGCACGCTCACGCGTGCTTGGGCGGTTTGTTTTCTGTGGCACTTTCCATGGGCTCGCGCCCTCCAGGCGTTACCTGGCGCCCTGTCCGATGGAGCCCGGACTTTCCTCCGGCAGTAAACTGCCGGCGACTGCCTGGCCGACTCTCACCTCTTCGCATCGCGGATCATAGTCCAATGGCTGGAACCTGAGTCGAAAACCTGTTTCGGGACAGGTAAGGCGGCCCGGGGGGGGGGGGGGGGGGGGGGGGGGGGGGGGGGGGG
>JBBDJJ010000046.1:0-4207 GCA_040879925.1 Woeseia sp. | reverse complement strand
AATGGCTCCCTTTGGTCCGCTTTATTTCCGCCACAGGACCCCCGGCACGAGTCGCCCCTCCGCGCCTGAGTCAGTGCCATTGGAGCACAGACTTGTTCGACCGGGCCGCTGCAACAAGATTCAGGAGGGCTCACCGGCCCCGGACTGCCCGGTCAGCGCCAGCATCTTGCGGTACACGGTATTGCGACTGAGACCGCAGACCCTGGACACGATTGCTACCGCCTGTTTTGGCGGCAAGGCCGCGATGAGTTCCCGGAGAAGTAGCTCCGCCAACAGCTCCGACACGGCAACGGGGGTGTCCTTCGTTCCGTCGATAACCACAACGAACTCGCCTTTCGCCGGGATAACGCCGCCATCGACCTGGCCAAGAAGTTCGCCCAGCGATGCGGCCACGCATTGCTCATGCATCTTGGTCAGTTCGCGACCGATGAACGCCTCGCGTTCATTGCCGAATACTGCCGCCATATCTTCGATTACTTCGCGAATCCGATGTACGGCCGCAAAGAAAACCATTGACCGGGGTTCGGTACGCAATTCATCGAGCCGATCGCGCCGCGCCTTGCGTTTCGCCGGCAGGAACCCTTCGAAACAATAGCGATCCGTCGGCAAACCCGCAGCGGACAGGGCCGCCACAGCCGCGCTCGGACCGGGAACCGGAACAACTGGAATACGCTGTCGATGCGCGGCCTGTACCAGCCGATAACCAGGGTCGCTGATGAGCGGTGTACCGGCGTCGCTGACCAGTGCGACAGAGAGATTTTCCTGCAGTTTCGCGATCAAACCGGCAACAGCGTCGCGCTCGTTGTGATCGTGCAACGCCATAAGTGGTGTCTTGATAGCGAAATGCGACAACAATCGGCCGGTATGACGCGTATCCTCGGCAGCAATGAGATCGACATCGGTGAGAAGTTGCCGCGCACGCGGCGACAGGTCGCCGAGGTTGCCGATCGGGGTGGCAATGATAAAGAGTGTGCCGCTGTTCAATCTGCTGAATCCGGAAAGATCATGCCAAAAGGAAATAGTGTCGCCGGCTCAGGACTTTTGCGAAAATTTGCGCAACAATGCAGCATATTTGCGGAACATGACACCAGGGAAACTCCGCACAAGTCGCAAGGTACTTGCTGTAGGACCCCGCATCGCGGGCGATCATCGCCCGATCGCCCGCAATGCGGGCTCCTACAGTCGCACGATTTGCAACATCCTGCGCCTGAAATCTCCATGCAGCAACTGACACGACCATGAAGCAACATCGCAAAGTCACCATTATCGTCAATGCCATTCTGACAGGTTTCCTGCTGTCAGCCTGCGCCACTGGCGACTTCGGAGGCTTCGCAGGCAATCAGGCCGAGCGGCGCGCCGATACGTTGGCAATGCGCGGGCAGCATGCCGACGCGGCGGCTTTGTATATCGACCTCGCTTCCCGTGCTACCGGTAACGAACGGGACCGCCTGACATTGCTGGCGGTGGAACAATGGCTGGACGCGGGTGACGGTCGCCGTGCGCGTAATGCCATGCGCGACGTGTCAACGCCGGACGGCGGCGAGCGTTTGTGGCTGTGGCACAGCAACCTGGCGGCGCTGGCCTTGTGGGACGGCAATCCGGATGAGGCTTTAAAGAATCTTGAAACGTTGGGTCGCGAGACCTTGCCCAGCGTGTTCCGCTCACGCGTTGAGGCGCTGCGTGCGGATGCATGGTTTCAGAAAGACGACCCGGCGCGAGCCGTCGAAATCTACATGCTGCGCGAAAGCTGGCTGGACGGCCGGCAACGTGTCGACCTCAATCGCCGGCGACTCTGGGCCGGACTGCGTGTCGGCAATGTCGAAACGTTGCGTAAAGCTGCGGAAACGGAGGGGGATCCGGTTGTTCGTGGCTGGTTGATGCTGGGTGCTCTCGCCGCGTCGACCGGTCAGCAAGGAGTTGGCTGGAGCAACGGCGTCGCGCGCTGGCGTGATTTGTATGCCGATCATCCGGCGACAGCAGTGCTTGCCGACCTGCGACTGCCGGACGGTACAACGCTCGAATACCCGAGTCAGATCGCTCTGCTTCTACCGCTGAGCGGGCAGAACGCGAATGCCGGCAATGCCGTTCGCAATGGCTTCTTCGGTGCCTATTTTGCATCGTCGTCGGGACTTGAACAGCAGCAGAGCATACGTGTGTACGACGCTGCCAACGGCAATGCGCGCGACCTGTATGCGCGTGCCATCGCGGACGGCGCAGAATTTGTCGTCGGTCCACTGTTGCGGCCGCGGGTAATGGAACTCGCTGGCGAGTCGGTTATTCCGGTGCCGGTGTTAACGCTGAACTACCTGCCGGATGAGATGGTTGCGCCGCCGGGTCTCTACCAGTTCGCGCTGGCACCGGAAGACGAAGCGGCATCAGTGGCGACCCGCGCAGTTGCTGACGGACATCGTCGCGCTCTCGCTCTGGTACCCAACAACGACTGGGGTCGTCGTGTAATGACCAGCTTTGCCAGTTCGTTCGAAGCAGCCGGCGGCAGATTGCTGGACTACCGCGACTATCAGCCATCGAGCCAGGACTTTTCCATCGATATCGAAGGCCTGATGGCACTGTCGCAGAGTGTGCAGCGCTACCAGCGGCTGCGTGCCAACATTGGCGGACCGTTGCAGTTCGACCCGCGACGACGACAGGACGCCGATTTTGTATTCCTTGCGGCCGATGCCAGCGCGGGGCGCCTGTTGAAGTCGCAATTGAAATTTCACTACGCCGGCGATCTGCCCGTCTACTCGACCTCGTTCATCTATTCGATGGACGGCCGCTCCGATGCTGATCTTAATGGCATCATGTTTGCCGACACACCGTGGATTGTCTCGCCGCCCGCATGGATTGCCGACATGCCCGCTCTTTACCAGGAATACTGGCCGGACGAACGTCGGCTCGGCCGGCTGCACGCCATGGGATACGATGCCTATCAATTGATCGGCGAATTGTATGGAGCACGAACCGGCCCGATGAACGAGATCGACGGCGCTACCGGCACGCTGTACCTCGATGAAGACGGACGAGTGCATCGGCGACTCGCCTGGGCGCGGTTCGAGCGTGGCCAGCCGGTCGCAGTGCCGGATGCGCCGGGTCGAGACTTTCTCATGCGCGATTCCGGCACAGAGGCCCCGGCAAAGCCGGCCGAAGAATGGCAGAGAACTCCACTCGAGCAATAGGCCAGGATGCCGAAGAACTGGCACTTGGCCACTTGCTATCCAGCGGCCTCGTACTGATTGCCAGGAACTTTCGTTGCAGGATCGGTGAAATCGACCTGATCATGCGCGACGGCAACTGCCTGGTCTTCGTGGAGGTCCGGTTTCGCAAAGCAAGCCATTTTGCGAGCGCCTGCGAATCTGTCGATCGGCGCAAACAACGAAAACTGCTCGGCGCTGCGGCTTTTTTCCTGGGTCGGCATACCGAATACCGGCAGCATGCGACGCGCTTCGATGTCGTTGCGCTCGACGGTCGGTCTCGCAACACATTCACGCTACAATGGGTGCAAGACGCCTTCAGACCGGGCTGATGCTCACGCAGGTCAAAACTTGATGGATGGGGAAACCCGGGTAAGAACCCACTTTGCCGACAGCATTGCGACCAAGCAGGCCGCGGTCAGCGTGTTGAGTCCGGCCATCGTTGTGGCCGGACACCATATGAGCCAGGCATTGCTTGATGACGGGAAGATTCTCAGTTGCGGCAACGGCGGTTCCGCCGCCGATGCCCAGCATTTCTCATCCGAACTCCTGAACCGTTTTGAGATGGAGCGCCCGGGACTTCCCGCCTTTTCATTGACGACCGACACGTCCACCTTGACGTCTATCGCCAACGATTACTCGTTTGACGACATCTTTGCCAAACAAATACGCGCGCTCGGCCGCCAGAATGATCTGCTTTTCGCAATTTCGACCTCGGGAAATTCGGAGAATGTATGCCGGGCGACTATTGCTGCGCATGAGAGAGGCATGAAGGTCGTGGCGCTGACCGGCCGGGACGGTGGTCGTCTTGCCGGACTGCTGGCCGACAACGACGTCGAGATTCGCGTGCCGGCGAACCGCACGGCGCGCATACAGGAGGTCCATCATCTGGTCATTCATTGCCTGTGCGACCTGATCGATACGACATTGCTCGGTGCGGCGGACTAGGGAGCCTCTGCACAAGCCCGATCGTGCGACTGTAGGAGCCCGCATCGCGGGCGATCAGGCGGTGATCG
>JBBDJJ010000045.1:0-11872 GCA_040879925.1 Woeseia sp. | reverse complement strand
ATCGCCCGCGATGCGGGCTCCTACAGTCGCACGATCGGACTTGTGCAGAGTCTCCATAGTGAAATACGCCGCAGCCAACTGCACGATCCTGCAATCAGGAAAAGCTTAACTGCGCGTGGAAATCCTTGCGTGAGTCTTCGTCGGTGAGTACGGCTGCTTTTAACGTCAACCAGACGGCATCCCAGTCCTTGATTTTGCACGGGCCGAAGACGAACTTGGAAATGTAGCTGTCGAGGTCACGAACATGCATGACATTTCTCGACTTGGTTGCGGTGAGATGCACGGAACCCGTAAACACAACCAGATTGGCTACGGGAATGCTCGGCACAGACTTCTGTATTGCCTTCGTTCGGCCGGCATTCTGTATCAGCGGATTGAGAAACTTTTGGCGCCGGGTACCATCGACATTCTGCCACTGAGGTTCATCTTCGCCACCAACGACAGTCCCGTTGTAGTGTTTGGTCTGGATACATAGGATACCGCCGGACGTCAGGACCGCGTAGTCGATATGGGTGAGGCCGCCGTATACCCCGGGCAGAATGAAGTCTTGCAAGATATCCGGACTGCGTCGCCGCAGAACACGTCGAATACGCCGCTCGCCGAATTTTCGGCTGATAAAGCGGCTCATGCGGGCAGTGGCGCCCCGCAAAAGGAGCGACAGGAGCAGCAGGGCGGCAGCGGCGATGATGACTGTGGCGGGCCCATAGTTGGTCAATCCCGTTGCCACCTCGCTCACGGATCCCGCAGAGCTTTCATCAACGGCGTCTGCACTGGCAGACACAGCTACCAGAAGGGAGGCACAAAGAACGCACAGCTTTTGGAGTCGGGGAGTCATTTGCTGAGACTAGGCACATGAATCACACGGTGCATCGTATTCCGTCACGTTTTGGAATTCCAGTGAAGCCGATCATTGCCTTTCTGCGGGATAGGCCAGAAAGTAGCCGTCGACTTTGGTGAGACGGACACGCGTGTCGTAGGTACGGCGCAAATTCTCGACCGTCAGCACCGTATCCTTCTGGCCATCAGCAACGATCTTGCCACGACGAATAAGGATCACCCGTTCGATCTCTGGCGGAATCTCATTGAGTGAGTGGGTTACGAGAACGACATTTCGACCCTCGGCTACAAGCCAACGAACGCGCTCCAGGTAATCGAAACTCGCTGCGAGATCAAGTCCGGACGTCGGTTCGTCGAGAATCAGGGTATCCGGTTCGTGAACCAGCGCACGCGCCAGAAGGCAGCGCCGTTGTTGCCCGGTCGACATTTTCCCGAACGGCGTATCCGCGAGTTCTGCGATACCGAGGTCGGCCATGATCTCGATGGCTCGCAACTCCTGCTCGGCCGTAACTCGCGAGTGCAAGGTGCCGTGGATGCCAACGCTTGACAGGAAGCCTGACACGACAACGTGCCGCGCCGGTGTCGTATCGCGATAACGCGCGTGCAGATCATGAGACACGATGCCGATGCGTGAGCGAAGGTCCCACACGTTCCAGTTGTTGCGTCCCAGGATGCGCACCCACGATCCATCCGCTACAACCGGATAGAGTTCTCGATTGATGAGCTTCAGCAAAGTGGTCTTGCCGCAACCATTGGGACCAAGTATGGCCACTTGCTCATGCTGTTCGATCGTAAGACTGAAATTACGATAAACGCGCGTTGTGCCGCGCCATACGGTCGCATCGCGGATTTCAATGAGCGGGGCCTGGCTCATGCCGGGCGTTTCAGTTTGCGAACGGATCGAATTCATAGGCCTGGATGATAGCTTAATGGATCCGGCGCGCTGAATACGCCATCGGCTGGTCCGGGCTGCCATGACGCCGAAGTTGGCGGGCGCGGCGATATTCAGGTATCAGCATCGTTCACTGCTAGACTCGTCCGAACGAGGTCCCTTTGCGGTGCTGTTATGTCTGAAGGTTTCTGGGTTGTAATCCTGATAGTCGGGGGTATCGTTCTTTATGTTGCGGCGAAGCTCGTTTTCTACATGCGCAAGAGCCGACAGCAGTGGCTGCAGGTCGATCGAAGCAAGCTGCGCGAGTGGGAGGACGATGAGGACCCCTGAGTAGGTCTGCAATCCGGGTCTCGCGTTCCAGCGACACAGAATGCCATTTTGCTTTACACTTTACGCTGTTGGCCGGGTCAATCGGAGTCAGGCAATGCGTGGCGAGAATCGCGGGCGAACGTCGCTCATCATCAGCCCTATAGGCGCGACACGGGGCGCGATAAGCCGCGTGAAATTGTGCGCGATATTCATCGGACTGGGACTGACGGCCTGTCAGCCAGGCAGTGATTCGACCGACAACTCGGCGGCACGCCAGCACGTCGACGCGATGTCCGGCGAGCATGTCGGGGATCATGGCTCACCGAGTGCTGCAGCCGGAATCGAACCGGAACGCAGCATAGTGGCTGAGACACTGCCCTATGCCGAAGTAGAGGACGAGCTGGTCTACGGGCACTTTGTATTCCCGTCCGATATGGTCGATCCGTTGCCTGCGCTCATTGTCGTGCATGAGTGGTGGGGCTTGAATGAGGGCGTTCGTGCAATGGCGGACAGACTCGCCGGAGCCGGTTATATCGTTCTTGCGGTGGATCTTTTCAACGGCAAAACGGCGGAATTTTCACCGGATGCACGACAGTTGATGCTCGAAGTAGTGGAGAACCCGCAACGGGCCAACGAGAACATTCGCCAGGCCTTTAATTTCGTCAAGGAAACCGCGGGGGCGCCGAGGATAGGTGTGCTGGGTTGGTGCTTCGGTGGCGGCTGGGCGTTGAACGCCGGCATGTTATTGCCGGAAGAGCTCGACGCGCTGGTTATCTATTACGGTCAGGTGACGGATGATCGGGAGATGCTGGCGCCGATCGATGCCCCGATACTCGGCTTGTTTGCCGGTAGCGACCGCGGTATTCCGGTAAGTACTGTAGAAAACTTCGAAGATGCATTGCGCGCGCTCGACAAGAATCACGAAATAATTGTCTATCCGGATGTCGGCCATGCGTTCGCGAATCCGAGCGGCAATAACTACAACGCTGAAGTGGCGCAACTGGCATGGGAGAAAACTTTGTCGTTTCTTGACTTTCACCTGGGGCTTGGAACGGTCACGACGCCCGCCGAGTGATTGCAGCCGTTTTCGCGAGTAGCGCCCGCGCGCGCCTAAAGACGCCTCAGTGGCGACTTCAGTCGGCGACCGCCGGATATTCCGCGGCTGCGCATGCCAGTGTCAGGTCCAACGGCTGCGAGACATAAGCAACCCTTTGCTGGCTGTCACTTGCGCAACGTAGCGAGGCGTGAGCCGACAAAGCAGCACTGACAGTGAGTTCCTTGAGGTTGCGGCGGTGAGGCTCCGCTGTCGGGTCGCTGCCCAGGGCCGGGACGCTGTCGGCATTCGTATCGGCGTTCTCGGTGGCACAGAAGTCATGCACTGCAATAGGTGCAAGCTGTCGCGCGGAAACGCGCATAACTGCAGGACCATGCCGATTGCCAGCCAATTGTTCTGCATTGAATGTGAGCCGTGTGTCGGCAACATTCAGGAATAGCGATTCGGCGACCCAGCCAGTACTGCATTGCGCATCGATATCGAACGAAAACTCAAGTTCCGGCAAGTTGACAAAGTGCCGGCCCGCCGGTCGCGGCGATACACTGACCAGTGGTGCATTGACGGTCAGTGCGATGCGCGGCCGTGTGTCCGCCTCGCTGACCGCGGACTGGAACAGGGCGAATGGCAAACCGAGCAGGGCAAGACGCAGTTTCATCCGCTAAAGGCTACGTCAGGCACAAAAAAATACAAGCACGATCGGCGTTGCCGAGCTTTTGAGGCAGAATCCGGGTATGAAACGTTTGTTTGACATGACTTACAAGGCGGTTCGGCGGATCGTCATCGGTGTCGTCGGTGCTACCGTATTACTACTTGGCGTTGTCATGCTCGTCACGCCGGGTCCGGCTATCGTATTCATTCCTGCCGGGTTGGCCATACTAGGCCTCGAATTTGCCTGGGCGCGCTACTGGCTCAGGCGAGCCCGCTATACCATCCGCTCGCAGAATTCGCACAATCGGCGCCGACGGGCCGAAAAGCGCCAGCGGGCAGCAAGCGCCGGCGCCGAGGCAGAGAAAGAGAAAGACAGGAGCCGGGACAGCTGAATTCGATGATCTATCAGCGGGCCGTTCCGACACGGAGCGGGCCCCGGCTCCCCAAGAGGAACGGCAAAGGGGGGTTTGCCGCCGAACCATCCCGGTCCGTTTTCGCCGGTATCCAAACCAGCGTTGTTCCGGGCGCCGCGATTCGGGCCAAGGGGGAGAGAAGCCCAAACCGCGGCATGCCAGCGGAATGCGTGATCGGCACGCCCGACAGGGCGTGCCCGATCTGTCCGTAGCGACCTAAAGCAGGTCGGACGCCACCAGTACTGATTTTTCTGCGACCAGGCGAATATCAAGGTCGAGCTTGGTCGCCGAACGAACTGCGTTCGCGGCTTCTGCCACTGTTTCCACGTGCGCGTCAGCCGCATGATTGCGGCTGGTCTCTTCCGCGTCGGCGGTCGAAACGGAGTTTGCGGCCTGCGGCCGGTCATCGGCCAGCGCGTCCGGAGCAGCTGCAACTGTTCCTGTCAGCAGCATGAGGGCAGCCAGCGCGCCATAAGTTGAACGTTTCATTTCTGAGTCCTTTCCGTATCAACGGTCTCGTCATCGAGCCGTATAAGTCATTTCCAAAAATTCGCCAGTGAATTTGCTTCAACCTAATTGCAGGACTCGTGCCAACTTATAAATTTCAATAAAAACAGAATATTAACGCTACCAGATGATTCACGGAATGCCGTAAATTACGGAAAATCGTCACTACCGTTACGGAATTCCGTGTACACTGCGCCGATGCAGGCGAGCAACGATTACGAATGGCTTTTTCGCAAGGCGCCGGCGATGGCGACCTCAATCGGCAGTGACGGGCAATACCTCGATATCAACGATGCCTTTCTTGCGAGGCTCGGCTACTCGCGTGAGGAAATGATCGGTCGCCGGCCGGCTGATTTCGTGACCGCAGAAAGTGCGCAGCGCATCGAGAAGGAGTTCATGCCGACCTTGCGGCGTACTGGCCGTCTGGAAAACAAGCCTATTGCATTCGTTTCGAAAACTGGCGAAGTGATCGAATGCCTGACCAACTCTCGCGTCGAACATGATCCCGAGGGCCACTTTGTTCGAACCATCGCCATGTACACTGAAGCTGCCGACCAGGCGCGCGCCGACTGGAAATACCGGCAGCTATACCGGGCGACACCTGCCATGCTGCACACGGTGGATGCGGACGGCAACATTGTCACTGTCACCGACCACTGGCTGCAAAAAATGGGTTACACGCGCGAGGAGGTCGTCGGACGATCGATTGTCGATTTCTATAGCAACGCGGATCGCAAGCGCTTCTCGAGCGGCCGACTTCAGGAAATCATCAGCGGGGGAGAATTCAGTAATGAAGAGCGACAAATGGTGACCAAAGAAGGCAAGGTCATGGATGTCGTTCAATCGGCCATTTCAGAACGCGATTCCGCGGCGAAGGTGCATCGCATGCTGGTTGCATCCAAGGATGTAACCGAACGAAACCGGGCGGAGCGCGCGTTGCGCAGTACTCTCGCAGAAAATGCGCAATTGCGCGAAGAGCTTGAGCTTGAGCGGGATTACCTCCGTGAAGAAGTAAATGTGGCGATGAATTTCGGGCGCATTGTTGGTCAAAGCCCCGCGCTGATGCATATGCTGTCCCAGGTGGAAGCTGTTGCCCAGACGCCTGCCAACGTCCTTATCCTGGGCGAGTCGGGCGTCGGTAAGGAGTTGGTCGCGCGCGCTATCCATGCTCGCAGTGCGCGAGCAGACGGGCCGCTTGTGAAGGTAAACTGCGCATCCATCCCGAAAGAACTGTTTGAAAGTGAATTTTTCGGACATGTGAAAGGGGCGTTTACGGGAGCACACCGTGATCGTGTGGGTCGATTCCAGTTGGCGGATGGCGGTACCCTGTTTCTGGATGAGGTCGGCGAGATTCCTCTGGACCTGCAGAGCAAACTGTTGCGAGTGCTACAGGAAAGTGAGTTCGAGCGCGTTGGCGATGACATCACGAAAACCGTTGACGTCCGCGTGATCGCCGCGACGAATCGCGATCTCGAGAAACTGGTGGTAACCGGAAACTTTCGCGAAGACCTTTTCTACAGGTTAAGCGTTTTCCCAATCGAAGTGCCGCCTCTCCGTCAGCGACGCGAAGATATTGTGCAGCTGGCGCAACATTTTCTTGATGTTACCTGCAAGGATTTCGGTCGGAAGCCGATGAAACTGACCAGCAGCCAGGCAGCCTCCATACGGGAATACGATTGGCCCGGAAATGTTCGAGAACTTAAAAACGTGATCGAGCGCGCTGTCATACTTTCACAGGGTAGTGTCCTGCGGCTCGATTTGTCATTGCCTGAATCGGAAGCAAGCAAGGATGCCGTCGGCACACCAACCGCCGGGCAGTCTACGGATCAGGTTCTGACGGAAAGGGAGATGAAAGCCTTGCAGAAAAGGAATCTCGTTGCAGCATTGAAACAGTCAAACTGGCGGGTATCGGGGAAAGGCGGGGCAGCGGAACTTCTTGGTATACGGCCGACGACGTTGACGGATCGAATTCGCTCCCTGGGAATAAGACGGCAGCACTGAGTTGGGCCCCGGCCGGAAAATTCTCGCAGCAACCCGTTTCTGGCATGACAACCTGAGAAGAGCACGGCAATGGCGAACCTGATTACACTCTCAAGGCTGATCCTGCTGATTGTCGTCATTTTGCTCGCCTATCAGCCCTTCTCGTGGTGGCACATTCTCAATGTGGCGCTACTTATCCTGGTATTCGTCAGCGATGGTCTCGACGGCTATGTCGCAAGGAAACGCAACGAAACCAGCGTTTTCGGTGCGATGTTCGATATTGCGAGCGATCGGATAGTCGAACTTGCGATGTGGATCGTCCTGGTCGATCTTGCAATCGTACCGGTGTGGGTGCCGCTGGTTTTCATTATTCGCGGGACTATTGTCGATACGATCAGGGCTAACCAGGTTTCGACTGCTGGTCAGACTCCTTTTTCCACGCAGCAGTCGCCCTTGGCGAAGTGGCTTGTTGCTGGCAAATTCATGCGAATCTTCTACGCTGCCCTCAAAGCAACCACCTTCTGTTGGCTGTTGTTGACGCGGGCGTTGCTGGCGCTTTGGCCAGACATATTTGGCCCCTGGGCTACACTTTTCGGGATAACAGGTATCCTGCTGGTCTACCTTTCGGTGCTTACCTGTATAGCACGCGGACTTCCAGTGATTTGGGAGTTCGTCTATCAGGAACGCGCAAGCCTCGTACCAAAGCGATCAAGGGGAAAGTAATCGGATACCATAAATTCGGGCAATACCGGCGAACGGACCAGCATGTCGATGTGCGCTGATGCAACTTGCGATTTTTGATGTCGATGGAACGCTGGTATCCGGTTACAGTACGGAAAAGCGATTCATGGCATGGTTGCTTCGTCGGGGGCACATTGGGCCGCGTCAGTTGTTTGCCGCGAGTTGGTTCATTGTGCGGCACTTCCCGACCTTTGGTCGACATGTTTTTCGTAAGAACAAGGCGTATCTGAGCGGGTTGTCAGAATCGACAATTGCCGATGAGGCAATTCGCTTTGTCGAAGCCTTGCCAGAGACCGCATGGATTCAGTCAACGGTCGCTGAACTGCGGCTGAAAAAGCAGCAGAGTTATATCGTCGTGCTGCTTTCCGGCAGCTTGCAGCCAATAATCAGCGCGCTCAGCGCTCACCTCGGCACCGACGATGCCGTCGGCACAAGTTGTCATGTTGTAAACGGCCGCTACACCGCCGCGCCCCCTGAGCAACATCCGTTCTTCGAAGAGAAGGCGACCTTGCAGCAGAAAATCATAGACAGTTATCAAGTTGCGAATGTCGAGGTGTGTTCGTATGCAGATTCACGTTACGATATTCCCATGCTGAAGCGAGTCGGTAATCCGGTGGCGGTCTGGCCCGACGATGAACTTGATGCATGGGCAAAGACCAACAACCATCGAGTCATGAATTCAGATAAAGGACGTGGCATGAAATGAAAAGCCGCGCACACTATCTTCTCTGTCTGATTGTCAGCTTGCTTCCTGCAGCAGCCATTTCACAGCACAGTGTCCCGCTGGGCGTGAAAAATGTACTGAATCATCGTCAACTACCTGACGACAGCCTCAGTCTTTACGTGGAAAATCTCAGTACCGGCAAGACTGTAATCGCCTGGAACGAGGATGTGGCTCGTAATCCGGCGTCCGTTCTGAAGTTGTTGACCACTCTGATCGCTCTCGAAGATCTCGGCCCTGCCTATACCTGGAAAACAGAAATGTATCTACAGGGGGAGATCGAAGGCGATTCATTAAAGGGCGATTTGCTGCTGAAAGGATACGGTGACCCGTTTCTCGTTACGGAACGTTTGTGGAGTCTGTTACGGAGTCTGCGTCGCGCAGGAATTCGAGAGATCGACGGCGATTTGTTGCTGGATGACAGCTACTTCGATGTTGAGAACTTCGATCCAGGTGCGTTCGACAATCAGCCGCTGCGAGCCTACAACGTTGCACCGAATGCGCTGTTAATGAATTTCCAGGTGGTCCGCTTTCAGTTTGAACCGGACGTTTCGAATGCCATGATCAAGTTGCGATTGGACCCTCAGCTCGACAACCTGCAAGTCGTCAACAGGCTGTCGCTGCGAAACGG
Organism: Woeseia sp.; assembly: GCA_040879925.1. Classification (GTDB taxonomy): domain Bacteria; phylum Pseudomonadota; class Gammaproteobacteria; order Steroidobacterales; family Woeseiaceae; genus IDS-8. Next base: position 3,139 of record JBBDJJ010000045.1, on the reverse strand, counting down.
ACGGTGTGGCGGATTCCAGCGTGGGATTACGATTACTCCGAATGACAGTGTAGACCGCATGATATTCAGCGGGGCGTTTCCATCCGGTTGCCGATCCTACGCAATGGATCGCGCAGTTCTCGGCCACAATGCTTTTGCGTTCGGCCTGATCAAGTCCTTATGGCGCGATATGGGTGGCGAGATTACCGGAGATTGGCGAAACGTTACCGTAGCGGAAGGTGCCGAGCCGTTTGTCACGTTTGAATCCCTGCCACTGACTGAAATAATCACCAGGGTCAATAAACACAGCAACAATGTCATGGCTCGACAACTTGTTTATACGCTCGCTGCGGAACAGCTGGGCCCGCCCGGAACCAGCGACAAGGGTAAAGAGGTCGTAAGCAGCTGGCTTGCCGAACGTCAATTGGATTTCCCGGAATTGAATTTCGACAACGGTGCCGGTCTTTCAAGGATATCGAGGCTTACCGCAAGGCACATGGGTGAGCTCCTGCGCTATGCATGGCACAGTCCATTGATGCCGGAATTTGTAGCTTCGATGTCGCTTTCCGGTGTCGATGGCACTCTCGCTCGCCGATTTCGGGACGACTCGCTTACGGGGATTGCACATATGAAGACCGGATCCCTGGATCATGTCTCCGGCATTGCTGGTTACGTCCAGGCAAAGTCCGGCGACCGTTTTATTGTTGTTGCAATGCAAAATTACCACAATGTCCATCGTGGCCCCGGCGACGAAGTGCATACCGCGCTATTGCACTGGGTACATGCGCTGTGATTCTTATGACGACCCGGAAGTCAGAATTGTGAGACATGTGACCGAAAACGCGCACCGCTAATCGGCGATACTCTCGGGTAAGACCGCCATAAAGGATCGGGAAATGGCTATGTTGCGTTCTACAATCGGGATATTGCTGCTGTGCATCGTATCGTCGTCTGCATTGGCGCAAACTGCCTATGTCACAGACCAGCTGCGTCTCGGATTACACCGCGCCGCTGATACGAGCGATCGTGCCTTTCGTTCGCTCGATAGCGGTCAGGAACTCGAGATCCTTTCTCAAAACAGGAACTATGCGCAGGTACGTCTCCCCGACGGCACGGTCGGCTACGTAAAGGTTGCCTATATCGTCACGGAGAAACCGGCAGCATTGATCGTCGCCGAGACCCGCGCCGAGAATGAGCGCCTGAGCAACGAGCTTGCCCGCGCACGGGACCAGTTCGCAGCTCCGGCTACGGCAATTGCAGATCTCGAACGGCAGGTCGGCGTGCAAGCTGCGCTGCTTGCTGAAAGCAACGCACGAAATGAAGAACTGGCTGCGGCGAATGAGCGCTACGTCAGCCGTCAGGCACAGTATCAATACAGCCTGCCACTGATATGGGTTACGGGCGCAATGGTCGTCTGCCTGATTGCCGGAATTCTGGGTGGAATTTGGTGGATCGATTACCGCAGTCGCAAGCGTCACGGGGGCATCCGGGTCTACTGAGCCCGGCCAACGCTTAGACCTGTTCTAAAGTTTTCTCGATATCGTTGCGCCCTTGCCGCTGCCTTGGGGGGGCGTTCTTCAATGGTTCGCAATCATCCTTACGCGGCCGGTCTCTTCGGGATAATGGTTGTTTACCACCACTCTTATGTTCTCGACCTCCTGCATGATCAGCCGCGCGCGAATGATCACCTGTTGACCTGCTGCCGTGATTCCGTTCAGACTTTTTCCTTTGCGAATAAAGAGTTGCAAGCCCAATTCTTCCTCGAGAAGTTTCAATTGCTTGCTGACCCCGGGTTGTGACGTATAAAGTCGCTCAGCCGCGGCCGTGATGTTGAGCCCGTTGTCAACGATTGCAATCAGGTATTTCAGTTGTTGTAGTTTCATTTGGCCCCCGCCCCAATACAACTCTGCCAAGCAGTAGACCGGCAACTGGCGGGTCAGTTTCAATAAATTACGATTTGCAGGCGCAATCGTTATATTTTTGTGTTATGAGAAAACACGGCGCCCCGGCGAACCTCACTGGACGGAATTAATCCGCACGCCGGTTCAGTCATTGCCGATTTGCAACTGAAACAAAGGAAGAAAATTATGATCTACGACAGTATTCTCGACACGATTGGCAATACACCGGTAGTGCGTCTGAATCGAATTGCGCCTGACAATGTGCAGATGTTCGTGAAGGTGGAAGCGTTCAATCCTTTGGCGTCCGTCAAGGACCGGCTTGCATTCGCGATCGTCAATGATGCGGAAAAAAGGGGTTTATTGAAACCGGGCCAGACTGTCGTCGAGGCAACGTCGGGCAATACAGGTATTGCGCTTGCGATGGTGTGCGCCGCCAAAGGCTATCCCTTTGTCGCAACAATGGCTGAATCGTTTTCAGTCGAGCGTCGCAAGATCATGCGGGCGCTCGGCGCAAAAGTCATACTTACGCCGGCGGCCGAACGTGGCAGCGGCATGGTGCGGCGTGCCGAGGAACTGGCAAAGGAACACGGCTGGTTTCTGGCCAGGCAATTTGAGAACCCGGCAAATCCGGAGTATCACCGCAACACAACGGGCCCGGAGATCCTCAGGGATTTCGCCGGTCGGCAGCTGGACTACTGGGTGACCGGCTATGGTACCGGCGGCACCATGACAGGAGCAGGCGAAGTGATCAAGTGCGCGCGCCCCGACGTTACGATCGTCGCAACGGAGCCGGCCGGGGCCTCGCTTCTCGCGGGCGGCGATTGGCATCCTCACAAGATTCAGGGCTGGACACCCGATTTCATTCCCGATGTCCTGAACCGTGAGATCTATGACGAACTGGTTCCTGTCAGTGACGAGCGTGCGATAGAGATCGCAAAAAGGCTGGCGAGGGAAGAAGGGATTTTCGCAGGGATATCCTCCGGAGCGACACTGGCTGCGGCACTGGAAGTCGCCGGCAAGGCAAAGAAAGGCTCGGTCATTCTGGCCATGCTGCCGGATACGGGTGAGCGCTACCTGAGCACACCGCTGTTTGAAGGCGTGAACGAAGGCTCCGACGACGAGTGGTTGCAAAGTCTCAGCAAGGGGTAGGGGCTATGGGGCTTGGTTGAGCCCCTTTGATTCGGCGTTTTCGGGCGGGTCAGGAGTTCGGGAGGTCCTTTGACGGAATGGCTCCCTGCGGTCCGCTTTATTTCCGCCAA
>JBBDJJ010000044.1:0-12413 GCA_040879925.1 Woeseia sp. | reverse complement strand
AATCATTGAATCCGTTAACAGCGTTCTTAAACGAATTAATAGAACAGGACACTAGGTACGAAACCACTTGAGGCGCAACCTGTCCAGCACCTTGTTCGGGTAAGTGTGCCTGCCCAGGCTGCCGTTGTAGCGTCCAAGGGCGCGATTCAAGTCGCCTTTTTCCATGTCCAGGTAGTATTTGAGAATCGTGCAGCCGAAGCGCAAATTGGTCGGAACGGTAAACAGATTGTCGTCCGGCCGACCGATCTCATCCAGCCAGAACGGCATGATCTGCATGAGTCCGCGCGCGCCCGCGTGCGAGATGGCAAAGCGATCGAAGTTGCTTTCGATGTCGATCACTGCCAGAACGAGTTCGGGAGGCAGGTCGGCGCGCTTGGACTCGAGATGTACGAGTCTCAATATTTCTAGCCGCTCCTCGTGATCGTTTACCTGGCGTGACAGGCGCTGGGACATGTCGCTGAGCCAGACCTGGGCGTCGAAGCGGTCGGCAAAACTATCCGCATCGTTGGCGGCCTCGCGCAGGAGTTCCCGCAAAACCGGGTCCGGATAGTCCTGCTGGGCGGCCGATGGAGCAGCGAACGAGGCCAGAAGCGTTACGACAAATAGACGACAGAACCACATGATGGCCCTATGATAGCCGGGCCTTTCGCAGCAGATCGAGAGCATCTTCACGCTTTAGCAAGCGCGATTCCGTATCGCGCCGGTGGCGATATTCCAGTTCGCCGGCTTCGAGCCCGCGCTCGCTGATGACCAGTCGATGCGGGATTCCAATCAGCTCTGCATCGGCGAACTTGACGCCCGGACGCGCATCCCTGTCGTCGAAAAGGACGTCGATACCGGCGGCTTGAAGCTCAGCGTAAAGCTGTTCCGCGGCTGCACGCAGTGCGGCGGATTTGTGCAGGTTGATGGCAATCAATACAACCTCGAATGGCGCCAGTGGTGCAGGCCAGACGATGCCTCGTTCATCATGATTCTGCTCGATCGCGGCGCCGACTATGCGTGTAACCCCGATGCCGTAGCAGCCCATCGACATCGCGCGTTCCACGCCATCCTGATCGAGTACACGCGCGCCCATGGATTCGCTGTACTTGGTGCCAAGCTGAAAAATGTGTCCGACCTCGATACCGCGTGCGATGTGCAATGTTCCCTTGCCGCCCGGTGCCGCGTCTCCTTCGACGACGTTTCGCAAATCGACCGTTTCGGGTAGCGGAAGATCGCGCAGGAAATTAACGCCGGTGTAGTGCTGCTCGGCTTCGTTCGCTCCGGCGACGAAGTCTGACATCAGTCGCGTGGCATGATCGAACAAGAGCGGCAGGTTGAGACCGAGAGGCCCGGCGTAGCCCGGTTCGCAACCGGTTACCGAACGAACGGTTTCGGCAGAAGCCATTTGCAGCGGTTTGGCGACGCCGGCAATTTTCTCAGCCTTGATGGTGTTCAACGTGTGGTCACCGCGAAGGACCAGTGCAACGGGTCCGTTGTCGCCGTCAACGATCAGCGTCTTTAGCGTCTCACGCGGCGTCACCTCCAGCCACTTGCAGAGTGCCTCGATTGAACGGGCCGCTGGGGTAGACACTTTGGTCAGTGCCTTTCTCGCAGCTGGCGGCTGGCCCTGTGGCGCTTCCGTCGCTGCCGATTCGACATTTGACGCATAGTCACTTGCATCGCTCCACGCGATTGCATCTTCGCCGGAGTCGGCGAGGACGTGAAACTCCTGTGACCGACTGCCACCGATCTCGCCGCTGTCCGCGTCGACAATACGAAACTCGAGACCAAGCCGCGTAAAAATGGCCGTGTACGCATCGTGCATGCGACGATAACCTTCCTCGAGCGACGCCTGGTCGACATGGAACGAGTACGCGTCCTTCATGATGAATTCTCGCGCTCGCATGACGCCGAAACGAGGACGGATCTCGTCACGAAATTTTGTCTGTATCTGGTAATAATTAACCGGTAGCTGGCGATAGCTCTTGAGTTCGCGACGCGCGATATCGGTAATCACTTCCTCGTGGGTTGGGCCGAAACAATAGTCGCGATCGTGCCGGTCGCGCATGCGCAATAGCAATGAGCCGTATTGATCCCAGCGAGCGGATTCCTGCCACAACTCGGCAGGTTGTACGGCCGGCATCAGCACTTCGAGTGCGCCGGCCCGATTCATCTCTTGCCGTACGATATCCTGTACTTTGTGCAGTACGCGCATGCCGAGCGGCATCCATGTAAAAAGTCCGGCGGCGAGCCGACGAATCAATCCCGCACGCAACATGAGCTGGTGACTGACGATCTCGGCATCAGCCGGAATTTCTTTCAGAGTAACGAGTCCGAATTCCGTGAATCGCATTTGCTGGCTGTTCCCTGTGCAGTGGCTCGCGTATTCTACACGATGGCTCCACGCGGCTGACCGCGGGCGAGCCGAAGAAACCGGAATACGGAGGGTCGAAGCAGATTGAAAGCACGTCGCGAATTTATTGTGGCCAGCGAGGGAATCCCGTTCCTGCTGTTGATTGCTGCACTCACTGCTGCCTCGGCTTATTACGTCGGTCTTCGCTACGCGATCGTACCGTTTGTCGTGCTGGTATTCCTGGCGCTCCTGTTTCGCGATCCGACCCGCGTCGTACCCGCGGCGCCACTCGGCGTGGTGAGTCCGGTGGACGGTACCGTAACGGAGGTCAGTGAAAATGCAGATGGTCCCGGCGGCGGGGCCGGGCACTGCATTTGCATTCGCGTCAACAGTCTCGGGACCTATACGGCACGCAGCCCGGTCGAAGGCAAGGTCATGGAGCGACACGGTGGTGCCGTGTCCGAGTCAACGGCGGCGAGTCCACGCGGCCTCTACTTGCAGACAGACGAAGGCGTGGACGTTGCATTGCACTTTCGCGGCCATCGCCTGGGCCTCGTACCGCGCACTTTTCTCCGCTTTGGCGAGCGCGTAGGGCAGGGCGAACGTTGTGGCTGGCTGCGCCTGACGAAGTTCGCCGACGTACAACTGCCGCCCACCAGCCGGGTCCTGGTGCGTGCCGGAGAGAAGGTTATGGCCGGCTCGTCTCTCATCGCCAGGCTGCCGCATCGCTGACGGCAACCGCAACCATCGAAGCGACGTTGGCGGTACTAACCCGCCGTGTGGCATGGCAGTATTGTTCACCCCGCAATGTCGACCCGGGAAAAAAGGCCTGAGAGGTAAATGCAGAACGAGCCAAAAAAAGTTCGCCGAAGAGGCATTATTTTACTGCCGAACCTGTTTACGACAGCAGCGTTATTCGCCGGTTTCTACGCAATCGTTGCAGCGGTCGACGGCAATTTCCAGAAGGCCGGCGCCGCCATTTTCGTCGCCATGGTTCTCGACCTGCTGGACGGCCGGGTCGCTCGCCTGACCGGCACCACCACCCTGTTTGGCAAGGAATACGATAGCTTGTCGGACATGGTGTCGTTCGGGCTGGCGCCGGCCATTGTCCTGTACCAGTGGGGCGTGAGCCGCCTGGCAGAATGGAGTGTTGCATGGGGCCGCATCGGCTGGCTCGTCGCTTTTTTGTTCGCTGTTGCTGCGGCGCTCCGGCTGGCGCGCTTTAACTCACAAGTGTCAACAGAGGACAAGCGTTACTTTATCGGCTTGCCGAGTCCGTCGGCAGCGGCGGTAGTGGCGGCGTTTGTATGGCTCGGCAGCAAATTGCAACTGGACGGTTTCGGCGCGCTTGTCAGCGCCTTTGTAATTACGGCAGCCGCCGGCGTACTGATGGTTTCAAATTTCCGTTATCACAGCTTTAAGGAAGTCAATCTCGGTGGCCGTATACCCTTTACCTGGTTGCTTGCCATTCCGCTGATCTTCATGCTTGTCTCGCTCGAGCCAGCGGTCGTGTTATTTGTTCTGTTTGCGACCTACGCACTGTCCGGGCCGGCACAGTGGTACTGGCGGCGTCGCCGGCCGGCAGCGGCAAGGCGGCGAGCACGTGAGCACGGTGGCACGGGCAACGATGTGAAAGACAGTAAAAGCCATGAATAACAGCGATCGACTGGCGTATCTTGCGGCGTTGGGCGTGGATGTATTTGCGCTGCGCGGCCGGCAAGCGGTCGCGGAGAGCGCAATCGAGGTCAGCGAATCCGTTGTGCCGACAAGCGACATTCGCCTGCTTGCCTGGCCGGAGTTGCAGCGAGCTGTCGCAACCTGCACGCGTTGTGCCCTGCACCAGAGTCGCACGCAAACGGTTTTCGGCGTTGGCAATCAGCGCGCCGATTGGATGATCATCGGTGAAGCGCCGGGCGCCGAGGAAGATCGGCGCGGCGAGCCCTTCGTCGGCCGCGCCGGCAAGTTGCTGGACGAAATGCTGCGTGCCGTCAATCTGTCCCGTGACAGTGTATTCATCTGCAACATACTGAAATGCCGGCCGCCGGGTAATCGCGATCCCGCTGCTGTCGAAGCCGCTGCCTGTCGCGGCTATCTTGAGCGACAGATCGAACTCGTGTCACCCCGATTGATCCTGGCCGTCGGGCGCATCGCCGCGCAGCAGTTGCTCGGGTCCGATGCGCCACTCGCTCGACTACGGGGCACCTTGCATCGTTTTACGGAGGCTGCAATACCGCTCATTGTCACCTACCACCCGGCCTACCTGTTGCGTAAACCGACGGACAAACGCAAAGCGTGGCAGGATCTGTGCCTGGCACAGCAAGTCATGCGCGAGCGCGCCGCATGATTACACCCGTTCCGCTATTACCCGTGTTGGCCCGCACCATGATTCACGACGACCTGCCCCAGGTCTCGGACATCGAACGCCGGAGTTACGAATTTCCCTGGAGTCACGGCGTCTTCCGCGACTGCCTGCTGGCCGGTTACACCTGCATCGTGCTGGAGCGCGAGGACAGTATCGCCGGTTACGCGATCCTGTCGGTCGCCGCCGGCGAGGCGCACGTATTGAACCTGTGCGTCGATCCGGAGTACCGGCGTCTCGGCTACGGAGACCGGCTGCTCGACGAAATCCTGCTGCGTGCAAAGGGCGCCAGCGTGCGCGAAGTTTTTCTGGAAGTTCGTCCGTCCAATGCAACCGCACTGTCCCTTTATCGCAAGAAGGGCTTCCGGCAAATAGCCAATCGACGCGCCTATTACCAGGCACGCCACGGCCGCGAAGACGCATCGGTATTGTCGCTGGTCCTCAAACGCCGCCAGCCGTGAGCCTTCCGGGAGGCGCCGGCCGGAGACCAGGCCTGCTCCGGACGCGCAGGCTTGGCGGGTTTCAGTTACTTTGCCGGCCGGGAAACGCTACACTGCGCCGCTTTTTGCAGGCAAGGCCCTGATCTATTCGCCGCTATGAATTCACTCGAAAAAAAGGTCCGGCAACGGCGTACGTTTGCCATTATTTCGCATCCCGATGCCGGCAAGACAACGCTGACGGAAAAACTGTTGCTGTTCGGCGGGGCCATTCAGCTCGCCGGTACGGTCAAGGGACGGAAGGCGCGCCGCCATGCCACCTCGGACTGGATGGCGCTGGAACAACAGCGCGGCATATCGATTACCTCGTCCGTAATGCAGTTTCCGTACCGCGATCGCATCGTCAATTTGCTGGACACGCCCGGGCACGAGGATTTTTCGGAAGACACCTACCGTACGCTCACGGCCGTCGATTCGGCGTTAATGGTGATCGACTGCGCCAAAGGCGTCGAATTGCGCACCATCAAACTCATGGAAGTGTGCCGCTTGCGCGACACGCCGATCATGACCTTCATCAACAAACTCGATCGCGACGGACGGGAACCCGTCGATCTTCTGGACGAGATCGAGTCGGTACTGGGTATCCAGTGTTCGCCGGTCACCTGGCCAATCGGCATGGGCCGGGCACTGAAAGGCATTTACCATCTTCTGCAGGACCGCATTTACGTGTACTCCGGCGACGATCGCGAGCGCGCATCGACGATCGACATGATCGAAGGGCTCACGTCTCCAGAGGCCGCAGCGGTACTTGGGGACGACGCGGCGGCACTACGCGAGGAGATCGCACTGGTCAAGGGTGCCTGTCCGTCGCTCGATATTGAAGCGTATCTCGCCGGTCGCCAGTCGCCGGTATTCTTCGGCTCCGCAATTACCAATTTCGGCGTTCGCGAACTACTTGATGAATTCGTCGAGCATGCGCCGCCGCCGCGACCTTTCGAAACCGAGACCCGGACCGTGCAGCCGACTGAACCGGCATTTACCGGATTCATTTTCAAGATCCAGGCAAATATGGATCCCGGCCATCGCGACCGGGTGGCTTTCATGCGTATCTGCTCCGGCGAATACAGCAAGGGCATGAAACTCAGGCACGTGCGTGCTGCGCGTGACATGAGAATCGCCGACGCGATAACCTTCATGGCGGCCGACCGACAGCACGCCGAGTCTGCCTGTGCGGGCGATATCATCGGTTTGCACAATCACGGCACGATCAATATCGGTGACAGTTTTTCGGAAGGGGAGGAAATTCGCTTCCTCGGCATCCCGAACTTTGCGCCGGAAATATTTCGTCGCGCGATATTGAAGGACCCGCTGCGTCTAAAGGCCTTGCAGAAGGGACTATCACAGCTCTGTGAAGAGGGTGCGACGCAGTTGTTCAAGCCGCTGCGCAACAACGAACTTATTCTGGGCGCGGTCGGACCGCTGCAATTCGAAGTTGTCGCCCATCGCCTGCGCGATGAATACAATGTTGAATGCCAATTCGAGGCGGTGACGGTATCCACAGCACGCTGGATCGAAAGTACGGACGAGCGCATGCTCGACGAGTTCCGGCGCAAGGCGCATGATAATCTGGCGCTTGATCACAGTGACAGGCTGGTTTACATAGCGCCGAGTCGCGTCAATCTGGGCCTGACTGAAGAACGCTGGCCCGATATCCGGTTCTGCGAGACGCGGGAGCACTGAATAAAGCAGGATTGCGGCATAATACGGCGGCATGATCAGGGAGCGCATCATTCGCAAGCGGAACTTTCTGAATCGGCAAGTGGTTGCCTGGGCAGTCTACGACTGCGGTAATTCAGCGTTTGCCTTGAGTGTGCTCGCGGTCTTGTATCCCTTGTTTCTCGGCAGTTACTGGAGTGCGGGGGACGACGGGTCGACCGTGACTGCCAGATTGTCCCTGACCACTGCCATGGCAAGCATCATCGTTGCCGTACTTGCGCCGGTGTTGGGTGCAATTGCCGACCGCGGCGGCTATCGCAAACGCTTCCTCTTTATACTTGCATTCTTTGGAGCCGCAGCCACCGCTTCACTGGCACTCCTGGGCGAAGGTGCCTGGTTTGCTGCACTGGTGTTATTTCTGTTGGCATCGGTCGGCTTCTACAGCGCAAATGTTTTCTATGACTCGTTGATTGTCGATGTCACGACACCGCGTTACTACAGCCTGGTGTCGTCGCTGGGATTTTCGCTCGGTTACATCGCCAGCGCGTTATTGCTGGTCGGACATGTCTGGATGCTCAGATCACCCGCCGAACTTGGCTTCGTTGACATCAATTCGGTCATGAAATTCACTTTCGCGTCGGTTGCCGTTTGGTGGCTTCTCTTTGCGATACCGCTCATGTTCCTGGTGCGCGAAAAAAAATCGACTCGCGCGGTTGGTGTCGACTCTGTCAGGTCGGCCTATCAGGGCTTGATTGCGACTTTTCGCGACATTCGCCGCTATCGCGCCGTCTATCTTTTCCTGATCGCCTACTGGTTTTACATAGACGGTGTATTCACGGTCATTTCAATGGCCGTTAATTTCGGTCAACGACTGGGATTCAGCGATACGGACCTCGTTACCGCACTCCTGATCACGAATTTTGTCGGCTTTCCGGCGACGCTCGCCTACGGGTTTCTCGGGCATCGCATTGGACCCAAGCGGGCGCTCTATGTCGGTCTTGCTGTGTATATCGTGGTGGGCTTCTGGGCGGTAACGCTGACCGAAGTGCGGCAGTTCTATGCGATGGCGATTACGGTCGGCATGGTGCAAGGCGGGGTGCAGGGAATGAGTCGTTCGCTTTACGCATCCCTTATTCCTGCCGAAAAGTCTGGTGAATTCTTCGGCTTCTACAATATGATGACGAAGTTCGCACACGTTCTCGGACCTCTGCTGGTGTTCATGGTGACGATCGTGTCGGACCAACCGAGGTACATACTCCTCGCGCTGTTGCCGCTTTTTATTCTGGGTGCACTGTTTCTGACTCGCGTGCGGGACCCGGCAATCGTACGGGCGGCTTGAACGACATCACAGCGGATTTCAGCGCTACTATCGATTGCGCGCTTGGCTTGCCGTAGCGAGCGGCGAGGTATGCGCGCACAATCCGATTGGATTCACGCGGCTGCGCGCGTCCCATGCCGGTGATGCGCCGGGCGTAGGTTTGCGGGGTTTCACCCACGTCGGGTGACACGCCGACCTTGCGCGTAAACCTCCGGAATAGCTGCATAGCGGCATCGGGGCTCGGAGGTCGGTAGCGCCGCAGCAGGACCAGACTGATGGCCGACAGGATGAGCGCGATACATGCCAGCATCGACAACATCATTTTGCGCCAGTCCGGATCGTCCAGCCCCAGCCATTCTACAAAACGTTCCTGTTTCTCCGGTCCATAGCCCAGAATCCATTCGTTCCATTCGGCGTTCAGCGCATCCCAGGTCATTTCGAGTTCATAGCGCCAGCGTGTCGTAAAACTGAGTCCCCAGCTTTCGCCGAGAGCGCTGAAACGCGCGCCCGACATGCCGGACTCGATGCGTTCGGGTGCGACGGCCGCTGTCGGGTCGACCCGCAGCCAGCCCTGACCCGACAGCCAGACTTCGGTCCAGGCGTGGGCATCGGACTGCCGCACAATCATGTAGTCACCAAAGCTGTTCATTTCCCCGCCCTGGTAACCGAGAACAATACGAGACGGTATGCCGGCTGTGCGCATCATGACTGCGAACGCCGAAGCATAGTGCTCGCAAAAGCCGCGACGGGTGTCGAACAGAAAACGGTCGACCGGATTGCTGCCGAGTGCCGGCGGCTCCAGCGTGTAGTAGAAATCCTGCTCGTGAAACATCTGCAATACGGCGTTGAGATAGTCTTTGTCGTTGCCGGCAGCCGCTCGCATGCGGCGTGCGAGCTCGGCCGTTTGCGGATTGGCGTCGTCCCGCACCTCCCAGAACCAGCGTGCCGGCGGTTGTTCGACATCGCTTTGAAAGAGCGGATACGAGGTTACTTCGTAGGCGAGCCGCTGATCGATCGGACGCACCCGGGACAACTGCTTCTGCGGACCCATGAAGGTATCTTGCATGGTCGACCATTCGTACGGGATGTCGAGGGCAAACACCCATTGCTGGCGGGTTGCTTCGAGTATGACCTGGTAGCGCACAGGCTCGCCGCTTACGATCAGCGTGTCGCGCGCGCGAAAGTCCGGAGTCGGCTCGCTGCCCGACCAGGTACGGCCGTTGAAACGATGCAGGACCAGCCCGCGCCAGTAGCGTTGCTTCGGTGGCGGCACAGCGCCCTCGAAAGTCGCACGAAACGCCACTGCGTCGGACAACGACAGGGAGCTTATATCGCCCGGGCTCATCTGGTCATTGAGGCCTGAAGTCGCTGCACTGGTGTCAATCGGTACCGACCAGAACGGGGTAGCGATGCGCGGAAAGAATATCCACATGGCGACTGCTAGCGGCAGGGAATAAAGCATCAGGCGTCCAGCGACACCAAAGCTCTGGCGGACGCCGATACCGCTGCCAATCGACATTCGTAACCACGCTGTCATTGTCAACGCGGTAGCGGCGAGCAAATAAGGCAGAGACCAGATGAACTGTTCACGCAACAACGACGACATGATCAGAAAAATCGCGATGAACAACAATACGAACTGGTCGCGGCGTTGCCGGGTTTCTAGCAATTTCAATGCAGCCATAACAGCCAGCAGGGCCGAGCCGGGACCAACCCCGCTGATGGCATCATAGGACGCGAAAACGCCAATGAAGCACAACAGCGACAGAACGATTCGTGCCCATGCGGGGGGTAATCGACGTCGCTTGCGTTCGATGTGCCAGCGGCCGACGGCGCATGCAAAAAAAGTTGCGGTGATCCATACCGGCATGTACTGCACATGCGCAGCGATCGACATACCGAGTGCCGCCAGTGTCCACGGCAATGTCGCGAGCAGGGAGCCATCCGTGCCGTTGCGCTTTTTCATGCCTCGCTCGGCCGAGCGTGTGGCACCGCATTGAAAAGCGCGAGGCTTTGCAGACAACGATGACGATGCGCATCGCCGTGTGACGGTGCGAATTCAGCACCCGGTAAGCGTAATCCGTAATCGCGGTGCGTGCGATCGGCGTCAACGATCCAGCGTGTCAGGATAGCCAGCCGGGCTTCAACGTCGTCGGCGCCGGTCAGCTCGGTACGAACCTGTGAAAAGTCGAGCCACTGGCTGCTGGTGTCTGCGCCGGCAAACTGTTTTGAAAGCAATTCACCGCTGCGGGCGAATGCCTTCCATGCGACATGGCGTGGCGAGTCGCCTTCGTGGTATTGACGGAATCCGGCGAAGTCTTCTTCACCTCTTGCGTCATGTTGTCGATGGCCGTGCGCCGTCTGAGTCGGCGGCGGTTCCGGCGCAGTATCGGCCGGCCGTGGATAGACCAGGGCAGAAAGGTCCATGTGCAACCACGCCCAGGCGCGAAACAATTCGAAAGGAAACAGGGTGCGGATGCCGAAACGCGGCAAACCGACCTGGCCACGGATTTCGGTCGGGATCTCCAGATGAAAGATGCGACTCTCGCCCGGCTGCAGATCCGCGATCACGCTGCTTATGCGCCCGGCGTACAGCTGCACGTGAAAACGCCAGCTCTTGGCATGATTTGTCACGGCAATTCGGAAGTCGGCTGACTGCCCGGCGAATACGGGATCGACACCCGCAAAGCTGACCTCAATGTCGACGAGATTGCGCTGGCACTGATGCATGGCAACGAAGCCGAGCCCGGCTAAAATGAAAGTCAACACGAAAGACAGGTTGTTGTTGTAATTCATCGAACCGAGAAGCATCGCGAATGTCATGAGCGCGAATACCAGTCCGACACCGGTCGGGAGAATGTAGACACGGCGGGAACGCAGGTATGTACTCGCGGCGTCAGCGCCCTGGCGTCGGCGCGCCCAATGCTCGGCGCGACGCGCTACGGCGCCGCGCAAGGACGGCAGCCTGAGGAGTTTGCCAACCATGCGATATCCGGTTTCCCTGGTCACCCGTGGCGCGCGATTGTCACGCAACGGGTCACGCAACGGGTCACGCAACTGGCCAAGGAACCGGCGAGGCAACCGGCTATGGAATGGCGACCGTTCTGAGGACATGGGTGGTCAATTCCGACGGACTGCGGTAATGCGAACGACTGGCCGGTTTGATGCGGTGGCCGGCGACCGCTGGAAAGACAGCCTGCACATCGTCCGGAAATACGCCGGAATGCTGCTCTATATAAGCATGTGCCCTGGCAGCCATTACCAATGCCATTGCGGCCCGCGGTGACAGGCCGGTTTCGATTTCGGGCGATTCGCGGGTATGGCGCACCAGTTCCTGCACGTAGTCGACCAGGGCCTCGCTAAGGTGCACGGTTTGCGCTTCCGCCTGCAGCTCGATCAGCAGATCGGGTGTCAGTGACGGCTCGAGAGTCGCCAACATGCTGCGTCGGTCGCTACCGGTGATGAGCGCGCGCTCGTCTTCGGCATTCGGGTAGCCGATTTCGAGTCGCATCAGGAAACGGTCGAGCTGCGACTCGGGCAACGGAAACGTGCCGATCTGGTCAGCGGGGTTTTGCGTGGCTACCACGAAAAACGGGCGTGGCAAGCGGTGTGTCTGGCCGTCGACCGATACTTGCTGCTCTTCCATGGCTTCCAGGAGTGCGCTCTGGGCCTTCGGCGTTGCGCGGTTTACCTCATCCGCCAATACGAGTTGTGCGAACACGGGCCCTGGCTGAAAAACGAATTCATCGCGCTTTTGCCGGAACACCGATACGCCAATGATGTCGGCGGGCAACATGTCGCTGGTGAACTGGATGCGCTGATAGGTCAGGCCGAGCACCCGCGCCAGCGACTGCGCCAGCATGGTCTTGCCGAGACCTGGCAAGTCTTCAATCAACAGGTGGCCACGCGCCAGCAAACAGGTAAGTGCCAGCGTAATCTCGGCTTGCTTGCCCAGAATAATGGTCGACAACGACAGGCGCGCATGGTCAAGGGCGGCTTTCCGCCGTTCAGTGGTCACTGGTAATTGCTCGAGTGGACCCGCGCGTTGCATTCACTGCTCCTGCCTGCTGCTGAGGGTGTATCAATAGTCGCGGACAGTCACGGCAATTGCACATGATTCGACCGGAGATTGTGACCTGGTCCTCAGTTTCCCTCGCGTCGCTGCAAGCGCCCAACGCTGCCAGGGAAGCTCGGCACAAGCCCGATCGTGCGACTGTAGGAGCCCGCATCGCGGGCGATCAGGCGGTG
>JBBDJJ010000043.1:0-70864 GCA_040879925.1 Woeseia sp. | reverse complement strand
CAGGCCTTCGCGGCGGTACAGGCGCGTACATATCCAGGCGAGCAGGGCGCCGACTGCGAGTGTGCCGGCGACCGATACCGCCACGTGCAGGCCGACCAGCGGCTCGTTGCGAATGAGACCTACCAGCAACAAGTGCTGACTGAGGCTTGGGACAAACATCAGCAAGGTGCTGGGTCGCACCATCAGGATGCTGACGATCAGTATTGGCAGGGTCGGCGCCAGCAAGACGACTGAAAGCCAGGTCTGTGCTTCCTTATAACTCTTGGTAAACGAAGCCACGAGCGTCATGAGTGTGGCGCCAACCAGCGCAAATGGCAGCAACAACAGAAAGGCTATGCCTACTACGACGGGTCCGAAATTGGGCGTCATGCCAAGCTGCTCGAGGGACACGAATTTCAGCACGACAAAAAACGAGACCAGGCTGATGCCGAGCGACGCAGCCATGAAAACGCAGGCGGCCAGAATCTTGCCGAGGATCAACTGGTCGCGCGTCACCGGCAGACACAGGAGCGGTTCCAGCGAGCCGCGCTCGCGCTCGCCCGCCGTCGTGTCGATGGCGAGGTTCATACCACCGGTCAACAACGCGAAGATAAAAAAATAACTCATCATGCCGAGCAGCATCGCGGAGCGCCCGCTCGGCGTCGACACATCGACGACATCGATATTCAAAGGTCGCAATACTTGCGGACTGACGCCGCGAGCCGACAGCCGCAAGGCGGCAAGCTCCTGGCTGTAGCTCGCCAGTGCGCGGGTCGCGCGTCTCGATTCCCGTTCCGCGGCACGATTGGCCTGATCCGTGATTATCTCAACCGTGGCCGGCGTGCCCTCAACAAGATCGCGGCCGAACGTCTCCTGGATGACGACCACGACGTCATGAGTGCCGGACTCGACGGCCGCCAGCGCCTCGGCGCGCGACCCGGGAGCGGCAGCGATATCGATGTTGTGACTGCGCAGATAGCCGACCAGGTTCGGCGCGTGTTCCGCACCAAGCACCGGCAACTCCAGCGCCTGGCTCACGTCACTCAGCGATTGCTTGAGTGACAGGTTGATGGCGAAGGCGAAGATGATGGGTCCGAACAAGGGGCCGAGCAGAAGCGCCGACATCAGTGTGCGACGGTCACGAAAGTTGTCGAGGACTTCCTTCCTGAAAACGATGCCCAGCGTTCTCATGCGCCTGGCTCCACCCGGCCGATGGCCTTCACGAACGCATCCTCCAGGTCGTCGCAACCGGTGGCCTGGCGAATGCCATCGGGCGTGTCATGCAATGCGACCTGGCCGGCGGCAACGATGACTATCTCGTCACACAAGGCGGCGACCTCCTGCATGACATGCGACGAAAAAAGCACGCACTTGCCGGCGGCCTTCAACGCGCGAATCACATCCCGCAGCGCCCGCGTCGCCATGACGTCGAGCCCGTTGCTCGGCTCGTCGAGAATGACGTTTTGCGGTTCGTGCACCAGGGCGCGCGCCAGCGCTACTTTCGTGCGCTGTCCCTGGGAGAACCCCTTGGTACGCCGGTCTGCGAAACCTGCGATATCGAGCTGGCGTACGATGTTATCGACCTGGGCGTCGATGGCGTCTTCCGCAAGGCCGTACAGGCGCGCGTAATACGCGATGTTCTCACGTGCGGTGAGGTGTGGATAAAGGCCGGCGCCATGCGGCAGTGTGCCGATGCGGCGGCGCGCATCGAGACTTTGCTCGGTGACGTCGACACCGTCGATTCGTGCGCTGCCGCTGTCGGGCTTCATGACCGTGTAGAGAATGCGCAACGTTGTCGATTTGCCAGCGCCGTTGGGACCGAGAAGCCCCGTGATGCGACCATCGGCGGCGTCAAAGCTCACACCGCGTACAGCCAGGACGTCGCCAAACGATTTGTGCAGTCGCTCGACGCGGATCATGGCGACGGTCCCGTGAAGTCGAGAAAAAACGGCATTGCAAACTGGCGCTCAGCCAGGCATTGCTCGTCGAGGTCATCGATACTCGCGCGGGCCACAAAATCGGCCATTATTTCGGGGATGCAAGGGCGCGCCGCCTGGCCGTGACCCTGGTCCCTGCCGACCAGGTGCCGGCTGTTTGTCATACCGGTCGCCGCAAGTTCGGCGAATGCCGGCGGCGTCACCGGGTCGGCGTCCCCGGACAGCAGCAGCACCGGAAGATCGGTCGTGACTGGCACATGCAGCCCGTCATCCAGAACGCCCGCCGGCCATACGGAGCAGATCGCGGCCAGGGCATCGAGTTGCACCGGACCCATGTAGGTTGCTTCCAGTGCCGCACGATCGACTGCCTCGGGGTCGAACAACGGCGCGTCCTCGGTACAAACAACCGCGTTGTGCATGCCGATGCTGAGCGCATCCGAGAGCGAGCTCACTACCATGCGGTACTGGGAAGCCAGCGGTCCGAAGTTGCCGGTCGCCGCTTCATCGATCAGCAGTGGTATAAGCGCCGTCGTACTCGGGTGGTAACTGAGAATACGCAACGCGCCGGCCAGTTCACCGTCCCCGAAACGAACGCTCTCGCGTTGACCGGTGACCGGGTCACTGATATCGACCGTGACCGGCGCGTCGCTCAGCCGCGACTTCAGTTGCGCAAATTTTTCGCCGATATCCGCAAAGCGCGTTGCGCACAATTCGCTCACTTCGCAGCGCGCAAAAATGGCATTCAGTGCCTGCTGCGCTTCGATCGCAATCGTCGGGCCGAGCACCACCTGTGGCGGCAGAACGCCGTCAAGGATAACGCTGCGCGTCGTGCCCGGGTAGCGCCTGAGATAATGCTGCGCCACCCGCGAGCCATACGAGACGCCATAAAGATTCAGCGCGGCATAACCCTGTACCTGGCGCAGCGCCTCGAGGTCGGACACAGCAACGCTCGTGGTGAAGTAACGCGGATCGTGCGGCAACTCGTCCAGGCATTGGCGCGCCGCAGCAGCCGAGGCCTCCTTCGACATCTCGCCCTCCAGGGCTTCGTCGTCGAACTCGCAGGTGAGTGCGGCCGATTTGCCGGTGCCGCGCTGATCCACAAGCAAAATGTCGCGGTCGCGGCGAATGAACTCGAAGGCATTCGCTTGCGCGGCATAAAACTCGCTCGAGGCCTGGCCCGGCCCCCCTGCAATCGGTACGAAGGGATCGGGTTGCGGCTCAAGTGTCAGGGCTGGTATCAGCGCCACGAACAGCGTGATGGTCGGGGATCCGGCGGTGGAGGGATCGAGCGGGCGTTCGAAATCCGCGCAGCGCGCCTTGATGCCGGGATAGCCGGGTCCGGCATGAATGCGACAGTCCTCGAATTGGAGTTGCGCCTGGCCCGGAGCCGGCAACAACAAGGCGAACAGGACGGCCAGCGCCCCGGTAATAGTCTTTGCGATCAATGCGGCTCCAGCTCGAACAAGCCCGGCTATCTTGGCCAGCCAATTGCTGAAATACAACCACTGCGCGGTGTGTTGAGAACATCGCCCGTGATACGGGCTCCTGCAAGGGTCGTATCGCTACCTGTAGGAGCCCGTATCACGGGCGACGCTTCGCAAGAGGCGCGCCGGACACGTTACAATGCGGCCCCTTAACTCAGCGACACTGCAATCCATTAATGCACACCGACACCACATACGATGTCATTGTAATCGGCGGCGGCCATGCCGGTACGGAAGCGAGTCTCGCTGCCGCGCGCGCCGGTGCGCGTACCCTGTTGCTGACCCAGAGTATCGCAACGCTCGGGCAGATGAGTTGCAACCCGGCGATTGGTGGCATTGGCAAAGGGCACCTCACGCGCGAGATCGATGCGCTGGGCGGTGCCATGGCGCGCGCCATCGACCGCGCCGGTATCCAGTTCCGCACGTTGAATTCCAGCAAGGGTCCAGCCGTGCGTGCGACCCGCGCTCAGGCCGATCGCGAACTCTATCGCCGCGCCATTCGCGGCCTGCTGGAAAACCAGCAGGGCCTGTCGATCTTCCAGCAATCCGTCACAGACCTGATCGTCGAGGGCGATCAGGTGAGCGGCGTGGTGACGGCGCTCGGCGTGAAATTCCGCGCGCCCGCCGTTGTGCTTACCGTGGGGACGTTTCTCGGCGGCAGAATTCTGATCGGGCGCGAGGAGCACGCCGGTGGTCGCGCCGGCGATCCGCCGTCGACTCGCCTCGCGGCGCGCTTGCGCGAGATGCCTTTTCGGGTGGCGCGGCTCAAGACCGGCACGCCGCCGCGACTCGACGGCAAGTCCCTTGATTTTTCCGTAATGACCGAGCAACCGGGTGACGAGCCGATGCCGGTGTTTTCGTTTCTTGGACGGCGCTCGGAGCATCCGCGCCAGGTCGCCTGTCATATCACCCGGACCACCGAGGCGACGCACGACGTCATTCGTGCGTCGCTCAGCGAATCGCCAATGTATTCCGGACTTATCGACGGCGTCGGACCGCGTTACTGCCCGTCGGTAGAGGACAAGGTCGTGCGCTTTGCCGACAAGGCCTCGCACCAGATCTTTGTCGAGCCGGAAGGCTTGCATACGCGCGAGGTTTATCCCAACGGCATTTCCACCAGCCTGCCGTACGTTACGCAACTGCGCTTCGTGCGCACCATTCCGGGCTTCGAGAAAGCACACATTACGCAGCCCGGTTACGCCATCGAATACGACTATTTCGATCCGCGCGATCTGAAGCCGACGCTCGAGACACAGTTTGTCGGCGGCCTGTGGTTCGCCGGCCAGATCAACGGCACGACCGGTTACGAAGAAGCGGCGGCGCAAGGTCTTGTTGCCGGCATCAATGCAGCACGCCGTTCACTGCACGCGGACGAGTGGTATCCGCAGCGGTCGGAAGCCTACATGGGCGTGCTCATTGACGATCTCGTCACGCGCGGCGTCAGTGAGCCCTACCGCATGTTCACCAGTCGCGCCGAGTATCGGCTGTTGCTGCGCGAGGACAATGCCGACCTGCGCCTGACGCCAACCGGCCGGCGGCTCGGCATCGTCTGTGAGGGGCGCTGGCAGGCATTCGAGAATAAACAGGCGCTCGTTAGCGCCGAGCAGTCGCGCTTGCACGATATTGTCCTGCGACCGGACCAGCTTCTGGACCGCGACCGTCGCATTCTTGGCAAGAGCATTGGCAAGAGTATTAGCGCGGGTATTGGCGAGGGAATTGGCAAGGGTATTGGCAAGGGTATTGCCGAGGGTTTGCGACGCGAAGCACGCGCGGCAGAGCTTTTGCGGCGCCCGGAACTTGGCTATCGGGACATCACCGCGCTCTCTGCGGTGGGCAGCGGCGACTGGCATACAAACCTGGCCGAAGAGCTGATCGAACAGGTGACATTACAGCTCGAAGTGCAGGCGACCTATCACGGTTACATCGAGCGCCAACAGCGCGAGATCGACCGGCACAGCAAGCAGGAGTCGCTGCGACTGCCAGAAGACATCGACTACCTGCACGTGACCGGCCTGTCGCACGAAGCTCGCCAGCGGCTCGCGCGCGTGCGTCCGGCAACGCTTGGCCAGGCATCGCGACTGGAAGGCATGACGCCATCCGCAATATCGCTGCTGCTCATTTACCTGAAGAAGCGCACACTGCGACGCTCAGCCTGAGCGGACCGATGCTCGCGGCGAAGCGCCGCACCGTGAAGCTGTACACGTTCTGACGCGAGCGATGCGCTATCCTGTTGAGGACGTCTCCCGGAAGCCGGCCGCATGTTCGCGACACCTTATATAAAAGTGCACGATATAAAAGTGCAAGTCGTCGATAGCCGAGGCGGCCGCCTCGGCCGCCGCAGCATAGCGAAACCGCTTTCCCTGCTGGTCGTCGCGCTGTTCGCGATTGCCATCCTTGCGGCCTGTAACGCGCAACCCGAGTTCGGGGATTACCTGCAACGCGGTCTCGCCGCCGATCCGGAATCGCTTGATCCGCACAAATCACGTAGTACAGAGGCCGGCGACGTGCTGCGCGATCTGGGTGAGGGCCTGATGGGCTACAGCCCCGACGGCGAACTCGAGCCGCGCGCCGCCTTGCGTTACGCGCTGTCGGACGACGGTCTCGAGTACACGTTCTGGCTGCGGCCCGAGGCGCGCTGGTCAAACGGCGCAACCGTGACCGCTGAAGATTTCGTTTTTGCTTTTCGACGACTGGTGAGCCCCGAGACGGCGGCGTTCTATGCCCACTCAGTTGCGGACATCGAGAATGCAGCGGACATACTCGCCGGGACGAAGCCGGTACAGGCGCTTGCCGTGTCTGCGGCGGAAGAATTTGTATTGCGCATCCGGTTGGCGAATCCAACACCGTACTTCGTTGCATTGCTTTCGCATCCGAGCACGTTTCCGGTGTATGCGCCAGGAGCGGTCGAACATGGCGACGCGTTTGCGCGTCCCGGCCGCTTTGTGACCAATGGTGCATACCGCCTGGTCGGCTGGCAACTCGGCGCCACTATCGATCTGCAGAGAAACGAGCATTACTGGAACAATGCGGCGACGGCGATCGACCGGGTGCGTTACCACGTGATCCCGGAGCCGACGGTCGAACTCAATCGCTATCGCGCCGGCGAGTTGCACGTTACGTCGAACGTGCCATCCGAAGCATTCCAGCGCCTGCGAAAGGAGCGTCCCGACGAGTTGCGGGTGGCGCAAAGGCTCAGCGTCTACTATTACGGCTTGAACCTGACGCGGCCGCCATTCAGGGACAATTCGGCGCTCAGGCAAGCGCTGTCGATGGCGATCGACCGCGAAGTGCTGGCCGGGCAAATCGTTGGCCGTGGCGAAGCGCCCGCGTATAGCTGGGTTCCTCCCGGCGTCAACAACTACGAGCCGCGGCGGTTTGCGTATGCCGAGCTGAGTATGGAGGAACGTCGCACCGCAGCACGCGACGCGTTCGCACAAGCGGGTTACAGCAAGGACAATCCGCTCGCGGTCGAGATCCGTTACAACACGTCGGATGCGAATCAGCGTATCGCACTGGCCGTCCAGTCCATGTGGCGAGATACGCTCGGCGTGCAAACAACCCTGGTCAACGAGGAATTCCAGGTGTTGTTGTCGAATGTCCAGGCCATGCAGGTGACCGAGGTATTTCGCTTGAGCTGGAGCGGCGACTACAACGACGCACACGCTTTCCTGCAGGTGTTGCAGTCAAACGCTTCGTCTAATCTTGCCGGCTATCGCAGCGAAAAGTTCGACAATCTCATGCAGCGCGCGGCCGAACAAACCGATGCAGAACGTCGCCGGCGCTATCTCGAGGACGCCGAGCAGGTATTGCTCGCGGATCACCCCGTTATCCCGCTGTATTTTTTTGTCAGCAAGCATCTGGTCAGTCCGGAAGTCAGTGGGTGGGGAGACAACGTGCTGGATTACCATTACAGTCAACATCTAAGTCTTAACGCCGCGAATTAGTCCCTGAGGTGCGGAACAGGAAGGCCGGATGTTGCGTTTCGCATTGTTGCGAACCCTGAGCGCGATTCCCACATTGCTCCTGGTGATCGTCGTCGCGTTTATCATGGTGCGTGCGGCACCCGGAGGCCCGTTCGCCGACCAACGCGTGCTACCGCCCGACACCGCCAGCAACCTGGCGGCCGCCTATCACCTCGACGAATCGCTTCCGCAGCAGTTCTGGCGTTATCTCTCGGGTCTCGCGCGCGGCGACCTGGGTCCGTCCTATCATTACCGCGATTACAGCGTTGCCGAGTTAATCGGCAATGCCGTACCGGTGTCGTTGCTGCTCGGTGCGTTGTCGATGTTGCTTGCCCTGCTGGTCGGCGGTGCAGCGGGTATCGCGGCGGCACTGAGACGCAACACGTGGTTCGACCGCGGCATCACCGCGCTTGCGATGACCGGCATTTCCGTCCCGGTCTTCGTCGTGGCGCCGCTTTTTGTCCTGATCTTTGCAGTCTGGCTGCAATGGCTGCCGGCGAGCTGGAGCGGCGGCAACGGGCTGCAACGCCTGGTCCTGCCGGTGATTGCGCTGGCACTGCCGCAAGTGGCCTACATCGCGCGCCTTGTGCGTGGCAGCCTGATCGAGGTCCTGAGCAGCGACTACATTCGCACGGCGCGCGCGCAAGGTCTCGCGACGACCTCTATTCTTCGCTATCACGCGCTCAAGCCGGCGCTGATGCCGCTGGTGTCGTACCTCGGTCCCGCGGCCGCCGCCGTGCTGACCGGTGCGGTCGTCGTCGAATCGATCTTCGGCATTCCCGGGCTGGGACAGCTATTTCTGCAAAGCGGCCTCAACCGCGACTACACGCTGGTGCTCGGCATTGTCATTTTCTACGCAGTGCTTGTGATCCTTCTCAACCTGCTGGTCGATCTCGCCTACGGCGTCCTCGACCCGAGAATCCGCGAGCGATGAGCGGAATCGCCGCGACCGGCGGGCGCCGCCTGCGTGAAAGCCGCACCGTGCGAGTCAGCGCGAGCCTACTCGCCATCATCGCGCTCGCTGCGCTGCTGGGCCCGCTGATAAGCCCGCATGATTACCGGGACACCGACTTCAACGCTCGCCTGCAGCCGCCGGCGCTGGATGACTTCCGCGTGTTCGGCAGCGACGACCTTGGCCGCGACCTGTTCGTGCGAACCATGTCCGGGACGCGCGTGACCTTGCTGGTTGCCGTCGTTGCCAGTTTCGTCAGCCTGGTCATCGGTGTGGCGTACGGGGCTATTGCCGGTTACGCCGGCGGCACGGTCGACGCCGTCATGATGCGTCTTGTCGATGCGCTCTACGCCTTGCCCTTTATCTTCCTGGTGATCCTGCTGATGGTCGCCTTCGAGCGCAATTTCCTGCTGATCTTCGTCGCGATCGGCGCCATCAACTGGCTCGACATGGCGCGCATCGTGCGCGGCCAGACACTGGCGCTCAAGGAGCGCGAGTTCGTCGATGCAGCGCGGCTGATCGGTGTATCGCCCGGCGCAATTCTCGTCCGCCACATAACGCCGAACCTGCTCGGAATCGTCGTGGTCTACCTGACGCTGACCATACCGCAGGCGGTGCTGGTCGAATCCTTTCTAAGTTTTCTGGGCCTCGGCGTACAGGAGCCCGCGACATCGCTCGGGGCACTGGTTAACAACGGCGTGGCGCATCTGGAGCGTGCGCCTTGGTTGCTGTTGCTGCCGGCGACATTGCTGGCGGTCATGCTGCTGGCGTTCAATTTTCTGGGAGACGGCTTGCGCGACCTGCTCGACCCGAGGCATCGCTCGCAATGAACCTGCTCGAGGTCGGCAACTTGCGCATCCAGTACGGGGACAACGCCCCCGCGGTGGTCAACGATTTGTCGTTCAGCATGGCCGCGGGCGATTCGCTGGCTATTGTCGGCGAGTCGGCATCCGGCAAGACACAAACAGCGCTCGGCATTATGGGACTGCTGCCGGCGCACGCGCGGGTTTCCGGCGAGGTGCTGTTCGATGGCAACAATCTTCTCGGCAGGAGTGACAGGTTCCTCAACGGCTTTCGCGCGCGGCGCATTGCAATGGTCTTTCAGGACCCTAAACAGGCGCTGAATCCGTACCTGCGGATCGGCAATCAGCTGTCGCGCATTCTCCTGGAACAGGGCATCGGTGAGCGCCGCAATGTCGTCAAGCGCGCGCACGATTTGTTGCGGCGTGTTGGGCTTCCGGATGTCGAACGCCAGTATCGCAGTTATGCACATCAGCTTTCCGGGGGCATGCGGCAGCGCGCGATGATTGCGATGGCTCTTGCCGGCGAGCCAGAATTGCTCATCGCCGATGAACCGACTACGGCGCTTGACGTCACGGTGCAGGCACAGGTTCTCGAGTTGCTGCACGAACTCAAAGACGAGACCGGGATTGCGCTCTTGCTGATTACGCACGATCTCGGTGTGGTTGCCGGCAATTGCAAGCGTATGTTGGTAATGCAGCGCGGCAAGATGCTCGAGTACGGCGCGACCGAGGCCGTTTTTCGCAATCCTTCGCACGCACATACGCGCGCCATGCTGGCGGCGGTGCCGCGTATCGGCGCTCCGATAGCCGTTGCACCGCTTGCCGGGACGGCTGCACCGGTTCTGACGATCGACGGCGTCTCCGTGCAGTTCGCGGATAGAGCCGCGCGAGCCTCGGGTCCGGCATCGCGCAAAGGAACACTGCACGCGCTGCGTCCGCTAACGGTTGGCGTGCGCGCCGGGGAGACGCTGGCCATTGTCGGCGAATCGGGATCCGGCAAATCGTCATTGGCCCGCGCCGTGCTCGGATTGTTGACACCGGCAACAGGCACGATCAGCTTTTTGGGTCGTCCGATTGCCGCCCGGGTACAGTCGCGAGCCAACGAACTACGCCGCAATTTGCAGCTGGTCTTCCAGGATCCGGTCGCGTCGCTGAATCCGGCCATGCGCGTGTGGGACGTGTTGCTGGAGCCGGTACGACTGCACGAACCGCAACTTGACGCGGCCGGGTATCGCGAACGCATTGAGACGATGCTCGAACGCGTCGGACTCGATGCCCCGTTGCTGCAACGTTATGCGCATGAACTGTCCGGCGGACAAGCGCAGCGCGTAGCCATTGCACGGGCGCTGATACTCGAGCCACGGGTGCTCGTCTGCGACGAGGCAGTGGCGGCGCTGGACGGGACTGTCAGGCAGGCAATCCTCGACCTGCTGCGCCGCGAACAGGAGCGCTCAGGCATGTCGCTGATCTTCATCACCCACGATCTTGCGGTTGTGCGGCAGATCAGCCATCGGGTGCTCGTGATGTATATGGGTCGGGTCTGCGAACTTGCGGATAACGCCGCGCTCTTTGCGCAGCCAAGGCATCCTTACACCCGCGCCCTGCTCGATGCCGTGCCGGTGCCGGAGCCCGGCCGCGAGCGGCGCCGGGCCGGGTTGCGCGGCGAAGCGGCATCACTGCTGGCACCACCGGCGGGCTGCGTATTTCACCCGCGTTGCCCGCTCGTTACCGAGCGCTGCCGCCAGGAGGTGCCATTAGCCGATCCCTTGCAGCACCATCAAGCAGCCTGTCACCACCCCGGACCCTTCCCGGCCCTTCCCGGGTCGGACCTCAGTAACTGATTAAAAAATAGGAAATCATTCAGCTAACAAGGTCAGACCCGGATACTACTTAGAGACTACTTACAACATGAAATCAATTACTTACTGAGGTCCGACCCGGGAGGGGTTAGCGGGTGCCGATGCCGAGGGGAATGGGCAGCGGGGCCCCGTTGACGGTGAGCAGGCCCTTCGCGTAATTGGCCCTGGTCACATAGCTGTCGCCGTCGCGTTTGAGAATGCCCATGGCGATCAGCGCGCCGGCCTGCGAATTGCCGGCTTGCAGGATCTCGACCACCGCAATCGGCACACGAACATCGGCTCCCGCGGTCATTCCCAGCAGCAACGTGGGCCAGGAAAACGCCTGCGCCGAATCCGCTTCCGGCAATATGAGGTGCATTGTTGCCGTCACCTCGCCCTGCGGCAGGGTCACGTCGATGCGGTCGAAGCGCATTTCCGCACCGGCCAGCAGGAACGACTGAATGTCACTTTCGACCCGGTCGTAGGCGTCGGCGAATGCTGCTTCCGGGTCCACGGCTTCGCGCGCAGCCCGGAATTCCTCGATGATCGTCTGCAGCGTGCGCGCATCGAGCCCGTTGACCACGACATCGAGACCGAGGTCGGCTTCACCCAACCCGGGTATGGCGATTCCTGTGGCGTCCAGCGTCGACGAGCCGTTTACGCGATCGCCCACCAGCTCGTTACCGGCCTCCAGCGTCAGTCGCGAGACAGCCGTCGTGCCGCCGACCGGGTTCTCGAGCGCCGCATCCTCAAGTGACAGGACAATGCTGCCTACCGAGAAACCAAACTCGGTTGCCACCTGCCGGCCGTCGAACCGTGCGCCGCCGATCAGCAGTCGTTCGCCGCCCGAGCGCAATGACCACGCATCGACGCGACCGTCGTAACGCAAGTCGGATGCCGAGGCGTCGATCGTGAAATGTATGTTGCCACCCTGCCATTGCAGGTCGAGATTCTCGTCCGCATACGATCCTGCCGGCAATACATAGCGCGAGCTTGTCTCGCCCGTGAGGCTGATGCGGCTGTTCAGTTGACCCGGGATCGCGATCAGTTCGCCATTGCCGCGCTCAATCTGCAGCGTTGAGACCGTGCTTGCCAACGCGGGTTGCAGGGATCCCGCGTCGCGCGACATCGAACTGACCGGCACCAATCCATGATCGATACGCGTATCGACAATCAGAGCGGCAGTCCGGTCCGGGTCCATCGCACCCGCGATCCCGGCAAGCGTCGAATGCAGCGCACCCTTTTTCAGTTCAATTCGATGCCGCCCGGCAGCTGTGAACCAGCCACGTTCGAAGGTCTCTTGCGTGACGACAAAATCGTCGTTGCTGAAACTGGCCCACTCGACGCTGTCCTTGACGTTGCGCTCGGCGAGTCGTCCGACGATTCCGGGCGAAACCAGCACGATCACCGCCAGCGCTAGCAGTAAAACTACAATCCATCTGTTCATCAGCTTGTTTCCGAGTTGCATCGCCGCGCAGGACGGCGCCAACAGAATCCCAGTATGGCCGAGCGGGGCCGGCCTGCACATCGCCTGCGGCGGATTATCGGCGAGGCACAAGCCCCATCCATTGCCGGCGCGCGGGCTAGAAATACACCCCGAGTGCCTCTACCATAGCGGCCTCTGTCGACAAGGCAAACGACCAACCCCGGCGTTGCCGACCACCCGGACATCCAGAAGTACGTGAAGACATTTTCATACCCTTATGCCGTGGCAGCGTTGTCAGCGCTCGTTCTGGCTATCTTTGCGCACCCCGCGGCAGCGCAAGGCGATGCCGCAGAGGGCCGCCAGCTTGGCTTTACCTGCATCGGCTGTCACGGCATCCCGAGCTATCGCAACGCCTATCCGTCATACCGCGTGCCGAAGCTCGGTGGACAGAAGAGCGCCTACCTGACGGCGGCCTTGCGCGCGTATCGCGACGGCACACGACCCCACCCTACGATGCAGGCGCAAGGCGGCAGTCTTTCTGACCAGGATATCCACGACCTGGTCGCGTGGATTGGCGAAACCAGCGAAGCCCGCGACGAACTCGATGCGCAGACCGCCGGACTGCCGGATGCGGCGCGCACCTGTGTCACCTGCCACAGCACAGCGGGCGCAGAAATGGAGCCGGTTCCGCCGGTGCTGTCCGGGCAGCACCAGGACTATCTCGAGCACGCATTGTCGCAATACAAGAACAACGCGCGCGGCGTGAACGTAATGACCTCTTTTGCGGCCGGCCTTACGCCCGCCGACATGCGGGCACTTGCGCAGTTCTATGCATCGCGTGACGGCCTCGTGACACTGCGCGAGAAAGAATAGGCCGCTCACCGGCGGGTTGTTCCGCCACGCGCGCACTCGAGAGGCGACCATGCCGTACCAGGCTGCCCATATCACGGAA
Source organism: Woeseia sp. (assembly GCA_040879925.1). Classification (GTDB taxonomy): domain Bacteria; phylum Pseudomonadota; class Gammaproteobacteria; order Steroidobacterales; family Woeseiaceae; genus IDS-8. Next base: position 57,531 of record JBBDJJ010000043.1, on the reverse strand, counting down.
CTCACGCACGGTATCAGCGCCATCGACACGGACTACGTCCGGCCGTTGCTGGACGCCAGTCACCTGGTTGTCCAGCAGGGGCGTGCGGCCTTCGTCGATACCGGCACGAACCACAGCGTGCCTTTGCTGCTCGATGCGCTGTCGCGCAAGAACCTCGACGTCGGCGACGTCGACTACGTGTTTCTTACCCACGTGCACCTCGATCATGCTGGCGGCGCAGGTCTCCTCATGCAGCAATTGCCGAACGCGAAAGCCGTGCTGCATCCGCGCGCTGCGCCGCACATGGTCGACCCGGCAAAACTCATCAAGGGATCGCAGGCTGTCTACGGTGCGCAGCGCTTCGCCGCCATGTACGGCAATATCGAAGCGATCGCGGCGGAGCGTATCGAGGTCGTCAGCGATGAACAGGAATTCTCCCTGGCCGGGCGTGCGCTGCGTTGCCTGTTCACCGAAGGCCATGCACGGCATCACTATTGTCTCGCAGACCCGGCATCGCGCGGCGTGTTCACCGGCGACAGCTTCGGCGTATCCTATCGTGAACTCGACACGGCGGCCGGCGAATTCATCTTTCCAACGACAACGCCGGTACATTTCGATCCGCCCGAAGCGCACAATGCCATCGATCGCATCATGGCTGAGCAGCCGGAGCGGCTATATCTTACGCATTACAGTCGTGTCAGCGATCTGCCGCGACTGGCCCATGACATGCACCAGCGTCTCGATGACTTTGTGGAGATTGCAACGCGACATGCGATGGACGCCAACCGCACGGCGGCAATGCACCGATCAATGTTTCACTATTTGAAAGATGCGTTGCGCGAACACGGCTTTCACGCAGACGATGACGCAGACGATAAGCAATTGCACGCTTTGCTCGATATGGACATCGAACTGAATACAATGGGCATGGAGTACTGGCTGGATCATCGCCAGTAAAAGTCACACAACCCGGAGCCAGCATGGAACCCTTTCGCGCCTATCGCATCGACCAGCAAGACGGCAACATCGTCGCGGATTTCGCCACACTGTCACTCGACGACCTGAGCGATGGCGATGTCGTGATCAAGGTGAGCCACTCGACCATTAATTACAAGGACGCGCTCGCGGCGACCGGCGCTGGCAAGATTCTGCGCAAATACCCGCTGGTCGGCGGCATTGACCTGGCCGGCACCGTGGTGACTTCGACGGACGATCAGTTCAGCCCCGGCGATCCGGTGCTGGTCAATGGTTGCGGACTCAGCGAAACCCGCGACGGCGGTTATGCGGAGTACGCGCGCGTGCCGGCGGATGCAGTGGTGCCAATTCCTGTCGGAATGACTGCGCTGCAGGCGATGCAGATCGGTACTGCTGGCTACACAGCGGCGCTTGCGATCCATCGCATGGAGCAAAACGGGCAGGAACCCGCTGGCGGACCGATCCTGGTTACCGGCGCGACCGGCGGAGTCGGCAGCCTGGCCATCGATTTGCTGGACGGTCGCGGTTACGATGTCGTCGCGCTGACCGGCAAGGCCGAACAGGCGGATTACCTGAAGAAAATCGGTGCGCAGCGCGTGCTCATACGCGGCAGTATCGACCTCGGCAAACGGCCGATGGAGAAAGCGGAATGGGCCGGCGCAATCGACAACCTCGGCGGCGACGTACTCACGTGGCTCACGCGAACCACAGATTACGGTGGCAACATTGCGAGCGTTGGCCTTGCGGCCGGTGTCGCGCTCAATACCACCGTACTGCCGTTCATCCTGCGCGCTGTCTGCCTGCTGGGCATCAACTCCGTCGATACGCCGCGCGAACTGCGACTGGCCGTCTGGCGACGCCTGGGGGGTGACCTGAGGCCGCGGCATCTCGATGTGATCGGCAGCCAGCGCATCGCTTTCGACGAATTACCCGGTGCGTTCCAGGCGTATCTGGATGGCAAGGTCACCGGCCGCACGCTGGTCGAGATCGCTGCCCGGTAAGCGTTGGTAGATGACGTTGCCGAGCGGCTTCATCGAACGGGTTTCCCGGCCCAGCAGGTGAAACCCGGTCTGGACGGATACTCCATGCAAGCAAAGAACGCCGCCCGGCGGGCAGTATTGACAACGCCCTCCACGCCGCTTGTGGCCGTGCATCCGGCGGTCGCCATTTGGGAATGACCCTCCCGGTAGTTTAGAATTCCCGCCCCCGAGGCCGGCAAACCGGCGACCCGAGTCGCGGCCGCCGGGCCCGGTTCGGTCATTCCGGCGATAAATCGACAGCGCGGTGTTTGTCGCATCGCGACGCGCCGGAAGCAGCCAGTAGTTTTAATCAGGATTAAAATCAGGAGACGAGCATGGCATCCACCGCCGGCGAACGAATGTGGCAGGCCCTGGATCAGGAGCGACCGCTGCAGCTGGTCGGCGTGATCAACGCCTACGCCGCGCTGCTGGCCGAACGTGCCGGGTTTCGTGCCCTTTATCTCTCGGGCGCCGGCGTCGCCAACCACTCGTTCGGCCTGCCCGACCTCGCCATGACCATGCTGAACGACGTCTGCGAGGACATTCGTCGAATCACCTACGTGACCGATCTGCCATTGCTGGTCGATGCGGATACCGGCTGGGGAAGCGCCTTCACGATCGCCCGAACCGTACGCGACATGACGCGTGCCGGCGCCGGCGCCTGCCACCTCGAAGACCAGGTAGCCGCGAAGCGCTGCGGACACCGGCCGGGCAAGGCGCTGGTCGAGATTGCAGAGATGGTCGATCGTATAAAGGCGGCGGTCGATGCGCGCACGGATGCGAGCTTCGCCATCATGGCGCGCACCGATGCACACGCGGTGGAGGGACAACAGGCTGCACTCGATCGCGCTGGCGCCTATGTGGAAGCCGGCGCGGACATGATCTTCGCCGAAGCACTGACAACCCTTGACGAGTATCGCCAGTTCACGAAAACCATCTCCGCGCCGGTACTCGCAAACCTGACCGAATTCGGACGCACGCCGTTGTTTACAACCAGTGAACTGGGTGAGGCCGGTGTGCGTCTCTCGCTTTACCCGTTGTCGGCATCGCGCGCCATGGCCGCAGCCGCGAGCCGTGTCTACGAAACCATTCGCCGTGACGGCACGCAGAAAGCGGTCGTCGATACGATGCAGACGCGCGATGAACTTTATGAGGTACTTGGCTATCACGCGTACGAACAGAAGCTCGACGAACTGTTCCGGGACGCGAAGTAAAAAATGCTGCTGGGCGTCCGGATGCCAGGACCAACGAACGGGAGAATTGCATGACGGCAACGAAGAAAGTCGGCGGGCTCGCCGGTGTTTCCGCCGGTGAGACGGCGCTGTGCACGGTCGGCAAGGAGGGCGCCGGTCTTACCTATCGCGGTTACGATATCTACGATCTTGCCGACAATGCGAACTTCGAGGAAGTCGCCTACCTTTTGATGCACGGCAAACTGCCTGATCGAGCCGAACTCGATGCCTACATCGCAAAACTCAAATCGCGGCGCGGACTACCGTCCGAACTGAAACGCATCCTGGAAATGATTCCCGCGGACACGCATCCGATGGACGTGCTGCGGAGCGGTGTGTCGATACTTGGCAACTTCGAACCCGAGGGTGGCTTTTCAAATCAGGCCGATGTAGCCGACCGGCTGCTGGCATGCCTGCCATCGATGCTGCTTTACTGGCATCGTTGGCACAGCGACGGCAAGCGCGTCAAGACAGAAACTGACGACGACAGCGTCTCCGGTCATTTTCTGAATATGCTGCACGACGAGCCGCCGTCCGAGCTGCACCGCCGCACGCTGGATACCACGCTTATTCTCTATGCGGAGCATGAGTTCAATGCGTCGACCTTCGCTGCGCGGGTCATTACCGGTACGCTGTCCGATATGCATTCCGCGGTAACGGGAGCCATCGGCGCATTGCGCGGGCCGTTGCATGGAGGCGCCAACGAAGCCGCGATGGAGCTCATCGAGAAATTCGGAACACCGGAGGAGGCTGCCGAGGGTGTCCGCGAGATGCTGGCACGCAAGGAAAAGATCATGGGCTTCGGCCATCGTGTGTACACAACTTCCGACCCGCGCAATGCCGTCAACAAGAGGATGTCGAAGGTGCTGGCGGACGAAATCGGCGACGAGCGACTGTATGCCGTGTCGGAGGCGATTGAGAAAGTCATGTGGGACGAGAAAAAACTATTCGCCAACGCGGATTTCTTCGCAGCGAGCGTCTATCACTTCCTGGGCATACCGACCTATTTGTTCACACCCATCTTCGTCTGTTCGCGCATCACGGGCTGGTCGGCACACGTCATGGAGCAGCGCTCCAACAACAAACTCATCCGGCCGGCGGCTGACTATGTCGGTCCGGCGTTGCAGAAATGGCTGCCGATCGAGGATCGGGATTGATAATTAAATTATCGCCCGTGATACGGGCTCCTACAGACGCATCGTAGGAGCCCGTATTACGGGCGACAACAGGCGGGAATACGCGAGCCGGTATCGTAGGAGCCCGTATTACGGGCGACAGCAACGACGAGAGAACCATGACATCACACGACATTCGATCGGCACGACGCGCCGAGCCTGACCCACTGCTGATCGACATCGCGGACTACGTCTGCCGCACGGAAATCACCTCGGACATCGCTTTCGACACGGCTCGCTACTGCCTCATGGATACACTGGCCTGCGGCTTCCAGGCGCTCGACTACCCGGCATGTACCAAGCTGCTCGGGCCGGTGGTCCCCGGTGCAACATTGGCCGGTGGCGCACGCGTGCCGGGAACGTCCTACGAACTGGATCCGGTCATCGCTGCCTTCAACATCGGTACCCTGATTCGCTGGCTGGACTTCAACGATACCTGGCTCGCCGCCGAATGGGGACACCCGTCGGACAACCTGGGCGGCATTCTCGCGACGGCCGACTATCTCAGTCGACAAAACGGTGCGGAAGGTCGCGATGCCCTGCGCATGCAGGATGTGCTGACGGCGATGATCAAGGCGCACGAGATTCAGGGCGTCCTCGCACTGGAGAACAGTTTCAATCGCGTCGGCCTCGATCATGTGTTGCTGGTGCGCATTGCCTCGACGGCCGTGGTCACCCGCATGCTCGGCGGTGACCATCAGCAAGTCGTGAATGCGGTGTCGAATGCGTGGATCGACGGCGGTGCACTGCGTACCTACCGGCACGCCCCGAATACCGGCTCGCGCAAAAGTTGGGCGGCAGGTGACGCCACCAGCCGCGCGGTGCGCCTGGCACTGATCGCGATGACCGGGGAAATGGGTTACCCGTCAGCGCTTTCCGCGAAAACCTGGGGCTTTTCCGACGTACTGTTCAAGGGCAAGTCGCTGACCCTGCCGCAGTGTCTTGGCAGTTACGTGATGGAAAACATCCTGTTCAAGATTTCCTATCCGGCGGAGTTTCACGCGCAAACGGCCGTCGAGGCCGCGATGCTGTTGCATGCAGAAGTTGGCAACCGGCTGGACGACATTGAGTCGGTCGTCATCGAAACCCAGGAACCGGGCGTTCGCATCATCGACAAGACCGGTCCGCTCGACAACCCGGCGGATCGGGATCACTGCATACAGTACATGACGGCAGTGCCGCTGATCTTCGGGCGCCTGACGGCGGCGGACTACGAAAACGAGGTTGCAGCCGACCCGCGCATCGACGCCTTGCGCGAGAAGATGCAGGTGCGGGAGAACGAGCGCTTCACCCGTGACTATTACGAGCCTGCGAAGCGCTACATCGGCAATGCCTTGCAGGTGTTCTTCAAGGATGGCACCAGCACCAGTCGCGTGCAGGTCGACTGCCCCATCGGGCATCGCGAGCGGCGCAAGGAGGGCATCCCGATTCTGCGCAGGAAATTCGCCAGCAGTTTGTCGAAGCGCCTGAAACCGGCGCAGTGGCAGGAACTTGAGTCACTTTGCAACGATCCCGAACGGCTCGCCGATACGGCAGTCGATGACTTCATGGCGTTGTTGGTCGTATAAACGTCGCAAGATAAGGGGACCAGGCATGTATTTGTTCCGAAATCCGGCGGCCGTCGTCGCCGTAACAGCGTTACTGATGTCGGTTTTTGCGCACGGCGACGACATTGAGCGGGCCGAGGCCAACAGCGGCAACCTGATCATGGAGGATATACCGCCGATTCCCGGCCGAATCGTCGACGATCTGCTGCGCTACCAGAATATCCGGGCGGCAAATTTCCTCGCATGGACGGAAGACGGTCGTGGCATCTATATCGCAACGCGCTTTGCGGACGTGAGCCAGATTCATCGTGTCGACATGCCGGGCGGTGCGCGCCGCCAGCTGACCTATGACGCCGACCCGGTCGGTGAAGTACAACGGCAGCCGGGCGGATCGACGCTTCTGTTCACGCGCGATGCCGGGGGCAGCGAATTCTCCCAGTTGTTTGCTTTTTCTCCGGCCGATGGCACGGCCGTCATGCTGAGTGACGGCGCGTCGCGTAACGGCACAATCGTATGGGATCGCCCAGGTAGCAGATTTGCCTACCAGAGTACGCGTCGCAACGGTGCGTCGAACGATGTCTGGATAATGGACCCACAGTTGCCGGATGAATCCAGGATGGTCCTTGAATCGCCCGATGGAAGTTGGTGGGGGCCGGTCGACTTTTCCGCGACCGGCAGTCAGTTGTTAATCCTCAACTACGTGAGCGCCAGCGATTCGCGCGTGCACCAGCTCGACCTCGACTCAGGAAACACGCGTCTCCTGGCAGGTGGCGATGCGGACACCGGTACGAATTTTCCGCTTGGCTTCGATGAAACCGGCGACGGCTACTGGCTCATCACGGATCGCGCCGGCGAGTTCCGCCAGCTTGCCTGGCAATCCCTGGGCGACGGGGCGTCGCCGGAGATCGTCAGCGCCGATATTCCCTGGGACATTGACGAGGCCGTAATCAGCCACGATCGTCGCCGCCTGGCCTTCGCTGCCAACGAAAACGGGCTGTCCCGCATCTACCTGATGGATACGAAAACGCGCCGTTACCGTGCCGTCACCGGTATACCGACCGGCATCGCAAGCGGCTTCGCGTTCAGCCCCGACGACCGGTCGCTGGCCATGACCCTGAACACGCCGCAAACGCCGAGCGATGCCTTCGTACTGGCGCTGGGCAGCCGACCGCTCGATCACGGCGCGCTGCAGCGCTGGACCATGAGCGAAGTAGGCGGCCTCGACACCAACGCCTTCAGCGTACCGGAGCTGGTGCAGTTTCCAACCTTCGACAAGGTTGCGGGCGCACCACGCCAGGTACCGGCATGGATCTACAAGCCGCCGGGCGTCGGCCCGTTCCCCGTTGTGGTGTCGATCCATGGCGGTCCGGAAAGCCAGGCGAGGCCGTATTTCAATAACACCTACCAGATGTGGATCGACAAGCTGGGCGTTGCGGTTGTGGTACCGAATGTGCGCGGCTCCGCCGGTTACGGGAAGAGTTATCTCGCACTGGACAATGGTCTTTTGCGGGAAGACTCGGTGCGCGATATCGGCGCGCTTCTCGACTGGATTGCGATCCAGGAGACGCTGGACGCTGACCGGGTTGCGGTATTCGGCGGCAGCTACGGCGGCTACATGGTGCTGGCGAGCGCAGTGCATTTCAGCGACCGGTTGAAAGCGGCGGTCGACATCGTCGGAATTTCGAGTTTCGTCACCTTTCTCGAGAACACGGAAGAGTATCGCCGCGACCTGCGCCGTGCCGAGTACGGCGACGAGCGCGATCCCGACATGCGTGCTCACCTCGAGGCAATCAGTCCGCTCAATAATGTGGCGCGCATACGCGTGCCGCTGTTTGTCGTGCAAGGCCAGAATGACCCGCGGGTTCCGGTCACGGAATCCGCGCAACTGGTGATGGCGTTGCGGACGGGTGGCCAGCCGGTGTGGTACATGAATGCATTGAACGAAGGCCACGGCTACCGGAGAAAGGAGAACCGCGACTTGTACCAGCAGGCAGTGATCCTGTTCTTCGAAGAGCACCTGGCGGGTGCACACTGACCGGTTCGCCGGCACGGGTGGCTCCGCAGGACGGTGAGTAACCGGCATAAGGACCTGGTCACAGCCATCGACGACGGCGTGGCGCAACTTGCCCAGAGCCTGCCCGATGGCGCCAGCGCAAGGCTGGCCACGCTGCTGGCCGAGCTGCAGCGCTGGGGCGCGCGCAGCAACCTGACCGCAATTCGCGAACCAGCGGCCATGGTTGCAGGGCATGTACTCGACAGCCTTGCCGTGCGTCCGTTCGTTACCGGGCAGCGCCTGATTGACGTTGGCACGGGTGCAGGGTTCCCGGGATTGCCGCTGGCGATCGCAGAGCCGCAGCTGGCGGTCGAACTGCTCGATGCGAGTGCCAAAAAGGTCGCCTTCATACGGCATATAATCGGCGAGCTCGGGCTTGACAATGTACGCGCGGTTCAATCAAGGGCGGAAAGCTATGCACCTTCCGAGCGCTTTGATACCGTGGTCGTGCGTGCACTTGGCGCGCTACCGAATCTCCTCGAAATCGCCGGGCACCTGGTTGGCGAGCGTGGCGCGCTGCTGGCGCTCAAGGGACAATACCCGCATGACGAACTGCTCGAGCTTTCGCGCATGAACCGGCTGGCAAGCTGCTGGGCGTACCGCGTGTCCGCCCTGACGGTACCCGGACTTGAAAATCATGCGCGCCACGTCGTCATGCTGGAGCGAAGACCCGGGGTGCCGACATGACACGCGTCCTGGCGGTAGCCAACCAGAAAGGCGGCGTCGGCAAGACAACCACCTGCGTCAATCTCGCCGCGTCACTCGCTGCAACCCACCGGCGGGTGCTGCTGGTCGACATGGACCCGCAGGGTAACGCGACGATGGGTTGTGGTATCGACAAGATGAATCTCGAACGCACGGCTTGCGATGTACTGCTGGGCGAGGAAACGGCCGCGGACACGATTGTGTCGGCGCCGGAAGGCGGGTTCGCGGTATTGCCCGGCAACGAGGACCTGACACTCGCCGAGGTGCGGCTGCTGCAGGAGATCGGCCGTGAAATGCGCTTGCGTGACGCGCTGGCGCCGGTGCGCGGACTCTACGATTTCATCCTTATCGATTGTCCGCCTTCCATCAACATGTTGACACTCAATGCGCTGACGGCAGCGAACGGCGTGCTGATACCCATGCAATGCGAGTATTACGCGCTGGAAGGTTTGAGCGCGCTGCTCAATACCATTGAGAAGGTGCGCAAGTCGGTGAATCCCGAACTCGAGGTTTTCGGTTTGCTGCGCACCATGGTCGACCCGCGCATCAACCTGTCGAACGAAGTTTCCGACCAGCTCATTGCGCATTTCAATGACAAGGTTTTTCGCACCGTCGTACCGCGCAACGTGCGGCTTGCCGAGGCGCCGAGTTTCGGCAGACCCGTTCTGTATCACGATCGCGCTTCGCGCGGCGCAATGGCTTACCTGGCGCTTGCCGGTGAAGTGTTGCGCCGCGAGGATGAACGCGCAACGGTGGCGCCATGACGATGAACAGGAAGAAGCGCCTGGGACGTGGCCTCGATGCGTTGTTGAGCAAGCCCGCCGCCGCCCCTGCGGACGTCGGCGAGGCCGCGGGCGACAGGCTGCGCCAGATACCCGTTGAACTGCTGCAACGCGGGCAATACCAGCCGCGCATGGATATGCGCCAGGAGACGCTCGAAGATCTTGCCAGCTCAATTCGCTCGCAGGGTGTGGTGCAGCCGATCGTGGCACGGCCGATTAAAGGCAGTGGTACGCAACGCTACGAAATAGTCGCGGGTGAACGTCGCTGGCGTGCCGCGCAAATGGCCGGCTTGCAGGAAATCCCCACCGTTATTCGCGACGTGCCGGACAACGCGGCCATTGCAATGGCACTGATCGAGAATATACAGCGGGAAGACCTCAATCCGCTGGAGGAAGCCCGAGCGCTCGATCGCCTGATCCGCGAATTCGACCTCACCCATCAGGCAGCAGCCGATGCCGTGGGACGTTCGCGGGCATCCGTGAGCAACCTGCTGCGACTGCTCGAGCTGAACGACACGGTCAGCGCAATGCTGGAATCGCGCGAGATCGAGATGGGTCATGCCCGGGCCTTGCTGCCAATCACCGACAAGGTCCAGCAACTCGATGTGGCCAGGCAGGTGGTGAAGAAGGGATTGTCGGTGCGCGATACCGAACGCCTCGTGCGTCGCATGCAGAGCGATGGCGGCAATAAACAACAAGGTCGGAAGAAGGACAGGCAAACCGGCAACGCCGATGTGCGTCGTCTCGAAATGGAGATAACAGACAAGCTCGGGGCCAAGGTACAGATCGACCATTCACAGAAGGGTTATGGAAAAATTGTTATCTCCTACAACAGTCTCGACGAACTGGACGGTATTCTGAAACACATTAAGTAACTGCGCGCGATCGCCCGTGATACGGGCTCCTACAGATGGCGATAGATACCTTGTAGGAGCCCGTATCACGGGCGATTCCCCTGCGCTCCTGCCTGCGCCAACCATGACCCCGAAGGTCATTGAAATGCGACCACGAAGGCGCATTTAATACTGGCGGATAAGAGGATTTTGTTGTGTTTTCGGCGGTTGCCTTGCTCCAGTTCGATCACTATAATGCGCGGGCTAAGCACAGGCCCGCTTGGAAAGATCGTAACCATAACGCCACACACCGGCCGTCAGCCGATGGACGTGGCGTTTTTGTTGTCGGAGGCAGGCGAGACATGGGGAGCCGGGATCATGAGCGCTCCGGAGCGTCTTCTCCCGGTCTCATGGCCGGTCTCATGGCCGGTGTAATAGCCAGGCTCCTGCTGGCGCAACTGGGCCTTACTGTCGTTCTGGCGGCGCTCTTCTGGGGAACGGGCGGCGTAACGTCGGGATATTCGGCATTGCTTGGCGGATTGACCTGCGTCATCCCGAATGCCTTTCTGGCGATGCGGCTCTCGGTGCCGCGACGCGATCCTGGGCCGGGAGCCCTGGTTCGAGCCGCTTACATCGGGGAACTCGGCAAGCTGGCGCTGACGGTGTTGATGTTTACCGTCGCGTTCACGCTTGTGAGACCGCTCGAAGCGTGGCCGCTCATCGCCAGCTTCGTCGCCGCGCAGCTGATGACGTTGGGCGGGTTCCTGATGCGTGACAACCATGGTTTCAAACATGGTAACAACAAGGGTCCGAAGCATCGGACACTGGATAACGAGTAACAAGAATGGCGAGCGAAGGCGGAACCCGGACGACTGGCGAGTACATCACGCACCATCTGCAGAATCTGCAGGTTTGCAAGGCCGATGGTGCCTGGGTCTGGAACGAGTGCGCCGGAAACCCGATGGCCATCAATGTCGATTCGATGTTTTTCTCGGTTCTGCTCGGTGTGGTCTTCATCTGGCTGTTCGGCAGTGCCGCGAAGAAGGCCTCGATCGGCAAACCTGGAAAGCTTCAGGCTTTCGTTGAGCTGGTCGTGGATTTTGTCGACTCCAGCGTGCGCGACACGTTTCACGGCAAAAGCAAAATGATCGCACCACTGGCCCTGACCATCTTCGTCTGGGTATTCCTCATGAACCTGATGGACCTTATCCCGGTCGACTGGCTGCCGTATGTAGCGGAGAACTACCTGCACATACCGTATCTCAAGGTGGTGCCGACCACGGACGTCAACATAACGTTCGGCATGTCGATAGCCGTTTTCGTACTCGTCGTCGCTTACACGATCATGCACAAGGGTGTTGGCGGCTTTATCGCTGAACTGACGCTGCATCCCATCGCGCCGCCGACCAAGGGGGTCGCCATCATTGCGGCACCCTTCATTATCGCCTTCAACTTCATTCTCGAGTCGGTTGCATTGCTGGCGAAGCCGCTTTCGTTGTCGCTGCGACTGTTCGGCAACATGTTTGCCGGCGAACTGATTTTCATCCTGATAGCGCTACTGGGTATATGGCAGCTGCCGCTGCATTTTGCATGGGCCGTTTTCCACGTACTGATTGTGACGCTGCAGGCGTTCATTTTCATGATGCTGACAATTGTTTACCTCAGTCTGGCATCGGAAAAACATTAGCTATTGATTGATTTTTGAACTGATCTCATACGGGAGATATTGATGGAAACTGTGATTGGTTTTACCGCGATTGCCGTTGCGCTTTTGATCGGCCTCGGCGCGCTTGGCGTCGGTATCGGCATGGGCCTGCTCGGTGGTCGGTTCCTCGAAGGCGCGGCCAGACAGCCGGAACTTGCGCCTATGTTGCAGACCAAGATGTTCCTGGTCGTCGCACTGCTCGACGCGGTTGCCATGATCGGTGTCGGTATTGCGCTGTACTTTGCTTTCGCCAACCCGTTTATCGGGCAGTTGCAGCAGGCGACGGGTGGCTAACAGTCGATAGTCCCCGCACCGTAGTTCTTTCCGAACAGGAGTTATTCCGTGGATATCAACATGACTCTTCTCGGCCAGTCGATCGCGATGCTCGTGTTCGTCTGGTTTTGCATGAAGTTCATCTGGCCGCCGATCATGAACGCGATCGAAGAGCGCCAGACAACAATCGCGGACGGGCTGGCAGCGGCGGAACGCGGACAGAAGAGCCTTGACGATGCGAAGTCTGAATCCGGGAAAATAATCGGCGATGCGCGCAAGCAGGCGACCGGTATTCTCGATCAGGCGCACGCTCGCGCGAATGAGATCGTCGCCGAGGGTAAGGCCGAAGGCGTCAAGGAGCGCGAGCGCCAGCTCATAGCCGCGCGTGCCGAAATGGAGCAGGAAGTCAATCGTGCCCGTGAAGAGTTGCGCGGCCAGGTATCGGCAATAGCCGTCGCGAGCGCAGAAAAGATCCTGCGACGTGAAATCGATGGCAAGGCGCACGAAGATATCCTTACCCGTCTGGCAGCAGAGCTCTAGTGCCATCGCAGAACGCTGGCTGAGCAGGTAACCATGGCAGATAACAACACCATCGCACGTCCCTACGCCGAGGCGGTTTTCGAGCTGGCTCGAGAAACGAATACGCTTGATGCGTGGTCGGAGGCGCTCTGCATCGCTGCAGCGCTTTTGGAAGATGGGCAGGTGGTCTCTTTTCTGGGTAATCCAGCGCTGACGGAGCGCAAGCGCCTCGAGTTTCTCACCGACCTTTTGCGACGCGCTGCGGGCGACTCCCCGGTTCTGGCGAGCGCAAACCGTCACGGAGTGAATTTCCTGAGACTGATACTCGAGAACGGACGCGAGGCTGTCTTGCCGGAGGTAGCGAGTCATTTCGAAGCGCGGAAGGCAGAGGTTGAGAATACGGTAGACGTAACGGTGACGTCGGCAGTGCCACTGGATGAAGATCAGAAACACACAATTGCCGAAGCACTGAAAAAACGACTCGGGCGTCAAGTACGTCTCGAAACAAAACTGGACGAGAACCTCATCGGTGGCGCCGTAATCCGCGCCGGTGATGTCGTAATTGATGGTTCGTTGCGCGCAAGACTCCAGGGTCTTGCACACGCGCTGACCGCTTAACAGAGGAAGGCAACATGGCACTCAAAGCTTCTGAAATCAGCCAGCTGATTAAAGAGCGAATCGAAAATTTCGAAGCGGCAGCCGAAGCTCGCGATGTCGGCACCGTCATCGGTGTCACCGACGGCATCGTGCGCATCCACGGACTCGCCGATGCGCGCTACGGCGAAATGCTCGAGTTTCCGCAGAACACGTTTGGCCTGGCGCTGAACCTCGAGCAGGACTCTGTCGGTTCCGTGGTGCTTGGCGACTACAAACATATCTCCGAAGGCGATACCGTCAAGACAACCGGTCGCATTCTCGAAGTGCCAATCGGCGAAGCGCTACTCGGCCGCGTGGTCGATTCGCTGGGGCAACCGATCGACGGCAAGGGCCCGATCGAAACGGCGGAAACCGCGCCGATCGAGAAAGTGGCGCCGGGCGTGATCGAGCGCAAATCCGTCGATCAGCCGGTACAAACCGGGCTGAAGTCGATCGACGCGATGGTGCCTATTGGCCGCGGACAGCGCGAACTGATCATCGGCGATCGCCAGACCGGCAAGACGGCAGTAGCGGTCGACACGATCATCAACCAGGTCGGTACCGGCATCAAATGTATCTATGTCGCTATCGGCCAGAAGGCCTCTTCAATTGCCGGCGTTGTGCGCAAGCTGGAAGAGTTCGGTGCGATGGAGCATACGATTGTCGTCGCCGCAGCCGCATCCGATTCCGCCGCCATGCAATACATTGCGCCATACTCCGGCACGTCGATGGGCGAATACTTCCGCGATCGCGGACAGGATGCGTTAATCATTTTTGACGACCTGACGAAGCAGGCCTGGGCGTATCGCCAGGTGTCACTGTTGCTGCGGCGACCACCCGGCCGTGAAGCGTATCCGGGTGATGTCTTCTACCTGCACTCACGCCTTCTCGAGCGCGCCGCACGCGTCAATGCGGACTACGTGGAAAAGTTCACCGGCGGCAAGGTAAAAGGCAAAACAGGTTCGTTGACGGCACTGCCGATCATCGAGACCCAGGCCGGTGACGTGTCTGCATTCGTGCCGACCAACGTGATTTCGATCACGGACGGACAGATCTTTCTCGAGACGGACCTGTTCAACGCCGGTATACGACCGGCTATCAACGCCGGTCTCTCGGTGTCGCGAGTCGGCGGTGCGGCGCAAACCAAAATCATCAAGAAACTCGGTGGCGGCGTGCGCCTTGCGCTCGCACAGTATCGTGAGCTTGCGGCGTTCGCGCAGTTCGCGTCAGACCTGGATGAGACCACCCGCAAGCAGTTGCAACGCGGCCAGCGCGTTACCGAGCTTATGAAGCAGAAACAGTATTCGCCGCTGTCGGTTGCGGAGATGGCGCTGTCGCTCTACGCGGTCAACGAAGGCTATATCGACAAGGTCAATGTGGCCAAAGTGGTGGACTACGAAGCCGCGCTGCATGACTACGCCCGGGCAAATCACAAAGACCTGCTCGACAAGATCAACCAGTCGGGCGACTACAGTGAAGAGATTCAGGCGGGGTTGAAGAAAGCGTGCGATGGGTTTGCCGAGAAAGGTGCGTACTGATATGACAGGGATCGCCCGTGATACGGGCTCCTACAGGATCCGTATTGCACGCGCCGCTGCACGCGCCGCTGCACGCGCCGCTGCACGCGCCGCTGCAGGAGCCCGTATTACGGGCGATATTTTGGTCAAAAAGTACGGCAGGGACGTTTAAAGTGGCAGGCGAAAAAGAAATCCGCAACAAGATCCGCAGCGTGAAGAACATGCAGAAGATCACCAAGGCGATGGAGATGGTCGCGGCCAGCAAGATCCGCAAGGCGCAACAGCAGATGGAGGCGTCGCGGCCCTATGCCGAGCGTATTCGCCGCGTCGTCGGACACCTGTCGCACGCCAATCCGGACTACAAACATCCGTACCTTGTCGAACGGGAAGTGCGCCGCGTTGGTTATATCGTCATCTCGACAGACCGCGGCCTTTGCGGCGGGTTGAACGTCAATATGTTCAAAACCGTCATCGGCGAACTGTCGCGTCGTCGCCAGGAAGGCGCCGAGGTGGATCTCGCGCTGGTTGGCGCCAAGGCGGTGCAATTCTTCCGGCGGCTGGGCGGCAATGTGGTCGGTACTGCGACGCATCTCGGCGATCGGCCACACGTCAATGACCTGATCGGCTCTATCAAGATCATGCTCGATGCCTATAGCGAAGGAAGAATCGACCGGCTGTTCCTGGTGCACAACGAGTTCGTCAATACCATGAGCCAGCGACCGGAAGTGAAAACGCTTCTGCCGGTCAGCTCCATCGAGCCCGGCGACGAAACCCTGCAGCAGCATTGGGACTACATTTACGAACCCGACGCCAGGGAATTGCTCGATGATGTACTGATGCGCTACATCGAGTCACAAGTTTATCGGGGCGCGGTCGAGAACTTCGCCTGCGAGATGGCAGCGAAAATGGTGGCAATGAAATCCGCCACTGATAACGCCGGAGAAATTATCGAGAAGCTGCAACTCGCCTACAACAAGGCGCGGCAGGCGGCAATTACCCAGGAAATTTCAGAAATTGTCGGCGGCGCAGCCGCCGTCTCAGGTTAATCGTGTAGGAGCCCGTATCACGGGCGATCCAGTTTGGAGCAGTAAACGTATGAGTACAGGAACCACCGTGCAGATCATCGGCGCCGTCGTGGACGTCAAGTTTCCGAGCGACGCGATCCCGGGCATCTATGACGCACTGATCATTGATGAAGCCGAGATCACCCTGGAAGTACAGCAACAACTGGGCGACGGCGTAGTGCGAACCATCGCAATGGGTCCCAGTGAGGGCTTGAAACGCGGCATGAACGTCAGCAACACGGGCGAGCCTATCATGGTCCCGGTGGGCGAGAAGACCCTGGGGCGCATCATGGACGTACTCGGTAAGCCGATCGACAACAAAGGCGACATCGGGGCTGAAATCTCCATGCCCATCCATCGTGAGGCACCAACCTACGAAGAACAGGCTGCCGCCACGGAACTGCTCGAAACCGGCATCAAGGTCATCGACCTCATCATGCCGATTGCGAAGGGCGGAAAAATTGGATTATTTGGCGGCGCGGGCGTGGGCAAGACCGTGACGCTGATGGAGTTGATCCGCAATATTGCCGCCGAGCACGCCGGCTATTCGGTATTCGCGGGCGTCGGCGAGCGTACACGCGAGGGCAACGACTTCTACCACGAGATGACCGATTCGGGTGTGATCGACAAGGTCTCGCTCGTTTACGGCCAGATGAACGAGCCGCCGGGCAACCGGCTGCGAGTGGCGCTGACCGGCCTGACCATGGCGGAGGCGTTCCGCGATGAGGGCCGCGACGTACTCATGTTCATCGACAATATCTACCGTTACACGCTGGCCGGCACGGAAGTATCCGCGCTGCTCGGCCGCATGCCGTCGGCGGTGGGCTACCAGCCGACGCTCGCGGCAGAGATGGGCGTGCTGCAGGAACGTATTACTTCGACGAAGACCGGCTCGATTACCTCGTTCCAGGCCGTATATGTCCCGGCTGACGACCTGACCGATCCGTCACCCGCTACGACCTTCGCTCACCTTGACGCAACGCTCGTATTATCGCGGCAGATTGCAGAACTCGGTATTTACCCGGCCGTCGATCCACTCGATTCGACCAGCCGCATGCTCGATCCGAACGTTATCGGCCAGGAGCACTACGATTGCGCGCGCGGCGTTCAGGCGGTTTTGCAGCGTTACAAGGAGCTGCAGGACATCATTGCAATCCTCGGCATGGACGAATTGTCGGAAGATGACAAGCGTTCCGTGACCCGTGCTCGCAAGATTCAGCGCTTCCTGTCGCAGCCGTTCTTCGTCGCCGAGACCTTCACCGGTTCAGCGGGCAAGTACGTGCAGCTGTCGGAAACGATTCGCGGTTTCAACGGCATCGTGAATGGCGATTACGATAACCTGCCCGAGCAGGCTTTCTACATGGTTGGTACGATCGACGAAGTGGTCGAGAAAGCCAAGACCATGCAGTAACCCAAAGGACGCGCTGACACATGGCCACAATTCAGGTCGACATCGTCTCTGCCGAGGGCGAGATCTATTCCGGTAACGCACGGATGGTTTACGCACCGGCGCGTCTCGGCGAAGTCGGCATCGCCCCGCGCCATGCGCCTTTGCTGTCGGCTCTGAAACCTGGCGAAGTGCGCGTGGAAGACACGGATGGCAAGGAACACCTCTTCTACATTACCGGCGGCATGCTGGAAATTCAGCCACACCTGGTCACGGTGCTTGCGGATACTGCGATGCGCGGCGACCAGCTCGATGAAGCGGCAGCCCTTGCAGCCAAGCAGGATGCCGAGAAAGCGCTGGAAGGCGCCTCTGACGAGACCGATCTCGCGCGTGCGCAGGCTGAATTGACCGAGGCTGAGGCGCGTTATCGTGCTGCGCAAAAACTCAAAGGCAAACGCTAACCTCCCGCGCAGCCTGCCCTTCTGGTAGTGATTCCCTGGCGCTCCGCCATTTCCTGAATGCCAATCGTACAATTGATAATGTATCATGTTAACTATCGGATATTGTTAACTTTATAATTTCAATTGACAAAATTTCTATAGCTCTATAGAATCCCGTCGCTGTGAACCCGAACTCCGAAAACTCCCGCTACCAGCATCAGCGACTCACCGCGATCAAATCGGCAGCCGCCGTATTTGCCGACAAGGGCTTTCATGGTGCCAGTACCAGGGACATCGCGGAGCATATGGGCATCAAGCAGGGCAGTCTTTACTACTATTTCAAGTCCAAGGAAGAGGCCCTCGGAGAAGTGTGCCTGTTTGGCATCAGCGACTACGTGCAGCGGATGGAACGCATCGCAACCAGCGACCAGCCGTTCGAAGCGAAGTTGATGGCCACGCTCACCTCCCATTTGTCGAGTTACCGGGAGAAGAACGAGGCGCTCAAGGTATACAACGACGAGCGTCTGTACCTGCCGGAAGAAAAGCGCACGATCCTGAAGAAAATGGGCAGCGGTTACCGACAACTGCTGGAAAGCATCTTCGAGGAAGGTATACGCCAGGGAGTCATCCGCGACGCGATTGACTGCCACTTCGCCGCTCAAGCCGTCATCGGCATTTGCAACGCGTGGGGCGACGTCATTGTTCGCGATCCGGAACTTGACTTGTTCGACATCATCCAGAAATGCACTGACCTTCTGTTGCACGGCTTTTCCGAGCGACGCAAGGCCGATCGAAAACCTGTCGAAGCGCGACCAGCGACTTCGGCAGATCATTAACCACTAGGAACGCAGGGAAGACCAATGACTGAACAAAAGGCAACAAACGTGACCTGGCACGGCGGAGACGTTTCACGCGAGGACCGCTACGAAATTCTCCGGCAAAAGGGCGCGACAATCTGGTTTACCGGTTTGTCGGGCAGCGGCAAGAGCACCATTGCAGTGGCGCTCGAGCGCGCTCTTTTCAATATGGGCAAGCTTTCGTACCGCCTCGATGGCGACAACGTGCGGCTCGGCATCAACAAGAACCTGGGCTTCTCCGAAGAAGACAGGAAGGAAAACATTCGCCGCATCGGAGAGGTTGCGAAACTCTTCGGTGACGCCGGCACGATTTCGCTGTCGAGCTTCATCAGCCCCTACAAGGGCGATCGGGACGAGGTCCGGCGCTTGCATGACGCAGCCGGCCTGAGTTTCGTCGAGGTCTTCGTCGACTGCAAACTGGCAACCGCGGAAGAACGCGACCCCAAAGGCCTTTATAAAAAGGCGCGTGCGGGTGAAATCAAGAATTTCACCGGCATCAGCGATCCTTACGAGGCGCCTGACAGCCCGGAAATCCACCTGGTTACCGATGAGATGACGCTCGAGCAGGAGGTCAGGATCGTTATCGACTACCTGCAGAAGCATGAAATCATTCGTCAGCAATACTTCACTCGTGCCGACGACGCGGCTGACACCGCTGCAGCTGCAGCAATCTAACCGAATACCTGGAGAACGACCGTGATCAAACCCCATGGGGCCGATGCCCTGAATCCTCTTTTTGTGTCTGACGAAACGCAAACGCAAGCCCTGCTCGCTGAAGCGAAGACACTCCCTTCACTGCTGCTGAATTCTGCCGCGGCGGCCAACGTCGTCATGCTTGGCGGAGGTTATTTCACTCCGCTCAAGGGCTTCATGAACCTGGCGGACGCACTGTCAGTAGCCGAGACGATGCACACGACTGCCGGCCTGTTCTGGCCGGTGCCGATTCTCAACCTGGCCGAAGACGTAAGCGGGATCCAGGGATCGTCCCGCATTGCGCTGCGCGACCCGAACGTCGCGGGTGAGCCTGTAATCGCCGTTATGGATGTGCAGGCCATAGAGCCGGTCAGTGCAGAACAGATTGAAACCATGACACAGCAGATTTTCGGTACGCTTGATGAGGCGCATCCTGGCGCTTCAGTGTTTCGCAAGCTGGGTAACTATTGCGTGTCCGGCAATATCCAGGTGCTGAACTTCAGCTACTTCGAAAAGGATTTTCCTGACACCTTCCGCACGGCGACGCAGATTCGCGCCGAGATCGCTGAGCGAGGCTGGAAAACCGTCGTTGCCTTCCAGACCCGCAATCCCATGCACCTGGCGCACGAAGAACTCTGTCGCATGGCGATGGAACGACTGCATGCCGATGGCGTTGTCGTTCACATGCTGTTGGGCCAGCTCAAAGCCGGCGACATTCCAGCCGACATCCGGGATGCCTGCATCCGCAAGATGGTTGACGTGTACTTTCCCCCCAATACCGTGATCGTCAACGGCTATGGCTTCGACATGCTCTACGCGGGCCCGCGGGAAGCGGTACTGCATGCCATCTTCCGGCAGAACATGGGCGCTACTCACCTGATCGTGGGTCGTGATCATGCGGGCGTTGGCGCCTACTACGGCCCGTTCGACGCGCAGACCATTTTCGACGAGCAGGTACCGGCAGGCGCACTGGAAATCCAGATCTTCAAGGCCGACCACACCGCCTGGTCGAAGAAGCTCAATCGGGTGGTAATGATGAACGAGGCTCCCGACCACAAACCGGAAGACTATGTGTTGTTGTCCGGCACCAAGGTTCGGGATTTGCTGAGTCAGGGCATCGCACCGCCGGCAGAATTCTCGCGGCCCGAAGTTGCGCAGATCCTGATGGACTACTACCAGCTCGAGAAGGCCAGCTGATGTATTGAGGATGATCGCCCGTGGTACGGGCGATTTAAGTTCACTTAACGATTCTCAAGCAACGGCAGGAGCACGCTCGCATCGCCGTCAACCTCGATTTGCGGTAACTCCAGAATCTCGCGCATCAGCGGATAGACATCGACTGCGCTGATTGCCTCGATCACTGCTCCTTGCGGCAAGCGTGGTCCTGCCGCAATAAAAATGCCGTGCATATCCGGAAACTCCGGTGACCACCCATGGTCGCCGGCTGTCATGATGTAATGCCGCTCAGATGTGGCGATGACGCCGTAGTGCGGATCCGCCAGCACAATGATCTCCGGAAAGCGTGAGTTGCCGGTAACGTGAAAAGACTCCGGCGCTTCCTCGCGCAACCACGCGCGGCCATGTTGCCACGACTCGTTGATCGCATCGCGGACCTCGACCAGCCGAGCCCGATCTGCCTCTCGGGCAAAAAGAAAAGCAGCGGAGCCGCCGTCGACGACCGCAAAACCCTCGAGATCCACAACCTCGTCAAGTATCAGGGGCTCGGCCTTCTCCTTGTACGATGCCAGTCCATGATCCGATACAAGTACAATCGAGACCTCATCGGCAATTGCAAGATTGCCGATACCGCGGACAAGTCGGTCGATATGACCGTCGACGTTGGCAATCGCTGCAATGCTCTCGGGCGAGCCCGGGCCAAAGCGATGCGACGCCTGGTCAACTTCCTCGAAGTAAAGTGTAATCATGTGCGGTCGGACCTCCGGCGACTGCGACAGCCACTCGAGCACCTGGTCAACGCGCTGCGCTCCCGGGACGTCCTGATCGAAATCAAACCAGTGCGATGGTGAGATGCCGCTGACCGGCGCTTCCGTGCCAACGAAGAAAAAGGCCGCACTGACCAGACCGTGCCGCTCCGCGGCAACCCAGATGGGTTCGCCCTTATACCAGCGTCCATCCTGAACCGCGCCGCGGTCCTTGTAGGCATACCAGTCGTCCTCATCCATTCCGGGGAAATTATTGCCGACAATCCCGTGATGCGCCGGATAAAGACCCGTGGCAATCGAGTAATGATTGGGAAACGTCAGAGTCGGGAATACAGGAACGAGCGCCTGGGCCCTGATGCCCGAAGCGGCGAGCCGTTCGATGGCCGGTGCCGGATAGAGGTCGAGGAAATCCCAGCGGAATCCGTCGATGGACACGAGAACGAGATACGGGCTTTCTTGCCGCGACTCGCTGTTCCTGCCGCCGGTTCCCAGCTTGTAAGTCGCACCTTCCTCTGCTGCAATTTCCAAACTGTTATTCTTCGCATCAGTGCACGCGATGAGCAGACCGAGAAGGAACAGCGAGACAGTGAGTGAGGTATAGCGGCTCAAAGACATTCACTTCATCCTTATTATTGTTCGTGCGGCAGCGAATCGCTTTGACGGTGGCTCTCCGCGTACCTATTCTTGATGACAAGCCTGGAACCCCACCCGGAGAAAACCCATGTCGCCAGACGGTTTTTCGTTGTTGCGTTTCATGTCCTCGATCCTGACAGGCATGCCCCTGGCGCTTGTCGTTGTCGGCGCGCCCGTGGTCCTGGCGCAGGAAATCGACCCGGACCTGGCAAAATTCAAAGCCATTGCCAGCGCCGACACGATGATAATGGTGCCAATGCGCGACGGCGTGGGGCTCGCAACTGACGTCTACCTGCCAAAGGAGAGCGAAGGCCCTTTTCCAGCCATCTTCGTCAAAACGCCCTATGACTTCAACCGAATCGAGGGTGCCCAGCTCGAATGGGCACTCGAATCCCTGCAGCGAGGCTATGCGTTCGTCGTGCAAAACGAGCGTGGGAGGTACTACTCGGAAGGCGATTGGGAAATTCTCGGCCGCCCACGAGAGGACGGCTTCGATTCGATCGACTGGATCGCGAAGCAGCCCTGGTCGGACGGTGCGGTCGCTACCCTCGGCTGCTCATCGACCGCGGAATGGCAGTTGGCGCTTGCCGCCCTTGGCCATCCGGCGCACAAGGCCATGGTGCCGATGGCCGCCGGTGCCGGTATAGGCCGGGTCGGCGAATTCTTCGAGCAGGGCAACTGGTACAAGGGGGGCGTACATCAAACTCTGTTCACAGTCTGGCTCTACAGCGTGCAGCAGAACCTGCGTCCGCAGTTTCCGGGTGGGCTGTCGAGGGAGCAGCTGCAACGCTTGCGCAAAATGTACGATCTGGCGCCCGATATGCCGGAGGTAGACTGGAAAAAGCAATTGCGCACTCTTCCCGCTGTCGACTGGCTGCACTCGGCCGGTGCAAATACCGGTCCCGGCGCCGATTTCATGACCCGCAAGCCTGACGATCCTGCATGGTATGACGGCGGTCTTTATCATGACGATGAGGACTTCAAGGTGCCGGCGTTCTGGTTCAACAGCTGGTTCGATGTCAGCCAGGGTCCTAATCTCGCCCTGTTCAATCACGTGCGCAAACACGCGTCTGAAAGTGTCGTGCGCAACGGCCAGTTCGTGCTCATCGCGCCAACGCTGCATTGCGGCTTCTATCGCATTCCAGAGCACGAGGATCTGATCGTGGGCGAGTTGAACGTCGGCCGACCGGATTTCCCGCTTTACGATCAGGTGTTCGGCTTCTTTGATTACTACCTCAAGGATGCGGCGAGTGACTTCCATAAGGTTACGCCGCGCGTCCAGTACTACACGATGGGGCGCAACGAGTGGGCCGCCGCCGATGCATGGCCACCGGCTGCCGCGACGCCGCTCACCTACTACCTGCAGAGCGACGACGGGGCCGCGAGCATCTTCGGCGACGGGCGCCTCGCCGATGAGCCGGCCACGACCGCGTCCTCAGACACTTATACCTACGATCCCATGAACCCGGCGCCGGCGCTCGGAGGTGGCGTTTGTTGCAACCAGGAAGCGGCGCTCGGCGGCAGTTTCGACCAGCGCGGCATTGAAGCACGTGCCGACGTTCTCGTTTACACCTCGGATCCTCTGGCTGCGGATAAAGAAGTTACCGGCAGCGTGCGAGCCACCCTGTACGTGTCCTCAGATGCCCGCGATACGGACTTTACCGTGAAACTCGTTGATGTTTATCCGGACGGCACTGCCTACAATGTGGATGACACCATTCTGCGTGCGCGTTATCGGGATGGTTACGATCGGGAAGTATTCATGCGACCGGGAGAAGTCTACGAGCTGAACCCAACGCCCATGTCGACCAGCTATCTTTTTCGCAAGGGTCATCGCATTCGTGTGGAGGTCGCTTCCGCAAAATTTCCGCAGTACATGCGCAATCTCAACACCGGCGGCAACAATTACGATGAGACAGAAGCCGTGATCGCACGCAACACCGTGCATCACTCGGCAACTCACCCGAGCCGCATCGAGTTGCCCGTGGTGCCGCCGCAAACAGCGGTTAATCAGGCCAGGGAGTAAGTTCATGCGTTTCGCGACTGCAATTCCAGTGTTGATGTTGGCCGGATCGTGGTTCCCCGTTTCTGCGCAGCAAGCGACCACGACAAGCGGAGCGGAGCCGGTGACCCCTGTCGCGCAGGCAGAACCCCGGCAGTCGTTGAAGCTCTATATCTCAGCGGATATGGAAGGCGTTGTCGGCGTCGTGTCGGGTGACCAGCTCGGGCCCGGGGGGTTTGAATACGAGCGCTTCCGTGAATTTATGACAGCGGAAGTCAATGCCTGCATCGAAGCCGCGCGCGCCGCCGGTGTTACCGAGATCCTGGTCAGTGACTCGCACGGCAACGGACAGAACCTGCTGATCGAAAAACTGCCGAAGGACGTAATGGTCGTGCGCTCCTGGCCGCGACCGCTCGGCATGATGGCCGGCATCGACGGGAGTTTCGATGCGGTCATTCTTCTTGGTTACCATTCGAGCACGGCTAACGAACGCGGCGTACGCGCGCACTCCTTCTCCAGCGCCAATGTCACCGGCGTGCGGCTGAACGGGAAGTCCATGTCCGAGGCAAGCATCAGCGCCGCTATTGCCGGGCATTTCGGCGTGCCGGTGATCATGGTGTCGGGTGACCATATCGCGGTCGCGGAAACGCAGGTTATCGTCGGCGACATGGAAGGTGCCGTGGTCAAATGGGCAACAGGGTTCCATTCAGCTCAGTCGCTCACGCCGGATGCCGCCTACGATGTCATACGTGCGAGCACCCGTACGGCGCTCGGCCGCATCGACGAGTTCGAGCCGTATGTGATCGAGGCGCCCCTCAACCTCGAATTGAGCCTCAAACACTACCGACCGGTCGAATTGCTTGCCTATCTACCCAATGTGGAGCGTGTCAATTCGCACACACTCGGCTTCGTCGGTGAAGACATGACCGAAATTTCCGCCTTTCTGGGGGTGGCCCTCAACTATTCGGTCGAACTGCAACCCTGATAGCGTATACTGATTTACATAATGTAGTTTGCGGAGCGCCATAAAATGAAGACCTGGATAACGCTTGTTGCGACCTTATTAGTTGTTGGCTTGCAACCACAAACAGCCCGTGCCGACGCCCCGGCGGGTGAGGCGTACTTTACCGTCATGGGGTCCTACATCGACGATGACGACGTGTCACAGCTCGATGACGGCGTCTCGGGCGGCCAGTTCGGTTTCGGCAAAGCGTTCCAGGGTCCGTTCAATGTCGAGGCCTATATCATGGCCGCCGAAATGGACGGGTTTCCCGGACAAAGCCAGACCGGTCTCGGCGTCGATCTGCAGCTGGTCATGAATCGCGCCGGCCGGTTTACGCCGTACCTTTTTGCGGGTCCCGGGTACCTCACACTGAACCCCGATGGTGCGCCTGACTCCGATGGTCTGATGCTTTCCGGCGGTGCGGGCTTCCTGGCCGACATCTTTGGCGACAGCAATATTGCCCTGCGCGCCGAATATCGTTTGCGCTCGCATGAAATCGCCGACATCGATACACAGGACAACCTGTTCAGCCTGGGCTTCCAGTTTCCTTTTGGCGCACCCGTTGTTACCGCAGTACCGCCAGTGGTCGAAGCCGACAGCGACGGCGACGGGGTCGTCGATGCAGACGACCGTTGTCCCGGCACGCCACGAGGTATAAGAGTCGACGCCGAAGGATGTCCTTTGGACAGCGACGGCGACGGTGTGTCCGATGACAAGGACGAGTGTCCGGACACCGTTCGCGGTGCGGCCGTCGATGAGAAGGGTTGCGAACTCGATAGCGACAACGATGGCGTGGTCGATCGTCTCGACCGATGCCCTGATACAGCCGCAGGCGTCCAGGTCGATGTCCACGGTTGCGAGATCAAGGAAGAAATCCGGCTGCCAGGGGTCAATTTCGAATCGAACTCTGACCGTTTGTTGCCGGGTGCTGAATCGGTACTGGATGACGCAGCGGCCACCTTGGTGAAAAACCCGAGCATACGAGTCGAAGTCGCCGGTCACACCGACAGTGACGGAACCGCGGAATACAATGAAGGATTGTCCGCGCGCCGCGCTGCTACCGTGCGCGATTACCTGGTCGCCAGCGGCGTGGCAGAAGACCGTATGACGACCCGTGGCTATGGTGAGTCCGAGCCGATTGCCGATAACAGTACGGCAGGCGGCAAGGCAGAAAACCGGCGTGTCGTCTTGCGCGTCATACAACGCTGAATTGCGTTGCCACAACCGGCCTGCGGCTGTCTGTCGCAGGCCGGTCAGCGTATGACGTTCACCTTGCGGGCATAGTTCCAGGAGCCAATGAGTCGCGTCTCTGCCTTGTGTCGCGGCAAATACTGACGGCGCCAAACTTCGAAATCGCCGTGGTCGAGATCTGACGGCAGTTGCCACTGCTTCCTGTTCAGGTAGTACGCCACGTACTCCGGCAGGAAGTCGACGCCGTGAACGATACTCAAGAGATCGAGATACGGATCGCTGGTCCCAGACTCGTCGTTCTGGTGATCGGCCCAGCTTTCGACCAGGTGTCGGCGTGCAGTGAGTTCACATTCGAAGGACGACTCACGGGCAGGATTGTCGCCGCCGATCTGCAATTGGCAAACACTCAGGGTAAGGCTGTAGCTGCCCCAGCTTTGCAGGACCGGATCCGAATCCACCAGGGCATTGTCGGCGAGATAGAACGTATCGCCGTCCGTTACGCCGTCGCGCAGGTAGATCTCGCTGCTGCAACTTGCCAGCGCCACCAATACAACCAGTCGCAATGCGAGAGCTCTCATAGCGCAATTACAACACCGCAGCAACCTGTTGTTATACGGCCTGGGTCGCACAAAAAGGCCACCGGCTTCCTGTATCATGCGCTGCCAACCTGCCGGTAAACCCGGCGTTCGCTCCCGACAGAGGTCTTGTTTATTGGCGATCAGCATTATCATTCTCGCGGCCGGGCAAGGTACCCGGATGCGCTCGAGCGTACCCAAAGTGTTGCAGGCGCTTGCCGGGCGGACGCTTCTGCAGCACGTTGTCGACGCGGCGAAGAGGGTCGGCGCCGACGATATCTGCGTTGTCTACGGACACGGCGGAAAGACGGTAACCGAATCCCTGCCGGACGAAACCATACGCTGGGTATTGCAGGATCGCCAGCTCGGTACCGGGCACGCGGCACAGCAAGCCATGCCGGATACGCCGGACAACCATCGTGTCCTGATTCTCTTCGGCGATGTGCCACTGATTCGCCCAACCACTCTCGAACGCCTTCTTGCGACCGGCACGACCGACGAGATCGCATTGCTCACTGTGGATCTGGCGGATCCGCATGGATACGGTCGCGTTGTTCGTCGCGATGGCAACGTACAAAAGATTGTCGAGCAAAAGGATGCGAGCAAAGCCGAGCAAAGCATTAACGAAATCAATACCGGCGTGCTTAGCGCCCCGGCAGGTGTGTTGAAGAAATGGCTGGCCCTGCTCGACAACGAAAACAGCCAGGGCGAATACTATCTGACCGATGTCATCGGCATGGCCGTTGCAGACGGTATCAACGTACACGGGATCAAAGTCGACGACTGGAAGGAAGTTATGGGTATCAACGATAAAAAGCAGCTCGCAGATGCCGAGCGTGCCCTCCAGCAGCGTCTCACGGGAGAGTTGATGGCGAACGGCGTTGGCTTTGCGGA
Source organism: Woeseia sp. (assembly GCA_040879925.1). Classification (GTDB taxonomy): domain Bacteria; phylum Pseudomonadota; class Gammaproteobacteria; order Steroidobacterales; family Woeseiaceae; genus IDS-8. The sequence continues at coordinate 29,899 of JBBDJJ010000043.1, read as the reverse complement.
TCCTGCGCGAGTCGACATACGCGGCACGCTAACCTGCGGCGGCGATGTGTTCATCGACGTAAACACGGTTTTCGAGGGCGATGTCAACCTGGGGGACAACGTAAAGATCGAGGCGCACAATGTGTTGTGTGACTGCACGGTCGGTGCAGGGACAGTCATACATTCGTACTGTCATATTGACGGTGCACGCATGGGCGCCAATTGTGAGATCGGGCCGTTTGCGAGGCTGCGACCCGGGGCTGAGCTCGATCAGGACGTGAAGATCGGCAATTTTGTCGAGGTCAAAAAAACCACGATCGCTGCCGGCAGCAAAGTAAACCACTTGTCCTATATCGGCGATACGACCATTGGTCGAGACGTCAACGTCGGTGCCGGCACGATCACCTGCAACTATGACGGCGCCAACAAGTACCGAACCGTGATCGGCGACGGCGCCTTCATCGGTTCCGGGGTAGAACTGGTGGCACCCGTGGAAATCGGGGCAAACGCAACCATCGGGGCTGGATCGACCATTTCGAAACCGGCGCCGGCAGATGCGCTGACGGTCGCCAGGGCGAAGCAGGTGACCGTCGACGGCTGGAAACGGCCCCTCAAGAAAAGTTGATTTAAAACAGTAGGTGGCTGAGGTCCGACCCGTAGAGTAGCGCATAGAATACCGGTTTATTGAGACAATCGACCGGTTAGGCCAAGGAGAGCAAGTGCATGTGTGGAATCGTCGGCGCAGTCGCTGAAAGAAACGTAGTCCCCATACTCATGGAGGGACTGCGGCGCCTCGAGTATCGCGGTTACGACTCGGCCGGCATTGCCATCATGGAGGGCGATGCCGTCTCACGCCTGCGCAGGCTCGGAAAAGTTCAGGAGCTGCAGAACGCTCTCGACGACACACCGTTGCGTGGCAGCACCGGCATCTCGCATACGCGCTGGGCCACCCATGGCGCGCCGAGCGAGAGCAACGCCCACCCGCACATGTCGCACGACAATATCGCGATCGTGCACAACGGCATCATCGAAAACTATGAAGAGCTGCGTAAGGACCTCAAATCGCGCGGCTACCGGTTCGAATCGGAAACCGATACGGAAGTCGTCGCGCATCGCATTCGTCACCATCTTGAAACCGAACGCGATCTCGCGGCAGCGGTCACGGCGACAGTGGCAGAGCTCGAAGGCGCCTACGCGCTCGTGGTGATGAGTGCGTCGGACCCGCACAAGCTCGTGCTGGCACGCGCCGGCTGCCCGGTCGTCATCGGCCTCGGTCTCGACGAGAATTTCGTTGCCTCCGACGTTGCCGCACTGTTGCCGGTTACGCGTAAATTCCAGTTTCTCGAAGAGGGCGACATCGCCATCGTCGAACGCAAGAAGGTCAGTATCTTCGATGCCAAGGGCGATCCGGTAGAGCGCCCGGTCAAGGAAAGCGAGCTGACAGCCGATGCGGCGGAACGTGGCAGCTTCCGGCATTTCATGCAAAAGGAGATTCATGAACAGGCGGCTGCCGTTGCACGAACGCTCGAGGAACGCATCGCCAACGGCAAGGTAATGGACGCGGCGTTCGGGACGGGCGCCGTCGAGGTACTCGACGCGACTCGCGGCGTGCATATTGTCGCTTGTGGCACCAGTTACCACGCCGGGCTCGTCGCACGTTACTGGATCGAGGAATTGTGCCGCCTGCCATGCACCGTCGAGATCGCCAGCGAGTATCGCTATCGTTCGCCGGTCGTGCCGGCGGACACGCTGTTCATTGCCATCAGCCAGTCCGGTGAAACGGCCGATACCCTGGCAGCGTTGCGGGCGGCGAAGGAACTTGGCTATGTGTCGACACTGAGCATCTGCAACGTGCCTGAAAGCTCGATGGTACGGGAGTCCGAGCTGGTGATGATGACCCGCGCCGGACCGGAAATAGGCGTCGCCTCGACCAAGGCGTTTACGACCCAGCTCGCGGCGCTGGCGCTCCTCACGGTGGCACTGGCACGGCGTAATGGCCTGGAGAAAGAGCAGGAACGTGCACTGGTGGCGCAACTCGCCGAGCTACCCGGGCTGATCGAACAGGTCTTGAGTCTCGACAGCGCGATAGAAGCCCTCGCGGAACATTTCGTGGACAAACATCACGCGCTGTTCCTCGGCCGCGGTGTGCAGAACCCGGTCGCGATGGAAGGTGCGCTGAAGCTGAAGGAGATTTCCTATATTCATGCCGAAGCGTACGCGGCAGGCGAACTCAAGCACGGGCCCCTGGCGCTGGTCGATGAAGACATGCCGGTCGTCGCTGTGGCACCCGACAACGAACTGCTGGAAAAGCTGAAAAGCAACTTGCAGGAAGTTCGCGCGCGTGGCGGAGAGCTGTATGTATTCGCGGATCCGCGCGTCCAGTTCGGCGATCGCGTCGGCATCCATACCATGCGCATGCCCGCGTTGATCCAGGATTTCCAGGCGCCGATTCTCTATACCATCCCGCTGCAGTTGCTCGCCTATCATGTCGCCGTTCTAAAGGGCACGGACGTCGATCAGCCGCGCAACCTGGCCAAGTCGGTTACCGTCGAGTGATGGTGCGCACAGGCAAGTAGCTCCCAAAAAAACAATATTTTCAGTTCCTTACCGCCAGAATACTGGTTATAATTACAGCCTCACTCACTGACAGGGAGGTCCCGTGATGACGACCTTTTCTCCCCCTGAGGCCAGTCTGCGCAATGCCTCAATCGATGACCTCGATCGAGCCATCGTTGCGCTCGCCGCCCGCATCAATGCCGCCACGCACGATTTCCTGGTCCTTGTCCGTCGCTTCGATGAGCGGGGCGGCTGGTTGCGTTGGGGCTTTGAATCCTGTGCTGACTGGCTGCACTGGCGCTGCGACCTCTCTCGTTGCGCCGCGCGCGAGAAGGTACGGGTAGCGCACGCGATCAAGACACTGCCCGCGATCGCACCGGCCTTCGCGCGCGGCGAGCTTTCCTATTCGAAGGTGCGGGCGCTGACACGGGTAGCCAGCCCCGGTAATGAAGACGAGCTCCTCGCTTTCGCATTGAAAACCACCGCGACCAGGGTCGAAGAGCGTTGCCGGGAGCTGCGCTACGGCTCGCCGGCGTCAACCGAAGAAGCGTTGCGCGCGCAGGCGCGCCGTGCATTGAGCCTGCGGCGCGATCCACAGCGCGGCACGGCGACAATTACCGTGGAGCTGCCACTTGAGACCGCGGAGCTGATCGACAAGGCGCTGGACCGGGCGATGGAGGCGACGATTTCATCGGAGCCTTCGCTCGCGGAGCAAAGCTGGGCGGCCCAGCGGGCCGATGCCCTGGTGGCGATGGCTAAGCAGTACCTGAGCGGGAACGGCGATGCAGCCGCCGGGACTCCGGATCATTACCAGGTCGTCGTGCACGTCGACCAGGCAGCGCTGGCGACCGGTCGTGGCCGCTCCGGACTGCCGATCGAATCGGTCCGCCGAATTACGTGCGACAGTGACCGCATTGTCCTGATCGAGGACGAGAGCGGCGAGCCCCTTAATGTCGGTCGCAAGAGCCGTACAGTACCGGCGGCAATAAAGCGCGCGTTGTGGGCCCGGGACTGTGGTTGCCGATTCCCGGGGTGCGGGCGCAAACGCTTCGTCGATGCGCATCATATAGAGCACTGGTCAGCTGGCGGTGAGACAAGTCTCGATAACCTGATGCTGCTTTGCGCGCAACATCACAGAGTGGTGCACGAGGGCGGCTTTCGCATCGAGAAAGACTACCGGGATCAGTGGTTCTTCAAGCGGCCTGACGGTCGAGCGGTACCGGCCTGCGGTTACCGAACGGCGGACGTGACCGACGATTGCCTGGAATCCGTAAACGAGTACCTCGATTCCGGCGCTTCCGCGGAAGCGTCGATGGTGCGGGAGACTCCAGGGACGTATCGGGCATGCAGCGCTTCCGCGGAGGGATTTTTTACCGGAACTGAAAGATTATCTACTGATCGAAGCCCCGGAGTCTCCCTCAGCTGACGCGCCATTTGCTAGGCTGAGCAAATACTGTCCAGGCCCCCTGCGAGCATCGATATGCGGATTGTGCGAGAAACCCGCTTCGAAGATACCTGCGAAATTTCCGGCATCCGGCACGGCACTTCAGTGACGGGCGAGATCCTGACGTTTCGCGAGAAAGACCTCATCATCGCGACCATTCAACGATCCGCCAAAGTGACACTCCGCTGGCAGCCGCACGCGAATGCCTATATCGGCTCGCTCGGCGGCGTGGAATTCCAGACGCAAGGCCCAAAGTCGCAAACGTTTCGCACGCGGCGGTAGAACCGCCTGATCCAGTGCTGCGCCCGAAAAAGAAACACGACAGTCACGCGGACGATGCGGTTACTCCCCCCGATCCACTGGCACTGATCGCCGCGCAGTCAGCCGGCAAAGCCATCGTCGCCGGAATGCTGGCAACACTCATGCTCTGCATCCTGTGGACAGCGATAACAGTCGCGACGGGTAGAATCTTTCCCTGGTTCTCGATCGTATTGGGCGCGATCGTCGGCCGGGTCGTACGTCGTTACGGTCAGGGACTCGACTACCGGTTCCCACTGATTGCCGCCATTCTGGTCTGCACAGGCGCACTTCTGGGCAATCTGATGATTGCCATCCCGTCCACAACCGAGGAACTTGATGCAAGCGCCTGGCAAGTCGTTCGCGGCCTCACCTGGCGCTCGTTTGAGATTTTCTTCGACGAGGTGATCACTGCCGTGGAATACATTTACGCAGGATTCGCGGCGGCACTCGCTGTTTTTTATTCCCGGCGACGTCTGCAACGGGAAGAGGAGTTTGCGTTGCGAACCATGCAGGGAAGCGATGTCAGATGAGCGACCCAATCAAGGTTTGGGGCGATTCGCGCTCCGGGAACTGCTACAAGATCTGCCTTCTCTGCGCGGAACTGGATATCGACTTCGAATGGGAGGAGGTGGACATACTGGCAGGCCAGACCCGCACGCCAGAGTTTCTTGCGATGAATGCGAACGGCAAGATCCCGCTGCTGCGCACGTCGGATGGGCGGTTTCTTGCAGAGTCAAATGCGATTCTGATTTATCTCGCCGATGGCACGTCGCTTGCGGGCTCCGATCGATTCGAACGCGCAAGTGTCCTGCAATGGATGTTCTTCGAGCAATACAGCCATGAACCCAACATTGCCACTTCGAGGTTCATCATTCAGTACCTCGGCGTCCCGCCGGAGCGCAAGGCCGCGCTCGAGGAGAAGCGAGCCGGCGGCCTTGAAGCCCTCGCGGTAATGGAACAGCAACTGCGGAAACATGAGTTCATGGCGGGTGAGCGATTTACGCTGGCCGACATCGCCCTGTTCGCTTACACGCATGTCGCGGACGAAGGCGGATTCTCACTTGCTGCCTTCCCGCAAATCCGCGGCTGGATACGCCGCATTGAATCCCGACCGGCGTTCGTGCCCATGCCTGGACACGATTGACACGCCGCACTATTGCGCACTTTCCTTGCGCGTATCTCTAGGCGACGCGAAAACTTCCAGTACTGGCCATCTGGTCAGGTGGTATGGCATCCAGCCGCAAGCGAACCAGTTGTTCCATGAACTGGGCTGCATCGTCCTCGCCGAGGAAGCATGGCGGGTCGCGTCGTAACATCGCCCAGTCGCCCGATTTCAGAATCCTTACCAGATGCTCCATATTGCTGCGAATGGCATCGACATAGGGGTTCTGTCCATCGAACACGACCTCGATATAGCGATACGCGCGATTAAATTTTGCGTATAGCCTGTCGCGCGAAACCTGCTGGTAGAACACGGGTGTTTTCCTGAGAAGGTCAATGCCCGATTCGTAGCGTACCCGGTACTCTCCGGGTTTAGCGTTGTCGATGGCGACGCCGCCCAGCACAAACTCCTTGTACAGTCGGTCACGGCACTTCTCCAGGTAACAGCGATCCGCCATCTGTGCGATCAGGTCTGCCGTGCCGAGTAAATGGCCGCAAATGGCATCGCGAGGATCGTCCGGCTCGATATCGTCCAGTTCGAGCTCATAACCTGTGAAATGAACAATCATGCTGCTGATTGCAGCGTCTCGCGCCAGCCCCAGTTCCGGCAGGTAACGGCGCAGAAAGTCGGCGCTCCTCGACACGTGAGAAAGCGTGAACTCGGCGCCGTTGCTGAAATCCCTGTCGCGCTCAGCATGGCGAATGTAGCCGGCATCGTGAAAGAGCGACGTGACGATGACCATCTGTGCACGTTGCGGGCCCAGGCGATCCTCCTCTTCGGAGCTGCGTTCATACCCGGCAACAAGCCGAGCGAGTGCGAGTGTCATGTCCAGCGAGTGCTGCATATCGTGATACGTCGTATCACAGCCGCGATACCCTGGAAATTTACCGGTGAACAGGCGTTCGAAATCGTAAAAGGCAAGCCACATCTTGTCGAACGATGCGCCCGGGAACGTCTCGGCGAACAAGTCGCAAACCGCTTTGCGCACGGCTGCGGGGCTGCTGACCTGAACGGTATTCGTAACGTCGTAGTCGTTGCGGCGATCCTGCGACATGAATTTCTTCTTCTGGTGCCGGGACGCTGCCGTATTCATGTTCGCATGCATCCTGCAGCGATCGCTGACGCCGGCCGTCCCAAGGTTGGCCCGTAAGTCGAAAATGATACACGTTGCATGGAAAGGCGCCAGAAACCTGGACAGGAATATGTCACATTCCCTTGCTGGCTACCACAGGGAGAACTCGGCGATAACGGGAGCGTGATCGGATGGACGCTCCCAACTGCGCGGTTCCCGATCGACATAACTTGCCGTGCATTGTTTGGCGAGCGCCGCGCTGGCCAGGATCAGGTCGATGCGCAGGCCGGCATTGCGGCGAAAGCGGGCGGCCCGGTAGTCCCACCAACTGAACGTCTTCCCGGGCTGCTCGAACTGCCTGAATACGTCGACCAGGCCGAGCCCGATTAATTCCTGCAGGGCCGCACGCTCCGGCGGGCTGCACAGCACGCCGTAACCCCAATCCTCGGGATCGTAGACGTCGCGATCGTCAGGCGCGATATTGAAATCACCGAGCACCACAAGGTGCTCATGGTTCTTCAGTTCGCTGGCGAGATAATCGCGCAGTGCTGCCAGCCAGTTGAGTTTGTATTGGTACTTCTCGGATTCGAGGCTCTGGCCGTTTGGCACATACAGGTTGATGACGCGCAGATCGTTGATTGTCGTTGCCAGCACCCGACGCTGCACGTCACCCAATCCCGGAATCTCGATGACCGGGTCCGCCATTGGCCAGCGGCTGACCGTTGCCACGCCGTTATAGGTTTTCTGTCCGTTTGCGAGGGCGTGAAATCCGGCTTCCCGAATCGCGTCCAGTGGAAAGGCTTCGGACAATTGCTTGATTTCCTGCAACACCAGCACGTCCGGCTTTGCTGTTTCGGTCCACTCGAGGACCTGGGGCAGCCTAACCGTTAATGAGTTGACGTTCCAGGTAGCAATCTTCAAACCAATCCCTCGACGACGTACAGATCACTCAGCGCGCGGTGCCAGCCGTACGCGTAGGACTTCCCGTCGGTGCTGGCCATAAAGTTTGTACCGTGATGCATGAGGCCCGCCGGATCGACCGGCCTGATATCCTGCCAAAGCGCTCTCGTCCCGCTAGCCGGGTCCAGTGTGAACACTTCACCTATGTCCAACCCGGAGGGATCGGTGACCACCAGCAAGCCGCTTTCGACCCAGCCCACAAGCCGTTCATCCCTGTTCAAAGCCGGTCCATTCCGGGCCGTGCCGCCGGCTATGGGAAACAGGGTGATTTCGCCGTCAGCACTACCGGCGATCATTGTGCCATCTGGCGAGACGGCCCAACCGTAGGCGGCGTTCTCCGGTGTTATCGCCCGCAGTTCACCAGAGTCCAGGTCGAGTACATATAAACGTCGCGAGCGGCCCTCCTCCCACGCGCTAACGATGACGCGGCTGCCGTCCGGCAGCCAGCGCGCGCCTGAAAACGCGAACCCTGGCCGGTCAAAGCGGCGGGTCTCGCCGGGTCCGGTGGGCAACAAATCGATGGCACTTCCGCCGTAAGTAAGTGTTCGCAACGCCCATCGTCCATCCGGCGAAAGCGCCATTGCAAACCCGTCGCCGAGACGGACTGCCGGTGAACCATCAGTGGCACGCAGGTAGATTGAACCGCCGGAACCGCCGCCCGTGCCGGTTTCCGTAAAAAGTATTGTCGTGCCGTCGGCCGTGATGTCGCTAATGCCCGGGGAATCGAGCCAGGAGAGATCGCGTTCGCTGCCCATGTCGTGCACCCGTACGGCGATGCCGGCCCGGTCGTCCGTCCGCGACAAAAGGACGCGGCCGTCCGGCGAAACATCGTGCAGGCTGCCATTGCCGAGCAGTTGCGTAACCCGCCGAATCTTGCCCCCTGGCGAGACCGCGAGGACGGAGTCACGCAGCAGCGGTCGATCTTCAGCCGCTGTGAACCATACTTCATCACCGTTCCAGGCAAGCCCGAAAATCTGGGCGTACTGCGGGGTCAGTGTAGTCTTGCGGCCGGCACGATCCACTGTCGCTATGCTGCCGGTGAGACCCACAGTCAGGTCGCAGAATGCGACGCGATTGCCGTCCCGTGAAATGCGCGGAAAGCTGAAGCCGCCCAAGCCAAAAAAGGAAATCGGCAATGACTCGGCCAGCACGGCGCCTATGGGGTACTCAAGCTGGTCGCGATCGCCGGCGCGCCGCACGATAGCAAGTTCGGTGCCATCGGGTGACCAGTCTGCATATTTGACGTCCTCGACCAGCGCACGCGGCGTGCCGCCCGCCAGTGGTACGCGCGCGAGCGTCCCGTACGTCATGACACCGCGGTAGTGCCGGCCAAGTGCAACGGCGATCTCACCGGACGTCGAAACGGCCAGCGGCATAGCGGATGCAAGCTCGAGCGGCGCCGATTCCGGACTCGCCGGACTCACAGCGTAGACCTGGCAATCGCCGCCGTCCCAAAGTGCACCGTACAGCACGGTTCGTTGATCGGGCATGAAACGCGCAGTACGAATCATCCCGCGCCGGAACGTAAGGCGCCGGTAGGACGGAGTAACGGCGGGACGTACCCGGGAATGAAGATAGGCGCCGGTCCCCATTCCAAGACCGACCAATCCAAGAGAAGTGACTCCAGTCAGGACCTGACGCCGGGTAAGTGCAGGGGCGGCTCTCTCGATGCCACTCGGGGTCAGCTCGTATGCCCACGCCAGCAATAGCGCCACGGGTGCGCCGATAGCAAGCAACACGATAATCATCGTCGTGCCCCACTCCGGCAGATTGAATGCGGGAAAAGCGATCGATGCAACCTGGATAAGTACCCAGGAAACCACTGCATAGGCAACTGCGACCTTGCCGACACTTCGCTTTCTGAACTCGGCCCAGAATGACGCCATTCGATGCCCGCTCCCCGCCGATGGAACGCAAGCGATTCTACCCTCAAGTCGGAAGCACGCCTACGTCATTAATACAGGCTTCGAGTTTTCCGGATTCTTCGTCGAATAGCTCGTCGCGCTTTCATCAGCCAATACCGCTCTGGCGCAGCAGCGCATCCACAGTAGGCTGCCTGCCGCGAAACGCCACGTAGGCTTCCATTATGTCGCGGCTGCCGCCGATCTCCAGGATTTCAGCGCGGAAGCGCAAGGCCGTATCGCGATCGAAGATGCCTGCTTCCTCGAACGCTGCAAACGCGTCGGCCGCCAGTACCTCAGCCCATTTGTAACTGTAGTAACCCGCCGCATAACCACCTGCAAAAATATGCGAGAAGCTGTGCGGCAGACGGTTGTAGTGTGGATGTCGAATCAGTGCGATCTCTTCTCTCGTCTGTTGCAAGACCCCCAGTACGTTACTACCCGTCGTCGGATCGAATCCAGCATGCACGCTGAAATCGAACAGCGCGAACTCGATCTGGCGCAGCATGCCGAGCGCCGCGCCGCAATGCCGGCTTTTCTCGAGGCGCTCGAACAACGAGCGTGGCAGCGGCTTACCGCTCTCGAAGTGCGCTGACGAGCGTTGCAATACTTCGTACGACCAGGCGTAGTTCTCCATGAACTGACTCGGCAACTCGACGGCATCCCACGGCACGCCATTGATACCGGCGATGCTCGGATAGTCCACGCGGGTCAGCAGGTGATGCAGCATGTGGCCAAACTCGTGGAACAGTGTGACTACATCATCGTGTGTCAGGAGCGACACTCCGGTTTTGTCGGGCGGCGAAAAATTGCACACCAGGTAGCCCACCGGCAGCGTTTTTCTGCCAGCGACATTCTTGCGCACGATGCACTCATCGATCCAGGCGCCACCGCGCTTGCCGTTGCGAGCAAAAAGATCGGTATAAAAACCGCCGATGATTTGGCCGCTCTCATCGCGCACTTCGAAATAGCGTACGGTGTCGTGCCAGCCCTGTACCGTCGGCGATTCCGATAGCTCGATGCCGTAAAGCTTGCCGGCCAGTTCGAACAGGCCGTCCTGCGCTTTTGCTGCCGGAAAGTACTGGCGCAACTCCTCATCCGCAATCGCGTACTTTCTTTGTTTCTGCTTCTCGAGGTAATAGGCAGTATCCCAGGGCTCAAGGTCGTGTCCGGCAACGTTACGCACGTCCAGAAGCTCCTGTCGGGCAGCCTCGCGCGTTCGCGCCGCCAGTTCGCGGAGGAACTCGAATACGTCGTCAGTCGTGACCGCCATCTTGGTCGCGAGCGAGTACTCGGCATAATTCCGGAAGCCGACCAGCCGGGCAGCTGCGTGCCGTAGCGAGAGGATCTTCTCGATATTGCCTGAGTTGTCCCACTTCGCATTGCCATCCTGGTCGGATGCACGCGTAGACCAGGCCATATAATACTTTTCCCGCAAGCCGCGGTTTGCGGCGTGGGTCATTACGGCATGGTAAGTGGGATAATCGAGCGTCAGGTGCCATCCCTGGAGTTTGCGCTGCTCTGCTTCGGAACGGGCGCGCTCGAGGGTCGGCGCCGAGAGTCCCGCGACCATCGCGTCGTCTGTTGTGTGGAAGTGCCAGCTGTCGGTGGCGTCCTGCAGGTTCTGTTCGAATAATGCCTGTACGGCCGCAAGCTCCTGTATCACGCTGCGAAACTCAGCCTTGACACGCTCTGGTAACGCAACGCCCGCGAGCCGGAAATCTCTCAGCGACTGGGCGATTAATGTGCGTCCTGCCTCCGGTGCATCCGCCGGCAATGATGCCGCTACTCGCTCGAACGCGTCATTGAGCGCTTTGTTCTGTGCTACTTCGGTACCGTGTTCCGTCATTAATGGCAGGCAGGCGTTGTAGGCATCGCGCCATGCGGGGACGTCCAGCACGGCCTGCAGATGACCGACCGGCGACCAGACCCGTTGCAGTTCGTGACTCATTTCCTCGAGAGGCGTAACGAGCGTGTCGAACGCTTCTTCACCAGGATTGTCGAGCAGCGCGGCGAGCTTTCGCCGGTGCTCTGCGATAAGCTGCGACACCGCCGGGAGTGCATGCTCCGGCCGGATATCGGCAAAACGTGGCAGCGACGAAGTGTCAAGCAGCGGATTCGACATTACTTTGATTTTTCCCAAAAAACGCCAGAATGTTATCACAGGGCTGCAAGTGGACTCTGGCGCCTGCGAATGACACCTGGCAATACTGAAACGGCAATACAGAAACGGCACTACAGGAAACGACAATACAAGGAACGGCTCGTGACGGCAGAACACGATTTGATCGTTATCGGCGGCGGCAGCGGTGGCCTGGCGCATGCACAGCGCGCTGCGGAGTACGGCGTCAAAGCCGCCGTAATCGAATCCGGACCGCTCGGCGGGACCTGCGTTAATGTCGGTTGCGTACCCAAGAAAGTAATGTGGTACACGGCCCAGCACGCTCATTACCTGCAGCATGCCGCCGACTATGGCTTTGATGTGACCGTAAACGGCCATGACTGGGCGGCCCTGAAAAGTCGCCGCGATGAATACATTAAGCGCCTCAACGGCATCTATGCAGCGAACCTGGAGCGTCGCGACGTTGCTCTGGTCCGCGGTCAGGCCAGGTTTATCGACGCGCATACCATCGATGTCGCCGGGCAGCGAATTTCGGCTGAAAGGTTCGTGGTCGCCACCGGCGGTTATCCGGTTGTACCTGACATCCCCGGAGCGGATCTTGGAATAACGTCCGACGGCTTTTTTGCGCTCGCCGAGCGGCCGCGGCGCATGGCCATTGTCGGCGGTGGCTACGTGTCCGTCGAACTTGCCGGCGTTTTCAACGGTCTCGGCTCCGACACGACCTTGCTCGTTCGCCGCGAAGGTGTGCTGCGCTCGTTCGATGCGATGCTCGGGCGGGAGCTGCTGGTGGCGCTGGCGTCGGCCGGTGTGACCTGCGAGACCGGCGTTGTGCCGGAAAGACTGGCGCGCAACGCTTCCGGCCTGACGCTGGCGGCAGTCGACGGGCGCAAATACGGGGCTTTCGATGCCGTTCTGTGGGCCATCGGCCGGGCCCCCAGTACACAGCGCCTGAATCTCAAAGCAGCCGGGGTGACAATGGATGCCGATGGTTTCGTGCCAGTCGACGATTGCCAGAATACCAATATCAAACATATCTGCGCGATCGGTGACGTGACCGGAAGAGAGGCGCTGACGCCGGTCGCAATTGCCGCCGGCCGCCGGCTGGCCGATCGTTTGTATGGTGGTATGCCCGATCGGCATCTGGACTACCGACTCATTCCGACGGTCATTTTCTCTCATCCCCCCATCGGTACTATCGGCCTGACCGAAGCGCAGGCGCGCGAGGAATATGGCGAAGAGGTGCACGTTTACGAGTCACACTTCACGCCGATGTTCTACGCACTCGGCAACAAGAAAGAAAAATCCATGATGAAACTCGTTACTGCCGGAAACGACGAGCGCATCGTAGGTTGTCATCTCATCGGCGACGGCGTCGACGAGATGTTGCAGGGATTCGCGGTCGCGATTCGCATGGGAGCAACCAAGAAGGATTTCGACGATACCGTCGCCATCCACCCGACAAGTGCCGAAGAACTGGTGACTATGCGGTAATGGAAAGCTGCCTGAGGACCGGTTCCGTGTCAGGGCGCACACCGCGCCACAGGTGAAAGGACTCGGCCGCCTGTTCGACCAGCATTCCCCAGCCCATGACAGAGTGCTTCGCCCCCTTCGCCGCCGCCCATTTGCTGAACGGTGTCGGCGTGAGCCCGTAGGAAAGGTCGTAGCAAAACGTATGTGGCCGGATCGCTGCGCCCGGATAGGGCGGAGTTTCGCCTTTGAGTCCTGCTGACGTCGCATTGATTACCAGCGCATAATCGATGTCAGAATTCACGTCCTTGAAGCGGCAGGCCGTAACATTGCCCGATGCGTTGAATCGGTCAACGAGTTCGCTGGCCTTCGCAAGGGTTCGATTTGCAATGACGATCTGCCGAGGCTGCGCGGCAAGCAGGGGGCCGAGAATGCCGCGCGTTGCGCCACCCGCTCCGAGGATGAGAATGTTGGCGTCTCGCAGCACTAATTTCAGGTTCCGGGTAAGGTCGCGCAACAGGCCGATTCCGTCGGTGTTGTCGCCGAATACCTCACCGTCCTGAAAAGCCAGCGTGTTGATTGCGCCCGCGCTGGTTGCGCGTTCGCTTAGCTGGTCGGCAAACTCAAGTGCGGCCGTCTTGTGCGGGACGGTGATATTGAGCCCTTTGCCTGCGGCCTCCGCGAACTGCCGAATGGCGGCTTCGAGGTTCTCGGGAAGTACCTGCAATAGTTCGTACTGGAGGTTCTGCCGCGTCTGCAAGGCAAACAGGCGATGGATGACGGGTGACCGGCTGTGCGCTACCGGATACCCCATGACGCCGTAACGATCGACTCTGTCCGTCGCCGTTGCCATCAATCTCAGCCCTCCCGCAGCCAACGCGCCGCTTTCAACGCGAAATAGCTGAGAACGGCATCGGCCCCGGCGCGCCGGATCGAGAGCAACGCCTCGAGCGCCGCGGAACGCTCGTCGAGCCAGCCGCGCTCGGCCGCTGCCATGATCATGGCGTATTCGCCGCTGACCTGGTACGCGAACGTCGGCACGCCGAAGCGTCGTTTTACACGCTGGATGACGTCGAGATACGGCAGCGCCGGTTTGACCATGACGATGTCGGCGCCCTCATCGAGGTCGAGAGCGACTTCGCGCAAGGCTTCGTCACTGTTTCCAGGATCCATCTGGTAATTGCGCTTGTCACCGCCGCCAAGATTCTTTGTTGAGCCGACAGCATCGCGAAACGGACCGTAATAACACGATGCGTACTTCGCAGCGTAAGCCAGTATCAGCGTGTTGTGGCAGCCCTTTCTCTCGAGTTCCCGGCGTATTGCGCCGACCCTGCCGTCCATCATGTCCGATGGTGCGACGATATCGACACCGGCATCCGCATGCGAGGCCGCCTGGCGCACCAGCATGGCAACCGTTTCGTCGTTCAGGACATAGCCCGCGTCGTCGATGATCCCGTCCTGACCGTGCGTCGTGTAAGGATCCAGAGCAATGTCGGTTATTACGGTAAGGTCGGGAAACTCCTTCTTTATGCTTCGTATCGCTCGCTGCACGAGGCCGTCGGCATTCGCGCACTCTTCGCCCTGCAGTGATTTTTGCTGAGCGTCGACGACCGGAAACACAGCAATACCGGGAATATCTAGGGCGACAGCATCCGCGAGTTGCGGGAGCAGGAGATCGACACTCTGGCGCTGGATGCCCGGCATGGACGCTACAGCCTCGCTCCGCTTCTGACCATCCAGGATGAAAACCGGATAGATCAGGTTTGCCGATGTGAGGCTGGTTTCGGCTACCAGGCGACGCAGCGAATCGCTGCGGCGACTGCGGCGCAAGCGCGTAAAAGGGAACCCGGGGCCCTGCGAACGACTCATAGCGATACAACATACGGCTTGGATGGGCGGATTCTGGCCGTATTCGGCGATGGTTTCCACGCCTGCCGCACAAAAAGACCGACAGGCGGGTAATAATTCGACCATGTATCAGGTCCCTTTCCAATGAACAGAAGTCCAATGAACAGCAGTCCAATGAACAGCAGTCGCGTGGACTTCGAGCGCAAACGCCGCTTTGACGAGGTGGTCGGTATTTTCCACAAGGATCTGTATCGCTATGCAGCATGGCTCTGCCGTGACCCCGGCATTGCCGAGGTGGTGGTACAGGAGACGCTGTTGCGCGCCTGGAAGTCACTGGACAAGCTGCGCGAGGACGAGGCAGCCAGGCAGTGGCTCCTGACCATCGTGCGCCGCGAGAACGCACGTTATTTCGAAAGGAAATCACCGGACACGGTGGACATCGACGAACTGACGCCGGCCCAGTCGGCAATGCTTGCGGACGCAGACGACCCGGACCTCGAAGAAATGCGCCAGGCAATCCTGCGACTCGATGAGGACTATCGTGAACCACTCGTATTGCAGGTCCTGATGGGCTACAGCACGAAGGAAATCGCGGAGCTGATCGGTATCAATCCCGGAGCGGTACTGACGCGCCTGCACCGGGCGCGACTCAAGCTGAAGAAGTCAATCGATGAGGCGACGGCCGCCTGAGTGCCGGGAACGAACGCGATGCAATGTGACGACTACAGGGAAGGTATTACGGCGGAACCGTCGGAGTCATTTGACGGCGGAGCCGGTCATGCAGCCGGTCATGCAGCCGAGTGTGCCGCCTGCAGCAACTTCAGGGATGAAATTCGTGCGCTGGATGAGCGCATAGCCACAGCTCTGTCGATCACCGTGCCGGAGCTGCACCTGCCGGAATTACCAGCGGTCGATGCCAGCTCGTCCGGCAGTACTGTCGACCTGTACCCCCGCCGGGCGGCGAAACGCCTCCCGCTGCCGGCCTGGATTGCCATTGCGGCGACGCTGGCTGCGGTTGCATTCCTTGCAACGCGCATGCTGGCGCCGGAGCTGGTGGCTCCGACGCTTGCCGAGCAGGTAATTGCGCATATGGACTACGAGCAATCGTCGCGCCAGGTCACTTCTGTCGCTGTCCCGGAGCAGGTATTGGGACGCGTCATCGACGACAACGTCGCGACGATGGAGACCGGCCGGGACCTGGTGACCTACGCGATGAGCTGCGTAATTAACGGCAAGACCGTGCCGCACCTGGTCATCCAGGGAGCAAATGGACCCGTCACCCTGATACTGATGGCCGAAGAGCAAATCGACGGCGCCATCCCGCTGTCGGGTAACAACGTGCACGGCGTAATCGTGCCTGTCGGTAGCGGCAGCGTCGCCATTATCGGCGAACGGGCGGAACAACTGAATGAGATTGACGAGATCGGCAGACGACTTGTCGAAACGGTGACGTGGAAAACCTGACATTGAAACGAATGCAGGCCGCTCCACGAAGAGTGAGATAACTGACAACCAAGGTAAGGAGATCGAAATGTCCGAAAGAAAACTGGCAAAACCCGTGGCGCTGGCAGTCGGCGCTGCACTGGCGGGTTCGTTTGCGATGACGGGACTCGCCAATGCCGACACCGGCGCAAGCCCGTTCGCCATGACCACATTGAGCAGCGGCTTTCTGCTGGGTGCGCAGGAGGGCAATTGTGGTGGCGACAAGGGTGACAAGGATGCCGAGGGCGAATGCGGCGAAGGCAAGTGCGGCGCTGACAAGGATGCCGAAGGCAAGTGCGGCGAAGGCAAGTGCGGTGAGGGAAAATGTGGCGGCGACAAGGACGCTGAAGGCAGTTGCGGTGAGGAAAAGGATGCTGAAGGCAAGTGCGGTGAAGGCAAGTGCGGCACTGACATGTAACAAGCTGCAGCACGTCGATGCAAGTCTGGTCGATGTAACGAAGGCCCGTGGGAGTTCCACGGGCCTTTTTAATCTGGTCGTTGCACCGAAATTTGGCGGCTGCAGCGCCTGAGCTGTGCTGCTATTCTCGGCGACGCGCGACATTGGAAGGTTTCGCCGAAGAGGTCTCGTGTATGCCGCAACCGACTACGATTCGGAAGTTCAGGCGCTGTGACTGGGCAGGTGACAGCAGCCTGTCCTACATCGAGTATCACGACAGGGAGTGGGGCGTGCCGGTATGGGATGATCGCACGCAGTTCGAGTTCCTCATCCTCGAAGGCGCACAGGCCGGCCTAAGCTGGTCAACGATCCTCAACAAGCGTGACGGGTACCGCAAGGCGTTCGCCGAATTCGACCCGCAAAAAGTCGCACGCTTCACCGGCAAGCGCATCGAGAAGATCCTGACCAATCCCGAGGTTGTCAGGAACAAGCTGAAGGTCAACTCGGCGGTCGGCAATGCCCGGGCGTTTCTCAAAGTGCAGGAAGAATTCGGTACGTTCTGCGCTTACATCTGGCAATTTGTCGACGGCAAGCCAAGGCAAAACCGGCGGCGCAAGAACGCCGACGTTCCCGCCACTTCGCCGGAGTCCGACGCCATGAGCAAGGACCTGAAGCAACGCGGGTTCCGTTTCGTTGGCAGCACCATCATGTACGCTCACATGCAGGCGACGGGCATGGTCAACGATCATCTGACCGCCTGCTTTCGCCACCAGGAGTGTGCAGCGCTTGCCAGGGTCGGCAGGATGGCCAAGTAGCGCGTGCCGACAATTATTCGGCCAATCCCGCCATTTCGAAACCCAGGTTGAAGAGCTCGTCGAGCAGCAGTGAGCGCTTGTCTCCGGCGAGCGGCATCAACGGCGGTCGTACTTCGGTCCATTGCGGATCGTCTGTGAAATGTGCCACCACCGATTTCAGAGCAGCGATCATCGGGTGCATTTGCAACAGATCACGCAGGTCGTTCAGCGATTGCTGCTGCGCATCGGCCGAATCCGACTGCCATTCCCGATACAGCCGGTCAATAGCAGCGGGGTTAATGTTTGCCGTCGCCGATATGCAGCCGGCGCCGCCTGCACGCAGGGTGCGCAGCAGGAAGGTTTCGCTGCCGGCAAACACGCGAAAATTGTCCCAATTCTCATTGAGCAATGCGGCAGTATTGTCCCAGTCACCAGAGCTGTCCTTGATGCCGGCGATGACCTGTGGATACGCGTGCACGAGCCGCCCGATCAGTTCGATCGACAGGCCGACCTGGGCCACCGGCGGAATATGGTACAGATAAATTCTCAGTTCCCTGCTGCCGACCCTCTCGATGACTTCGGCGTAATAACGGAATAGTCCTTCGTCGCTGACGCCCTTGTAATAGAACGGCGGTAACATCAGCACTCCGCCGCAACCGCGGCGCACTGCCTGACGGGTCAGTTCGACGGCATCGGGAATTGCGCAGGCACCGGTACCGGGCATCATGCGCTCGGGATCGATGCCGGCCTCGATGAGTCGTTGCAGCAGATCGCTTTTCTCACCGACCGATAGCGAGTTTGCCTCACTGTTGGTGCCGAAAACGGCCAGTCCAACCCCCTGCGAAAGAAGCCAGCGGCACTGGCGCGCAAGCCGATCGGCATCGACGGACAGATCGGGACCGAAAGGCATGATGACAGGCGCAAAGACCCCGCTAAAACGCGCGCTCGCCGCCAACGACGAAATCCTCAATTGATTATGGTCACGATCGTCAGCGCAACGAAACCCTGTGGGGTGTTGTGTGAGATACCGCCCAGGTAGATCGTACCGCCTGCAAGGTCGGACCAGTTGACCGTAATGTCTTCCGTCGTGCCTGCATTGACGAATGCCGGTCCGTTCGCCGTCATATTACCCTGATCGTCAACGAGGCCGAACGCCCAGCCAAGCAGGGTGTAATTGGCGCCCGGACCTCCGGCGACGTTGTCGGTCTCGAACCCGTGGACAAACACGGCATAGCGCCCCGCGCCGGGGAACTGGACATTGACCTGTTCGCGCGACGTCGTCGTGCCGCTTTCCGCGATACGAGTGCAGTTGACGTTGTCCGGACAATAGTAGACGTACATGTCGAGATCGTCCTCACCGTCTGTCAGCTCGTCAAACATCGCGAAGCGCAAATAGGCCTGGTTCGCCGGTACATCGATGAGATGCGCCGTCACTCCATCGGTTGTGCGGAAGGTAAACGTCTTGTCGGGATCTTCATCGACGAAACCGTCGAGCACGAGCGGTGCGCGTAACCCGTGTACACCGGGTGTGTAGGCGCCCGAATAACCGAATTCGACGGGGACCTCGATACTGCCGCTGGCGCCGGCGCCAGTGATTTCTGCCGGTGCATTGATCGACGTCGGTCGCACGGCAAGTACACTGCGCACGGAATGCTCACTGCCGACCCAGGACAGGCTGCCGAAACGCCAGAAGTCCAGCGGACCGTCGGCATAAGTAAACGTCACGTCGAACGATGCCGATTCGCCCGGTGTCAGTGACATCGTCGACGGGTCAACCTGTACCTCGATGCCCGGCGGGGCCTCGATTTGCGCTGTGTACGATTCGCTTTCCGCACTGATGTTGCTTACCCGGCGGGTTACGGTCCGCGTATTCGCCAGCCCGGACAGGGCGATGGAAGGCTGGTTCAGGTCGACGGCAGCGAATGAGTAGCCGTCTGCGGCCAGCTCGGTACAGCGCGCGTCATCGACCGCAGGCGAAGCCGTACCGCAGGCGAAGGCGTCATACTCATCGTTGCTTGTCTCATAGACGAGGCCCGGGTCATTGGCCTGGTTGGGTTCGATGTGCCCACTGCCGAAATCAAACGGATTCGCAGCGGTTTCGCCGTCCTGCTGATTGACGTCCTGATGCGCGGTGGTCATCAGCGCGGACTTGATCGCCGCAGGGCTCCAGTCCGGGTGCGATTGACGCAACAATGCGGCCACGCCTGCGACGTGCGGTGCGGACATGGAAGTGCCGGTGAGGAACGCAAAGTTTTCGCCGCTGACCGAGTTGGCGGCATCCGGGGTAAATCCGGCGAGTATGTTGATGCCCGGTGCGGTCACATCCGGTTTGAGAATGTCCTGCGACGGTCCCGGACCACGTGAGGAAAACACTCCCATCACATTGCCGGTGTCTTCCACGGTGAGGAAAAATGCCTTGTCCAGTACCACGGCGATGGATTGGCCGTCGTCGATCTCGCCGCGTAGCAGCTCGCCATCGGCCTGGCCGATCATGAAGGCGGGGATGTCAGAAATACCCGAACTGCCGGTCATGACAATCGGGTCGCCGGCAATGTTGAACACGAGGGCCGCCAGCGCACCGGCGTCGGCGGCATTGGCGATTTTGGTTTCAAATCCGCAGCCACCGCGCTGTATGAAGGCAATGTTGCCGGATACATCGCTGCCGTTCACGAGTGGCTGGCAGGCATCGGCGATGGTGCCGTCCGCGCCGTCCGGCAAGGTTTCGTCCCCGTCGTCCACCAGCGCCAGCGTTCCTTCGAGCGGACCCTCGCCCAATAGCGGCGGCGTAAAACTGGCCTCCTTCACGGCATAACGGCCAGCGACATTGGCCGGTGCCGTGACCTCCAGAGCCTCCAGTGAATGTTCGCCATCGCGACTGGATGCACCGGCTGCAATGACCCACGGACCGCCAGCGGGAGAGCCGACGGTATTGAAGTTCGGTCCGTCGTTGCCGCCGGCCACGACCGTCAGGATGCCGGCTTTGGCCGCGCCCATGAGCGCAACATCGTCCGGCGCCGTGGTTGTAATGAGCGAACTGCCGACGGAGTAATTGATAATGTGCACGCCATCGGCGACGGCGGCATCGATGGCGTTGGCCAGATCGGATGTATTGCAGCTTGCACGCATGTCGCCCGGCCGCAGCCAGCAGGCTTTGTAGGCGGCAATGCGGGCGCGCGGCGCGATACCTTCGACGCGGCCGAGAAAAGTGCCGTAAATCGAAGCCCTTACCTTGTTGCCGGCAGCGGTCGTAGCGGTATGCGTACCATGACCGTCCACGTCGCGTGCCGAGAAAATCTCGCCTTCGTCGATCGGCCCCCCTTGCTCCGCGCCTGCCGAGAAATAACGGGCGCCGATCAGCTTGTTGTTACAAAGGTCCGCGGTGAACTGCGGGCCCGCCTGGCAAATGCCATTCCAGTCTTCCGGCGGCTCGAACGCCAACGTGTCCTCGAGTCGGTCGTAGCGCCGGCAGAGCCACTTGCCGAGGAATGTGTTCTCGGCCCAGCTCGAAAGGCACAGGCGCGGCCGGTTTGCCTCTCGTTTGTCGGAGAGTGCCGGATGCTCCGGAACAATGCCGCTGTCGATCACGCCAATGACGATGCCATCGCCGTCCAGGCCGGGCGCGCCGCGCAAGCCCGTCGTCTCCTCGAACAGCCCGAGAAACTGCGGGCTGAAGCTGGTTCCGAGCGGTCGCACCTCGTCTTCCCAGACATGCAATACGTTCGGTATTTGTTGCAGCTTGTGCGCATCGGCCGGCGTCAAGCGAGCGGCAAAGCCGTTCAGGCTGTAACGGTAACTGTAGATTTTCTCGGCGGTAGATCCAAGGCGCGCAAGCACGGTGTCCTGTTCATCGCCGAGCCTCTGCGCGTAACTTTCGACGCCCGCTACGGTCTTGTTGAAGGTCGCCGGCGCGCTGCCCTTCCGGGCTGTCACCGGTTTACCGGCAACCCGCAATTGTTGCGAGGCATAGTGCTCGGCGGCCGACGGCGTCTTCAGCTGGACGATGTAGATCTTTGCGGTACCGCCGTTCTCGTCGGTGCCGGCGAGCCGAATGCCATATGCCGGGCCAGCATCCCGCAGCCGACTGTCAAAGTCGGCCGATGCCCCGGCAGCCAGCAATCCGCTGCAAAGAATGACCAGTTTCGAGAATCGCACGGAGAATCCGCATGCCGATGCTCCGCCCGGAGAATCGATCGCCAAACCATGGAATGACGCCCCTCTGCGAGCGCGCATCCGTGCCGCCCGGCGTGCCTTCCAACCTATACAACTGACAATGCAACTAACCAGTGTAAATCCCGGTTTTGCAAGGAACTTACCACAGTCGGCGGACGAGCCGCTAGCTGTCGACCAGCCAGTCGCGCGGCCGCAGGTAGTCGGTGTAGAGACGTTCTTCGGGGGAGCCAGGCTCGGGCTGCCAGTTATATTGCCAGCGAACCCGCGGCGGCAATGACATCAGGATCGATTCGGTCCGGCCGCCGGATTGCAGGCCGAACAGGGTGCCGCGATCGTAGAGCAGGTTGAATTCGACGTAGCGCCCACGCCGATAAAGCTGGAACTCACGTTCCCGCTCGCCAAATGGCTGGTCCCTGCGTGCGGCGACGATTGGCAGGTAGGCGGGCAGGAAGCTGTCGGCGACACTGCGCGTGAACGCGAACGAGTTTGCGAATCCCGCGTCGTTGACATCGTCGAAGAACAAACCGCCGACGCCGCGCGTTTCATTGCGGTGCTTGAGGAAAAAATACTCATCGCACCAGTTCTTGTAGCGAGCATATTTGTCTGCCCCGAAGGGAGCGCAGGCGGCGCGCGCCGTTCGATGCCAATGCAGAACATCGTCGTGCTGCGGATAGCAGGGGGTCAGGTCGAACCCTCCCCCGAACCACCATACCGGGTCTTCATCGCGCGCCCCCGCGGAAAAAAAACGAAAATTGGCGTGGGTCGTCGGCACGTACGGATTAAGCGGATGAAAGACAAGTGAGACGCCCATCGCCTGGAATGCCTGCCCGGCCAGTTCCGGCCGCGACCGGGTGGCCGAGGGTGGCAACTGGTCGCCGAATACGTGCGAGAAACCCACGCCGGCCTGTTCGAAGAGCCGGCCCTCTGCCAGCACACGGCTGTCGCCACCGCCACCGCCATCTCGTTGCCAGCAGTCGCTGGAAAACGTGGCGCCGCCGTCGACCTCTTCAATTGCTGTAACAATCGACCGCTGCAGGCTCAGGAGAAAGTCCCGGACTTCGTCCGCTACGGGTGGTTCTTCTTTCATCAACTGCCGTCCGGTTCAGCCTGCCGGTCGCAACGTCGCGCCGCTCAGCAGGTCGCGTATCTCGGACGGCCCGGAGGCCGGACCGCACGAGCCTGGAACGATGCAGTCTACAAGATGGCCGAAAGTACGGCGAAGAACGTGCACGTTTCGCGCCGGCCTTCGACCGCTGATATTTGCGCTGGTGGAGACGAGCGCTGAACGAGCAGCACGGCAAAGTCTCGCGGCCACCGGATGCGCGGTGATGCGCGCAGCGACCGTCGTATGGTTGCCACGAATGAGGAGTGGCACGGACGATGATGCAGGTACCACCCAGGTCTGCGGGTACTCGAGGGTGGATTCGGGAATATGTGCACCGGCCGGCAGCTTAATCCAGTGCTGTAGCTGTTCGGCATTGGCAGCAATCAGGACCAGGCCAAGACCCGGATCCCGTTTCTTGATGGTCAGCAGCCGGGCAATCGCCTCGTCATCGTCCGGGCGGCATCCCAGCCCATAGACACCTTCGGTCGGGTAAGCAATGATGCCGCCTTCACCGACGATGCGCGCCGCTTTCAGTATCGGAATCGACCAGCCCATGTCGTTGCAGGACCGGGTTTGCCCGAACCTACTCGCTCTCCTGCGTCTTCGAGGAATTCTTCGACGACTTCTTCGACGATTTCTCCGACGATTTCTCCGAAGTCTTTTTGCGCGCGACTTTCTTCTTCTTTTTCTTCTTCACAGCCTTATTGCCGGCAGGGACAGATTTCGCCACCGATGCTTCCTCGCGAATGGCGCTCTTCGCTGCCGGTTTTTTCTTCTTGCCACGTGCGCCGCGGAGTGGAGCCGCTGCCAGCAATTCCTTGCACTCTTCAATCGTCAGCGATGCCGGATCGCGATCTTTGGGAATCCGGGCATTTTTGCTTTTGTCCGTTATGTACGGTCCGTACCGTCCGTGTAGCACCTGGATACCGTCGTCGGGGAAATCGCGAATCGTCCGGTTGGCATCGGCAACTCTCTTCTCTTCAATCAGTTCGAGTGCGCGCTCCAGCTGGATAGTGTACGGATCGTCTTCCCCGCGAATCGAGACGAACTTGTCGCCGTATCGAACGTAGGGGCCAAAACGCCCGACACTGGCCGAGACAGCCAGGCCTTCCGGCGTTTCCCCGAGCTTGCGCGGCAACTTGAATAACTCCAGCGCTGCTTCCTGCGTGATGTCGTTCATTTTCTGGCCCGGCCGCAAGCCGGCAAATTTGGGCTTCTCTTCGTCGTCTTTGGTGCCGATCTGCACGAACGGGCCGTAGCGGCCCATGCGGACCGTCATCGGTTTGCCGCTCTTCGGGTCGATGCCAAGATCGCGAGCCTGCGCTGCCTGTTCACGAGTGACGCTTTGCTCCTTGTCTATCACCAGCGTCGAGAATGGCTTCCAGAATCGTTCGAGCAGCGGCTCAAACTCGCCCTCGCCCAGGGAAATAGCATCCAGATCGTCTTCGAGTCGCGCCGTGAAATCGTAGTCGACGTACTGGGTAAAGTGCTCGGTCAGGAACGCAATAACAATCCTGCCGATGTCTGTTGGTATGAAGCGCTTACCGTCCATGTCAACGTATTCACGATTGCGCAGGGTGGCGATGATGCTGGCGTAGGTCGACGGTCGCCCGATGCCATACTCTTCCAGCGTCTTTACCAGGCTCGCTTCGGTAAATCGTGGTGGCGGTTCGGTGAAGTGTTGCTCGGGTCGCAGCTTGTCGAGCGAAATTACGTCCCCCACTTCGACCTCGGGCAACAGGCGGTCGCCCTCGTCGTCACTGCTGTCATCCCGCCCTTCCTGGTAGACGGCGATGAATCCCGGCTCGACCAGCACGGAACCGTTGGCGCGAAAGCGATGCCCGTCTTCGCGGTCGGGGCCGGCGGAAAATTCCAGCGCAACGGTATCGAAGATTGCCGGTACCATCTGGGACGCGACAGTCCTTTGCCAGATCAAGGTGTAAAGCTTGAGCTGGTCGGCGTCGAGCTTGCCCTTGAGTGCATCCGGTGTTCGTGTGGCCGACGTCGGACGTATCGCTTCGTGTGCTTCCTGGGCATTCTTTGCCTTGCTCTTGTACTCGGGTGACGTCTCGGGCACGTTCGCGGCGCCGTAACGCTCCCGGATGACGTCACGAATCTCGTCAACGGCAATGGATGCCAACGTCACGGAATCCGTGCGCATATAACTGATCAGTCCTGTGTTGCCCTCGTCCGGCAGCTCGATGCCTTCATAAAGGCGCTGTGCAACTCGCATGGTTCGCTGCGTGTTAAAGCCGAGCTTGCGGGACGCTTCCTGCTGCAGCGTAGAAGTAGTAAATGGCGCAGCAGGATTACGCCGACGCTGCTTCTTGTCGACACTGACGGCTGTCAGTTTGCCAGCGGACGCTTCGAGTATGGTCCTCTCTACGTCGCGAGCAGACTCCTCATTACCAAAGCTGAACTGCTCGACCTTTTCTCCACGGTAGCGCACCAGTCGCGATACAAACGGCTGTCCGTTCTTGCTGACGTCTGCCTCAATCGACCAGTACTCACGCGGTTTGAATGCTTCGATCTCCAGTTCGCGCTCGACAATCATACGCAGGGCAGGGCTTTGCACCCGGCCGGCGGACAGGCCGCGCTGTACTTTCTTCCACAGCAGAGGTGACAGGTTAAACCCGACCAGGTAGTCGAGAGCTCGACGTGCCTGTTGCGCGCTCACGAGGTGATCCGAGATTGTGCGTGGATGCCCGATTGCTTCCTGAATCGCATTCTTCGTGATCTCGTGGAACACAACGCGATGCACGGGCTTGCCTTTTAACGCGTTTTTCTCGTTCAGCAATTCGACGAGATGCCAGGAGATGGCCTCGCCTTCCCGGTCCGGGTCGGTTGCGAGGTACAGCGCTTCAGCCTTTTTAAGCCCCCTTATAATGGCGTTCACGTGTTTCTCGTTTCTTTCGATGATCTGGTACTTCATCGCAAAGCCATGCTTCGGGTCGACCGCGCCTTCCTTGGGAACCAGATCGCGAACGTGACCGTAGGACGCCATGACTTCAAAGTCATCGCCCAGGTATTTGCTGATCGTTTTCGCCTTGGCTGGCGATTCGACAATTACGAGATTCTTTGCCATGTCGTGCGAGGTTTCCCGGGGACTCTGCGGTTAACGGGGACCGCAGGAACAAATTGAGCTTGCGTGGGGCGGTTGAATTACATGCTTGCCAGCGAACTGTCAAGACAGGAATTACCGGTCACCTTCGAGAATAGCCCCGAATCGCAGGCCTCGCGGGCAATTACGATCATTCGCGAATCGGGGTAAGAAAGAGAAAAAAAGCGCGAAGTCGCGCAAAGTGGCACTGTAAGCAGCAGCAGCGCTTCAACAGCGTTGCACTATAGTTGCACTATAGTCGCACTATAGTGTCGTCAGTGTAATGCGCCGCCACTCTCGTCGAACACGAGGTCTTCCATACGAGCATACGCGAGTTCCTGGCCCGGCTGGCTGAACAGCACCATCAGTACCACCCACTTGATCTGTTCGACGTCGATGTCGTGTGTTTCGAGAGCAAGCAGCCGATCGATCAGGATTTCGCGTTGCGGCGCGGAAAGAATTCCGATCTGCTCGAGGTAGGTAATGAACCCGCGACAGCCGACATCCAGTCGCTCATGTTCGACGGCATTGTAGATTCGGGTACCGTGTCCCGTTTGCGGACTGTAGATCAGCCCGTCCTGTTTCTCGGCCAATCCGTCGAGCCAGTCGAGGGCACGATCGATTTCACCGTCTGCGAAGCCGGCTTTCGAAAGCTCGTCGCGAAGCTCATTCTGGTCCGGTTCCGGCTCTTCCTCAGCGTCGATGTAGGTTTCAAAAAGATACATCAGGACGTCGAGCACGTTCTCTTTCATCCCTGGAGCGACTCCCTATTTTTGAGTACTGGCCGCCATTCAGGGCTTCGATGTCACCCTCCAGCTCCAGGATAAGAAGCATGGAGGAAACCTGCTCGATCGTCAAACCGGATTCGCTCGCAAGTTGGTCTGCTGTTGCCGGATCGTGCCCCAGAGCAGCAAGCAATACCTCGTAGTCCGCATCGCGTTGCGGCGAAATATCCTGTGCCGCCAGTGTACTCGCCGTATTTTGCATAAGATGTTGGACGAGTGGCCCAAGTTCGCTGACGATGTCATCCGCGCTTTCGACAAGTTTGGCGCCCTGCCGTAGCAACTGGTGACAGCCGCGTGACAGGGCATTATGTATCGAGCCCGGAATAGCAAACACTTCGCGTCCCTGTTCGGCGGCCAGCCGTGCGGTGATGAGTGAACCGCTGCGTTTTGCAGCTTCAACAACGACCGTCCCGAGCGCAAGTCCGCTGATCAGGCGATTGCGCTGCGGAAAATACTCGCGGCGCGGCGCGCTGCCGAGCGGGTACTCTGAAATCAACGCGCCGCTTTGCACAATCCGATGCGCAAGATCGCGATTGCTTGCCGGATAGACACGATCGATCCCGTGCCCGAGAACCGCGACCGTCATCCCTCCGGATTCCAGTGCTCCCGCATGTGCAGCGGTATCGATACCTTGTGCAAGTCCGCTTGCGATGCAGAAACCGGCGCGTCCCAGATGTCGGGAGAACTCGAAGGCGTTCTGCACACCGCCGCGGGTAGGATTGCGACTGCCGACAATGGCCAGAATCGGCAAATGCAATGCCTCAACATTGCCGCGCACATAGAGGAGGATCGGTGCATCGTCGATTTCCGACAACAATTGCGGGTAGTCGGCGGATTGCAAGTGCACGAAGCAGCAGTCGCTGTGGCGCAGCCACTCGAGATCCGCGGCGAGCAGGTCTTCATCGGGATGCAGAATGGCGTTTCGTGCGGCGTCATCGACGCCTGCCTTGCGGAGTGTCGAAGCGCTTTGCGCTGCAATGCGTTCTGCGCTGCCGAATTGTTGCAGTAATTCGCTTGTCTTGCCGGCACGAAGACGTGTCCTGGCAAGTATGGACCAGGCTCGGTCGGCGTCAGTCACCCCGGTTGCCCCGTCGCGGCGGGCAGCCAGCGCAAAAAAAACGGGCCGGTACCTTGTTGCAGATACCGGCCCGCATGCTGTTCGACTGGCTAGTTCGGGTTGCGCACCGCGTCGAGGACGTGAATGTCGCTGGTAGCCTCCATGACAAGTCCATAGCCGATTCGGTCATATACCTTGAATATCATTACTGTACCGGCTTCTTCATCCGGAAGTTTGACGCGCTCGCTGCGCAACATCGAGGCGCCCGCAAAACGATCCTTGACGACGTCGCCGGCCTGGAACACGGTGAGTACGTCTCCCGGCGCCAGTCCGTCACGCGCACCGCGATTAAGCACTACGACATGATACTGGCCGATCAGGGAAACCCCATCTACTACTGAAATAATTCGCCCATCAATAGCGGAATCCGGCGCTTTCGGGAAGAAATTGAGCGGGATGTCAACGGTTTCCGGCAGCAGTCGGTCGCCTAGCAGTGCTTCACGATTGGTGTCCGTGAGGCGCACGGTTGCCGGATCGCCCCCGCGGGTCAATGCGCCTTCGCCGACGTAAATACCCTGATAACCAACGACGCGATTGTCGTCCGGGTCTACCAGTTCGTCACCAACGTGCACAACGCTGTAGCGCGTACCGGGTGAGGCAGCATCGCCGCCTCGTACGTAGAGATCGTTACCTGCCGCAGCCACCAGGTGGTTGCCACGCGTGCCCATGATGTATGGCAGTCCCTCGATCTGGTCCTTCTCGAGAATCAGTCCCTTGGACAGAAAGGCGGCAATACGCTCGTAAGGAATACTGGTGACGGCATCCGTCAACGGGGTAGCGCGTGCCTGCGGCGACAACCGGTAACTGGATCCCCGAACCGCGGTGATGCGTGTCTGGCCGTCGATAGTCACAAGTGCCAGTACGTCGCCCGGGTAAATCAGGTGCGGATTCTCTACTTCCGGATTGACATGCCAGATTTCGGGCCAATACCAGGGATCCTGGAGAAATGCAGAGGAGATATCCCAGAGGGTGTCGCCGGGCTTCACGACGTATTCGTCGGGATGTCCTTCGGCCAACGGTACGCGCGACGAGGTTTGCTCAACGACCTGCAGCCGGTAGACCGGCTGGTCGACAGGCGAAGTCGTCGCTCCCCGGTTTATCGAAGACGATGCCCCGGCGCCGCTGCCGCTTGTGGCAGAACTGCTCGCAGGCGCTGGTGCGGCCCGCTCGTCATCACTAGCGAACGGGTTCAGGGAGCATCCGGCCAACGCGGCGGCCAGCGCAATAACAGTCAGTCGACGACTGAAAGTTAAGGAAATTTTTCCTGGGAACATAATCGGCGGTTGCTCCGTCATAGTGGTGTGGCCAAGCCTGCGGGCGGGCATTGCTATAATATGTCGTTTGGCCGCTGCAGGGACTGCCAAACGTGTCACAGTTCCGGCCTGCGAGTACGCCTGACGGCCTCGTTTTCAGCGGCATTGTCCGCTATCTTATTTAATGAAGTCAAAAATTTAGCAGTATTTTGTAGCAAGTCACACGAGTTTTTGCGACGACAATTATGGCTATTCTGACCATTTTGGAGTTCCCGGACCCGCGTCTCAGGAAGCGGGCGCAGCCCGTCCTGCAGGTGGACGAGGACTTGCGCCGCCTGATCGACGACATGTTCGAGACCATGTACGCCGCCCCCGGCATCGGCCTGGCGGCGACCCAGGTCGATGTCCATCAGCGTTTGCTGGTAGCGGACGTAGCGACGGCCAATGACAATCCACAGGTGCTGATCAATCCGGAGATACTTGAAAAGGACGGCGTGACGGTTACCGAGGAAGGTTGCCTTTCCGTGCCGGGGTATTTCGAAGAGGTCGAACGCGCAGAGCACATCAAGGTACGTTTTCTGGACCGCAACGGGGCGCAGCTGGAACAGGAGTTTGCAGGACTGCTGGCGGTTTGCATCCAGCACGAGATCGATCATCTCGACGGCAAGTTGTTTGTCGACTATCTGTCGGAAGCGAAACGGCAACGCATCCGCAAGCGCCTGACGAAGGAGCGGCGGCAGCAGTTGACGCCGATCGCGGCCGACGGTTGAAACTTCTCCGCACACTGAACACGCGGAACTAGGCTCGACGTCCCACGTCTCCCTGATGGTTCCCCGTTTGATTTTTGCCGGGACGCCCGGCTTTGCGCTCGAATCGCTGCGCGCG
>JBBDJJ010000042.1:0-15779 GCA_040879925.1 Woeseia sp. | reverse complement strand
AGGCTATCCGCCTGAATCTGCAAACAAACTCGCGTGTGGTCCGCAGGAACTTCAGTCTAGCGCCGTTCGCATTTTCCCTAGTACAACGCCGTTCGTGATGACTTAAGCGTGCCCTCGTCGACGTTCAGAGTGTATGCAATTCCGCCGTCGCCGCTCCATGCAGTCAGGTTGAAACTTGCGCCGGGGGCGATGCGATACACCTCGATATTGCGTATCGACAACGGCATGCCGCGGCGAACCCCGACCGGTTTGCTGCTTGTTTGCATGAACCAGACGTAGGGTGTGGCGTGATCCTGTGTCGCATAGACCTGCGCATGGCCGGTCACGGGATCGACATGCAGGGCGGTTTCCCGGTCCGCCGCGATGGCTCGTGCGTTGGCGGTCCACTCGTCCCGGGCTAGCCTTGCGAGGAGCGCAACCGTGCGACCAATGCGGTCGCGCTCCTTAAGATGCTGATCAGTGATGACGCCTTGCAGCATCGGTAGCGCCAGGAAATCTCGCGCAAGCGTGACGTCCTCATGGTACGGGTCCTGCAGCGCGGTCGCGGCGCTGAGGCTGGTGTCGCTCATAGCCGAGTAGACAAACTCACCCAGGATGGCCATGCCCGCGCTGGTGCCACCGATCGGTGCCGGTTTGGCGGCGACCGAATTAATTGCATCCTCGACCGGCGTGCCCTGCCAGAAACGCAGGTAGCGGGATTGATCGCCGCCGGCGATGAACAGCGCCTCGGCATTGCGAATTGTCTCGCTGACAAACGGGTCGAACGCGGCATCGCGATTACTGAATACGAGAGTCGCGACCGAATCACAACCACACAATGCGAAGATGTAGTCGTTGTACTCATCGCTACCGGAGGCTCGCAGCACGACGAAGTCGCCACCGCCCGATTCTTCTCCCATGCGAACGTAATTGATATCGACGTCGTCGCCACCGCCCTGAAGCACGATCAGGCCGCCGGTTTCTGTTACGACATCCAGGGGATTGCCAGTAATGAAGTGTTCAAAACCGGGTGCCGCGCCGACTGTTGCAGTTGTGGTCGCGCAGGCGATCAGGCAGATTAATCGCCCGATCGTCTGCAAAGCCGAAGCACGTTGGTTCACGGTGACTCTCGATGCCATGTCGAGCCGTCAGCATAATGAAAACCCGCAATCGACACCGGACAAAATTTCACGATATGACATTCGCAGCATGAAATACCTGCATACCACGCCGCCGAACGCTCTGCTCGAGGTTGCAACAGGCAGTAACCCGTCCTTGAGGCGCACATGGGCAATTCTTGTACTGCTTTTGGGGCTTGCGGGTCTCGCGGCATGCAGCAGCTCCGGTGTACCTGATACGACAGAGAATCAAGCGCGTGCCGGCGATATCAGCATCGAGCGGGATGTAGCTGTGCCCATGCGTGACGGCGTAATCCTGCGCGCGAACGTTTACCGGCCGGCGATGTCCGGAAAGTTTCCGGTACTGGTGTACCGCACGCCGTACGGCAAGGACGCCGCTGCCGAATCCTACGACACACACCTCGCTGCCGTGGCACGCGGTTACGCCGTCCTGCTGCAGGACGTTCGCGGCCGCTATGCATCGGATGGGCTGTTCGTGCCGTATCGCAACGAGGGCAAGGACGGCTACGACACGATCGAATGGGCGGCAGCGCAGAGCTGGTCGAATGGCGTGGTGGGGACCTGGGGCTTGTCCTATCCGGGCGCCGTGCAATGGCTTGCCGCACTGGAATCCCCGCCGCATCTCGTGGCGATGGCGCCAGCCATGACGTTTTCATCGCCACGCAATTTCTTCTACATGAACGGCATCTTTGATTTGTCATGGTTGCCATGGATCTACGTAAATATCGCGCCCGATGCGCGCGAACGACTGGATCTGCCCGGCATTCGCAGCAGTGAAGAGGCGGCGCAGACCTGGTCATCCGTTGCTGACGAGTATCGCAACTGGCTGCCGCTGGCGGACCTGCCGCATCTCCGCGCCGAAGCGCCGTACTACTTTGAATGGCTGCAGCATCCTCCCGAACACGCCTGGTGGGACTGGGCGGAAGTTCGCGGCCGCTACGGCGAGGTGACCGCCGCGGTGTTGAATCTAAGTGGCTGGTACGACGAAGCTTACGGCCCCGAAGGTGCGGTCACGAATTTCAACGGCCTTCAGGAGGCACGCAAGTCCGACGATCGGCGCGGCAACCACTTGCTCCTCGGACCCTGGACGCACGGGGTGGCTGCAACAATGTCGAGGCAGGCCGGGGCAGTTGACTTCGGCACAGTGGCCGCGATCGATTACAACGACGAGATACTCGATTTCTTCGACTACTATCTGGGCGGCACGGAGAATCGCTACGCCAGCGATAATCCGGTCCGCTACTTCGTGATGGGTGAGAATCGCTGGTACGGTGCCGACCAATGGCCACCTGCGGGTGCAAAGCTTGAATCGCTGTTCCTCGGCCGTGCGGGCACGGGTTTGCCGGGGCAAGGTTCTCTGCGGCAGGCAGGGCCTCCGGTGTCAGCCGACACACTGGCCAGCAGTTCATTCAGCGCCGATCCGGGCGCTCCGGTCATGGACCCTTACTTGAACTTCGGACCGCACGACTACCGGTTACTGGCTGAACGTGAAGACCTGCTGGTTTTCGACAGCCAGCCGGTAACCCAAACTCTGCGAGTGGCAGGAGCGATCGAGGCGGTCCTTTATGCGTCCTGTGACTGCCGCGACTTCGATCTATGGGTGCGCGTGTTCGATGTGCATCCGGACGGGCGCGTCATCAACCTCATGAGTCCGGGCAACGATGTGTTGCGCGCGAGCTATCGGCAACCTGAAGCGGGACGACAATCGATTGAACCCGGCACTATCTACGAACTGCGGCTCACGAACCTGCTTACCGGCATTCTCTTTGCGCCAGGCCACCGGATTCGGATACAGGTATCGGCGTCATTCGCGCCGCATTTCTCGCGGAACTTGCAGACAGGCGAGTCGGAAGTGACCGAATCGGCTTCGCAGCGCGCGACGATTTCCATTTACCATGGTCCGGAGTACCGGTCAGTTATCCGGATGCCTGTCGTCAACGTCCCGCATGCAGTGACTTCAAGGTCGGTTAATGGTCAACAGACCCTGGCAAATTGATTGCCATGGCGACGAACTTGTCGCGCGTTCAGACGAACATGCCGAGAACAAGAAATCCTGTTGTGGCGATTGCGCCTGCCAGCAAGGCGTACGGAAGTTGCGTCCGCACATGGTCAATGTGATCGGTCGCCGCGGCCATTGAAGCGACTACGGTGGTGTCGCTGATCGGTGAGGCGTGGTCGCCGAAGATGGCGCCAGAGATTGCGGCACCGAGATAGAGCGGCAGCGGCAAATCGAGATTCATTGCGATAGGAATAGCAATTGGAATCATGATCGCGAACGTGCCCCAGCTCGAACCGACGGAAAATGCGATGAACGCCGAGGTCAGAAAGATGAGCGGTGCGAGCAGGACCACGGGAATATTGGCACCAACAAGATTGGCAACGTAGTCACCCGTGCGCAGGATGCCGGCAACATCGCCGAGCGCGAGCGCCAGCAGCAGGATGGCGGAAATGGGCAACAGCGCGCCGGCGCCTTTCATGAAGGTCTGCATGAGTTCGGCGACCGAACTTTTCCCGCGCGCTAGAATCATGAGCCACGCAACGACAATGGCAATACTGACCGACCAGAGAATGGAAACGCTGCCGGAGCCTTCGATGAGGCTGCCGTCACCGGTGATGTAGAGGCTCACGGGCATCATCAGGATCATGGCGGCGATAGGTACGACCATGAACGCAGCCGATGGAATCGAACCCGCTGTACCTTCTTCGAGCGGCTCCGCCGAAGTGTCGATCAGCGGCATCGCACCAGGCCACAGCAATTCCCCGCCCTGGGTCCGGAGTTCCGCTTTTTTCATGGGCCCTAGATTTATGTTTTTCCAGATGACGACGGCAGACAGCAGGATGGCGGCGATCGCGTACAGGTTGTAGGGAATCGATTCGATAAACACCTCCAGCGGATTCGCAACGCCGGTCGATGCAATAAGGCTGATAATGACGGCACCCCAGGCATTGAGCGGTATCATCACGCATACCGGCGCCGAGGTGGAGTCGATGAGATAGGCGAGCTTCTCACGCGAGATCCGGTAACGATCGAATAATGGCCTGCTGACAGAGCCGGCGACCAGCAACGTGATATTCGATTCAATGAATATAACCAGTCCGGTTACCCACGCGAGTACCTGCGCACGTCTGCCGTTGTGTACCCAACGGCGCGTTTCCAGAAAATGCACAAAGCCCCGCACGCCGCCGGACAGTTCGATGGTGGCGATCAGCGAACCGATCAACAGGGTAAAGATCAGCACCCGTGCATCGCCGCCGTCACTGAAGACGTCGATGATGCCGTCGAGGCTGCGTGCTGCGCCGGCGACGGGATTCAGACCATTCACCAGTGTGTAGCCGACCCAGATGCCGGCGAACAGGGACAGGATGACCTGCTTGCTCCAGATCGCCAGTACGATCGCCAGAACCGGCGGCAGGATGGAGTACCAGGAAGGATCGGTCATAGCATTTTTCTTTTTGGCGGATTGACTGCCTCCCCATGATAGAGGTCGCGGCTCGACCTTGCTATGCTCGTCGCTGCGGAAACCACCAGGGAGCGAGTCGATGCGTTTGAAAATAGCAGTTTGTATGTGCAGTCTCACGGTCAGTTTTGGAGTCTTGCCTGCCGCGGTCGCCGAGACTACGGCTGAGGATGCCAAGGATTATCGTACGGCGGTGATGACGTCGTTGCGCGGCCATATCGGTGCGGCTTCCATGCATGTGCGCGAACTGGTGGACGATCACGGCTTTCTCGCACGGCATGCCGAGGGACTTGCCAACGGTGCGGCGGAACTGAAGCACTTGTTTGCAGCCGGCTCAAACGTCGATGAGTCGGAGGCGCTGCCCGTTATCTGGGAGGAGCCTGAAGAATTCGCAAAGGCAATCGAGAAGGCAGAGAAAGCGACGCAAGCCTTCAGCGAGGCAGTCGAGAGCGGTGATCGGGCGGCGATTGGTGCGGCGTTCCGCGATGTGGGCGGATCATGCAAAGGCTGTCATGACCGGTTCCGTGCGGACACCGACTAGGCCGTGTTTGCTTGGGTGGGTTGCAGCTGCGGCGTATCTCGCCGCGGTTGGCTCACCGGCCGATGTTGTTAATAAGACAATCGACGACGAACTGATCGTGTCGGGCAGTTACCTCATCCACGCCGGAGGCTGTATCACCTGTCATACGCAGGATGCCGAGGATGCGGTGCCGCTAGCCGGCGGCCGCGCGATGGAGTCGCCGTTCGGCACGTTTTATTCGCCAAATATCACGCCGGACGTCGAAACCGGCATCGGTAGCTGGAGCGACGACGAATTTGTCGAGGCGTTCTGGCAGGGTGTAAACCCGGATGGCGGGCATTATTTTCCGGCGTTTCCCTACACGTCTTACACAGGTGTAAGGCGCGAAGACCTGCTGGCGATGAAGGCGTACCTGTTCAGCCTGGAGCCGGTGAGCATGCCAGCGCGCGAACACGATCTGCCATTCTTTATGTCGTCACGCGCCGCTGCCGAGCTGTGGAAGAGTCGCTACTTCGAGGCTGGCCGATTCAAGGCCGATCCCGGGGAAAGCGCGGAATGGAATCGCGGGGCTTACCTGGTTCGCCATCTGGGGCACTGTGGCGAGTGTCATACGCCACGCAATCGATTCGGTAAATTGTTGCAGGAGCAGGAGCTCGCTGGCAATCCTGAAGGTTCCGGCGACGAGAAAATGCCGAACATCACGGCCGATCCGGAACAGGGCATTGGCCGCTGGTCAATTCGCGACATCGAGTACTTCCTCGACATTGGCATGCTCCCCGACGGCGACTTCACCGGCGGTTCGATGGGTCCCGTCATCGAGGACAACACCAGCCACCTCACACGCGAAGATCGCCTCGCCATTGCCACCTACCTGAAGTCCCTCCCCAAACCGAATTAGGGGTCGAACCGATTTTCTGAAAATCGGTTCGACCCCTAATTCTCCCTAATTCTAGTAGCTGATGGCGGCTCCGTCGGCGGCGCGGGAGTCGGCGGCCCCGTGGAAAACGCTGTTGTTGCGATCGTGGTAAACACCCATCGCGGAACCGATGCTGTCGGTTTGTCGCAGCGTGTGACCGAGTGCTTCGTACAGATTCAGGGTGTCCGGCGAAAGCCCGCGACGCTCCATGAGCGTTCGGTCGGGTAACCACTGGTGATGAATGCGTGGAGCTTCGATCGCCTCGGCAATATTCATTTCGTAATCGATCACATTCAATATGGTTTGCAGGGTCGTATTAATGATGGTCTTGCCGCCCGGTGTCCCGGTCGCAAATACCGGCACGCCATCCTGCGCCACGATCGTCGGAGTCATGCTTGACAGCATGCGCTGCTGCGGGCGTATGCGATTCGGTTCGGTGCCGATGCGGCCATTTACATCAGTGACACCCGGCTGCGCGTTGAAGTCACCCATCTCGTTGTTCAGCAGAAAGCCCGCACCTTCGACAACGATCTTCGAGCCGTAACCCTGCTCGAGCGTATAGGTCAGCGATACCATGGTGCCGTCCTTGTCTACCACCGAAAAATGCGTAGTATCCGGACTCTCATAACGCTCGGCAAAAATTGCCGGATCGCTCTCGGATGCCCGGCCAATGTCGATACTCTCTCGCAGGTTGGCCGCATGCTCCTTGGATATCAGCCTCTCAACCGGCATGTCCTCGTTGAAATCGGGATCACCCAGGTACTCGGCGCGGTCCGCGTAGCCGCGCCGCATCGACTCGGTCAGGAGATGAAGGTACTGCGCCGAGTTGTGGCCAGCCGCTGCAAGGTCGAAACCTTCGAGAATGTTCAGCATTTCGACCAGCACTATGCCGCCTGAGCTGGGCGGCGGCATGCTGACGATCTCATAGCCGCGATAACTGCCGCGGATGGGCTCGCGCTGCACTGCTGCATACTGTTGCAGATCGTCGAGCGTGATGATGCCACCGTTGGCCACCATGAAATCGGCGATCAATGCAGCGGTTCTGCCCGTGTAAAAGCCATCTTTGCCCTGTCTCTGAATGCGTTGCAGGGTCTTCGCGAGATCCTTCTGTACCCACAGATCACCGGGCTCATACAGGGTGCCATCGGCTTTCAGAAATACTTTCGCCGAACTCGGGTATTTGTCCCAATGGGTTTTCCGTCCCTTGAAATCGTCGTGCAGCTTCCAGGTAATCGGAATGCCATCGCGCGCGAATTTCACTGCGGGCGCAACAAGGTCCGACCACTTCAGCTTGCCGAACTCACGATGCGCCATTTCAAGTCCTGCAACTGTCCCCGGTACGCCCACCGCCAGAATGCCGTCATGATTGGAGTTATCTCGCACGTTACCATTCTCATCGAGGTACATGTCTTCGGTCGCTGCCAGAGGTGCCTTCTCGCGAAAATCGAAGGTTGTCGCGTAACCGTTCGTGTCGTGATAAACGAGAAACCCGCCGCCGCCGATATTGCCGGCTGTCGGCCACGTCACCGCCAGAGCAAAAGCCGTTGCAACCGCTGCATCCACCGCATTGCCGCCTTTCTTGAGCGTGGCGATGCCGACCTCGGATGCCAACGCGGACGATGATGCCACCACGCCATTGGTGCCGCGAACCGGCGTTCGTCCCGCCGCTACTGCGAAAACGGAGCCGAACAGCAATACGATTGCGATGGTTGTGACCAATGCATTGCGCATAAGATTCATACAACGAAACTCCCTGTCAGTTCAATCGTGCGCAGGTCGTTTACATGCCTGTGCTATGTTGGCGCGAGCGCGGGTCTGTTGCCCACGCGCAAAACTCATGGGCATTCTATAGTAACTACCACGCATGAGTCGCAGCAGTTCAAGTTCAGAGCGGTATTGTATGGCTACTGCAAAACCTCAATCCGGAATTACCCGCGACATTTACGATCTGCTCACCGGCGACGAAGACGCTCGCGTCTGCCGCGATATTGCGGACTCTGCCTGCCGCGAACAACCGCGCAATTTTCTCATCCATATTCTGTCGCTGGTAGCCAGCAAGACCGGCGACCGACTCGCCAGCCCGAAGCTCGTACTCTCCTGGCTGATGACAAGCCTTGGTGCGCCGGCGTTCATGTTGGGCCTGCTCGTGCCGATTCGCGAATCGTTGTCGCTGCTGCCGCAACTTTTTGTTGCGGGCTATATACGCGCTGTCGGCGTGCGCAAATGGTTCTGGGTTACCGGCAGCCTGGTACAGGGATTTGCCGTCGCCGGCATGGCAATCGTCGCTGTCACACTGCGAGACGCTACAGCCGGTGCGTTTATTCTCGCGTTGCTGGTGGTTTTCAGCCTCGGGCGGGGGGTGTGTTCCGTTGCTGCGAAGGATGTACTGGGGAAGACGGTCAGCAAGAATCGCCGCGGTACGGCCACGGGCTACGCGTCGTCAATTGCGGGCGCGATAACTATCCTCGTTGGTGTTTTCACGTTCGCAATGCCGCCGGACGAACAAGGCGCGCGCTTCTTCGGCATTCTTCTCACTACCGCCGGTGCGCTCTGGGTTTTAGCGGCGATCGTGTTCAGTCGTCTGGTCGAGTACAGCGGCGCAACCGAGGGTGGCGGTAACGCGATCACCGAGGCAGTGCGCCAGTTCGGGCTCATTCGTCGTGATGCCGAACTGCGGCGCTTCCTTATCGTGCGCACACTGCTGCTATCGACGGCACTGGTCGCGCCGTTCTATGTCATTCTCGCCAGCGCGGAAACCGGTAGCGGCCTGTCACAACTCGGCGGACTCTTGATTGCGTCCGGCACTGCGAGTTTCCTGAGTGCGCCCCTGTGGGGCCGCATGGCCGACCGTTCAAGTCGACGCACCATGGCGCTCGCGGCATTGCTGGCCGCCGTGGCCGGATTCGCGACTGCCTTTCTGGCGTGGTCTCCGGATTTGCCGTACCGGTCGACATTGTTTGCTGCTACATACTTTCTCCTGAGCGTCGCGCATTCCGGCGTACGACTCGGCCGCAAGACGCATCTGATTGACATGGCAACTGCCGACAACCGAGCTGCATACGTAGCTGTCAGCAACACGTTCATCGGCATGATGCTTCTGGCCGGTGGTGTGTTCGGTGTTGTGGCCTCGGTGTTCGGCCCTGCCGTGGCAATCCTTGCACTTGCCTTGCTGTCCCTGTTCGCGGCAATCGCCGCGCGCTCGCTCAAGGACGTGCAGTAGTTCGCGCACAGGCCGCTGCTTCAATCGCGGCGTAGTATAGTCGCACGATGCCAGAATCAGGCGTCATGTCACTCGTGCCCGTCCTCGCGACCTTGCTCGTCGCATTTGCTGCACGGAATGTATTGGTCGGCTTGTTCACCGGCGTCTTAGTCGGGGTCGGCCTGATCGCAGACAGCACGCTGATCATGTTCGTGCCCGATCTGGTCAAGAACTACCTCGTTCCGCAAGTCGCCGACAGCTACAATGCGAGCGTCCTGGTGTTACTCGCGTTCATCGGCGGATTTGTCAAACTGATCGAATTTTCCGGTGGGGGCATGGCCTTCGCACGCACCGCGTCGCGTTGGGTTGCGGGCCCGGTACGCGCGCAGCTCGGCGCATGGTTCGGTGGCATCATGATCTTCTTTTCGGATCTCGGAACGCCGCTCATCGTCGGCCCGGTATTTCAACCACTCACGCAGCGCTTGCGCATTTCTGGCCAGAAACTCGCCTTCATTCTCGATTCGACCTCATCGCCCGTGGCAATTCTCATTCCGTTCATAGGCTGGGGTGTGTTCATCATGAGCGTGATCGCCGATGCGTTCGCCATCAACAATGTCACGACGAGTGAATGGGACGCATTCGTCGCAGCGATTCCGTATCAGTTCTATGCGTGGCTCGCCATTTTTATGGTGCCGGTCGTCGTGCTGCTGCGCGCCGATTTCGGGCCGATGGCGGCTGCCGAGAAAGAAGCAGGAAACGCTGCCACGAGCACGGACGCGTCAATTGCAGACACCGACACCAAGGCACGTCCAATCCTGGTCTGGCTGCCGCTGCTGGTCCTCGGTGCAACGCTGTTCGTGACCCTCGGCAAACTGGGTTTCCCGTTTACGCAGGTGGCCGGCGCCGATTTTCGCGCTGCGCTGGCCGCCGCCTATTTCCTGGCAGCGGTGACGCTGGTGATCCTGATCACGGCGACGGGCGTCAAAGGAATTCTCGACACGTTCACGAAATACATCGAGGGTATGACGAGCATGATGTCGATCGCGGCGACGCTGGTACTCGCCTGGGCCCTCGGTTCTGTCAGCGAAGCACTGGGTACGGCAGTGTTTGTAGCGGATCTTGCGCGCGATGGCCTCAGCAGCGAGTTCCTGCCGGCGATTACGTTCATGCTGGCCGCCATGATTTCGTTTGCCACAGGCTCCTCCTGGGGCACCATCATTATCATGATGCCGCTGGCGATTCCGGCAGCGCTTGCAACCGGCTCCCCGTTACCCATCGCGATAGCGGCCGTGCTGTCGGGCGGACTGTTCGGTGACCATTCGTCACCGGTATCCGAAACCACGATATTGTCATCCACCGGCGCCGGGACCACGCCGCTGGCCCATTTCCGTACCCAGTTTCCGTACGCACTGTTGAATGGCGCCATCGCTTTCAGCGGTTTCCTGCTCGCCGGCTTCCACGCTTTGCTATGGCTTGTGCCGCTGGCCGTCGCCTCGCAGATTGCTGTGGTATGGTTTATACATACGCTATTGGTTGACCGTGGAGGAGATAGAGCATGAATCGTTTACTGGGTATTGCTGCCTGTGCTGCGTTGTCGGCCTGCATGACCGACTCGAATTCCAGTGTGGCCGATAATGCGCCGGAGGCGCAGGACAGCGCGAATGAGGCGAGCAGCAACCCGGCCAGTGACGGCAAGCCCTTTCAGACGACCCATATCACGACCTTCGACGAACCGTGGGCAATGACGTTTCTGCCGGACGGGCGCCTGCTGGTGACGGAGAAGGCAGGACGCCTGCTGGTAGCTACACAATCCGGCGAGCAATCAAATCCGATAAGCGGCGTGCCGGCAGTCGATTACGGCGGGCAGGGCGGCCTTGGCGATGTCGTTTTGCATCCGGATTATGCCGGGAACGGCATTATCTACCTGAGCTACGCCGAAGCCGGCGAGGGCGACGTACGCGGTGCGGCGGTGATGCGCGCGCAACTGACCCTGACCGATGAAGGCGGCGACTTATCCCGCCAGGAAGTGATCTGGCGCCAGGTTCCGAAAGTAAGCGGCCGCGGTCATTACGGTCATCGCCTTGCCTTCGATGCAGACGGTTATCTGTTTATTTCCTCGGGTGAGCGGCAGAAATTCGATCCCGCGCAGGACATGCAACAGAATCTCGGCAAGATCGTTCGCCTCAATGACGACGGCTCGATACCGTCGGACAACCCGTTTGCCGACCAGGAGGGTGTCGCGGCCGAGGTCTGGTCACTGGGTCACCGCAATCCGCTCGGCCTGGCGTTCGCGCCCGATGGCAAGCTGTGGAACCAGGAAATGGGACCGCAGCACGGCGATGAACTGAACCTCGTCATCAAAGGCAAGAACTACGGTTATCCGATCGTATCCAACGGCGATCACTACGACGGCCGAAAAATCCCCGATCACGACACACGCCCCGAGTTCGCAGCACCGAAAGTGTACTGGGTACCGGCGATTTCGCCCGGGGGACTCCTTTTCTACACCGGTGAGCTGTTCCCTGAATGGCAAGGCAGCGCCTTCCTCGGCGGACTGTCGTCCATGGCATTGATCCGCGTTGAGTTCGACGGCGACTCCGCGGCGGAGGCTGAACGCTTCGATATGGGTGAGCGTATTCGCGAAGTCGAGCAGGGGCCGGACGACGCGATCTGGATCCTGGAAGACGGGCGAAACGACAATAGCGGTCGCCTGCTGAAACTGACACCAGCGGGATGATGCCCGGCACGCTCGCACGCCTGACGTTCAACGTGAGCGTGTGCGGGGTTGTGCGGCCCTTGTTGGCGTTATGCGGCGCCGCCATTCTTGCGCTGCAGCCGCCGCTGGCGGCGGCCAGTTATGCTATTTATGTCGGCAAGAACCTGACCGCGGACGGCAGCGTTTATCTCGGCGGCTCCGGCGACGAAGTATCCAGCCACTGGATAGAGATTATAGCTGCGCGAGACCACGCGTCCGGCAGCACCGTTCGCGTAGGCGTCGATGCAACGGCAAACATGCCGGGTGAGTTCATCGACATACCGCAGGTAACCCGCACCTTGCGTTACCTGACCGTCAACTACTCCGAGTATGAAGGCTTTCCGCCGCCGTTGACCAATGGCGGCCTCAATGAAAAAAATGTCGCGGCCCGCGATGTGTGGTCGGACTCGCGTCCCGAGCTGGTCGCGATGACACCGAATCCGCAACGCGGTCCCAATTACAGCGACCTGTCGCGCATGGTCATGGAGCGAGCCGGCAGTGCCCGCGAAGCAGTGGAGATCGTCGGTCGACTGATCGACCAGTACGGCTATTCGACTTACGGCGGTAACTCGCACCTGTTCGCGGATGCCGACGAAGGCTGGGTGCTGTTGAACTTTGCCGGTGGAAAAGGCTTGTGGATTGCCGAACGCCTCGGGCCGGACGACGTGCGCATGTCCTACCCGGGCTATATCGAGGACATTCCACTCGATTTTCAGGACCACCCCGATTTCATGGGTTCGGCGAATTTCGTTTCATTCGCCATCGAGCAGGGTTGGTATGAGCCGGACTCCGGCTTGCCGTTCAATGTAACTGCCGTGTACCGCACACCCGATGTGCGCTGGCCGCGCAACGAAATCGAAGCTGAACTGCGACAATTGGCGCCGATCAGCCTGCGCAGAATGCTCGACATCGTCAGGGATCCGCGCATCTCCAAGGACTCGACCGGCTATGGCCAGGTTGCAGCATTGCGTCACGGCCAGCGATCGGAGTTACTCACCCTCTGGATCGCCGCCACCGGCTCGGTAACGACCCCGTTCACACCGTTTCGACTCGGCGTCAATGCAATTCCACCATCGTTCGGCAAGCACCGTTATCTCACCAAGGGCGAAGCAACGCGTTTCGTTACGCGTGACTGGCAAATCCAGGAAGCGACGGAATTCGCGTATCGCACCTTCAAGCGCCTGATGTACTTCGCCTGCGACCGACCGGAAAAATTCCTGCCGGAGGTCACCGAGGCTCTCGTGGCGCTCGAAGATCGCCTCATCGCCGAGCAGGACAGCGTCGATGAAACAGCACTGGCTCTCTTCAATGCCGACCGCGACGACCTGGCCGCAACCTACCTGACGCAATACAGCAGCGCTGCAGCCATGGAGGCTTTGCGCCTCGGCAACGCTTTACTTGGCAGCATCGAAGAACGCACGCGCCTCATCTACGGGCTGCGCCAGCCGCAAACCGATGAGATAAGTCGCCTCGACTACCAGATGGTAACGTGCCGCGGCGACGACCAGTCACCGCCCGGATGAGCGAATTCGAGCAGGGGTAAATCCACCGTTCATTGGCCGCCCGGATCAGGCGGCACCCAGTTGCACGTCGCGCTGCACTTCGATCCAGGTCGCTTTGCAGGCGGCGATGGCCCTGCCGTCCGCGCCGAACAGCGCAGCGGTGGCCAGGTATTTGCGGCCCTCGTGTCCAGCCAGTTGTGCGGTAACGACGCAGCCTTCGCCGACTTTCGGCAGCCGCAGGATCCTGACCGTCTGGCGGCCAAGCAGGATAGTCGGGAAACCGGCGGGCGAACCGGCCGCGTAAGCGGTGGGGCAGTCGAGGGCGGCCCACACAAATTCGGGTCGAACCGAATTGTCATCGCCCGCGGTATACGGCTCAGGAACCCACGGTGCGGCGACGGTGCCACGCCAGTCGGTATCGTCCGCGGCCAGTGGTCCACAGAATATTCGCAGGCCATCGCCGGGGGTGCGATCGGGCCCGCAGACAAAACACATGGGCAGTTTGTGCATCGCCACGTCGAAAGTGCGGCTGCTGGCGGCGGTTGCCTCGACATGTGTGGGCGAGCGCTCTTGCGTCACCGCCAGTTCCGCCGCTCGTGCAGTGGCGATGAGGTCGCTGCCATCGTACAAGGCGACCTGTTCGTCGGCTTCGCG
This sequence comes from Woeseia sp., assembly GCA_040879925.1. Lineage (GTDB taxonomy): Bacteria > Pseudomonadota > Gammaproteobacteria > Steroidobacterales > Woeseiaceae > IDS-8. Next base: position 1,657 of record JBBDJJ010000042.1, on the reverse strand, counting down.
TGTAACGACCAGGTCCTTTTCAAGCGGCGGCGGTCGGTGCAGCGTAACTTCGGCGCAACCGTCGATGAATGCGGCCAGCCGTCCGCAGGCATAGCCGCCGTTAGCCGAGTTTGGTGGTCCGCGAAATCGACGAGCGATATTGACAATACCGGGTTGCATCATTCAGGCACGCAGCTCTGCATCTCCAGGCGCGATTGTTGCAGAATTGCCAGCATGGCATCGTGACCCGTTGCCGTATCGATGGCGCGCTGCATCAGTGTAGCGGCCTCGTCACATCGTCCCTGCGCAGCGACCACCGTTGCCAGGTTATTGAGGGTTGTGCTGTCGCCGGGCTCGACGTCGAGTGCGTGTCGGTACCAGCGCTCGGCGTCTGCCGGTTGCTGCATGCCCCAGGCTGCATTGCCAAGACCGAGATACGCAAGCCGGCTGTCAGGCCAGCGCCTCAGGGCCGCCTGGTAGGCCGGCACGGCCAGATCGAAGCGGCCGATCGATTCAACGGCCGCCACAGCGCGCAGGTAACGTTCCGTTGTCGCGCTTGCCGGCAGTTCTCCGGGGCGCAAGGCGATCATTCCCCAGCTGTCGGAGCGCTGCCAGGTGCGCTCGAAAACCTTTGCGCGAGTGACGCGGCGGCGCTCCGTTCCCGAACGGAGAATCACTTCGCCAGCAGAGGCGGAATAACCGATTACTACGGCGTAATGCCAGACGGGCACGGCCGCTACGCCCAGGTTCTGCAGGACCAGTACCGGACGCCCCGCGGTGACTTCGGCAATGAGGGCCGCGAACTCCGGCGCAATAATATAGGGGATGCGCTCGTAGGCACGGCTCGCCGCCAGCAATTCCGGCTGCATACTGCCTTGCCGGGCCGGGACATAGACTTTGCGGATCAGCTCGGCGGCATCGACGTCGACGCCGGAGTCGAGCAGCACAGTTGCCAGTGCCGCCGGGCCGCACTGATAGTCTTCCTGCGGAAAGAACGGCGTGTCGGCCAGTTCGATTGTCGTCTGATAGTCGCGAAGGTCAGGAGCGCCGAACGGGTCTGCGGCGCAGCTGCACAGCATTCCGGCCGGCAACAATACGGCAACGACGCGCATGGTTTTCCTGTGCAACCACAAGCTGAATCACCGCTCCGCGACTGGCCGGACCATCAAAACGATTTGAATACATCCGTGACGCCAACAAGTTCCAGCACGAGCAGGACCAGCAACACGATTCCGAGGACGGCCAACGCACTGTCGGCGCCGGCAGGTAGTGTGTCCATGCGTTGCTGCAGTAACTCCAGTTCGCTGTCGCTCAGCGTAGCGACGCGCTCCTGCGCGGCGGCCGGGTCGACGCCAAGTGCCGCCAGTTGTTGTTGCACATTGTCTCTTGCAAGAACCGAGTTGATTCGTTCGATGCGCGCATTACGCTCGTGCAAATCGATCGCCACTTCCGTGGAAATGACGCTGGCGCCTGCTGTTTGGGCGAATCCGACTGACATCAGACTGGCAGCAAGCACAATGGCGAGTAACGGAATACTTCTGGATAAGCGCATTACAACAACTCCTGCTTAATAGCCCTTGCGAGGCTTGATTATCCGGGCCAGTGAAGTTCTGCACAAGCCTGATCGTGCGACTGTAGGAGCCCGCATTGCGGGCGATCGGGCGATGATCGCCCGCGA
>JBBDJJ010000041.1:0-83316 GCA_040879925.1 Woeseia sp. | reverse complement strand
AACGCTCAGCGCCGATGGTAGTGTGGGGTCTCCCCATGTGAGAGTAGGACATCGCTAGGCTTTTATTTTGAGATAAGCCGTATTCGGCCGCATCCGGCCGCACCCGCAAGGGTGCGGCTTTTTTTATTTTCGAGCCTCCTTCTTCAGGTTGCGCCGCCGATTCGCATGTCAGCGTTCGAGTCCCCGTTGGGTTAACATTGCTGACGCGGAAAATCTCACGACCGCGGAGGACTGCAGCGCATGAAAATATCCCTGTTCGCCGACCGGCGGCAGACGACCCTGTTTCTTTGCAGCGCATTGATGTCGCTGTCCGTGGCGGCACAGAACAGCGAAACCCCCGCACTCGACGAGATTGTCGTTACAGCGACGCGGCTCGAATCGTCAGTCCGTAACGCGGCACGCTCGGTGTCACTCATTGGCAAGGACCGGATCCAGAACGCCACGCAGCAACTGGGGCTCGACGAGGCATTGGCGGTCGTGCCCGGCCTCTACATGCAAAACCGTTACAACTATTCCCAGGATCTGAGAATCTCTCTGCGCGGCTTCGGCGCACGTGCCGGTTTCGGCATTCGCGGTGTGCGAATCTACGTCGATGGCATCCCGGAAACGCTGCCTGACGGGCAGGCGCAAGTAGACAGTATCGATCTAGGATCGACGAGCAGCATCGAAGTACTGCGGGGTCCGGCATCCGCACTTTACGGCAATGCGTCCGGTGGCGTAATCGCCATCGAAACCGAGCTGGGCGACATGCCGACTTTCGTGGAAGGGGTGCTCGTTGGCGGTGAACTCGGCTTCTCACGGTACCAGCTCAAGACGGGCGGCACGTGGAATTCGCTGGACTACCTGGTGAATGCCTCATCGCAGGAACTCGACGGCTACCGGGAACAGGCGAAGATGCGCGGCAAGCTGGTCAATGCGAAAGCCGCATTGCGTCTCAACGACAGCGACCGGTTGACATTCGCGTTCAACCACACCGACCAGCCGCAATCCGATGACCCGGGCGGCATCGATGCCGCCCAGGCGGCAGCCGATCCACGTTCCGCCCGCGACCTCAATGTGCTTTTCAATGCCGGCGAGGATCTGTCGCAACAGCGCGTGGGCCTTGTTTACGAAAGACCACGCTCGCACGGCGACCTGATGCTCAGGAACTACTACGTGTGGCGCGACTTTGGCAACAAGCTGCCGTTTCTTGCCGGCGGCGCCGTCGATCTGTCTCGGTTTTTCTACGGTGCCGGTGTCCAATACACTTTTGGCTCAATGTTTCCGGAACAACTCGGACTGACGATCGGTATGGATCTCGATCGGCAGGACGACGATCGCCGACGATTCGACAACGATCAGGGCGTGGAGGGAGCGCTGGGTTTCGACCAGCAGGAGCGCGTGGACAGCACGGGCATCTACGCGCAGGTCCAGTACGAGGTGACGGACGACTGGCGGCTGTCAGCCGGGCTTCGCTACGATGAACTGACCTTTGCGATTCGTGATCGCTTTTTCGTGGACGGTGACGATTCGGGCGACATCGACTTCAGCGAAGTCAGTCCTTCCTTCGGTATCAATTACAGTTTTGGCCAGCACATCTTGTTCAGCTCGTTCAGCAGCGCGTTCGAGACTCCTACGACAACGGAACTCGCCAACCCCGACGCAAGTGGCGGCTTCAATCAGTCATTGCGACCGCAACTTGCGAACAACTTTGAGGTCGGCATCAAGGGCGAGCAGTCCAATGCCTACTACGAAGTATCGGTTTTTCGCATCGACCTCGAAGACGAGCTGATCTCTTTCGAGCTTCCGGCGTTTCCGGGACGCACCTTTTATTCGAATATCGGTACCTCGGAACGCACCGGCGTCGAAATGGCCATGTCATGGAAGGGCCCGAATGGTTTCGGGGCGGACCTGTCTTATACCTGGTCCGACTTCGTATTCGAGCAGTTCATCGACAACAACGGTAACGACTTCAGCGGTGCCCGATTGCCCGGATTACCGGAACATTTCGGGTATGCCGGCCTGAGTTACGACAACGATCGCGGCTTTCACGCCCAACTGGAGGGCGTATTTTCCGGCACGCTGTACGCCGATAATGCGAACAATGTGGCTGTAGACAGTTACGTCGTCACCAATATTCGCGCCAGCAAGACATTCCAGAGCGGCGACTGGCTGCTGCGTCCCTATATCGGCATCAACAATATTTTTGACGAGCGATACAACAGCAATGTCCGGATCAATGCCTTCGCCGGTCGTTACTACGAACCGGCGCCGGGCAGGAATTTCTACGCAGGCATAACGGTTCGCTACGGGGGTCGCTGACGCCGTGTAAATCGCCCGTGATACGGGCTCCTACAGGTGCCGCGTCATGCGCTGTTGGAGCGCGCCCTGCGCGCGAATGCATCATCGAACAACCTCGTTCCATGCGGGCGCAAGGCGCGCTCCTACGGAGTTATTGCTGGCGTTATCTCACTTTGGACGGGCGAGGATCACCTCGACTTCAACCAGCATGCCGTCAGCGACCAGCCCGGCAATTTGCACCGCCGAGCGCGCCGGCAGGTTGCTTTGTTCTGCGGTACCGAAGTACTTCGTGTAGGCGCGCATAAAGCCGTCGAAGTCCATGCGGCCGTCGAGTTCCGGATCGCCCACCAGAAATACCGTCATCTTGACGACGTCACCGAAGCCGACGCCCAGCTTTTCGAATGATGCTTCCATGCGCGAGAATACGTTGAGCGACTGGGCCTCGGTATCGCCCCAGTATGCGCGCGTGCCGCGCTCTGCTTCGGCATTGGCGGGACCGGGTACGGTGCCGCTGTGCCAGATCAGCGTGGTATCCGCTGACACCTCAACCGCCTGAGCGATGGGAAATGTCGAGTTATTCGGCAACGGATAACGGGTGACTTCGCTGCTCTGTGCACAGGCGCATGCAAAGATCAAGATGCCGATTGCTGTGGTTCTTTCAAGTGCTGCTATTCTTTTCATGGTTTTGTTCCCTTATCGACTTCGCAAACTGTTGATGTAGGCGACGACATCCTGTATCGCGTCGTCGTCGGCTAAAACCTGCGCGGCGGCCCGCATCTGCGCGCCGCGAATGTCGTCCTTGTGGCTGCCTCGTGTGCCATCCTTGAAATTACGTGTCTGGCGAACAAGATACCAGTCATTCAAACCGGTCAATGCCGGCGCGCCAAGCGCCTCGACGCCATTGCCGTCAGCGGCGTGACAGGCCTGGCAGGTCGCGTAAAGGTCCCGGCCGCGCCGCGCATCGCCAATGATAGTGACAGTCGGCGGTTCGGAGACCGTCGCACTGACGTAACGGGCGGCTTCCGCTATTTCCTTGTCCGAGAGTATGGCTGCCATCGGTTGCATTTCCATACCGACCAGGTCATCGGCGTGCGTGCCGCGCCAACCGCGCTTGAACGCCAGTAGCTGGAGCTCGACGTTCCAGGCCTGCATACCGCTCAATCGCGGAGCCTGAATGACGTGATTGCCTTTCAGCTCTACGCCGTGACAGACAGTGCAGTAGACAAACATGTCGGGCGGTATCACCGGCGTCTCATCGGCGCTGGCAATCGACGCAGCGACCAGCAGCGCAAGCAAAATGAGAGTCAGGCGAGTTGCGCGAATTCCGGAGCGCATCTCTTTAGCCAGCCGCAGAAGGAGATAGTTCCGCGTGCACGCGGCGGTCCATATCGTTCATGGCATGATGCGCAGATGCGAAAGCGCCTTCCTGCCAGCCGGAGTGGTAACTGATCTGGTCGCCAATCATGTAATGCCGGCCTTCAGGTTCCTGCAAAAGCCGGAATTTGCTGCCTCGCAGTTCGTCATTCCAGCGTGTATTGCAACCCATCATATGATTCATGCGCGCCCAGGGGACGCTGACGCCTGACTCAACGTAACTGCCGTAGCCCGGATGGATTTTCTCGCCTTGTGCGATGGCAGATGCGATTCGCTGCTGCGGATTCATGCGCTCGAACATCATTCCGTGCTCTTCGCGGAACGTGTATGCACCCAGCATGACGCCTTTCTCGGAGTGTATGCCATGGGTCGGATACCAGATTTGCTCGATGGGCTGGCTGGTCCAGGAAATTCCTCCATAGATATTCTCGTTTTCCCAGAAACGCTCTTTCATCTGCAGACCGATCTTGAACAGGTGCCCGCGCTCCAGCGTTGCGAGAGTCTCGGCGTAGTCGCGGGAGAAGTTATTATAGATTCCGGAGAGAAGATGCGTCGGAATACAGTTGAAACAATAGTCGCCGCTGACTTTGTGTCGCTCTCCCTTATGGTTATAGACGACATCGACGGCGTTGTTCCCGAGCTCGATGGACTGGACCTGCGCGTCGGTGAGAATCGGGCTTTTGATGTTGCGCACGAATGCCCGCACAATATTGTCCATGCCGCCAACCGGTTGCATCACCGGCATAGCCTGATCGCCACCTTCGCTGAAATGCATGCGGTAGCGCCAGAAGTCACTTTTCAGTATTTCCGCAAAATCGAGTGGCTGCTTGAGTTCGCCATGCGAAACGAATCCGCCGGACTTGTATCCCGCTCTTTCGGAGCCCCGATAGCGTCCGTCCGGGCCCAAGTCGCCATAAGTCGTGGCGAACGCCAACAGTCGCTCGCGGTCCTCCGCGGTCAGTGGCATCTCGAATGCGTTGCGGTCTACCGCTTTGTGCAGCAACTCCGACATAAAGCCGCGGGCATCGGATATGTACTCACGTACGCGTACCGGCCTGCCGTCGAACATCTTGTCGTCCTGCGTGTAGGCGTTGCGATTATCGTTGACGTACGTTTCCAGCGGGACTCGCAGTTCGCGACAGTAATGCAGAGTATGCTGATGATGTCCCGGTATACGTGCGGCGCCCGCGTTGAAATACAGATTGGGCATATCGTCGAATTCGCAGACCTGCGCATAGCCCATTTCGTCGACTGTGTCGCCGTGGCGCAGTGTCAGGATGCGCCCGCCGATGCGTTTCGAAGCTTCGATGATGGTGCACTTGTAGCCCTTGCGTTCCAACTCGTAGGCAACCGCAAGCCCGGAGACGCCGGCGCCGAGAATCAGCACTCGTTTGCGTGCTTTTCCGATAGGTCGAATTTTTGCCAGTGCCAGCGGGCCCGTATCGGGCAGCAGCCCGAGTGCGAGACCTGTCTGCAGGATCGCGGTTGAGCCGCCGGCCGCTCCGACCAGGTGCAGAAAATGCCGCCGCGAGATCGAACCGGTCATCGGGCCTTCGCTTCGCTGACCAGAAACAGATCGGTCAATAACGCCCGCAAGTGGATAGAGGCGTTCAGGTTGTCGACCATTTCCGAGCTGATCGTGTCCTGCTTGAGAACCAGCACAATGGCCGCAGTGGCCTTAGCTGCATCGTCAGCCACCACCCAGGCAAAATCATCCTTATCGTCCTGCATCGCTGCGACAATATCGCCAGCCGCTTTCTGCATGCCGGTCAACGCTGTACGAACTTCCGACGGGCCACCGCCGTCGCTGTCACGTCCCTGCGCCGCGTAAGCCAGCAGGAATTCGTAGCCGGATTCGAATATTTCGATATTGTCTGACAAGGAAACCATCACAGCATTTGTGCCGTCGTCGGAAGCTGTAAGAAAAAGTGTGCGAGGAGCCGGTGTCGGGTCAAGACGAGGATTCACCCGGAGACCAGCGCTTTGAATCGTGATTCGCCGCAAGTTCTTCTTTGGAAATCCAGCCGCTGATCATGGACCGCGTGTAAAACAGCTTCTCCGGTCGCAGCCCAAAATAAATGTGCAGCGCGACCACGGCAATCAGCGCCAGTGTGGATAGTCCATGAACAAGGAATACCCAGCCCAGCGTTGCTTCCGAAATGGAATTCGTTCGATCCCACCACGGCGTATCGATCAATGCGAACATGACCAGCCCGCTGCCGATTACCAGCAGGACAAGCACCGTCACAGTGGCATGCATGGCCTTCTGCGCAATCGAATACTTGCCGGGCTTTACCGATGAATCGTAAAGCTCGCGAAAATCGCGGCCGCGAATCCAGATGCATTTCAGCCGTTGCCAGAAAAGTGCGCGGACGATATGGAATAGCACCGCCGCCGTCAGGACCAGGCCGCTGATCCAGTGGATCTCCAGCCACGGAAACTCGATGCCGATGATCGGGAACACGCCCGTCACGAGCAATACCAACACGCTCGCGGCCATGACCCAGTGGAAAAGCCGGTCGGCTCCTTTATGGCGAACGATCCGCTCGCCTTCGCTCGACGGTTTCGGCGCCCGACGCCGTGCCGCCATGACGATGGCATGTCCGGCGATGATTACGAAAGCCGCGACGACTACCAGCCATAACAGGTCCCAGGATGCACCCAGGATGACTTCGCGTCCCCAGACATCTTTCTTGAATGTAGCGAGATCCACGGCGTTAACTCCGCATGGCTCGTCGCACGAGATTTTCCATCAGCGGCAACTTGAAGTGATTGTAATTCAGGGGTCTTGCTCCCTTGCTAGCGAGACCCTGGAGCTCGGTCGCGGTATTTTCCGACAGCGATTTGCCTAGAACGGCATGCTCGACGTCGTGCAGGCGATACGGGGTGCAGGCCACGCCGCCGCAAACGATCCGGGCGTTCGTGACCACGCCATTGTCCAGCGACATCGCAGCTGCAATGCTGACCAGCGCGAAATCCCAGGCATTGCGGTCGGCGACTTTCTCGAAATAGAAATGCTTGTCCGCCCACTTCGCGGGGATCCGCACGGCCGTGAGTATTTCGCCCGGTTTCAGTGAGGTCATGCGCGTAATGTGGGTGTCGGGACCCACAAAAAACTTTTCGGCCGCTATCTGGCGTTCACTAGCAACGCTGCGTGCCACCATTGTTGCCTCGAGTGCCACCAGAGCTGTTGCAGTGTCGGACGGGCTGACTGCCACGCAGCGGCTGGCGCCGAACAGGCTGTGCTCGCGATTCATGCCTTGCGGACTGTCCGCGTAGCAAATATTGCCGCCGGCACGATAACAATCCAGCCCGCGACGGTAGTACCAGCAGCGCGCATCCTGCACGAGATTGCCACCGAGCGTGCCGACATTGCGGATCTGCGGACTTGCGACGCGCTTTGCCGCCGACACCAGCAGGCTGTAATCGCGCTGCAGGCGAGCGTCTTCAATGACGTCGATCAGGGTCGTGACGGCGCCGATCTCGATACTCTCGGCAGTCTCGCGAATACCGCGCAATTCCTCGATGCCGTTAAGGTCGATCATTGCCTGTGGCGACTTCGCACGATCCTTGAGCCAGCCATAGGTGTCCTGACCGCCGCCAAGCAGCCAGCCGTTTTCACGGTAGCGGTCGGCCAGGTTCAATGCGTCGTCCAACGCCGCCGGCTGGAAAAGCTGCATATCGGGCATGACATCGAAAGAAGCCATCGCTACCTCAGTAATTGTTGGTTTGCAGCGGCTTGAACGACTGCGGTCGTCCGGCGACATGATTGAGAATCATGTCGGCCGAAATCGGTGTGCGATTGAAGACGTGGCCGTCCAGTGCATCGGCAACGGCCGCTGTTACGGCGGCCACCGAACAGCCCATCGCGGGTTCACCGATACCGCGAGCGCCAAACGGGCTTTGCGGGTCCGGCAAGTCAACCGCACCTGTGCGCATGCTGGACGGTATATCCAGATAGGTCGGTACGCCGCACTGATGGTAGCCAACGTTGGCCGGCAAACCGTTTTGCGGGTCGTATACATGGCGCTCGTGACCCGCCATGCCCATGCCCCACACGGCACCGCCTTTCATTTGCGTCGCCAGTCCCTGCGGGTGTATGACCGTGCCGCATTCGGCGATACCGACGTAGTCGAGAATTTCGTACTTGCCGGTTTCAAGATCCAGCTCAATCTCGGTGAATGCAACCGCAAATCCCGGTATGACGCCTTCCTGCGGCAGATTGTCTTTCGCGACGCCGATCAGGCCGCTGCCGGCAAGGTTCTGCACCGCTCGCTGTGTGACTTCGTGAATGTCGGACGGCCAGGTCTGGCCGCTGTATGCGCCGCCCAACTCGACGGCGCGTTCCGCCGCCTGTGCGTAGGACATCGACTGCCCCGTATTGCCGCTGCGGAATACCCGCTCATCCGCAATATCGTAGTCCGCCGCGCTTCCGCCGAGGGTCGCCGCAGCGATTTCTTTCAGTTTGTTGACCGCATCCATGGCGGCGACATAGTTGGCGCGCTGGTGGGTAAACGAGGTATTGCTGCCGGCCTGGTAGGAACTCCACGGCAGGTTCGCCTCGGTGCTGCCATGATGAACGACGCAGTTGTCCCAGCCGCACTTCAGCACCTCGGCGGCGCTGCGCGTGGTCGATGCGTAGGAATAGGTGCCGAGATTGCCGACGCCGCTGTGCAAATGGATCTTGCCATCCGGAGTAATGCGCACCAGGCCGTCGTAGCCGGTCGCGCCCGCCGAGTGATAGCCCTGGCCGATGCCGAGCCCGATGACCTTGCTGCCATTGCGCCGCGGCTTGTTGCGCTTGCCGGTCCAGTCGAACATTGCCGCGCCCATGTCGAGCGCTTCCTTCATATAGGCGCTGGTGACCGGTTCCTGGTCTGCGTAGACGGTCGTCCCGTGGTGCGCGGCATTGATCTTGCGAATTTCCAGGCGATCGACGTCGAGTTCCTTCGCTGCCTTGTCCATGATCGGCGCCATGATGGCGGCGATCTGGTTCTGCCCGGGACCGCGTTGTGCACCGCGCGGTGTCGTGTTCGTCAATACCGGCACGCCGCGGAAACGCATTGACTCCGGGTCGTACACGATCGAAACAGCCTCGCCCGCCGAGGAACCGTCGCCGCCGGTCGCATTGGGCCCAATATCCTCGACAATGAATACGTCGGTTGCTGTCACACGCCCATTGGCGGCGAACCCGACTTTGATCCAGCCCTGGAAGCCGACCCTGGCCGAGCCAAGGTAATATTCCTGTTCGCGCGTAATGCGCAACTGCACCGGTCGGCCGATCTTTTTCGAGAACCAGGCCGGCAACGCCATCATTGGATAGGCACCAATCTTCGAACCGAAGCCGCCACCCGTGTTTTCGCTGATCAGGACGACATCCTTCTGTTCGATGCCGAGCAGATTTGCCAGTCCCGGAATCATGAAACTCTGGCTTTGCGCAGAGCCATACACGTAGCACACACCGTTTTGCCAGTACGCCATGGCGGTGCGCGGTTCCATGCTCATATGCGCGTAGCCGACTGTTACGAAGGGCTCTTCAATAATTACCTTTGCAGCAGCGAAACCCTGGTCGAGATCCCCGTAGCTCCATTCGCTGACGGATTCCCCCGTCGGTTCCTTGCCGGCGCGGAATTCATCGATCTGCTCGCGCGTCCACTTGACGGTACGAAAGCCGGAGCCTTCCCGCGAGCGCACGTAAACATTGCCTTCCTCGCGAGCATCGGGACCACCGACAACCAGGCTGTCGAGTGGATCGACGGCATAGGGCAGCGGCTGTATATCGACCCGGATAAGTGCCAGGGCGTCCTCGGCGGTTTTCTCGTCGAGCGCGGCAACCGCGAGTATCGGTTCACCGACGTAAGCAGGCGAATTAGTCAGCATCGGCGCATTCGGCGCCTCTACCGGCGGCAGGTCGTCCGCCGTGAGAATACCGACGACACCATCCATTTCCAGGACTGCAGACGTGTCGATGTTCGTGACGCGGCCGTGAGCCATCGGGCTTGTGTAAACACGCGCGAAAACCATGCCATCGGCGCTGAAGTCTTCCGCGTACTTCGCTTTGCCCGTGACCTTGCCCACAATGTCGGGCGGTACGAAGTCCTTGCCGATGTGTCGGTAGTTGCTCATGTATCTTGCCCTGCCGCGCGCATAACACCATTCAGATAATTGTCGTAGGCACCGCAGCGGCACAGGTTGCCGGACATCGCCTGCCGCGCTTCCTCCCGCGACGGTTGCGGGTTGGCTCGCAACAGGCCGACCGCCGCCATGATCTGGCCCGGTGTGCAGAATCCGCACTGTGGTGCCAGTTCATCGATGAATGCCTGCTGCACCGGATGCAACTGCCCGCTCGCATCCTGCAGTCCTTCGACCGTCAGGACATTGCGCGAACGCACGCTGTGCGTCAGCGTAGAGCAGGAATAGTTTGTGACATCGTCGATCAGCACGGTGCAGGCGCCGCATTCGCCGCGATTGCAGCCGATCTTGGTGCCGGTCAGTCCCAGTTTGTAGCGTAAGGTGTACGCCAGTGTTTCCTGCGGCAGCACATCGACACGCCTTGTGCGCCCGTTGATGCTGATCGAGATCAGGCGTTCGACGGCGCCGCTCGGGCGATCCTGTGCAAACGCGGCTCGCAGGCCCGCGTTGCTGGCTGCGGCGGCCGCACTCGAGGCAATAATCGCCTTGATGAAGCGCCTGCGGGAAAGTCTGGGATTCACTGCCATGCTACCTGCGATGTGGTACGAGTAAGAGTGGCATTCCGGAAGTCGCCCGTTATTTCCGGTTGGCCGGCCACGGTGTGCCGCGATTCGCCGTCGTGACCGGAGCCATGCCCTTGTAGACAAACTTCTGCAAGCGTTTGCCTTCGTATGTCTCCGTCGTATAAATGTTGCCCTTCGAATCGGTGGCGATGTTATGCACAGCGAAAAACTGCCCGGGGTTGCGCCCGCCGTCACCGAACGAAGTGAGGATCTCGAGGGACTCACGCTCCATGATGTGTATTTTCATGTTCTTGCCGTCAGCAAGATAGATGAACCGTTGCTCGGGGTCGTGTGAAAAAGAAATGTCCCATACCGCTCCGTCACCCAGTGTTTCCGGCGCAATGCGCTGTTCCTTGACGAAGGTGCCATCGGTTTCGAACACCTGGATGCGATTGTTGACGCGGTCGCATACGTAGACCAGGTCGTCGTTCGAAGGTTGCGCGCAATGTACAGGATTGCGGAATTGCTGCGCGGGCGGTGCTTTCGGATCGTAAGGGCCGAGGTCCGCATCGTCCGGTTCATTGCCGTAAGCGCCCCAGAAACGTTTAAGTTCGCCGCTATCCGCATCGAGAACTGCCACGCGCTTGTTGCGGTAGCCGTCGGCGACGTACGCTTCATTGGCTTCGGCATCGAACGCAATTTCCGCAACGCCGGCGAAATGCTCGGCGCTGTGACTGTTCGCTTCCTGTCCGGCTTCGCCGAACTGTTCCAGGAACCGGCCATCCTTGGTGAACTTCAGGATATGTGAGTCGGTTGCGCCGTTGCCGCCGATCCAGATGTTGTCCTTGTGATCGATGGTCACGCCGTGATTCGAGGCCGGCCAGGTGTATCCCTCACCGGGGCCGCCCCAATGGTTGACCAGGTTGCCGGCCGGGTCAAATTCGAGAATGTTCGGTGCAGGAATGCAGCAATCGCCGGTTTTAGGATCGGTGGCCGCGCCTATCTCGGTGCGTTCATTGAATGTATCGCGCCGGTGAACGATGTATACGTGATCGCGCGAATCGATCGCGAGCCCGATGGTCATGCCGAGAACCCAGTGATTGGGCAGCGGTTTGGGCCAGAATGGATCGACTTCAAACAGCGGCGCTTCCTTGCCGGTTGCCTGTCCTGTTGCCTGTGCTGTGTTGTCGAGAGCGCGCTGGCCGAGGCCGAGCGCAATCAACACGCCGACCAGTGCCATTGACTGCAACATGAACTTTCGCGTCGGCATGCAAATTCCCCCCGGAATGTTCTGATTCTAAGCTGCCTGCGAGCGGCTCGAAGTATACTATGCTGTGTTAAGACATCCCACACCTGTCACATCGTGCAAAACAATTAATGCCAGGCGGCACACCGCTCGCCAGCGGGATGCGCGCGACCGAATATATGCAAAACAACAGGCACCCGCTGGTTTCCATCATCGTCTTGCTGCTGGCGGCCGGCGGGCCGTTGCTCGCGCCACACGGTGCCTCCGCGCACGAAATTCCGACCGACGTCGTCGTGCAGGCATGGCTCAAGCCGGAGGGTGACCGGCTGGAACTGCTGGTCAGGGTACCGCTGGAAGCGATGCGTGACCTGCAGTTTCCAACATACGGACCCGGTTATCTCGATATTCCGGCGTCGGACAGCATGCTGCGCGACGCGGCACAGATATGGATCGCCAATGGCATAGAGCTTTACGAGGGGGATCGGCGGCTCGCGGAAAAGCACATTTCGGCCGCCCGCATCGCTTTACCGTCCGATGCGTCCTTTCGCACCTTCGAGACGGCTCGCGAATCGGTGACCGGACCGCCTTTGCCCGATGACACGCGCCTGGTGTCCACCCAGGCCCTGCTCGATGTCCTGATCGAGGTACCTGTCCTGTCTGCGCAGTCCGAGTTCTCGATCGACACGGAACTGTCGCGCCTTGGAATTCGTACTGTCACGGTATTGCGTTTCGTGACCCCAAGCGGCGCTGAACGAGTCTTCGAGTTCTCCGGCAACCCGGGACTGGTCCGCCTGGACCCGCGCTGGCAGCACGCGTTTTCCCGCTTCGTGGTATTCGGCTTTGAGCACATCCTGCAGGGTTTCGATCACCTGATGTTCGTTCTGTGCCTCATCATTCCGTTCCGCCGCATCCGCCCTTTGATTGTGCTGATTACGTCATTTACGGTGGCGCACTCGATTACGCTGGGGTCGGCCGCATTCGGCATCGTTCCCAAGGCACTTTGGTTTCCCTCGCTGATCGAAACGCTCATTGCGGCGTCCATCGTTTACATGGCGCTGGAGAACATCATCGGCACGCGCTGGCAACGACGCTGGATCGTCGCCTTTGCATTCGGGCTGGTGCATGGTTTTGGATTTTCGTTTGCGTTGGGCGAGACGCTGCAATTTGCCGGGTCGCACCTGCTGACGTCGCTGCTGGCGTTCAACCTGGGCGTGGAGCTGGGACAGATTTTCATCGTACTGCTTGCCGTGCCGTTACTGAATCTGGCCTTCAGCACACCGCGTGCCGAACGCATTGGCACCATTATCCTGTCCGCCATCCTGGCGCACAGCGCATGGCATTGGATGAGCGACCGCGCCACTGAATTCTCGTCCTACGATCTCAGTCTGCCTGTGCAGGACCTCGCCCTCGCGGCTGTACTGATGCGCTGGGTAATTGTGCTTGCGGCAATCGCAGCGATTGCATGGGTTACGTATCGCGCCTATCGCCACTTCCTCCGCAGTCGCAACGCACAAGCCGAAAAGTCCATGCTGTAGGAGCGCCCCTTGCGCGCGAATGCGCTAGCGCCAGGGATTTTCTCATTCGCCCGTGATACGGGCTCCTACAAATCGCTTCCTGCAGCTACAAAAACTCACTCCGTAGGAGCCCGTATCACGGGCGATCTATGGCGAACCTGGACGGCACCGCGCGCGTCGATGCGGTTGCTTTTGACAGCCAGCGACTTCAGGATAGGCGCCGCGCAGGCTGAGCCGGTTACCTTGGGGGGAATCATCGATGCAGTCCGTCACGATTGTAATTCTGGGCATCGCCGGCATGGCCTTCGGCTGGTTCGTGTATTCGACGTTTATCGCCACAAAAATATTCCAGCTCGATCCGGATTTCGTAACCCCCGCACATGAAATCAACGACGGCGTCGACTACGTTCCGACCAACAAGTATGTGCTGTGGGGTCACCATTTCACGTCGGTAGCCGGCGCGGCGCCCATCGTCGGGCCTGCCATTGCCGTCTACTGGGGCTGGGTGCCGGCCATGCTGTGGGTCGTCTTCGGCACCATATTCTTCGCCGGCGTGCACGACTTCGGCGCACTGTGGGCGAGCAGCCGGCACAAGGGCAAATCGATCGGCGCATTGTCCGAGGCAGTGATTGGCAAGCGCACCCGCTCGCTGGTGATGGTTGTGATATTTCTCGTGTTGCTGATGGTCAATGCCGTGTTCGGCGTGGTCATTGCGAATGCTTTCGTCGGTACACCGGGCGCGGTGATGCCCGCGTGGTTCGCGATTGTCGCTGCGCTGATCGTCGGCCAGCTCCTGCGCCGTAACTTCAATCTGACTGCGGTAACGGTCGTGGCGGTCATCGCGCTGTATATCTCTGTGTACGCCGGTAGCGTCTGGCCGATAGAGATCCCGGCGATGTTTGGCCTGACCGTGCAGTCGAACTGGATTCTCATACTGTTCGCGTATGCCGCCATCGCCTCAATGCTGCCTGTCTGGGTTCTGCTGCAGCCGCGCGATTTCATCAACGGCATGCAACTTTTCATCGGGCTTTTTCTTCTCTATGGTGCCGTGTTGCTTGTCATGCCGGATATTTCGGCACCCGCCTTCAACGACCGGCTGCCCGACAACGCGCCGTCGATGATTCCGCTGCTGTTCGTGACCATCGCCTGCGGCGCTGTGTCCGGGTTTCACGGCATCGTGTCTTCCGGCACGACCTCGAAGCAGCTCGATAAAGAGCCGGATGCGCGTTTTGTCGGTTACCTCGGAGCGGTCGGAGAGGGCTCACTGGCACTCATCACTATCGTGGCCGTCAGCGGTGCGTTACTCGCGGCAACGCCGGAAGCGTGGCACCAGATCTACGACAAGTTCGGATCGGCAGGTGCGGGTTCGTTCATCGACGGCGGCGCCAACCTGATTCATAGCGGTTGGGGCATTCCGGTGCTGGTAGCGCAGACCTTGCTGGCGACGATGGTGGTGCTGTTTGCGGCGACGACCATGGATACAGGCGTGCGCCTGCAGCGCTATATCATCCAGGAGTGGGGAGCCATCTACAATATCCCCGCACTCAACAAGGGCGTTCTGGCAACCCTGATCGCGGTCGGCGCCTGCCTGTTGCTCGCATTCGGCGCGGGCGGCGGGTCCGGCAGCGGCGGGCTCATCATCTGGCCCCTGTTCGGTTCGACCAACCAGATCCTGGCCGGCATTACGCTGCTGATCATCACGGTGATGCTGATCAAACTGGGTCGCCCGGCGCGCTACACCATGCTGCCGATGGTCTTCGTGCTGTTTATTTCGTTCTGGGCCGGCGTCGTCAAATTGCTCGAGTTCTACCGCGATGGCAACTGGCTGCTGGTGGCGATCGACGCCATAGTTCTGATCACCAGCCTGCTCGTCATGCTGGAAGCGGCATCCGTATTATCGCGATTTCGCAAGGCGGGTTCGGTGACGGACAAAGGTTCGTCTTAAATCGACTGCCGGCCGCAGAATAGCTGTTGCTTACACGCAACGATATAAATCGTTGGTCCAGATAGAGCGTTTGCTGGCAAGGATTTGCAAAGGCCTCTCCGTGCGCCAAATTGTTGTGATGTTGCTACAATAATTCCGCATGAAACTAATTTAGGCTTTATTTTCGACGCCGACAGTGGTTCAATTCGCTGATGCGCACCTGCGGCATTGTCTAAACCGCAACGATCGGTGCGTTAAATAATGAGACATCAAAACACGGGGGAGTACGCACATGCTTAAGATTCCTAAGCTCTTTAGGGTCATCTTGCCTGTTTCTGCGCTAATTTTGGTTGCACCTGGTATGTCATCGGTAACCCTTGCTCAGGGCGCCGATGAGGCGATCGAGGAAATTATCACGACCGGCACGCGGCGCGCGGCGCGCACCGAAAGCCAGTCGGCTGTCCCGATCGACGTGATCACGGGCCAGGAATTCGAAAACATGGGCACAACCGACCTGGACGACATGTTGCGCAACACCGTGCCGTCCTACAACGTGACCCGGCAATCGATTTCCGACGCCGCGACACTGGTGCGACCCGCCAACCTGCGCGGCCTGCCCCCGGACAATTCATTGATCCTGGTCAACGGCAAGCGTCGTCATCGTTCCGGCGTTATCGCGGAACTGGGCGGTTCGCTGGCAGCTGGCTCGCAGGGCGCGGACATTTCCGCCATTCCGGCGATGGCCATTCGCCAGACAGAAATCCTGCGTGATGGCGCCGCCGCTCAGTACGGCTCCGATGCCATTGCCGGCGTGATCAACTTTCATTTGAAGGAAGATCGCTCGGGCTTTTCGGCTGAAGCACGCACCGGCGAATTCTTCGAAGGCGACGGGCAGTTGTACCAGATTGCAGCCAACGCGGGTCTGCCGCTCGGACCGGACGGTTTCGCCAACGTCACCTTCACCTACTCGGAACAGGACCGCACCACCCGTAGCGCACAGCGAACCGACGCGCAGGTGCTTATCGATGCCGGTAACACGGCTATCGCCCAGCCGATCACGCAGGCTTACGGTGCCCCGGAGTATCGAGATAACTTCAACCTGTTCATCAACACCGGCATCCAGCTGAGCGAGAGCCAGGAAGTGTATTTGTTCGGCAACGTCGGCGGTCGGGAAACGGAAGACGCCTTCTTCTTCCGCAACCCGAACGATCGTGCAGGCGTTTACACCAATAACGGCATTCGCGCTGTCGTCGATACCAACATCGAACGCGGCGACCAGGGCATAACCTCCAACTGCCCGGCGCTGCCGAGCCCCGGCTCGGGCGGCAACGGTGTGCCGCTGGATCCGGCGGTGGTAGCGGCCGACAACGCGGCAATTGCCGCGCTGCCCGCGAACTGCTGGCTACTGAACCAGGTCATTCCGGGTGGTTATACGCCGGCATTCGGCGCCAAGCTGAACGACGCCAGCATCGTCGGCGGTATTCGCGGCGAGTTGAACAACGGGCTGTTTTACGACTTCAGTGCAAGCTACGGTCGTAACGCCGTTGCGTTTTTCCTCAACGATACCTGGAGCCCGGCGCTTGGACCGGACGGCATCGTCAACGGTGAATTGCAGCGCAACTTCGACATCGGCTCTTACATACAGACCGAGACCAACTTCAACGCAGACTTCGTGTACCCGATCGCCAACGACATGTTCGCTTCGGACATCAACGTGGCGTTTGGTGCGGAGTATCGCGACGAAGTGTTCGAGATCACCCTGGGCGAAGAGAACTCCTGGGCCGAAGGGCGTTTTGCCTTCCAGAGTGGTCAAGGCACTAACTTCTATTCAGACGGCGTGACACCGTTGCCCGACCTGTCGGTTGGTGCGCACGGCTTTGCCGGGTTCAGCCCGGTACAGGCCGGCGATTTCGGTCGTTCGAACATTGCCTTCTATACAGAAGTTGAAGCGGACATTGTCGACAACTTCACGCTGGCTGCCGCCGTTCGCTTCGAGGATTTCGAAGACTTCGGCGATACCACCAACGGCAAACTGTCGGCGCGCTGGGCACTTACAGACGCGTTCGCACTGCGGGCATCCGCCAGTACCGGCTTCCGCGCACCGACACCGGGTCAGTCCAACGTGACCAAGGTGTCGACCATCACGGTACAGGGGGAGTTGCAGCAGCAGGGTCAGATCCCGCCGACCAATCCGATCGCGCAGTTCCTCGGTGGCGAGCAGTTGCAGCCTGAAGATGCAACCAACTTCTCGGCCGGTATCGTCTGGGACGTCAGCGATTCACTGAACCTGACCCTCGATTTCTTCCAGATTGAACTCGACGATCGTATCGCGGCAACGGGCACCATCAATATTGCTGGCGAACCGGTACCGGCAGGCGTCAATTGTCCGAACGCCCAGGCAAACCCGAATGCCAACCTCGCCGTGTGTCTGCAGGAGCTGGGTGTGCCGGGTGCCAGCACCCTGAGTTCGGTGTCGTTCTATACCAACGACTTCGAAACGACCACTACCGGTGTCGACCTCGTTGCTACCTGGGATCGTGACTGGGGCAATGCAGGAAGCGGCAGCCTCGTAGCGGCCTGGAACTGGACTGAAACCGAAGTGGATGATGCAGGTGAGGAAGTGTCGCGTAACCGGGTATTGGATCTTGAAAACTTCAATCCCAGGAATCGCGGCATCTTTACCTACAATCACTTCCTCGGTGACTTCCGCTTCCTGGTACGCGCCAGCTACTACGATTCCTGGAACTCCGGCGATTTCAGTGGTGACCCCACCCCGCGCGGTGCGGATGGTACCGGTTACACGATCGACTGCGAAGCTCGCCCGAATCCGGGACCGAGCGGCGGCGTGTTGATTCGCGATGCCTGCTATCCCGATCACTGGATCTTCGATATCGAAGCGGCATACAGCGTCACCGACAACTGGACGGCCATTATTGGCGCCCAGAACGTGTTTGACGAGTTTGGTCCAATAGACAAGAACAACCTCGACAACACCATCGGTAACGGCAATATCTATTCGACGACAACACCGTTCGGCTTCGAAGGTGGCTTCTGGTACTTCCGCGTACGCGCTGATTTCGAATAAATCAGCTACGTTAGTAAGCAACAATCAAGGGGCACTGCAAAGTGCCCCTTTTTTTGTAAGTCAAAAAGTCTGCTGCCGCGGTTGGATGCGGGAGTCGAGGTACAACAACGCCTCCTCGAAATCATGGGCGTCCGGGTTACGATGTCCCGAGATGTAGATGCGTTCCGCATCGATTGCGTAGTGCTTGCGCGCTGCCGAGGTTGCCAGCAGTGCCAGAATCAGGCGTCGCGCAACAAGTTCACTGTTTCCGGACCGATCGGCCGCGATCCAGATTACGTTGTGACGGTCCAGTACCTGCCGCCAGCTGCGTGGAATATCGCCGGATCGAGTCGGGCTGATGTAGACCAGAAGTCCGGACGGACGCGATGGATCGTAGTCGGCCGGCACATACATTTGCCATTCGAGGATTTCGTCCGTTGACAGCGCCGACCCGACCTGCAGGGCAGCCGGGTCGCTGACCAGGTCCGCAAGTGTCAGCGACAGAACCCGGTGACCGGTCTCTGCCGCGTTACTCACCGCCCCGGAAACGGCCAGCAGCAACCCTGCTAACCGGCATTGCCTGTTATGCACCGTGGCCTCCCACCCTGCAATTTTGCCGTGGCAACGTTACCACGCTGGCGTCAACCCGAAGTGCCGTGGCGGCTAAAACTCCCGGCATACTGCACGGCAGCGATGTCGAGATGCCGTTGCTCCGGCCCCACAGTCCCTTTCTCGAGAAACTAAAAAAAAGTCGTTTCGGCTCCCCGGCCATCTTCCCTTTCACCTCGGACAGTGCTGGAATCAGGGCGTTCGATGCTCGCATGTGAAAGCTATTTGCCGAAACTCGGCAACCACGCACTCCTCGGGGGAGATAGCAAATGATTAGCATGCCCAAAGTGTCCGGTTTCCTGATTCTATCCACTGTCATTCTGTTCGCGTCGCCGACTATGGCTCCCGTCGCGCTGGCGCAGCAGGCGGCAGACGAAGCAATCGAGGAAATCATTACAACTGGTACCCGTCGTTCCGAGCGCAGCGCCTCGGATTCGGCAGTCCCGATCGATGTCATCAGCGGCCAGGAGCTCGTCAATATCGGCGCGAACGATTTGAACGAGCTGCTGAGAAACACGGTGCCTTCGTACAACGTCCAGTCGCATTCGATTGACGATGCGGCGACGCTGGTGCGGCCTGCCACCTTGCGCGGTTTGCCGCCGGACAACGTGCTCGTGCTGGTGAACGGCAAACGCCGTCACCGTGCGGCTGTCATCGCAGAACTCGGCAGTTCGCTGAACGAAGGTTCGCAAGGCGCGGATCTCTCGGCGATACCCGCTCTTTCCATCAAGCAGGTGGAAGTGTTGCGTGACGGCGCAGCGGCACAGTACGGGTCGGACGCCATTGCCGGCGTCATGAACTTCATACTTCGCGACGATGCGGAGGGCTTTACCGTCGAAGCACGTACCGGCGAGTTCATGGAAGGCGACGGCACGCTGTATCAGCTCGCCGCGAACGCCGGTTTTGCGCTTGGCGACGATGGGTTCCTGAACGTCACCGGCGTATGGAGCGAGCAGGATGCGACCAGTCGTTCGATTCAACGCACCGATGCCGCGACTCTGATCGCATCAGGGTCGCCCGATCAACAGGCAAACGTGCGCCAGCCTTATGCCCAGGTCTGGGGCCAGCCGGAAACCCGCGACAACTGGAACGTCTTCGCCAACATGGGAGTCCAGCTCGGCGAATCGCAGGAACTCTACGCGTTCGGCAACATCGGACGACGTGAAACGGAAGGCGGCTTTTTCTATCGCAACCCGAACAATCGCGATGGCGTGTTTACCGCCAACGGCGTGCGCGCCATCGCCGACACAAATTTCGAGCAAGGCATAACGAACTACACCTCAAACTGCCCGGCTCTGGCCAGTCCGGGAGGGGGCGGCGATGGTGTGCCGCTGGACGCGACGGCAGTGGCAACAGACTTCGCGGCGCGACAGGCTCTGCCAGCTAATTGCTGGCTGCTGAACGACATTGCACCGGGCGGATTTACGCCGCAGTTCGGCGGCCAGTTGCAGGACGTCAGTGTCGTTGGCGGCCTGCGTGGCGAGATGGCTAACGGCCTGTCTTATGACTTCAGCGGCGGTTACGGTCGCAACAAGGTAGATTTCTTCCTGAACAATACGATCAATCCCTCACTCGGGCCGGACGGTATTGTTAACGGAGAATTGCAGCGCGACTTCAACGTGGGTTCGTACGTGCAGTCGGAAGTCAACGTGAACCTGGATTTCGTCTACCCGTTCAAGGTCGACATGTTTGCCTCCGACGTGAGTTTCGCGTTCGGCGCGGAGTATCGTGACGAGATCTTCGAAACCATCATCGGGGAAACGAGCTCGTGGCAGGCCGGGCGGTTTGCGTTCCAGAGCGGTAACGGCACGAATTTCTACAGCGACGGTGTGACGCCGCTGCCGGATCTCAGTATCGGCGCAAACGGTTTTGCCGGTTTCAGCCCCGTGCAGGCCGGTAACTTCGGTCGCTCCAACATTGCCGTTTACGTAGAAGCTGAAACGGATATCACGGATCGATTGACGGGTTCCGTCGCCGTTCGCTATGAAGATTTCGAGAGCTTTGGCGATACGACCAACGGCAAGGTTGCGCTGCGCCTGGCAGTCACTGACGATCTTGCTTTGCGCGGTTCCTGGAATACCGGTTTTCGTGCGCCGACGCCTGGCCAGGAAAATGTAACCAAGGTGTCCACGATCCTGGTAAATGGCGAGCTTGCGCAGAGCGGGCAGATACCGCCGACCAACCCGATTGCGATGGCTCTTGGCGGCACAGTGCTGTCGCCGGAGGAATCCATGAACTATTCGGTCGGCTTTGTCTGGGATATTGCGGACCGACTGAGCCTTACGGCGGACTACTTCTGGATCAATCTGGACGATCGTATCGCATTTACCGGCACGATCGACATTACCAATGAGCCGATCGA
This sequence comes from Woeseia sp., assembly GCA_040879925.1. Lineage (GTDB taxonomy): Bacteria > Pseudomonadota > Gammaproteobacteria > Steroidobacterales > Woeseiaceae > IDS-8. The sequence continues at coordinate 62,248 of JBBDJJ010000041.1, read as the reverse complement.
TCCGGGCCTGAACTGCCCGAATGCGCAGGCCAATCCGAATGGCAACCTGGCATTGTGTCTGCAGGAACTTGGCGTTCCGGGTGCAGCCGACCTCTCGTCTGTAACGTTCTACACCAACGACTTCGAAACCACCACGCAGGGCATCGATGTCGTATTGACCTGGGATACCGACTTCGGCACGGCCGGAACCGGGGCACTGACGGCGGCCTGGAACTGGACGGAAACTGAAGTAGAGAGCGCCGGCAACGAGGTGAGTCGGGACAAGGTGCTGGACCTCGAAAGGCAGAACCCCGAGCACCGCGGTGTCTTTACCTACAACCACTACTTCGACAATTTCCGTTTCCTCGTTCGTGCAAGCTTCTATGACGACTGGATCAACTCGCAGTCGTTCGGCGGCGATCCGACCCCGCGCGGTCCGGACGGCACCGACTACACAATTGATTGCGCTTCACTCCTCGACCATTGCTACAGCGGTACCTGGATCTTCGACGTCGAGGCCGCATACACCTTCGCAGAGCGCTTCACTGTTGCGCTTGGTGCCGACAACATCCTGGACGAGGAGGGAGCAGCGGATCTCTTCAATGCCGGTGGCATCATCGATTCAGGCAACCTGTATGCCGATACCACACCGTGGGGTATTGACGGCGGTTTCTGGTACCTGCGATTGACGGCGGACTTCGACTAGCCGGCATTCTGGCAAGCCGGGGTCTTTCCAGGCGAATCAGCCAGGAAAGGAGTAAGGCAGGAAAGAAACCAGGGCGCCCTTCGAATGAAGGGCGCCTTTTTCGTGTCAGTGTGCGAAGTGCTGCGCGGATTCCACCCCATCACCTATCATGCGTACATGAGAATCCTGCTGCTCGGACATCGCGACATCGCCAGCAATATTGCATTGTCGCTGCTCATTTCTGCGATGCCGCAACATCGATTCTCGATCCTGCTGTCAGGCGACGTTGCATCGCCGACCGGAACGCCGGAGCAACTTACGGCTTTGATGCGCTTTGAGGATGCGCTCGGCGACGTTCTTTCGACCAACATGGAAGCACGCAGGCACTGTTTGTTGTCGTACCCGGAACTGGCCGTGCGCGTTTGCCATGAACTGCAGGAACTGGTTCGACCCAATTCCACAGAGGGACTTGCACAAATTTCCGACTGGCAACCCGACCTTATCATTGCCGTTCGCTACCGCCGCATCCTGCAGGACGCGGCGATCGCAATTCCGAAGTTTGGCGTGCTGAACCTGCATTCCGGATTGCTGCCGGAATACAAGGGTGTGATGGCAACGTTCTGGGCAATGTTGAATGGCGAGCCGATCATTGGCTCGACAGCGCACTGGATTGTCGACGGTACGATCGATACCGGGCCGGTCATCGGGCGGGCGGAGGTGGTTGCGGAGCCTGGCCGATCGTATCTGGCGAATGTCCTGGCGCTTTATCCGTCCGGCTGCCGGCTGCTGGTGGATACGGTCAATAGAATCGAGCGCGGCGAGACGGTTGTCGGCACCAGGCAGGAAGAAGCGGGCCGGTACTATTCAGTGCCGGCTGCTGTTGATGTCGCAAGATTTCACAAAGCGGGTTTACGCTTTTTCGACGGACCCGAACTGCAGGAATTCCTCCGCGACCTGAAAAAATCCCTTTAGGAGCGCGCCCTGCGCGCGAATAGAAAACACCCCATTCGCGCGCGCGGCGCGCTCCTGCGATGGTAATCGACGGGCTGTCGGATATCGCCCGTGATACGGGCTCCTACTGTAGCAGCCCGTATCACGGGCGATTCACCGACCAACGACACCCTCAATCCACTGCAACAAATCGCGCGTAAACTCCTCGCGATTCGTCTCATTCAACATCTCGTGACGCCCGCCCGGATACATCTTCACCGTTACCTTGACATGCCCGGTCCGTTCGTAAGCCTTCGCCAACTGCGTCATTCCCTTTTCCCCACCCACCGGATCGACTTCACCGCCGGTAATCAGGATGGGCAACGCTCGCGGAATACGGCGCAATGTTTCGGGCGAGGACAAGTCCAGCAGACCGCCCAGCAGGTCGTGCCAGAAGCGATTCGACAGCATGAAACCGCAAAGTGGATCGGCAATGTATCGATCGACTTCGGCATCGACTCGTGACAACCAGTCGAAATCGGTGCGATTCGGCGCAAATCGCTGGTTGAAATTGCCAAGGCCCAAGTGATTGAGGAATGCGCTGCGATGCCTGCCCCCATGACGCCGGATCGCGAGCCGGGCCAGGACGCGTGCGGATCGCAACTGCAGCCGGGGACTGAGTGTCGAGGCTGACAGCACGAGTGCCGCCAGTCGGTCCGTCTCACGCGCGGCGACACTTTGAGCGATATACGACCCCATGCTGTGGCCCAGCAGCACATGAGGTGTATCCACCCAGGTGCGAACTGCAAAACGTTGCACTGCGATCGCATCGTCCACGACCTTGTTCCAGCCGTCGCAATCGGCGAAATGCCCGAGTTCCCCCGCCGCAGCGTGCGGCCCGTGACCGCGATGGTTGTGCCCGATCACCGCGAACCCGCCATTGCAACAGGCGTTTGCGAATCGTTCGTATCGTCCCAGGTGTTCGCCGAGTCCGTGAAGAACCTGCACAACGGCAGCCGGCGCTGCGCCGCCCGATGCTTGCCACCGGGTCACATGAATGCGATGACCATCCGGCGTAACCAACGTTGTACCTGCAAGCTCAGGTGACACTTTTATAGGTCTCTTTCATGCCCCGGTGCATCCGGCTCGACTTTCCACTGATAGTATTGCACGGCACTCGCAGGCGATGAACCGGAGGCGTGCATGATCGATCTTTATTTCTGGCCGACGCCAAATGGGCGCAAGATCTCCATCATGCTGGAGGAATGCGCGCTGCCGTACCACGTCGTGCCGGTGGATATCGGCCGCGGTGACCAGTTTTCTGCGGAGTTTCTGGCAATCAGCCCGAACAACCGCATGCCGGCGATCGTCGATCGCGAACAGGATATTTCCGTGTTCGAGTCCGGGGCGATCTTGATGTACCTGGCTGAAAAAACCGGAAAATTGATGCCGTCCGGGCTCAAGGCACGTTACGAGGTCATCCAGTGGCTCGTCTGGCAGGTGGCCGGCCTCGGGCCGATGGCCGGACAGCTCAGTCATTTCGTCAATTACACGCTCGAACCCGTACCCTATGCGCTCGAGCGTTACCGAAACGAATACGATCGCTTGCTGTGCGTCATGGATACGCGACTGGAGGACCGTGACTTCCTCGGCGGCGATTACTCCATTGCAGACATTGCAGCGTTTCCCTGGGTCATGGCCTACAAACGCCTTGGCGTCGACCTCGATAAATTTTCGAACTTGAGGGGCTGGTTCGATGCCCTCAAGGCGCGTCCGGCAGTCAGACGCGGCATCGACCTTGGCAGCGACTGGAAACGCCCGGAACTGACCGACGAGGCAGCCCGCAAGGTACTGTTCGGCCAGACATCGGATTCGATTCGCTCCGCGCGAAGCAAGTCAACGAAGAAAGGACAGGCCTGATGAAATTCTATGATTGCAGTCCGGCTCCGAGCCCGCGCCGCGTGCGCCTGTTCATGTGCGAGAAGGGCATCGAATTGCCTGCCGTGCAGATCGACCTGATGAAAAACGAGCAGCTCGGCGAAGCGTTTCTCAAGATCAACCCCGATGGCACCGTACCGGTCCTCGAACTCGACGACGGCACAAAGATCACCGAAGCGCTTGCGATCTGCCAGTATCTTGAAGACACCGTCCCGAACCCGCCGCTATTCGGACGCGATGCCCGTGAACGCGCACTGGCGACGATGTGGAATGCAAAAATCGAGCAACAGGGGCTGGCCGCGATCGCAGACCTGTTCCGCAATCGCTCTAATGCCTTCCAGAACCGGGCCTTGCCCGGTCCGGTGGCGTTCGAACAGATTCCGGCGCTGATCGAACGCGGCCGTATTCGCGCCGAACAGTTCCTGGATCGTATGAATGCGCACCTGGCCGACAGCAAGTTCATGATCGGCGACATATTTACACTCGCTGACATTACGCTGTTGGTGGCGATCGATTTTGCCGCCTGGTCAAAAATCGCGATCGGCGATAAGCAAGGGCACCTTCAGCGCTGGTACGACGACGTAGCGGCGCGTCCTGCCGTGCAAAAAGCCGGGCGCTGAGCGTGCCGGCGCCGTCCGTGATTACGACGCCGGCGGTTTCGGCATACAGCGAAAACCGAGATACAGCAGCAGGGCTAGCTTCGACAGATCGAGCACCGCATACGCGCCATGCGCGATCGACGGACCCGGTTCGATACCGGCAATTATCTGCTGTGAACGTTCCGACAATTCGGGCAACAGCCACACGGATTGCGCGATGACGATCAGTGCCAGCGGTCCGATAGCCACCCATAATTGCCGCGCATTCCCGGATACCCGCACCAGGATCAGCAACAGGATGAGCGCGATGACCTCAGCCTGGTTGAGTGCCGAGAAAACGACGCGTCCGACATCCAGCGCAATTTCCCGCGTTATGGTCGGCGCCGTGAATTTCACCGGCGCTTCGAGCAGGGAGATGCCTGCCGTCATGCCGAACCAGACAAAACAGAGCCACGCCGGGTTTGCGACGCTTGCCCACAGGGCTTTCAGTGACTGGCGGTTGACAGGCATAATTCCTCGCTTGTTTTCGCGTAACCTCAGGGGCAAGCTGTTGTTTCAGCTCTCTGCTGGTTGAACAATATGGCGCTCGAAAAAGAATCACAACTCGCGTCGGCGGTCATGATGATCCGGCCAGCACGCTTCCAGAGCAATCCCGAAACGGCTGAGTCGAACCGCTTCCAGGGCAAAACGCATGCCTCGCCGGCCGAACAGCATGCTGCGGCACTGCGCGAGTTCGAAGCGTTGAAAGACGCGCTCGAGGCCGCCGGCATTCGCGTTTGCGCATTCGACGATACGCCCGAACCGCACACCCCCGATGCGATATTCCCGAACAACTGGGTCAGCTTTCATGCCGATGGTACGGTGGTTCTCTATCCCATGGAGGCGTCGAACCGGCGCACGGAACGACGCGCGGATATCGTCGAGGAACTCGCAACCGGACAGGGATTCACAGTGCGCAAGGTCATCGACCTGTCGCATCACGAAAACGATGGCCATTATCTCGAGGGTACCGGCAGCATGGTGCTGGATCGCGTTAACCGGGTGGCCTATGCCTGCCTGTCATCGCGCACGCATCTCGATGCACTGGCCGGGTTTTCGCAGCGGCTCGGCTACGACATCATGGCATTCGATGCGGTGGACGCGGCCGGCGCTCCGATCTATCACACCAACGTACTGATGAATATCGGCGAAAAGCTGGCGGTGATTTGTGCGGAGGCCATTCCGCACGAGGAGCAGCGTCAGGCAGTACTGGAAAGTCTCGCACGCAGCGGTCACAACCTGCTTTTGCTGACGTTTGCGCAGCTCAATGCGTTCGCGGGCAATATGCTGGAGTTGCGCTCGCACACCGGCAAGCGGGTTACGGCCATGTCGGCGCAGGCCCGGCGCGCGCTGACGCATGAGCAATTGCAAATGCTGGAAGCTAACGGCGACGTTATCTCGGCCCCGATCGACACCATCGAAAGTTCCGCAGGCGGCAGCGTTCGTTGCATGCTGGCGGAAATTCATCTTCCTTCAAGGCAGCAGTCATGACGACTTTTCGCGACCGGATTCTTATGTGCCCGCCGGATCATTTTTCGGTGGAGTACGTCATCAACCCGTGGATGGCGGGGCACGAGGGGTCGATGGATATCGATCTGGCGAAGAAGCAATGGCAGACGCTGCGGGACGAACTGGCGAAGTACGCCGATATCGTCACCATGGAGCCGCAGCCGGACCTGCCGGACATGGTGTTCACCGCTAACGCGGGTGTCGTCTATAACAACAAGGCCATTGCCAGTCACTTCATGCCGCACGAACGCCGTCCGGAGGAACCGCATTTCAAGAAGTGGTTTCGGGAAAACGGTTTCGAACTTCTCGACCTCGATGAGAAGATCGGTTTCGAAGGCGCCGGCGATTGTTTGCGCGACCGCGGTGGCCCATGGCTGTGGACCGGCTATGGCTTTCGCACCGAGATAGAAGCGCACGAAGAAATCCGTAAATTCTTCGGGCTGGATGTCATCTCGATTCGCCTCACCGATTCACGTTTCTATCACATCGATACCTGCTTCTGCCCGCTGGCCGACGGTTTTCTCATGTATCACCCGCCCGCGTTCGACTTCGACTCACGCATCGCGATCGAAAGTCGCGTGCCGCCGCACAAGCGCATCGTCGTGGACACTGCCGATGCCGGCAACTTCGCCTGCAACGCGGTGAATGTCGGTGACATGGTGTTCCTGAATCGAGCGTCGGATCCCCTGAAAGCGCGACTGATGCTGGCCGGATTCAAAGTGCGTGAGATCGACTTGTCGGAGTTCCTGAAAGCCGGAGGCTCGGCAAAGTGCCTGACGCTCAAGATACACGAGCCATCGCGTCCGTAATTCGCAGATACGTCGCCGATAAGTCGCAATCAAGCAATGACCAGGCCAGTACACCGTTACCGTATCGAGCCGAAGAACCCGGGCGCGCACCTGTTCGAAGTGATTGTCACCGTGGACGAGCCTGCGGCCGACGGACAGATCGTCTCCATTCCTGCGTGGATTCCGGGCAGCTACATGATTCGCGACTTCGCGCGTCACGTGGTGTCGATCCGCGCACAAGCCGGCGATCGCGAATTGGAACTGGTGAAGCTCGACAAGAGCCACTGGCAAGCCGGCGTAAGCCAGGAACCGATCACGTTTACGCTGGAGATCTACGCGTTCGATCTCAGCGTCAGGGGCGCGCATCTCGACACGCGGCACGCTTACTTCAACGGTGCCTGCGTTTTTCCGCGGGTTGAGGGACAAACGGCAACCGCCTGCGAAGTCGAGATTGTGCCGCCGCCCGAGCCCATTGGCAGCGACTGGCGTGTCGCTACCTCCATGCGCGCGCTCGGTGCCGAACGTTACGGCTTCGGCACCTACGTGGCTGACAACTACGACGAGCTGATCGATCACCCGGTCGAAATCGGCAACCTGCTCATCGGTGAATTCGAAGCAGGCGGCATCCCGCACGCCATCGCAGTGCGCGGACACACACGAATCGACATGGCGCGTATTTGTCATGACCTCGCGAAAGTTTGCGAACAACACCAGCGATTGCTGGGCGCACCGAAGGATCTGGACCGCTACCTGTTCCTGCTGCTGGTCCTGCCGGATGGTTATGGCGGGCTTGAACACCGCTGGTCATCCAGCCTCGTGTGCAGTCGCGGCGATCTGCCGTTGCGCGGCGAGCCGGGCGTTAAAACCAGTTACCGGAAGTTCCTCGGCCTGTGCAGTCACGAGTATTTTCATTTGTGGAACGTGACGCGCATGAGACCCGCCCGGTTTACACCCTACGACCTGCGCTCGGAGTCGCACACGGGACTGCTGTGGGTATTCGAGGGCATTACCTCTTATTACGACAATCTTGCCCTGTTGCGTTCGGGTCTCATTACGCGGGAAAGCTACCTGGAGCTGCTTGCCAGGACGCTAACGCGAGTGATGCGAACCCGCGGCCGCTTTCGCCAGAGCGTCGAGGAATCCAGTTTCGATGCCTGGACCAAGTTCTACAAACAGGACGCCGGTTCGACCAACAGCATCGTCAGCTATTACAGCAAAGGCTCGCTCATCGCACTGGCGCTCGATCTGCAGATCCGGCGCGATACCGAGGGCAGGCATTCGCTGGATACCGTCATGCGTGAATGCTGGCGACGTTTTGGTGAAACCGGCGAGGGCATGCCGGAGCGCGGGCTGGAATCCGTCGCACGCACTGTGACAGGCCTCGATCTTCGCGAATTCTTTGATCGCTACGTGCGTGGCACCAGCGATTTGCCGCTGTCGAAGCTGTTGAGCGATTTCGGGGTTATTTTACATCAACGGCCTGCGGAGGGCAGCGACGATGCCGGTGGCAAGTCTTCCTCGGCCGATTTCGTGGCGGCGCCGTGGATGGGCATGCACGTTGCGTCGAGGAACGGACGGGAGATTGTGTCCGTCGTGCACGCAGACAGCCCGGCCGCGAAAGCGGGGCTTGCTGCCGGCGACGAGGTCATTGCGCTGAACGATGTGCGCATCACGACAGCGAACCTGGATGCCAGACTGCGCGAGTATCACGTTGGCGATCGCGTGACGGTCGGTGTGTTTCGCGGGGATGACTTGCTGAAGTTCAAGGTGCGACTGAGCGAAGCGCCGGAAGACACCTGCTACCTGGAAATAGACAGCAACCGCTCGGAAAACGCGGAGCAAAATCTTTCTGCATGGTTGTCCGGTTGAATCGGTTGGAGCGCGCCTTGCGCGCGAATGCGGCAACGCGAGAGCTTTTCTCATTCGCGCGCAAGGCGCGCTCCAACATCGCCCGTGATACGGGCTCCTACAGCCGACCTTTTCCACCGCCGCCCAAATAACCCCTGTAGGAGCCCGTATCACGGGCGAAAGCCGCTCGATCCGCCCCCCTGTAGGAGCCCGTATCACGGGCGATTATTGGTTCTTGTTGCCTCCGCCCCCAACCCCTTCCGCCTGCCGATACAAAAAATACGAATAAATCACCGGCACCAGCAACAAGGTGAAAACGACCGCAACCAACCAGCCAGGATTAATACTGAAAAACGCGCCCGCTATGAATACAAGCCCGACAACGATGAGCAGACGCCCGCCCAGGCGATGTGTCTTATCCCATACATCGTCGTTGGTCAACGTCCACGGCGTACGAAACCCCACAAAGAAATTCTTGCGTACCTTGCGCAGGTAGCTGCCGATGACGATGAAAAGCGCGCCGATCGCCAGGTAGATTACCTGGTTCAAACGCACATCGATCCCCAGGGACTCCAGCATCACCAGGATGCCAATCAGCGACACGAAACCTACCATGATCACCTGGAAAACATTCAGCACATCCGCAAACTCGCCGGTCTTGAAGCCTTTCGGTGAAATCACGGGAATCAGCCGGAACACGATGAACACAAAAATTGCCGACGCCGGCAGGATCATCACGCCCCAGGGTTTGGGTAAATGGCTGTCGACTTCGCCCGCGCTATTCCAGTGGCTGGGCATCGGGTCCGGCAGGCTCGGGTAGATCCAGGCGGCGACAGCCACTGTAGCGATGATGAAAAGATAGCTGAGAAAGTTTGCGCGATCTTTGCTCATGGCGATCCGTCCCCGGTTTCGTGAACCGTTATAGTAACGCCAAACCGCCCGTGATCAATTCGACCCGGAAATGGGTTTGCGACGGCTGGATTTCGCCGTCGAGATGCGATGGCACTTCTGCGGCCGCGACGATGTCACATTGTTCGATGCGGTGATAATGCATTTCAGGCTCGTCCATGTGCGAGCCGTTGATCAGTTTCGGCAGCAGGCGCAGGATGCGCAGGCGGGTCACCGGGTCGACAATCACGAGGTCCAGCTCGCCGTCGTCGTTGATTGCGCGCGGGGCGATCTGGAACATGCCGCCGACCCACGCACCGTTGCTGACACTGACAAGCGTTGCGGGTCCATCAATCGTAACGTCGCCGAACTTGATAGTGAGATTAGGCGTGCTGACCCGCGACCATAATGCCTGCAGGATGGCGACCAGGTAGATGAGGTCACCGATCGGCAGGTGAATCTTCTGTGCGATGCCGGTGACCCTGGCATCGATGCCGATGCCGGCGCTATTGGCGAAGTAACGCCCGTTCACGCGTCCGATGTCGATACCGCGAGCCGGCATGCCGCTGCGCAGCCGGTCCGCGAGCAGGATCGCGGCGTCTTCCCAATGCACGGGAATGGTACTGGCCTTGGCAAAGTCGTTGCCGGTGCCCATCGGCACGACCCCCAGCTCCGCGCTGCGGCCGCTTAAAAGAATGCCGTTGACGGCTTCGTGCACGCTGCCGTCACCGCCTGCGACCAGCAGGCGTCCGGCGCCACCCTCGACCGCGGCGCGGACTTTTGCTTCGAGTTCGCCCGACGCTGTGCTTTCGATGACCGTGTGTTCGACCCCGTTGCTGGTCAGCAGGTTGCTCAACGCCGAACCGGTTTTCCCGGCCCGGCCGCGCCCGGCAGTCGGGTTCAGGAACAGCGAAATCGCTGAATTGGTCATTTCATGGAGTCGTCGGTACGCCCGTAGTGCAGCCGGGGCGGATGCTACAATGCGCGCGGTTCATTGTACAAAGCAGGCGTCGTCTTTTCGTGCTGGAACTCGGCATCAAGTTTCTTCTGAGCTACCTGATTGGCTCGTTCATGGGTTCCATGGTTGTCGGAGGATTGCGCGGCGGCGTTGACATTCGCACCATGGGCAGCGGCAACGCGGGCGGCACCAATGCCTTGCGCACGCAAGGGTGGCTTTTCGCGCTCGGGGTAATCGTGATCGATGTCGGGAAAGGCGCCTTGGCAGCAGGTGTGATCGCCGCCATGACCCTGCCGCTGGTCGGTGTCGACCCCTACCTGTCCCGGGAATGGCTGGCCTTGAGTTGCGCAGCGGCCGCCGTGACGGGCCATGTCTGGCCGATGTGGCACAACTTCCGTGGCGGCAAAGGCGCGGCGACGCTGGTCGGTACCCTGATAGTACTGGCGCCGGCACTGATCCTGCCGATTCTGCTGGCGTGGATCTGGGTCCTCACGCTGTCCGGTTACGTCGGCCTGTCGACGATGAGCGCGGGCTTTTTTGCGCCGTTCTACCTTGCTCTCACACGGCTGCCGGACGAGCAGCCGCTGTTCATCTACAGCGTGGTCATGGCGCTGTTCATGACGTTCACCCATCGCGCGAATATCCGGCGAATGCGGGACGGCACCGAGACCCGCAACACCCGCGCCATGCTTTTTCGCCGCAAGCGCAACAGCGATCCCGACGACGATGATTAACGCGGAAGACATCCTGCACAGGCTGACCGCCGCCGAACGGAAGAGTATTGACGGCATCGACTGCTTCGACGAGATCGACTCGACCAACGACTGGCTGATGACGCTGGCGCCGCCGGGGCCCGGCCGTTTTCAATTTGCAATCGCGGACGAACAGACGGCCGGGCGGGGACAGCACGATAGAAGCTGGGCATCGCCGAAAGGCGCCGGGCTTTACCTGTCGATGGCCTGCACCTTCGCTGAGACGCCGCGCCATTTGCAGGCGCTGACGCTCGCCCTTGGCGCGAGTGTGGCCGATGCGCTGCTCGATCTGGGCGTCGTCGACGTGGCCCTCAAATGGCCGAACGACATCATGGCCCGCGACGGCAAGCTCGGCGGTATCCTGACAGAAGCGCGCTCGCAGCAAGGCCGCTTCTCGAACGTGGTAGTCGGCCTGGGCCTCAACGTGGCCCTGCCGGAGGCGCTGCACGAACAACTCGAAGCCGAACGAACCCTGCGGGTCTCCGACCTGCAGGCCTGCCTCAACGCGCCACCCCCCCTCGATGAACTCGCCGCACTCGTCATCCACTCCCTAATAAAGGGGTCGAACCGATTTTCCAACGACACCGCCGGGGAATGGCGCGAAGCCTGGCAGCGCTATGACTGGCTGCGGGACAAGGGCGTCTACATCGAGCAGCTCGGTGGGCCGGTTGTTGGTACCGCGGAAGGTATCGACACAGACGGGGCTCTTCTCGTGCGCACGAAAGGACAGGTCGAGCGCGTCGTAGCGGGCACCGTCGCACTGCAGGGCCCGATGGAAGGGTTCGCATGAGCCTTCCGACCGTGTTGCTGTTCGATATTGGCAATACGCGCATCAAGTGGGGTGTTCTGGAGAAGAATAATCTCGTCCGCACCGGCAGCATCGCGCACGAGAAGCTGCAGGAGACGGGTTTTTCGGCTATGACAACGCGCCTGCCGAGAAAGGTCAACTATGTGCTGGCCAGCAACGTGGCCGGGCAAAGTTTTGCGACGCGCTTCTCCGGCGTCATCGGCATCCACTGCAATCTCGACGTGCATTTCGCGCATGCAGAACGCGAAGCCTGTGGCGTGACAAACAGCTACCGCACGCCGCGGCGCATCGGTGTGGATCGCTGGGTGGCGATGATCGGCGCGCGCGGGGAGTTTCGCGGCGCGCTTTGCGTGGTCGACGCGGGCACGGCGGTCACGATCGATGCACTCGACGGCTCGGGCCAGCATCAGGGCGGCATGATCGTCCCCGGTATGGCGATGATGGCGTCGTCGTTGCACGCGAACACAGGCGAGATCCCGCTGGTACGCGTAAGCCGGAAATCGAGTGCAAGCGGCATGGACCTGTTCGCTCGGACGACCGACGGCGCGGTGCAGATGGGCGCGCTGTGCGCGATCACCGGCGCCATCGAGCGCGCGGTCGGCACGCTGCGGCGCGCGGGACTACGGCCGAAAGTGATATTGACCGGCGGCGATGCGTCCCGCATCCTGACCGAACTCGACGACAAAGTGGTGCATCGCCCGCACCTGGTGTTGCAGGGGCTTGCACGGATGGTACCGAACGCAACATGAGAAACCTGCTGCTACTGCTGCTGCTCGCCAATATTCTGTATTTCGTCTGGGGACTGGCGACGGATAGACCCTCGGAACCCGGCGTCGCGATCGTCAGCGAATCCGAGCTCGGCCCGCCGTTGACGGTGGGCGATGTGCCGCAAGCGGCAACGAGCGTCGGTGCGATGCTCGCTGAAGGCGGTGAGGCAACCGAGGCAACCGACGTCGAAGTAAGCGAGATAACCGATTTCACGGCGGTGCTGGGACGCTCCTGCGTCAGCATCGGTCCGTTCACAGAGACTAGCGATGCCGAACGCGTGCTGGCGGATTATCGCGGGGAAGGCATGCGTGCCACATTGCGGACGACGGAAGGACAGGTGTTCGTCGGCCACTGGGTACAGATTCGTGACATCGCCAATCGCACGACGGCCGATGCGATGCTGGCACAGCTCGTCAACGGCGGACTGACGGATGCCTATCTCGTGCCGACCGAGGACGAGGGCCTGAAGATTTCGCTCGGGCTGTTCGGCGACATCAGCCGCGCCGAACGGGTGGAACTGCAGGCGGAATCGCTGGACATGGACGCCGACATCTCACCCCGGATGCGCGATGCGACCGTGTATTTCGTGGATATCGCGCTGCCGCCGGGCCGCGGCGCGGGGGCCATTATCGAGCGCTACGGCGAGGATAAAGTGCTGCTCCGCGGCGCCGCGACCTGCCCGCGATCGGGCTAATCGGGCATTCTAGAGGTTTTTCCTTGTCCCGCCGGCCGCGCTGGCCAATAATTCGCAGCCTCAAACAAGATGCCGCCGGCATAGCTCAGTTGGTAGAGCAACTGATTTGTAATCAGTAGGTCCCGGGTTCGACTCCTGGTGCCGGCACCACAAAAACAAAAGGTTATAGATGACGGCTGGCTGCTACGAACGGCGTGTAGACACCAAGTAGACAGGTGACAACAGGCCAAGGCCCATAGTATTCGAATCGAATGTTTCCGCCTCCTGATGGCGTGGCCGAAAACGCTCCGCGTCAACACCGGAAGTATAACGATCAAGTCGCTCGGACAGATCATTCAGAATCGCAACCTCCTCCTCGGAAACTATGGAGGTGAACCGATGTAATAGCTGTGTGCTTTCAAGCGCAGGCTCATTCACGCTCAATTCCCGCCAGATCCTCGGGCTTTAGCCTGTACCGAATGACATTGCCTTCATGCAGTCCTTTGAACTGTGCGCCGACATAGGCCACGACCTCTTCGCGGTCTTCGTCGGGTACATTCCTGGCTTCGGCCATGGCCATGACTGCGTCAGGGTCGAAAGCCTTAAGATCCAGAACACTGCTCCGTACCGCTTCTTTCACAAAGTCGCGATAGGCAACGGCTGCCTTTTCCGGGGCATCGACTTCCGCGCGTAAAATCTTGTAGTTGTCGGCAGAGGCCAGATAGGCATCGATATATACCTCGCGGAGCAAAGACACATTATTCGTTTCATAGATGCCTATTAGGCCATCGATGTAGGCCCGGTCATCCATCGTAATGAATGACATTGGCGCAAGGTCGGCCTTGAGAAGCGGGATATTCGAGGAAATCCTTGATGTTCGCTTGTTTACGTCAGCGAACGCCTGCAGGTACGGAATATGCACGAGCAGGAAGAAGGATTGTTCGAACGGATCGGTGATTGCCGCCGCCTTTTGAATTGCGATGTCAAACTCCTCCTCAATGATGAATTCATCATCGGGCGGCTTGTAACTTGAGTAACCGATGCCAGCCGGCATTCGGCGCAATCGACCGGCCATGGCGGGGTCGATTAGTAAACCGTCAGAGAGAAGTGCGTGGATATTGAAGATGTCACGCCGGTTGATCCCGATCTCGTCGATGTTGTCGACGAGGTACTGGATCGCTTCCTTGTGGTTCAGGATCATGACCGCTTCCTTGCGATCCTTGCCTGTCGCTTCTTCACCGAATTTGATCAGCTGCTCGGTCTGCAGGATGTCGTATGTATTTCCCTCCATCCGGGATGACGCCCAGGCGAGGTCGACGAGCAGTTTCTCCAGGATGCGGCGGGCGTAGGTGCCGGCCGGCATAGGCGCGCCGGCCGGCTTCCCGGCGGCATTCAGGCGCTCCCGGTCGGACGTGCTCAGATAGAACGTCTTGTCTGGCAGATAGCCATCCAGAAATTCCTTGTTGTAGGTTTTGGCCGGTCGCTTGTTGTAGGGTGTTTGCAGATAGGCGCGCACCTCTGCTGATCCGGCGAGTGTGTAGCCGGTCGCCCGGGCCTTGCCGGACACCGTCAGCTTTCCTTCATCGGTGAGGCGCCTTAGCGCCCGCCACATCGTCGTGTCGCTCGCCTTTGGGGCGACCGCTTTACGGATGTCCTCCCGGCCCGTGCCGGGATGGGCGGCGATGTAGTCCAGTATGGCCTGGTCGGTTACAGGCATGAAATGATTCCCTTGCTTGGTGAAACGATTATCTAACTAAAATATATAGATCTTTCTGCCTCGTTAAGAAAACATTTCATCTTTCTTGCAATGATACTAACTTGCCGTTTCCAGCCTCAATGCAATGATAGTCGAACACAGTGAAATGACTAAAGTATTGTTATTAATGAATTATTCTATACCTACTTCGTATCGTTTCACCGGATTTGCAACGATTTAACGCTCTGCGCCGGATCGAGCATCATCAGGGCCCTCCCAAAAGCGATTTCCGCCGAATCTGACCGGTTCGATCCTGCCGGGGCGGGGAGGGTCATCTTTATCGTCGTCCGGGCGTTTAGCTCCAGGACCTCCACGCGCACGGCGGCATGCCCCGACTCTGACCGTGCCCACATGTTGCTGGTGCCGGTCATCCGCATGCCGTCGACCACCGGAAAGCCGGCGGCTTTTACACGTGTGACCCTGATAGACGTCGGCATCAATATGCCGTCAATCTCCCACATTGCAGCATGCTTAAATGCAGGGGTACGGTCGCTGCGCGGTCCAAAAGGTTTTTTCTAAGAATCTGGCTGCGTTCCGCATTCAATGGTGGGGTTATCCCGGCGAAATTCTAAGAAAACAGGGCTGGACAGCGCACAATTCCTTGATCGCAGAATTGATTTGTAATCAGTAGGTCCCGGGTTCGACTCCTGGTGCCGGCACCATATGTTTTGAAAAGCGTGAAATTGAGGCACTCGCGTGCAAAATGATCGCCTTCTCCATGGTTAGCTGTCTACCGTGTCCTCGTCGTCTGGTTCAGGCTTTCGTCCCTCGACATCGGCCCGAATGATTGCAACAAACTTGCGGGAAGATTTTACCGCCTCTTCGGCATCTTGACGCGAGATGAATCCAGCCTCGTCATACATAGCCGCATTGCGCTTCCGGCGCAGTTGATCAAAAACTGCAAACAGGCCAACGTGCTTCTCACCAAAATGCTCCTCGGTGAACTCGATGATTGCAATGTGGTGGCCAGGAATGCTCCTTGCTCGAGAGCCGTGACTGAACATGAAAGCCAGGGATGCTTTCATCATTGCCTCGTATGCCTGCTGAAGGCAGGCCTCTTCGTCGAACTCAAGAATTTTACGGGCCGTGGAGACCTTCTTCTCGGCGTTGATCAGGAAGCGCTCGATCTGGGCCCAGTCTGTCTTGTGCGGTACGTACTTCTTCATACGTCCCCTGTAAGTTCGATGCGCTTGTTGCGCCAGAGATTTTCAAGGAAGGCATCTTTACGGGCACGCCGCTGATCAAACTCCTTTCTGGTCATTGCCGTGTAGCTGATTTGCCGTCCCAGCTTTCGTTCGAGCTTGCGAACCGCCTGGGCCAGAGCGGTACTCTCCGGAGCGCCGACAATAAGTACGTCAATGTCACTCGCAGCATCCTGCTGGTTGCGAGCAAAGGAACCGTACATCCAGGCCTGTTCAATGCCGTCGATCTTCTTCAGCGACCGGCCGATCAGAGGCGCTGCGCCGACGGTTTTCATGACGATGCCGCGCACCTCCTCAAACAGCGGATACTTCCGGTTGAGCTGGAAATACTTTTGTCTCCCGCTCGTCTCCGATTGGAACAGGCCTTCATCCTCCAATCGCCGCAACTCCTTTGATAGATTGGAGTGGTCGATTTCTAATCTCTCCGCCAAATCGCGCACATGCAACCGTGCCGCGGGATTGGTGAAATAGTAGGCGAGAAGTTGCCTGCGTGCGTTGGATTTAAGGTCAAGCATGGGGTGGAAAGTTACCACAAATGGGGTAGAATTCAACCCCAATTGAGAATCTATCCAATGCAGCACGCAGCTGCCCAGGTTTGTTCGGTACGGCGACGACGGCAATTCGAATTGGCGTCGTTCACGCACCGAATGTTCGTCTAAGAAAGCCCCGCGTAGTCATTGGCAGCTGGTGCTCGTCGGTGGTGGCCTCTCACTCGTGCTCATCACGACGCTGGGGTCGCTGCTTATCCCGATGGTGCTGGCGTAAGGGTGGGCTTCCCCGGTGTACTAACGAGGCGAGCCGCCCGTTCGACGGGGTGCTCGGCAGGCGCCAGTCGAATCAGCCAACGCACTGCGCGATATGTGGCGCGAAGCAATGTCAGGGCGAACAATGCTTCGACAGCCGTCACCACGAACGCCATGACGGGATTGGACAGCGCTGCGCGCGCCCTGGCTTTCAGCACAGCCCGTTCACGCGCAATCTCGATACTGTCATAGAAGCTCGGGATGACGAGCAGCGTGAGCAAAGTCGAGGTGATCACCCCGCCGATGATAGCGACGGCCATCGGTCGATAAAACTCGCCGCCTTCGCCCAGACCGATCGCGACCGGTGTCATACCCGCGATGAGCGCGAACGTCGTCATGAGGATGGGGCGCAAACGCAATCGTCCCGCATGCATCAACGCCTCCTCGCGATCGACGCCTTGCGCTTCCTCCTTGCGCGCACAGTCGAGTAGCAGGATGGCGTTCTTCGCGACCAGTCCCATCAGCATGATGACGCCGATGAAACTCATCAGGTTGAGCGTGCCACCCGTCGCGAGCAGCGCCAGCACGACGCCGATCAGCGACAGCGGCAGCGACAGCATGACCGGTACCGGCGCAGTGAACGAACCGAACTGCATGACCAGCACCAGGTACATGACGCCTATGCCTAAGAAGAGGGCGGTAAACATCTCGCTGAACACTTCTTCCTGATCACGCGAGGCGCCGCCCAGGGTGAGGCCGTAACCCTCCGGAAATTCGATGGCTTGCGCCAGCTCCATGGCGTCTGCCGTGACTTCCCCCGATGATCGCCCCTCGACGTTCGCAGAGACAGTGACCGTGCGCTTGCCGTCCAGGTGCTGAATCCGCGCCGGCCCCTTGTCGAGGGTAATGGTCGCAATCTGCTCGAGCGGCACCAGCATGCTGGTGCCCGTCACCGCTACCGGCAGTTGCTCGATGTTGCTCGCATTGACGCGGTCATCGGGATGCAAACGCACCGCTACATCGCGTGCTTCGCCCACGGGATCCACCCAATCACCCACTTCCACGCCGGCGAACGCAATGCGCAGCGTCTGCGCGGCATCGGCCATGGAGATACCCAGCTGGTTCGCCAGACCACGATTGAGCTCGATTCGCAACTCATCCTTCGGGTCCTGTTCCGACAATCCGACATCGACCGCGCCGGGAATTGCTCGTACCTGATTCATGAAGTGGTTGGTGATCTCCATGAGGCGGCGCGAGTCCTCGCCGTAGAACTGAATCTGCACCGGCTTTTGCGCGCCGTTATTGAGATCGTCGAGCACTACGAATTCGGCGCCGACCAGGCGCTTCAGCGACAGGCGTAGATCCGTCGCAATCTCGAAGGAGGAACGGCTACGTTCCTCCTTGCCCCCGAAGTCCACATAAATGCGACCGCCGCCCGCGTACACACGCGAGTTGGTCGCCTTCGTCTCAGGCATTGATCGGGCGAGCTCCGCGGCTTGCTCTACCTTGTCGCGGGCATACTCAAGACTGGCGCTCGATGGTGTGCGGATTTCGACCGCGATGGTGCCGTAGTCGGCCTTCGGTACGAATTCACTGCCGCCCACTGTGCCTTGCAATACCAGCGCTGCAACCAGGGCGAACACGGAAATCCCGGCCATCCACTTGCGGTGATGCAGTGCCCAGGAGATGACGCGGCCGTATCGATCCGACTGATGATCGAACCACTGATTGAAACGCTGCAGATACCTGCCCAGACCCCGTCGTTCCCGCTGCCGGTAGTCCGGCGGATCGCCCCAGTAGGCCGACAGCATCGGATCGAGTGTGAAGGCAACCAGCAGGCTGACCAGCACCGACGCCGCCACTGTGACGGCGAACGGACGAAACCACTCGCCGGCGCCACCGCCCATGAAGGCCACCGGGACGAATACAGCAACGATGGACAACGTCGTCGCCGTTACCGCGAGGCCGATTTCCGCGGTGCCCTGGCGCGCGGCGGTGACTCGATCTGCGCCGCGCTCCATATGACGAACGATATTTTCCCGGACCACGATCGCGTCGTCGATGAGTACGCCAATCGCCAGCGACAGCCCCAGCAGCGTCATGAAGTTCAGCGTGAAGCCACAAAGCCATATAGCGATGAACGCTGCGACGGCCGACGTCGGCAGGGACAGGCTTGTGATGAGCGTAGACCGCCAGGAATTGAGAAAGGCATAGACGACGAAGATTGTGAGGCCGGCGCCGAAGATCAGCGCATGAATGACGTTGGAAAGTGAATTGGAAGCGTCCTCACCGCCGTCATAGGTCACTTCGAGCCGCGTACCCTCGGGCAGGGTCTTGTTGATCTCAGCCACTTCCTCGCGGACGTGCTCGGCCACCGTCACGGTGCTGGCCTCGCGCGAGCGTACCACCGACAGGCCCACATTCGGCTGGCCGTTGCGCATGCTGTAAGTTTCGGGCTCCGCGAATCCGTCCTCGACCGTGGCTACATGGCCGAGCCGCACGATCTCGTCACCCTGGCGCTTCAGCACCACGTCATTGAATTCGATCGGTGATTCGATGCGGCCGACCAGGCGGATGTTCTGTTCGTCGAGCGCGCTCTTGACGCGACCCACCGGCGCGTTGGTGTTCTGCGCCCGCAGCGCGTTCACCACCTCGCCCACTGAAACGTTGAACTCGCGCAACTTCCCGGCATGCAGCAGGACTGACAGCTCGCGGTGCAACGCACCGTCAACTTCCACCACCGCTACGCCGGCAAGACCGCGCAGACGATCGGCGAGTATGTCTTCGGCGAGGCGCGATATTTCGGCGTGCGATTGCCGATTCGACGATAGCGCAAGGTTCATAATCGGTTCCGCGGACGGATCGACGCGGTACAGCACCGGCTCGCGCATCTCCAGCGGCAACTTGTAGCGCACCGAGGCTATGGCATTGCGAATCTCGTCAGCGGCCTCCGGCATCTCCTTTTTGAAGTCGAAGATGATGACGATGCGGGCGTTGCTTTCCGACGAGGTCGAGCGGATCTCGTAGACCTGCGGAATGCTCAGCAGCGCCTTTTCGACGCGATTGACGATCTCGCGCTCGACGGTTTCCGGCGACGCGCCCGGGTACGGGAAATTGACCACCATCACCGGCTGTTCGACGTCGGGGATCTGGTTGACACGAAGATTTTTCAGCGCCAGCAGTCCCAGGCACAGGAGCACGATAATCATGGCCACTGTGGTCACCGGTTGCCGGATACTGAAATCGGAGAGCAACATGACTCAATCTACGGCTGTCATCGTTACTGATTTCGAGCGCGTCGCGAGTTGTGCCGCCTGGCCATCCTTGAGGGTTGAGCCGGGATATCGCAGCACCGTGTCGCCTTCGGCGAGGCCACCCTCCACGGCAAATTGGCCGGTTCGCTCGTCACGCGCGCCAAGCTCGAGCGCGACCCGCTGCAAGCTGCCGTCCTTGACGCGCCAGGCGAAGGCCTGGTCGCCCTCGCGCAGGATCGAGGCGCCTGGTACGGCCAGCCTTGCGGTACTGCGAGCTTCAATCCGGCCCTCGGCATACAGGCCCGCGACCCCGGGCATCCGTTCAGGATCCGCAAAGCTCACCAGAACCTCGACCTGGCGCGTGGTAACACTGGCGTTGGGGTTAACCCGCGTCACGGCGCCGGCGAAGTCTGCTTCGCCGAAGCCCTGAACACGAAAATGTACGCTCTGGCCGGTGGCCACCTCGCCGATCGTGTCGGCGGATACGCGACCCTGGAAGCGCATGCTGTGCGGATCGATGACCTGCATGAGTTCCTTGCCCACGGACGCCGTATCGCCGGCCGACACCTTGCGGTTGCTCACGAGTCCGTCGAACGGCGCGCGCACTTCGGTGCGTTCCATTTGCTGGCGGGCAGTCACCACCCGCGTGCGTGCCGCCTCGCTTTCACTCTGCGCGCTGTTGCGCTGAATCTCGGTGTCTTCAAGTTGTTGGGCCGAGACTACGTTTTCATCCCGCAATTTGAGCATGCGCTGGTACTGGCGCTCCGCCTGCTCATGGGCCAGGCCGGCGGCACGCGCCGACGCCTCGGCAGACGTCAAGGCGTCGCGAATGGCGGTCTGGTCGAGGCGCACCAACAGGTCGCCGCGGCGGACCGGGTCACCGTTCTCCTTCAGCACGGCCAGCACCACGGCGGATACTTCCGCCCGCAGGTCGGCGCGACGCTCGGCTTCGATGGACCCTGTAATTGGAGGGCCGGACGCGAGCGCACTGTGGCTAACGGTAATGAGGTCTTCTGGCGATAGAAGTAATGGCGCGGCTACGGTCTGCTCGGGCGTGCCGCCGGCACCGTCGCCGCAGGCGCCCAGGCTGATAATCGAAAACGCATAGACCAGTGCCACACCGGCATGGCGGACAGTTCGGATTCTTATGAACACGTAGCGTTTCCTCGAGCACCGATCCCTCCGACACGGGTATGCCGCATAAAGTTGCATCCCTTGCAAGCCCGATGGGCATTGTGTTGGCCGGTGCAAAAGACTGCCCGGGAAGCCGGTGGCGCCGTTTTGAGACCGCGCAGTCTAGCTGTCCGGCGGCTCAAATGAAATAGTCCCGCGAGGTATTTTTTTACATAATTTACAAGCAGTTAGAGACCGATTGCTAGCCGCGGATCGCTGCGCCCAGTTTGAAAAAGACGAGTCAGTCGATAATCTGCAGCCGGTATCCCACACCAGGCTCCGTCAGGATGTACCGCGGTTGCTCCGGTGCCGGCTCTATCTTCTGTCGAATCTGGCGCACGTAGACGCGAAGGTATTGGACGTCGATCCCGGTTTCCCGGCCCCACGCCACTCGCAGCAGGTGCCGGTGCGTCAGCACCTTGCCGGCGTGCACGACCAGTTCCCGGAGGATGTCGTATTCTTTGCGGGACAGCCGGACGTCCTGACCGTCTACGGACACACGGCGGTGCAACAAATCGACCGTGAGGCCGCCGCTGGAGAAAACCGGTTGGCTGCCCTCGCTGGCAAGCCGATGCCTCAAAGCGGTTCGTATCCTGGCCATCAGTTCGTCAACGCCAAAGGGTTTGCTCACGTAGTCGGCGGCACCGAGGTCCAACGCCATCACCTTGCCTTTTTCGTCGCTGCGACTCGACAGTACCAGGATCGGTGCCGGCGACAGGCGGCGTATCTCGCTGATCAACTCCATGCCGTCGCGGTCCGGAAGCCCGAGATCAAGGATGACAAGTTCCGGGCCGGTCTGGCGGACCAGTCGGATGCCTTCGTCGCCCGACGCCGTCTCGCGGACTTCGTAGTTCTGCACCTTGAGCGTATTGCGTAAAAAGCGACGCATGCCGGGATCGTCCTCGATCACCAGTACGCGCACATCACCCCCATCGTTCATATAGCGTTCTCCGCAGCTACGTTCGGAAAGCGGATCGTGATGACGACACCTTTATCGGCCGTGCGGTTTTTTGCGGTGATGGTGCCGCCCATGGCTTCGACGAAACCCTTGCAAACAGATAGTCCCAGGCCGACACCGGCCGGTCGATGGTCGCCGACCGGGGCGCGAAAGAACCGCTCAAATACTTTCGGTAGATCCTGCTCCGGTATGCCGGGTCCCTGATCCTCGATCCGGATCTCGACCTCGTCATTGTGGCGCACCGCGGACACGACGATTTCCGATGCGGCAGGCGAGAACTTGGCGGCGTTCTCGAGCACGTTCACCAGCACTTGTTCGGCAAGCACGAAATCAAGAAGAATCATCGGCAGGTCGGACGCAAGCTCCGTCCGCAGGCGGTGACTGGCCAGCTGTCGCGCGACCCGTTTGAGTGCCGAGCCGATAAGGTCGCTCAGGTCCACCGGCTCAATGGTTGGTCGCAACGCACCGGCGTCGATACGGGTCATGTGCAGGAGGTTATCGACAAACAGGCTTAGCCTGCGCGTCTCATCTTCGATAGCGGCTAATGTCTCCAATCGGGTGCCGTCATCGTAAAGATGTCCATACTGGCGCAGGCTGGTGACGTTGCCGAGGATCGACCCGAGCGGCGTTTTCAGGTCGTGTGAAATCGACATAAGCAGCGCGGCGCGCAGCTTCTCCGTGGCAGCGAGCATCTCCGCCTCGTGCATCTTCTGCGTCAGATGCTCGCGCTCCAGGGCGAGACTGCTCGTAACAATGGCGACCGCAAGGAAAATCAGCAGCGCCCACACATTGCTCGGGTCCGATACGGCGAAAGACATCGTCGGCGGCGCCAGGAAGAAACTCGTGGCCACGACACTCAGAAAGGACGCCCATGACGCAGCTGCGAGGCCAAACCGCACCGCGGCGATGAGCACTACCGGCAGAAAGACAAGCATGATGTTCGGCAGGCGCAGCAGGTTTTCGACGACAAGGCCAACCAGCAATGCAGCACCGGTCAGCAGTGTCGTTACCGTCAAGCCGATGGCGCCGCGTTTCAGCGAGCCGGCGTTCCGGGCGCCGTGCGATTCCGACACGCGGACCTCGGCCCGCTCGGCTTCCGTGTTTCGGACAGGTGGCACCGTTTCGGTCATGGAGCTGCGCAGTCAGTCGATGAGGGCAAAGGACGAGTGCCGATAGCATCGGCCATCCCGGGTATCGGAAGCAACGGTTGCGTCCGTCTTGTGCCGTAGTCCTATGAAATTCCTATGGCGCAGCATGCTTCCGCGACTGGAATTCCAATGTCACGCCGCCGCAGCATGGCCGCCACGTCATGGCGCTGCATTCGCGAATACTGCTCGGTCTCGTGCTCGGCGCCATGTCCGGCGTCGCCGTGAAACTCGCTGCGGGTGATACGGAGTGGGTCGAGTGGATCAACCACTATGTTGCCGAGCCGATCGGGCAAATCTTCCTGCGGCTTCTTTTTATGGTCGTGATTCCGCTGGTGTTCGCGACGCTTGTGCTCGGGGTGGCGAACCTGGGCGATATGCGCAAGCTGGGCCGCATAGGCGGACGAACGCTGGCCTATTTCCTGATTACCACCGCGGCCGCAACCATTATCGGGCTGGTTCTTGCAAACTGGCTACGTCCGGGCGACGGACTGCCGTCGGACGTCTCCGCCGAACTCATTGAATCCTATCGCGGCGACGCGAATGAGCGTCTGGCTGCGAGCGATGCGCAGGAGTTCGGCATCAACACGCTGGTCGAAATCGTGCCGCGCAACCCGGTGCGTGCCGCCGCCGACATGCAAATGCTGCAGCTCATTTTCTTCTCAATCATGTTCGGCGTTGCACTGGCGCTGATTTCCGAACAACGCGCTGCACCGGTGCTGCGCTTCCTCGAAGGCGTCGCCGACGCCGTTACCAAGCTGGTGGAGATCACCATGCGGTTGGCGCCCTACGGGGTCTTTGCGCTGATCTTCGTCGTCACGAGCCGCTTCGGCTGGGTGCTGCTCGCCCATCTCGGCCTGTTTGTCAGCGCCGTGCTGCTCGGACTGCTGTTGCATTGTGCGTTTACGTTGTCGCTCGCGTTACGCTTCGGCGCTCGTCTCTCCCCGTGGCGTTTCTGGGTGGCGGTGCGTGGCGCACTCGTGACCGCTTTTTCCACGTCGTCGAGCAACGCAACGCTGCCGACGTCCTTGCTGGTTGCGGAGCACAAGCTGGGCCTGCCGACGCGGATCTCCGGATTCGTTCTGCCGCTTGGCGCCACCCTCAACATGAACGGTACGGCACTGTTCGAGGGCATGACGGTGCTGTTCGTCGCACAGATATTCGGCGTCGAGCTCGGCATCGGCGACCAGGCCGTCGTCATCGTGCTGTCAGTGCTGACTGCGGTTGGCGCTGCCGGCGTACCGGGCGGCTCTATTCCTCTCCTGATGGTCATGGCGACATCGGTCGGCGTGCCGGGAGAGGGCATCGCAATCATCCTCGGCGTCGACCGGCTTCTCGACATGAGCCGCACATTGGTAAACGTTGCCGGCGACTTGACGGCCGCTTGCGTTATTGCGCGGTCAGAAGATGCCGTGTCCGCGGATTCCGGTCGATCCATATGAAATTCATATGACCCGACGAACAGCTCTGCATGGATTCCCTACGACGCTGCGGTAGATGCTATTCGGAAGTTACTGGCAACATCTGAAAGGTGAATGAGATGGAAGTAATTGCAACTCGGATAGGCCGCTACCTGTGGTCTGCGCTATTGATTGCGGTGGCCCTTGCTTCCTTTTACGGATTGATCTGGGTCATCTGGACCTGAAGTTGATCGACACCCCCGCGGTCTGGCTCGCATTTGGCGTCTTCGTGGCGCTCGCCCTGACCATCGATTTCCTCACGATGCGGCACCAGGGCCCACACCGCGTGTCGCTTCGCGAGGCAGCAGTCTGGTCCGTCGCCTGGGTCGCGGTCAGTTTCATGTTCGTCGCCATCCTCTGGTGGCACCTGGGCGGCACCGGCTACGACCCAGCGGCACGCGCGCTGGCGGACGCCAAGGCGCTGGAATTCGTCACCGGTTACCTGATCGAAAAAGCGCTGGCGGTTGACAATATTTTTGTGTTCCTGCTCGTGTTCTCGTACTTCGGCGTACCCCCGGAATCGCAGAAGCGCGTATTGATGTACGGAATCCTCGGCGCGCTTGTGCTGCGCGCGGTAATGATTCTTGCCGGCGCCTGGTTGATAGCACAGTTTCACTGGCTTCTGTACGTGTTCGGTGCATTCCTGGTCTTCACGGGCGTGCGCATGTGGCTCGCCGTCGGCGAACTGCCCGACCTCGACTCGAACCCGTTTTTGCGCTGGCTGCGACGTCATATGCGCGTCGCGACCGGCTACGACGGCGAGCGTTTCGTCACGCGCGTGAACGGCGTCCGCAAGCTGACCCCGCTGGCGGCCGTCATCGTAGTCATCGGCATCGTGGACGTTGTGTTCGCGGTCGATTCCATCCCGGCGATTTTCGCGATTACGCTCGACCCCTTCATCGTGCTGACTTCGAATGTCTTCGCGGTACTCGGGCTGCGCGCGCTGTTCTTTCTGGTCGCCGCGGTGCACGAGCGTTTCCACCTGCTGTCTTATGGACTGGCCGTGGTGTTGGTGCTGATTGGCTTCAAGTTGCTGGCGGTGGACCTGTATCACGTTCCCGTATGGTTGTCGCTCACGGCGACACTCGCCATTCTCGTCGCTGCTATTACGCTCTCGTGGATGTACCCGGCGAAGGAACCGGTAACCAGTTCCTATCCGTTCAACAAGAAGCCGGCGCCAGCCGACGGCTAATGACATCGATGGCATCGCGGCGGTCGCCTTTCCGCAGTCAACTCAGGGTTCACTGATGCAAGGTGGATTCGGAAAACTGGCATGGGCCGCGTTAGCGCTGATTGGCGCTGTTTGCTTTGCAACTGTGGCGTTGCGGCGGGGGGAGTCGATCAACGCGCTGTGGATCGTTACCGCAGCGGTTGCGATCTATCTCGTCGCATTCCGCTTCTACGGTCGTTACATTGCCCGCAATGTGTTGCAACTGGATGCAACGCGGGCAACGCCGGCGTTTGTGCACAACGACGGTCTGGATTACGTGCCGACCAACAGGCACGTGCTGTTCGGCCATCACTTTGCCGCCATCGCCGGCGCTGGCCCGTTAATTGGGCCAGTGCTGGCGGCGCAGACGGGCTATCTGCCCGGTACGCTCTGGCTGATCATCGGTGTCGTACTGGCGGGAGCGGTCCAGGACTTCCTGGTGCTGGTGATCTCGAGCCGCCGCGATGGCCGATCGCTCGGCGATCTTGTGCGCGAGGAGATGGGGCAGGCGCCCGGCACCATCGCGCTGATCGGTACATTTCTGATAATGATCATCATCCTTGCGGTGCTGGCGATGATCGTGGTGAAAGCCCTGGCGGAAAGTCCCTGGGGAATGTTCACGGTGATCGCGACCATCCCGATCGCAATCGTCATGGGCATCTATATGCGCCTGATCCGGCCAGGAAAGATCGCCGAGATTTCCATTGGCGGATTCGTCCTGCTGTTGTCCGCCATCTGGTTTGGCGGCGAAGTTGCGGCGCATCCGACCTGGGGTCCGGTGTTCACGTTCAGCGCCTCCCAGATCACCTGGATGCTGATGGCATACGGTTTCGTCGCCGCGGTGCTGCCAGTGTGGCTCCTGCTTGCACCGCGCGATTACCTGTCAACGTTTCTCAAGATCGGCACCATTTTTGCGCTGGCCATCGGCATTCTCATCGTTATGCCAGAGTTGCTCATGCCGGCGCTTACCACTTTTACCGACGGCAGCGGCCCGGTCTGGAAGGGCAGCATGTTCCCGTTCCTGTTCATCACCATCGCCTGCGGCGCGGTGTCGGGTTTTCACGCGCTCATTTCTTCAGGGACCACGCCCAAGTTGTTGGCGAACGAAACGGATGCGCAATTCATCGGCTACGGCGGAATGCTGATGGAGTCGTTCGTCGCAATCATGGCAATGGTTGCTGCGTCGATCATCGACCCCGGCGTATATTTCGCGATGAACAGCCCCGCCGCGATCATCGGCACTGACGCCGCAACTGTCGCCGCGACCGTGTCGAGCTGGGGGTTCGTGGTGACGCCGGACGTGTTGACGGCAACCGCAGCCGAGATCGGGGAGAACAGCATCCTTTCACGCTCCGGTGGAGCACCGACGCTGGCTGTCGGCATCGCCCAGATCTTGCACTCGATATTGCCGGGCGAGGGCATGATGGCGTTCTGGTACCACTTTGCGATCCTGTTCGAGGCGCTCTTCATACTGACCGCTGTCGATGCCGGCACGCGCGCGGGGCGATTCATGCTGCAGGATTTGCTCGGCAACTTCCTACCGGCGCTCAGACGCACCAATGCATGGGGGCCCAACCTGATCGCGACGGCGGGCTGCGTCGGGCTGTGGGGCTGGTTCCTGTATCAGGGAGTGACGGACCCATTGGGTGGCATCAACATGCTGTGGCCCCTGTTCGGTATCGCAAACCAGATGCTCGCGGGCATCGCTCTGATGCTTTGCACGGTGGTTCTGTTCAAGATGAAGCGTGACCGTTACGCGTGGGTCTCGATTGTGCCTGCCGTGTGGCTGCTGATCTGCACTACGGCCGCCGGCTGGATGAAACTTTTCAATCCGAATCCGGCGGTCGGCTTCCTCGCGCAGGCGAATCGCTATCGGCATGCGATCTCGGCGGATGAGCTGATACTACCGTCGGCGGATATGGGAGCGATGCAGCAGGTAATGATCAGCAATTACATCAACGCAGCTCTGACTTCAGTGTTCATGTTCGTAGTGTTCGCCGTACTGCTGTACTCGATCAAGGCCATCGTCAGGGCGCGAAGCGTCGGCGTCCGAACGGATCGCGAGACTGCCTACGTCGCGTTCCAGCCACAGGAGGCGAAGGCCTGATGGACGCGCCGCTAATGGACTTCGGTTTTATATCAATCGGCCGGAATGTGTGGCGACGGCTGGTTCAGGGCGCCCGCCTTTGCTGCGGCGTGCCGGACTACGACAATTACGTGCGGCATCTTGTGCAGGAACATCCGGAACGGCCTGTCCCGGATTACGCCACGTTCTTTCGCGAACGCCTGAATGCGCGTTACCGCGGAGGCAGGGGCACCCGCTGCTGCTGAACGATGGCAGGCGCGGTATCCACGAACTGATGCTGTTCGTGCTCGGAATGCGCGACCTGCTAGTCGAACTTTAGGTCCCGGGTTCGACTCGTGGTGCCGGCACCAATTCTTCCAGGAAATAAGGCAGTAAGTTCCTTCCTGCAGCCATCAGCGCTGGCGCGCGAGAAATCCGGCCGGGGTAAGAATGGGCAATCCCTCGAATGGATCGAGCACCAACAGATCGGCATCGCCCGTAATCAGCAATTCTGCTTCTCCGGCCAGGGCGACAGCCAGGAATTTGTTGTCGTCTTCGTCCCGGCAGGCTTCAACTTGAAAAGCAGGTTCGATCCATTCGGCCAGCTCGGCCAGCCAATCCAGGAACGAGTCCATCTGCTCAGCCGTACGGTATGGATCGAATTTCGGCTTTGACAGCCGTACAGCAAGTTCGGCAAAGGTCGCATTCGAAAACAGCAGGGTGGAGCCATCTGCGGCAAGCTGGTTGAGGGTGCGTCGAGATGTACCGTCCGGGGTGAGCAGCGCGCTGATCAATACATTGCTGTCGACTACAAGCCGATCAGCTTTCATCGGCGAGGAGTCGCTCGAGTCGTTTCTGCGTCAATCCTCGAGCAGCTGCATAGTCACCCGTCTCGTCCATCGTCTTGATCAGGTTCTTCCAGGCACGTTTCTTTCGCCGTTGGTACTCGTCGATCGACATCACAACCACACTGGCACGGCCCTTCTTCGTAATCGTAACCGGTTGTCGCTGCGCAGCTTCAATGAGCTGACCGAACTTGTTCTTGGCCTCAAGTGCCGTGATGGTCTTCATATCAGCGTCCGGTATTTGGAGTAAAGGGCATTATAGCTGAAATAGCTGTTTTGTAGAAGTGACGCTTCCGGCGGCCGGGAGGGGCCTAATCAGGCGCCAGGGTGTAGCGGTTTTCGGCGCATACTCGATTCCGCCTGTTAACTTCGGAAATGCGGATAAATGTCATGCTAATCCGGCCAAGGGGAGCGGGACCATGGCTCGAACGGATTCGCACGGGCGTTGCAGTCTCCGAATCCAGGCCGTCGCGTGACAAGGTGCGGACGCGCGGCCGGGCAAATGTGGATCGAATGTTCTTCTAAGAAACGCCTGTGTACCGCATGCCTACGAGCCCGAAACGCGGTAAATTTCTAAGAGGATCGGACTGAAGACCGCGCCATTCCTTGATTGTGCGACTAATTTGTAATCAGTAGGTCCCGGGTTCGACTCCTGGTGCCGGCACCATGAAATCAACAGCGTAGTAGTCAGTGTACGATTCTTTAAACCGCCGCCGCTGATCTGACATGGGCTGAAAGTTGGAACTGTCTTGCAGGTGACATTACCAAAAGCGCGCTCGGCAGCATTGCGCAGCCTCCGCTACTGTCGACGCGCCACACCTTGAATCTCATCTTCGCTCAACCTACCCGCTACAATCTCTCTGAGCGCCGCCTCTAGCAATTCGTCTCTTTTTGCTCGTATTCCTTCAATCGTAGGTGTGACTTGCAAATCGACCTTAAGCCCGACCTGTTGCGTTTGCTGCCGATCCGGATAATAAATCCCAACGCCACTGAATCCGCCATGAACTCCACCCGGCAATAAGATGCCGACGAAATCGCCATCAGCACCAGCTGTACTGCTCCCTATCGTAACAACCGCGTCTTGAGCCTGAAATGCCATTCCAATGAACCCCGCTGCACTTTGTGTCGTTTCATCGACTAGCAAGTAAACATTCGTGCTTAAAAAGGGCTCCTTTGGGTGAATGGCTTGATCGGGTCCCCAGACAAATGCACATGGCGTGCCGAAGTCGGGTACTGAGAATTTCGCAAATACTGACGCTTTTTGAACCAGGTGTTGTCCTAAACTTCTTGCCAAAGATTCTTTAGGATATCCCCTTAGATCGATTACAAACGCCGACTCTCCAATCGCCTCGAGATAACTCGGTATGTCATCGACGAGCGCCTCGGATATTTTCAGATAGCTGACCGATGGCAAGAGCTGTTGAAATGCATCCCCGTATCTATCGTGACGAAATCTCTTAACATCAACATCCTGCAATCTGATTCTGGAAACTTCAACGCTCCTTTGTTCTCCATTACGTAGTATATCGAGTGCAATTGTCGAGCATTCACCTCGAGTGACAGACCGAGCAAGATCTCGCAATCTCGACCCGCGGTTTGAGGCCGGCAAAAACTCACTAGACTCTTGCAGAATGTCGTCCACCGGCGCGCCATCGATGCCAACAATGATGTCCGCAATCTGCAAGACTTGATTCACCGGAGTCGAAGTCGCAGCGTGTTCCCACACGACCAACGAGTTTTCTATGAATCTAAGCGGCCACGGCGCAATGCATTGCCCGGTGAATGGGATACCCTCGGTGACACGCCATTTTGCATGCGAGTCACCTAGCTCAGTTGCTAGCGCGGTCAGCATACGATTGTATTCAGCAGTAGTTCGTACTCGTGCCGCCTTTTCCAAATACTTCCTTAGCACACCATCCCAATTGCTCGGAATCAGGTCGCGGTACGGATACCAATACTCAACCATATTCCAGAACCGTGCTATCGCTAGCAGGCGATACTCAAGCCTGTGCGAAGCACCTGCTTCATAAGGTAATTCATTGACAAAAGTTGCGGCGTAGACTCCAACATCGCTTGCAACAAAATGTGATCCGGATTCAACCTCTCTCATCTTGTGAATGCGAGAAAGACGTTGCTTTAATCCAGGTTCCAGGAATCCCCCATCAATCCAATCAGTTCGTGCCGGCAGCACTGCGTCGTCTGGCGAATCGGAACATTTTGTACAATTCGGCACCTCGCCAAGTCCATCTATCCAGTTCATTATTGTCGATTGAGCACCCAATTCGAATTCTGCGTCTATAACTGCCGGTAGAACCCTGAAGAACTCTTCGTCCCATGGTATACGACCGGTTGTCGCTGCCGGATGGTGGTACTTCAAAAAGCCCCACACTTTGATATAGAGCTGTAGGTTGCTTGCAACGGTACTGCATTCTGAAAGTTGCGGGTTCGGTCGAGGCCCATTGGTCTGTTGCGAACATGCTGGCATTGTCGACACAGCGGAACTTGCGAAGACGATTACGAGAACAAGAGAGATGGGTAGAAGTTTCATAAGTTCTATCAATCGATTTAATGTGACAGATTATTCCCCCCCCCGATACGCCTGCAAATGGTGGATCGTCCACGCTCACGCGGCGGATCAGGGCACTGCCGGGTAAATTGCCGCTGCCGGCTCAGGGCCACTGAACGTTGAGTGCTCGCGCCGCTGTGCTCAGCTTCATCACCAGTCTGTCGGGTTGTCCCGGGAGCGGCTCAAAGTCGTGATGCCGATGGAATGCGGCCGCCTTGTCGTCGATCGCGTCGACAATGACCAGCTTGCCCCCCGCGATGCGGGCGGCGTCGACGGTCATGCGTAGCGCGCGCACGAGCAGCTCCGCTCCAAGACCTTGACCTTGCAGGCGCTCCACGAGCGCGAGCTTGGCCAGCAGAATACACGGGATTTGCCGTGGTGCGCCTCGACCGGGTTTCTTCGGTACATCGTCGCGCTAGCACGTGGGGCGCGAGCGCGAAGTAGCCCACGATCTCGTCTTGATCATCGTGCAGCACGTAAGTGCGCGTGCCCTGCGCGGCGGCCGCACGCGCATGGTCGCGCAGCCACCTGTCCAGATCGGGTTTTCCGGAGTGGAATTTAGTGAGGTTGTCGTCTAAGTCGAGGGGGCCTACACGAAGGCTCACCGATCGACGATCCGAGGACTTCGTGCGGCGCGGCGCGCGGCCTTGGCGAGCGTTGGGGCGCGGTCGGGCCGATCCAGGGCGCCGATCAGGTGGTCGAAGTATTCGGCTGACACCGTCGTGGACATTTGTGCCACCATCAGCTCTTCGGCGCGCTCCACGGCGGCGTGGACGACGAATGCCGACACCGAGGTGCCAGCGAGACGGGACGCCCACTCGAGCGTGGCCCGCTGCTCGGGCGAGAGTCGCGCTTCCAGACGATCCGATTTCGCGGCCATGCGAAACTCCAGATTCGATGATGTACGGAGAATTGTACGGACATCCGGCGGCCATTCTTAGCCCCCGCGGGAATCCGTTGCTGGCTGAAGCTAATGCGGCCAGTTTCCATCGGCGCCGGGTATGTTCAGGCGTCGGCCACTCGGGCTCGTTATCTTCGACAATACGGACAATTGCCGCCTTATATTCAGAAAACAGGACACATTATCCTGTATGACGAACCGGACGTAAGATTGATATGTAGCCAGTAGGTCCCGGGATCGACTCCTGGTGCCGGCAGAAGGAATTCACCGTGTGGACGATGATGTTGTCGAGTCCCTTGGACAATCTTGTTGCGTCGGTCCGGCATGTTGCAGTTGATTCTCATTCAAGAAATGTCCCCGCGGGGACGTCGTGTTCGTATCGGCCAGTGAGCGGGTATGCATCCGGGACGTGCAACACGCTCGGTAGTGTGCAGGCGCATCCGTTCCTGATTCTGACTTGTATACGGCAGAACGCATAGCCCTGAAACTCGGCGATTCGTAGAGAAATGCTTGCCGACTGATCGACTTCGAGCAGGCCGTGGCCTCCCGCGCGAGCCTGCCGCCGTTGCAGTCAGCTCTGCGGCATCTGGACGAGGCGGTCGACCTGCTGGATCTTCGTGGTCAGATTATTGATCATGGCGGCGGGTATTGGGTGCAAGCGACTATGAATCTGACCGGGGAAGTCATTGAGTATCCGGAGCGCCTTCCACGGACGTCGAAAGAGGCGTGTTGCCGAAGTGGCTATTAGTATGAGAATGCACCTGAATCGGCTACTACTTCCGCTCCTGCTGTTCCTCCACGCTTGCAGCTCCTCTCCAACTGCCCCCGACGTTGCCAGGCAAAACTTCGTCTACCTCCACGAATTCATCCCGGGTATCGAACTGGATGTCCGGTATCACTCCAGCGACAACTTCGTCGGCTCACCAGTCGACGGCTACGACCGTCCGGTCATACTGATGACGCGCGCGGCAGCAACCGCGTTACGCGATGTCCACGAGCGTCTCAATGAACAGGGCCTCGGACTGAAAGTCTTCGACGCGTATCGTCCGCAGAAGGCCGTGGACCATTTCGTGCGCTGGGCTGCGGACCCCGCCGATACTCTGACGAAGCGCAAGTACTACCCGGACGTGCCGAAGAACCGCCTGTTCGAGCTAGGATATATCGCCGAGAAGTCCGGGCACACGCGCGGCAGTACGGTGGACCTTACCGTCGTGGATCTGGCAACCGGCGTCGAACTGGATATGGGCAGCGCATGGGATTTCTTCGGTGAGATTTCGCATCACGACTCACCGCTGGTCGATGCCGAGGCGACTGTGAACCGCAATTTGTTGCGCGATGTCATGGTCGAGCACGGCTTTAAGCCGTATGCCCAGGAATGGTGGCATTACACCCTGGCGAACGAGCCGTATCCGGATACGTATTTCGATTTCGACGTCGAATAATTGCCGGCGGTAGCAATTACCTGCGGTAACTCGAATGGCATTGACGAGAATCAAGGCCCCGCGTTACCGGGTCCTCGATCTCGATTCATCATCCGGTACTACCGTGTTTGAAACACGAGAGCCCCGCATCCTCAGGGCTCCCGGTTCCGGAGGCGATCAGGTTGCCGCAGCCACACTGTGCGCCGTGCTTGCAGCTGGTTTGTAGATCGCCGCGAACACCGCACCCAGAATAATGTAGCCCACCACCCCCGTCACGGCCCAGATCAATGCCAGGTTCGACGATACCGGGTATACGACATACTGGTTGATTGCCATCGGGATTGCGATGAACAGCCCGATCAGCAGGCCGTACCGCAGGCCTTCAGAAATACCTTTTCCTTCGTATCCGCGAGTGAAGATGTAGCAAAATAGCCATAAGGACACGACGCTGCCAACCGTCATCATCCACATCATGCCCATCAACTCAGACTGCGGCCGGAACGCGTCCGCCAGTGCGACGTAGGTGTCCGCCAGCAACACCTGGTGCACCACGTATCCGATCACCTGAGCGACCACAAATACTGCTACAAACCCTATCCAGAAAGTCTTGTTCATTGTTATCTCCCCTTGTTTGTACTACCCCGGGCAATACGCTAGACCTCAATTCGTGCGGAGGCAAGCGCGCGCCGGTTGCAGCGCCGTTATTGCTTCAGGTTATTGCACGATAAGGAATCGGTAATTCCCGGAAGCCGTGACGGCACGTACGGTAGAGCCCGTCAAACACTTCCGGAGTCTCAACCGTGGCGGCATCGCCCAGTACCATCCCCATAGCCCCGATCACTGGCGTTGCGCTGCAATCCCTGCATTCCGCGGTCGCGGATTTCGACCGCGAACAGCTCATCTGGTCGAGCGGGTACCTGGCCGGGCTGGCGCGCGCCGGCAACGCCGTGGAACAACCGCAGCCTGCCGCGGCGGCGGGCCCGGACGCCTGGACCGTGTTTTACGCCACCGAAACCGGCAACAGTCGCCGCGTCGCCCAAAGCCTCGCCGAGCGCGCCCGCGATGCCGGCGTCGCTGTCGACCTGCAGGATCTTCGCGACGTTCGCCCCAAAGCGCTCGCAAAACTGACTCGTGCTGCCTTCGTCCTCGCCACCCACGGCATCGGCGAACCGCCCGACGGCACGGAAACCTTCTTCGATTTCTGGCAAAGCGACCGAGCCCCGCGGCTCGAGAATCTCGAATACGCCATCCTCGCGCTGGGCGATTCGAGCTACGCCGATTTCTGCGCCATGGGCCGCCTGTTCGACGAGCGCTTGCGCGCGCTCGGCGCAAAGCCGGTCGTCGATCCCATCGAATGCGATCTCGATTTCGACGAACCGGCCGCCGACTGGTCCGGCAAACTTGTCGAACACGCGACCAAAAATCTCACGGTATCGACTGCAAACCGCGTGCAACGCGTGCCCTTGCGCGCCGTCTCGAAGCTGCCGTCCAAAGACCGGCCGTTCGACGCCGAGCTGCTGCTCGACCAGCGCATCACCGGTCGCGGTTCCAGCAAGGATGTGCGCCATATCGAACTGGGCCTCGAAGGCTCCGGTCTCAGCTACCTGCCCGGCGACTCACTCGGCGTCGTACCCGAGAATCCGCCGCGCCTGGTCGAGGCGCTTCTCGACGTCGTACAGCTCGACGGCGATGCCGCCGTCACGCTCGGTGAGCGTCAAACGAGTCTCGCGAAGGCGTTGTCGTTCAGCAAGGAAATCACGGTGGTGAGCCGCCCGCTGATCGAGCACGCAGCGAAACAGCACGACGCGCTGCAGCGTATCCTCGACGACCGCTCGCAACTCGCGGACTTCTTTGCAACACGACAGATCATCGACCTGCTCGCGGACTATCCGCATGCCTGGGAGGCACAGGAACTGGTCGATTCCCTGCGTCGCCTGAGCCCGCGCCTGTACTCGATCGCCTCCAGCCCGGACGCCAATCCCGACGAAGCGCACCTGACTGTAAGCGTCGTCGCCTTCGAGCAATTCGGCCGTGCGCACTGGGGCGCCGCGTCGAACTACCTGATCAGCGGCACGCGCACGGTGCCGGTGTATGTCGAGCCCAACGACCGCTTCCGGCTGCCGGCCGACGGCGACACACCCATCATCATGATCGGCGCGGGCACTGGCGTGGCGCCGTACCGCGCCTTCGTCGAGCACCGCCAGGAACTGGGTCATCGCGGCGACAACTGGCTGGTGTTCGGCGACCGCAATTTCGCCAGCGACTTCCTCTACCAGCTCGAATGGCTGCGCTATCGCAAGGACGGCATTCTCTCGCGCCTCGACGTGGCGTTCTCGCGCGACCGCGCGGAGAAAGTGTACGTGCAGCACCGGCTGCTGGAACAGGCGAAAGGTATCTACGAATGGCTCGAGCGGGGCGCGCACGTGTACGTCTGCGGCGACGCGAGCCACATGGCGGTCGACGTGCACGCGGCGTTGCAGACTGTGGTCGAACAGCAGGGCGGGGTATCCGCCGAGCGCGCGACCGAGTACCTGAACCAGTTGAAATCCGCGCGCCGTTACCAGCGCGACGTGTATTGAGGACGCGGCATGGCAAACGATACCGTGCTCACACCGGTCGAACACATCAAGGCGCGCAGTAACTACCTGCGCGGCACCATCAAGGAAGGTCTCGCCGATACCGCCACCGGTGCGCTGGCCGAGGACGACACCCAGCTCTCGAAGTTTCACGGCTTCTACCAGCAGGACGACCGTGACTTGCGCAGCGAGCGCATGCGGCAGAAGCTGGAACCCGCCTACAGTTTCATGATTCGTGTGCGCGTGCCCGGCGGCATCGCGACACCTGCGCAATGGCTGGCGCTCGATGAGCTCGCCACCAGCCAGGCGAACAACAGCTTGCGGCTGACCACTCGCCAGGCATTCCAGTTTCACGGCGTCGTGAAGGGCGATCTGCAGTCGACGATCCGCCGAATCAACTACAGCCTTCTCGATACCATTGCAGCCTGCGGCGACGTCAATCGCAACGTCATGTGCACACCGGTGGCGGAAACCTCCGCGGTGCACGAGGGCGCTTACCGGGTGGCCACGCAGATCAGCGAGCACCTGACGCCGCAAACCACGGCGTATCACGAGATCTGGCTCGACGGCGAAAAGGTGGCCGGCACACAGGATCACGAGCCGATTTACGGCGCGACCTACCTGCCACGCAAGTTCAAGATCGCGGTGGCGATTCCGCCGTCGAACGATGTCGACATCTTCGCGCAGGACCTCGGTTACATCGCGATTGAGCAGGACGGCAAGCTGATCGGTTTCAACGTGACGGTCGGCGGCGGCATGGGCGTTACGCACGGCGAGGCCGGGACCTATCCGCGGGTTGCCGATGTCATCGGCTTCTGCACGCCGGAACAGGTGGTGGACGTTGCCGAGCACGTCGTCGGCATTCAGCGCGATAACGGCGATCGCACGAATCGCAAACATGCGCGCCTGAAATACACGATCGACGATCGCAGTATCGAGTGGTTCAAGGACGAACTGGCGAAGCGCCTGGGTTACGCGCTGCCCAAGCCGAAATCGTACCGGTTTGCTTCGCGCGGCGATGTCTTCGGCTGGGCGAAGGATCGACACGGTCAATGGCACCTGACGCTGTTCATCCCCGAGGGCCGCATCCAGGATCGCGGCAAAGCGCGGGTGCTAACCGGGTTGCGCGAGCTGGCACGAGTTCACAAGGGGGATTTCCGGCTTACCGCCAACCAGAACCTGATCGTGAGCGGCATTTCAGATGCCGCGCGACCGTCCGTCGAAGGTTTGCTCACCGAATATGGCATTCAGCAATTGCAGAGCATCTCCCCGTTGCGCCAACAGGCGCTGGCCTGTGTCGCGCTGCCGACCTGCGCGCTCGCGATGGCCGAGGCTGAGCGCTACCTGCCGGATCTTACGAGCAACGTCGAAGCGCTTCTGGATCGGCACGGTCTCGTACAGGAACCGATCTCGCTGCGCATCACCGGTTGCCCGAACGGATGCGCACGTCCCTATCTCGCCGAGATCGCGCTGGTCGGCAAAGCGCCCGGACGCTACAACCTGTACCTCGGCGGCGACGCACTGGGACACCGGCTCAACCGGTTGGTGCACGAGAACATAGACGAGAACAATATCCTCGCGACGCTCGATGGCCTGTTCGCACGCTTTGCCGCGGAACGATCGAACGGCGAATCGTTCGGCGACTTTGCGCATCGTGCGCTGCCCGCCGTGGAGGCACGCTGATGGCCCAGGCAACGGCGCAGGCCCCTGTGCGTCGAACGGCACAGGCCCCTGTGCGCCGCTGCGACCCGCGTGCGCGTGCGCTGGATGAGGTACAAAGTCGCCAGGCGACCATCGATTGCTGCAACGAACTGTTCGCGGGGCTCAATCCGCGCGAGCGTGTGCAGTGGGCGCTGGAGAACTTGCCGGGCCGGCATATCCTGAGTTCGAGTTTTGGTGCGCAATCCGCGGTTGCGCTGCATCTTGTGACGCGCGAGCAACCGGATATTCCGGTGGTGCTGGTCGATACCGGCTACCTGTTCGAGGAGACGTATCGTTTCGTCGACGAACTGACGGAGCGCCTGAAGCTGAACCTGCAGGTCTACCGGCCGGAGGTGTCGTCCGCATGGCAGGAAGCGCGCCACGGCAAGCGCTGGGAGCAGGGCGCGGCGGGCATCGATGCGTACAACGCGGAGAACAAGGTTGCGCCGATGAAGAATGCGTTGCGCGATTTGAACGCCGGCACCTGGTTTGCCGGATTGCGGCGAACGCAATCGTCATCGCGTGCCGGGACGCCGTATCTCGACTGGTCGGGCGATCGGTGGAAAGTGCATCCGATCGCGGACTGGTCGGATCGTGACGTACATTTTTACCTGAAGCGTCACGACCTGCCGTATCACCCGTTATGGGACAAGGGTTATCTCAGCATCGGGGACCGGCACACAACAAAATCGATTCACGAAGTAAGCGAGATCGAGCAGACGCGGTTTTTCGGTATTCGTCGGGAATGCGGGTTGCACGAGATTGACCTGTCGGCGGTTTGATAGAGGGGCAGGCACCTTATTTACGTTGTGGCTTATCGCCCGTGATACGGGCTCCTACAATTGTGCTCCCGTAGGAGCCCGTATCATGGGCGATTTTTAACGCCTCCGAACGAACCCCAATCGCCGGCGAGCCCCTCACGCGGCCTCCGACATCGTCTCCGTGCACCCGTTCCGCAACGGCACCCGCACGGACGCCGCAATCTCGTCCGCCTCCTGCTGTGACCCGGCGGACGCCGCTTGCTCGATCAACTCCACCGGCCAATGCGGGGCCATCAGCGCAATAAACTCCCGCATGTAATGCCGAAACACCCGGTCCCGCGGCACGCCGATCCACGTTGTCACCCGCGGGAACAGGCCCTTCGCCGAGACGGCCACAAATCGCTCCTGCTCGTCGCATTGCAACGCCATCGGCGCGATAACGCCGGCGCCCATACCCATGCGCACGTAGGTCTTGATGACGTCCGCGTCGCGCGCCGTAAATACGACTTTCGGTTCGAGACCTTCTTCCGCAAACGCCTTGAGAAACGAGGATTCCCCGGTCGAACTGAACACGTAGGTAATCAACGGATGTTCGGCCAGCTTCTGCAGCGTCAGGGGTTTCGGGTCGTTCGCCAGCGGATGGTCGGGCTGCGTCAGGACGATGCGATCCCAGCTATAGCAGGGCAGCAGGTTCAATTCCGGGAACAGGTCGCGCGATTCGGTCGCGATCGCAAAATCGACGCGATTCTCCGCTACCAGCGCCGCGATCTGCTCGGACGTGCCTTGGTGCAGTTCCAGGTTAACGCCGGGAAAACGCTCATGAAATTCCCGCAGGATATCCGGCAGTACGTAGCGCGCCTGTGTGTGCGTCGTCGCGATAGAAAGCCTGCCATCGTCCTCCGACGACAGTTCCTTGCCGAGGCTGCGAATATTGTCGACATCGCGCATGATCTTGCGCGCGTAGTCGACCACCGACTCGCCGGCGGGCGTCAAGGCGACGAGGCTCTTGCCCTTGCGCGAGAAAAGCTGCACGCCGACTTCCTGCTCCAATTGGCGCAACTGCTTGCTGATGCCCGGCTGGCTGGTG
The DNA here is from genome assembly GCA_040879925.1 of Woeseia sp. GTDB lineage: Bacteria > Pseudomonadota > Gammaproteobacteria > Steroidobacterales > Woeseiaceae > IDS-8. The sequence goes on along the minus strand of JBBDJJ010000041.1, from coordinate 22,262 downwards.
AACAGGCGTTCGGCCGCGGTCGTGATATTGAGCCCGTTGTCGACCACGCCCAGCAGGTATTTCAGTTGGTTGAGGGTCATCAGTTACTCCCGTTCCGGGATGAACCCGGTCGCTGCCGGGTCCTTCAAAAAAACCATAACAAAACAAAAAAGCCGCCTGACTCGAACGTCGTGGCGGCCTGATATTCGTGCGTTATGCGTCGGATTAGTTCAAATGCACATTGTCAATTGCATATCGCGGGCCGCCGATAGTTACGGCAGCAACACATGGGGATCACTTTTGCGACGACATCGGACATACCGCACTTATATGCCCTGTCATCACCGGCTTGTCAAATGGCGGCGCTGCAACCATATGACCTGTAGTTATGGACCCAGAGCCTTTATCTATTTTTCGCGCAAGTCGCAGCGCGCTATGGTGCCCTGAATAAAGCCGGGCACAGGTCCATGCAACACCTGCCGATATTCCTGAATCTAAAGCAGCAACCGTGCCTGGTGGTGGGCGGTGGCGGCGTCGCCGAGCGCAAGGTCAACCTGCTGCGTCGCGCGGGCGCGCGCGTCTCGGTGATCGCCCCGGAGTTAAATGACGCGTTGACCGGCTTGTACGAGCAACGCGAAATTGACTGGCATGTCGGGTTTTTCGCGGCTGATTTCCTGCAAGGCCAGAGCCTCGTCGTTGCCGCGACGGACGATCGCGAGGTCAACCGCGCAGTCGCCGACGCGGCGAATCGTGCCGGCATACTCTGCAACGCCGTCGATGATCTCGATGCTTCGTCGTTCATATTGCCCGCCATTGTCGATCGCGACCCCGTCACGATCGCAATCGGCACCGGCGGCAACGCGCCAGTACTCGCACAGCAATTGAAGTCGCGTATCGAGGCGTGGCTGCCGGTCCGTATCGGAGCGCTGGCGGAGCGGGCAGGGCGCTGGCGTGACATTGTCGCGAAGCGATTTGCGACGATGGATGAGCGTCGTCGCTTCTGGCAACGGTTTTTCGACGGTCCCATCGCCGAACATATTCTTGCGAACCGCAATCGCGAAGCCGAGAAGCTTGTGCGTCGCGAACTCATGGACACGCCATCGGTGTCGCAGCAACCGACCGGCGAGGCCTGGATCGTCGGCGCAGGGCCGGGCGATCCAGGCCTCGTGACGATTCGCGCACAGCAACTGATCAGTCGCGCCGATGTCATCCTCTACGATCGTCTCGTCAGCAAACCGGTTCTCGACTACGCGCGCAAGGAAGCGGAGTTTATTGCCGTCGGCAAACAGGCAGGTCGCGCAGTCATGCCGCAGGACGAGATCAACCGTTTGCTGGTCGAGCGCGTCCGGCGCGGACAGCGTGTCTGTCGGCTGAAAGGCGGCGATCCGTTCGTGTTCGGTCGCGGTGGCGAAGAAGTGCAGGCACTGGCGGCTGCCGGATTGCCCTTCCAGGTCGTGCCCGGGATCTCCGCTGCCCTCGGTTGCGCAGCCTACGCCGGCATTCCACTTACAATGCGCGGCATGAGTGGCAGCGTTACCTTGGCATCGGCGAAGCTCGACGCCGACCTCAGCCCCGACTGGCGATCACTCGCCCGGCCGGGTCAGACGCTCGCGCTTTACATGGCCGCCGGTTCGATTGACGAGACGGTTGCGAAATTGTTGCAGCACGGATTAAGTGAGGATACGCCGGCCGCAATCGTCGAGCACGGTACAACAAGCCGGCAGCGCGTCACGCATGCTACGCTGAGTGGCATCAGCAGTGCTGCAAAGGAGGCAGGTACAGCAGCGCCTGCAATGCTCTTTGTCGGCGCGACGGTGGCGCTCGGTCGCGACCTGCAGTGGTTCGACGGCGACGTAGTCGCAGCCGATTTTGCGGATGCCGTGCCTTTCGATGCATTCCACGCTTTGCCCGCACACGCGCTCCTACACGATTCGTCTGGCACCGCACATCGATAACCACCCGTAGGAGCCCGTAACACGGGCGATTGGGACGAGGTTTTTCGTTACCACATTCGCGCCCCGCGCGCTCCTGCAATGCCATCCCGTTCGCTGCCAGGCCCCTTTACTCCGGTGCGCAGTGCTTCTTCAAAAACTCCCCGAACATTTTGAACTCTTCCACCCGCCCGCTGCCTTTGCGCCAGACGAGACCGATTGTCCGGTACGAGCTATCGCCGATCGAATACATTTTCACATGGGTGTTGCGCAGCAGGGCTGAATCCTGCGCCATCTCCGGCAGGTAGGTGATGCCGAGATCGGCGTCGACCATCTCGACCAGCGTAAGCAAGCTGCTGGCGGCAAAGCGACTCACTTTCTCCGTACCGCGAATCTTGCACGCGGCAAGCGCGTGATCCCGCAGGCAATGACCGTCTTCCAGCAACAGAATGGTATCGGGGTCAAGGCGATCAAAGCGGTAATGTGACGGATCGACCCGCTGCGTATCGTCGCGGCAGGCGAGAAAAAAGCGGTCCTTAAAGAGCGGCATTTCGTCAACCCCACGCAACTCGAATGGCAGGGCCAGCAACAGCAGGTCGAGATCTCCATCCATTAATTTCTGGTGGATGCGCTGCGTTTGGTCCTCGTTCAAATACAGTTTCAGGTCGGGATACGACTTGCGGAGTTTCGGTAGAACGCGCGGCAGGAGAAATGGCGCAATGGTAGGAATGACACCGAGCCGCAGACTGCCTGCGAGCGGCGCACGACGCTGTCCGGCGATCTCTACCAGGTCTTCCAGGACACGCAGGCAGATACGCGCCTGTGCAGCGACCTCCCGGCCGATGGCCGTGACCGTGACCTGCCGGTTGGTGCGATCGACGAGTTGCGCACCGAGCACCGTCTCGAGGTCCTGGATTGCGGTGCTGAATGCGGATTGCGACACAAAGCAATCCGCGGCAGCTTTGCCGAAATGGGCGCGATTCTCGAGCGCTGTGAAATAACGTAGCTGCTTGATGGTCGGGTATCTCATTGATCCGCCTGATCTTCCATAAAACCGGATATAACCATCGGATTATTCCATTTTATATATCGAATGAACAGCCCTAGACTGCGTCGATCTGGAACGTATCCGGAGGAGCATTTTTATGAAGATGGACATTGGTATCGGTGACAAAGACCGGAAAAAGATAGCGACCCAGCTTTCCAGACTGCTGGCGGACAGCTATACGCTGTACCTGAAAACGCACAACTATCACTGGAACGTCACGGGCCCGCAATTCAATACGCTGCATACGATGTTCGAGCAGCAGTACACGGAACTGGCCATGGCCGTTGACGAGATCGCGGAACGCATCCGCGCACTTGGAATCACGGCGCCAGGCTCCTATTCGGAATTTGCCAAGCTGACCTCTGTCGAAGAGGGCACCGGTAACGAATCGGCCGAGGAAATGATCCGCCAGCTCGTAGTCGGCCAGGAAACAGTGGTGCGCACAGCACGCAAGGCGTTTCCCGCCGCTGACGCAGCGAACGACGAACCCACTGCAGACCTGCTGACACAACGCATGCAGGTGCATGAAAAGAACGCATGGATGTTGCGCAGTATGCTGGCCAAATAGTCGGGTGAACGAATTTATATAGCTCATGCATATTACAGAGGAGATTTAGATGTTAAAGAATCGTGAAGGAGAACGTATCCCGCAGGTAACGTTTCGTACCCGCAAGGATCACGAATGGATAGATGTGCCGTCCGACAAGATATTCGGTGGCAAGACCGTCGTCGTGTTCTCATTGCCCGGCGCGTTTACGCCGACCTGCTCATCGTCGCATGTGCCGCGGTTTAATCAGCTCGCACCGCTGTTCCGCAAGAACGGCGTCGATGAGATCGTCTGTGTTTCGGTCAACGATGCATTCGTAATGAACGAATGGAAAGAAAGCCAGAAGGCAGACCAGATTACCTTCCTGCCGGATGGCAACGGTGACTTCACTGCCGGTATGGGCCTGTTAGTCGGCAAGGAAGACCTCGGTTTCGGCAAGCGCTCGTGGCGTTACTCAATGCTGGTACGCGATGGCGTCGTTGAAAAGATGTTCATCGAACCGGAAAAGCCGGGCGACCCGTACGGCGTGTCCGACGCGGATACCATGCTGCAATACGTTGCGCCGAACGAAGCCTTGCCGCTTAATGCCACGGTCTTCACGCGCAACGGCTGTCCGCATTGTGTAAGGGCGAAGGGCCTGCTGCGCGACGCCGGCATTGAATTCGAGGAGCTGCGGCTGAACCATGAATATTCGGATCAGACGCTGCGGGCCGTCGCCGCTGCCACTACCGTACCGCAGGTATTCATCAGCGGTGAGCATGTCGGTGGTGCGGACGACCTCGAGAAGTGGCTGGCAAAGTATGACCGCAAGCCGCAACGCTCTGCTGCGTAACCATTAAATACGTATCAGGCGGAAAAACATCGGCGGGGTAGCATTGGCTACTCCGCCGTTTTTGTGTACGCCCGGCATGCGCTCGACATTGAAGCGCAGGGCGCAAGACTCTATGCTGCTGTGCTGGCCACAATAGTCAATTCCCGCGGAGCACCTAAGCGTGAGCATCAAGTTAACCGATAAATCCCTTCTCAAAACCCGGGCCTACATCGATGGCAAATGGGTCGACAGCGACAACGGCGAAACGTATGCCGTAAATAACCCCGCCAACGGCGCGCTGCTGGCCGAGGTGGCGAGCTGCGGCGCGGCAGAAACGCGACGAGCCATCGAAGCAGCCGAATCTGCGATGAAATCCTGGCGTAAAAAGAGCGCCGTGCAACGCGCGGCTATCATGCGTCAGTGGTTCAACCTCATGATGGAGAATCAGGAAGATCTCGCGCAGATCATGACGGCCGAGCAGGGCAAGCCGCTCGCCGAATCGCGAGGCGAAATCGCCTATGGCGCAAGCTACATCGAGTGGTTTGCGGAAGAGGGAAAACGCGTTTACGGGGACACCATCCCGGAACCGGCAAGTGACAAGCGCGTTGTTGTCATCAAGCAGCCGGTCGGCGTCGTAGCCTGCATCACGCCCTGGAATTTTCCGAATGCCATGCTCGCGCGCAAGATCGCGCCGGCGCTGGCGGTTGGCTGTGCCGTGGTCTGCAAACCTGCCAACTACACGCCGTTGTCCGCACTTGCGTTTGTCGAACTGGCGGAGCGAGCGGGGGTGCCTCCCGGTGTGATCAACCTGGTTTCCGGCCGCACGAAGGAAATTGGTGCCGAGCTGACGTCGAACCCCATTGTACGCAAGTTGACGTTTACCGGTTCGACCCCGGTTGGCAAGAAACTCATGGCTGACTGCACAAAGACCATGAAGCGCACGTCAATGGAACTGGGCGGCAACGCGCCGTTCATCGTGTTCGATGACGCCGATATCGACGAAGCCGTCAAGGGCGCGATCATCTGCAAATTTCGCAACGCCGGACAGACCTGCGTGTGTGCAAATCGCATCCTGGTGCAAGACGGGATTTACGATGAGTTCACCGAGAAACTGATGGCGGCAGCTACGGCGCTCAAGGTTGGTGACGGTACGGTCGAAGGCGTCAATGTCGGCCCGCTGATAAGCGAAGAAGCGGCAAACGAAGTAATGAGCTTTATCGACGATGCGGTCAAGCGCGGCGCAAAAGTCGTCAGTGGCGGTGGCCGGTCGGACCTCGGCAAGAATTTCGTCAATCCGACTATCCTGACGAACGTGAAAACGGACATGCGCGTATTCAACGAGGAAATCTTCGGGCCTGTTGCTCCGCTTTTCCGCTTCAAGACGGAAGAAGAGGCAATCCGGATGGCGAATGACACGCCATTCGGACTTGCGTCGTATTTTTATTCGCGCGACATCGGGCGGGTATGGCGAGTTAGCGAGGGGCTCGAGTACGGCATTGTCGGTATTAACGAGGGCATCATCTCTAACGCCATGGCGCCGTTCGGTGGTGTAAAGGAATCGGGCCAGGGCAGGGAAGGCTCGAAGTACGGCCTCGACGACTACCTCGAGATCAAATACCTGTGCATGGGCGGCATCGACCGTTGAACGGTTATCGCCCGTGATACGGGCTCCTACAGGCACTACGACGACCTCCACTTTTCGTTTGCCCCCTGTAGGAGCCCGTACTACGGGCGATAATCCACCGAGTTTCGGTTGCCACGTGTAGGAGCCCGTACTACGGGCGATAATCCACCGCGTTTCGGTTGCCACGTGTAGGAGCCCGTACTACGGGCGATAAGGCCTCGAACTTGCAGGTCCGATTCCGGCTAGTTCACCCGTCCGGCAGGCGTATACTCCTGCCGCATGAGCACTCCCCATCTGCTGCCGGAACACAAGATCTGGGAACGCGCACGCCTTGCGCGCGACATCCGTTTCGACGGGCGCTTCTACATTGGCGTCCGCACTACCGGCATTTACTGTCGGCCGATCTGCCCGGCAAACTCGCCGAAACGCGAGAACATCGCGTACTTCCCGACTGCGGCGGCCGCGGGTGAGGCCGGATTTCGGCCGTGCCTCCGCTGCCGCCCGGAATGCGCACCCGGCACCCCGGCCTGGAGCGGTACCTCGACCACGGTGCGCCGTGGATTGCGCCTCATTGCAGGCGGTGCCCTCGACGAAGGCGACATCGAGCAACTGGCCGAGCGGCTCGGTGTAACGAGCCGGCACCTGCGCCGCCTGTTTACGAAACATCTCGGAGCGTCGCCGCTCGCCGTCGCACACACGCAGCGACTGCATTTCGCGAAACGCCTGGTCGACGACACTCACCTGCCAATGGCGCACGTGGCCAGCGCGGCCGGCTATGGCAGCGTGCGTCGGTTCAACGATGCGTTCAGGAAAACCTGGGGCCGCACACCGCGCGCATTGCGCAAGGACAGGCACGAGCCGGGACCGGCTGACCAAGCTGCAGTCCTGACATTGCGCATGCCGTTTCGCATGCCGTTCGATTGGCCCGCAATGCTGGTATTTCTCGCAACACGCGCCACGCCTGGTGTCGAACAGGTGGTCGGAGACCGATACAGGCGCTCGCTGGCGTTCGCGGACGAGCACGGCGTGGTCGAGGTACAACCGGCTCGCGATCCCGGCTTTCTCGCACTAAGCGTGCGCGGTATTGCCACGCATAATCTGTTCGATGTCATGCAGCGCGCGCGCGAAGCATTCGACCTGGACGCGCCGGTCGGCGATATCATGGCAGCGCTGCGGCGCGATGCCGTATTGCGCAAACTGATTGCCGGCAACGAGGGCGTGCGCGTGCCAGGCGCCTGGGATGGATTCGAACTCACGGTGCGCGCGATACTCGGCCAGCAGATTTCCGTGAAGGCGGCGACCACCATGGCCGGGCGTATTGCGCACAACTATGGCAAACCGCTGAAACTTGCGGACGGCATCGCGGACACACAGCTTTCCCGAATATTCCCCTCGGCTGCCGAACTGCAACGCGCCCCACTCAACGACATCGGCCTGATACGCAGCCGGGCGGAGACCATTCGCAGTCTGGCAGCGGCAGTGGTGTCCGGCGCAATCGGCTTCGACCCGACCCAGGAGCCACAGGCGTTCTGCAAAGCGCTTTGCTCTATCAAAGGAATCGGCGACTGGACGGCACAATATGTGGCCATGCGTGTCCTGAAATACCCTGATGCGTTCCCTGCCAGCGACCTCGGATTATTGAAGGCGCTGGAGGGTCGGCGCCGACCTACGCCGGCCGAATTACTGCAGCGCGCCGAAGCCTGGCGGCCGTGGCGCGCCTATGCCGCCCAATTGTTATGGGGGTCGTTGAAAGACTCCGGAGGATGACCTGATGTATTACCGCTACCTGACCACCCCGATCGGCGAACTGTTGTTGGCCGGTGACGGCGAGGCTCTGCAAGTTGTCAGCTTTCCAGAAGGCTCCATGCGGCGTGATCCCGAGCCCGAGTGGATTTACAACGAGGCGCCGTTTGCAGAGGTTTGCAAGCAGCTCGCTGCCTATTTTGCCGGCACGTTGCATGAATTCGACCTCGACCTGCGGCCGACGGGCACAGCGTTCCAGCTCAGCGTGCTCGAGGAGTTGATGAAGATTCCCTACGGCTCGACCGCTTCCTACCGCGATATCGCGGTGCGCATCGGCAATCCCAGGGCGGTGCGGGCGGTGGGCGCCGCAAATGCGCGCAATCCGTTACCTATTATTATCCCCTGCCACCGCGTGATCGGCGCCAGCGGCGACCTGACCGGTTTCGGCGGCGGTTTGCCGACCAAGGAAGCCCTGTTGCGGCTGGAACTCGAGCACAGCCAGTTTCCGCACGTCGGCTGACCCGGCGGACGCTGCGGCGAAAAGCCGCATTCTGTATTATTTTCGCAACAACCGGGGATCCGCTGTGTGACGCAAGGCTTGTTTTCGTCGTTCTCCCGTACCATTATCCAAACGCTTTCAGTACCATACGGCGTATCGATAAGAATGCTCGTATGTGTGGCACAACCGGTTTGTTTGTTGTGGTCGCAGCAACGGGGGGCGGACCAACAGATCCACAGACGGAGAACTACCGATGCAAATTCCAAATCTGCTCAAGCGTAGTGTAAGCATGTCGATTGCGGGGGCGATGCTCGTTGCCGCGCCTCTTCTGTCGAGCGTTGCCGAAGCGCAACGAGCGGGCGATGTATTTCTGGAAGAAATCATTGTCACGGCGACCAAGCGCGCCGGTGGCATCGACGTGCAGGACGCTGGACTTGCGATCAGTGCCTACGGCGAGAACCAGCTCGATGCCATGCACATCCGCGATCTGTCAGCGTTGGGTTTTGTAGCGCCGAGCGTGCAACTCGAGGACATAGGTACCACGCGCGGCACGGCGAATTTCTCCATTCGGGGCATCGGTATCAATAGCTCGATACCGTCTATCGATCCGGCAGTCGGCGTGTTCGTCGACGGCATTTATCTCGGGATCAATGGCGGTGTCGTGCTGGACATCTTCGACCTGGAAGGTGTCGAAGTGTTACGCGGCCCGCAGGGTTTGTTGTTCGGCCGTAACGTGACCGGCGGTGCCGTCCTGCTGCGCACCACGCGCCCGGGCGATGAATTGAGCATCAACGCCAAAGTCGCCGGCGAAACCGGTAACAACCAGTACTATTCAGCGGTCGTCTCGGGTCCATTGAGCGATGCGGCCGGCGCCAAGATTGCCGTCTATCACAACAACGACGAAGGCTGGCACACCAATCTGTTCAACGGCGAAGACCATGGCGCCGCGGAAACCACACTGGTACGTGCGGCCTTTGATCTCACACCCAGCGATCGTTTCGACATGGTGCTGCGTTACGAGCATGGCGATTCGGAAGGCGACGGGCCGGCCTCGCAGAACGATGGCCTGTTCAGTGCTGACAGTTTCGATTTCTCGATCAATGAGCGCGGTTTTTACGACGCAAGCTGGGACCAGGCGACACTTGAAACGTCGTGGGACGTCAATTTTGGCGAAGGACAGGTGGTCAATATTCTCGGCTATCGGCAATACGAAAACGCTACCCTCGGCGACATCGATTCTTCGCCGCTTTTCATTTTCCACGCGATGTCCGATACCGACCACAGCCAATGGTCGAACGAGTTGCGTTATTCCGGTTCGTTTTCCAATGTTTACCTGACCACCGGTATCTTCTACCTCGAACAGGACCTCGCCTACTTCGAGCGGCGTCTCATTCCGCCAAGCAACCTCGACTACACGGGTGGCGGTTTCCAGGATATGTCATCGCTCGGTCTTTTCACGCAGGTCGATGTTGTACTAAGCGACGAAATTACCCTGAATCTGGGGGCGCGATATGACCGGGAGAAAAAGGATGCGCAGATTGCTCGCCTGAACCCGATAGCACCCAATAACTGCTTGATGGGCGTAGGTTGCGCGAATTTCGACCTGGACGAAGACAGATCCTGGAATGCCTTCACGCCGAAGATCGGGCTGCAGGTGTCACCAGACGATACGACCATGATGTACGCGTTCTGGACCAAGGGCTTCCGCAGCGGCGGCTACAACATGCGCCATACCTCGCTGGTATTTCCGAACGCGGCATTCGACCAGGAAGAACTGACCAGCTACGAAGTCGGCCTCAAGAAAGATTTCGCCGATGGGCGGGTGCGCATAAATGCCGCTGCGTTCCACAACACGATTGAGGACATGCAACGCGAAGTCAATCTGTCCGACATGTTCACCGGCGTTGTGCAGCTCATCCAGAATACGGCGGATGCCACCATCACCGGATTCGATGCGGAGATTGGCTGGTCGATTACCGACTCGTTGTTCCTGCAGTCGAGCGTAGGGTACGTGGACGGCCAATACGACGAAGTTCGAGTCGACCTCAACAGCGACCTCTCTATCGACGGCGCGGATGCAGCTCTCAAGATTCCTCGCCTGGCACCGTGGTCGTACGGCGCGCAACTCACCTGGCAGCGCCAGTGGGAGCAGGGCACGTTCACGGTGCAGGGCAGTGGCTATCGCCGCGACCCGAACGCCTATACCGACAACAATCGCGGTTACCTGCGAGCAGCTGACATGTTCAACGTCAATGTCAGCCTCGGATTCATGGATGACCAGCTCACCGTTTCAGCCTTCGGCAAAAACCTGAAGGACGAAGTGACGATCGGTGGCGACACGCAGTTGCCGGCGAACTTCCCCGGCGGCCCCGCTTTTCCGGTGCCGAGCCTGGCGGGCCCCAATGCCACGTTCTCGCCGCTCAACAAGGGCCGGGTTTACGGTCTGGAAGTGCAGTACCGCATGAATTGATTGTCTGACCGGCAATCGCGCCAAACGAAGAACCCCGGCCAAGCCGGGGTTTTTTTGCGTAAGGGCGTGGGGTGGGGATCGCCCGTGATACGGGCTCCTACAGCAGTACGTTCTGTAGGAGCCCGTATCACGGGCGATCTCAGGGTCGGCCCCGGAGAAATTTTCTTACGGCTCGCCGATCTGAACGATCTGCTTGCCGATATTCCCGCCTTTCAGCATATCAATCAGCGCCGCCGGTGCATTTTCCAGCCCTTCGGTCACGGTCTCGCGATATTTCAGCTTCCCTTCCGCCAGCCATTTCGTCGCCTTGCTGACGTATTCCTTGCAGGCATCCGGATGGTCCGTGACGATGAATCCCCGAATGGTCAGGCGTCGCCCGATGATGCTCATCATGCCGCGCGGCCCCGGTTGCAACTCGTCGTCATTGTAGTTTGCGACCATGCCGCAAAGGGCGACGCGCCCGAAATTCCGCATGTTCCACAGTGCGGCTTCGAAAACCTCGCCACCGACGTTTTCGAAATTCACGTCGATGCCCTTCGGGCAAATCTTGGCAATGCTCTTCGGCAACGATTCGCTGGTTTTGTAGTTGAACGCAGCGTCGTAACCGAACTCCTTGCGCAGCAGCGCAACCTTTTCATCCGCGCCGGCGCATCCTGTAACCTGGCAGCCGTGAATCTTCGCCAGCTGACCAACTATGCTGCCGACGGCGCCCGACGCCGCGGACACGAAAACCGTCTCGCCCGGTTTGGCATCACCGATGCGGAACAAACCTACATAGGCGGTCATGCCGGGCATGCCGAGAATGCCGAGATGATAGGACAGGGGCACTTCGTTCTTCGTTAGTTTATAAAGGCCCTGGCCGTTCGACAGCGAGTAATTCTCCCAGCCAAGCATGCCGTTGACGTAATCGCCGGCACCAAAAGACGCATTGCGCGATTCGACGACCTGCCCGACAACTCCAGCCTGCAGGACTTCACCGACCTGAAACGGCGGAACGTAGGATTTGACGTCATTCATGCGGCCCCGCATGTACGGGTCGACCGACATGAAAATATTGCGTACCAGCACCTGGCCTTCACCGGCGGACGGGATCGGCGAGTCGGTGAAACTGAAGTTGCTCTCTTTGACCCAGCCCTGTGGCCGGCTTTTCAGGCGAACCTGTCGGTTACTGTCTTTGGACACGTGGTGGTCTCCCGTCAAATGATCCGGTGTTGCAACGCCAGCACAGTCGCCGACGGCTCGACACCTTTCTTCAGCCGGCCGTCGTTCTGCAGTTTTCCAACGGCGGTGGTCAGGGGCAGAATTCCTGCCCATACCGGAATATCATAATCTTCCGCATCGTCTTCCGGCATTTTCGCCGAGATCTTGGCAGACGCGTTGTCGATACGCAGTTCAATCACGCCGGTCATTTTCACTTCGCGCTCGTGCGGCGGCCGCAGCTCGTCCCAGCGACCGGGCATCGTGTGTTCACTGATGATCTTCATGGCACGAAGCTTTGCGTCACTGCCGTCGATCAGCCGCGGATGTCCAAACAAGGTCACCGATCGGTAGTTCATCGAGGAATTGAAAGCCGATCGCGCCAGCACGATCGCATCGAGCAAGGTCACGTTCAGCGATGCCCGGTCGGTATGTTCTAGCAGGCGGATTACCCGCGCCTTCCTCGCGCCGTGCAGGAAGATCGTGTCGCCTTCACGGCCGTAAATCATCGGGACGACCACCGGCCCGTCATCCTGAATAAATGCCACGTGCGCGACGAGCCCCGCATCGAGAACGCGATAGACGGTGTCTTTGTCATAGGCCGCCTTTTCCTTGAGCTGGCGGACCTTGTTCTGTTTTGTTAGCGGATAGTTATCAGTCACGGGGTTTGGTCATCCATGCAGTATCCTCGGAGCGAGCGTCAGCGCCACGAGCGATACCAGCACGACGCCCAGAATATTAAGTACGACGCCTGCGCGTACCATCTTCGGAATGGTCAGCAGGCCAGAGCCGAATACGATCGCATTCGGTGGCGTGGCGACCGGCAACATGAACGCGCAGCTTGCGGCAAGTGTCGCGGGCACGACCAGAACGATGGGATCGATTCCCGCCTCGACCGCTACCGCCCCGGCGACCGGGAGGAACGTCGCGGTCGTAGCGACATTACTGGTCAACTCCGTCAGGAAAATGATCAGCGTGGCAACGATAATGACCAGTACCGGCGTCGGCAACGCAGCGACGGCATGCAGATTGTCGCCGAGCCAGGCGGCGAGGCCCGTTTCACTGACTGCGCCGGCCAGGGCAAGTCCGCCACCGAACAGAATCAATATGGCCCATGGAAGTTTTTCGGCGTGTTGCCAGCGAATCAGCAACGGGTCCTGTCGGTCCCCGCTGGGAATGAGGAACAGGGCAACGGCGCCGGCCATCGCAATGCCGGAATCGTCCAGTCCTTCGAGTCCCGGCAACCTGGCGAGCAGGGGACGAAAAATCCACGTGAGCGCCAACAACACAAAAACGATCGCGACCCTCGTTTCGGGTGTCGAAATGCGGCCCATGTCGGTTTTCGCCTTGCGCAGATGCGCACGACTTTCCTCGGATGTCTGGAAATCGACGCGAAATACTATGCGCGTCAGCGCCAGCCAGGCCAGGGGCAGCATGCAAACACTGAGCGGGACACCGATCAGCATCCAGCGCGCGAAGTCGATGCTCGTGTCATAGGTATCCAGCATGAAAGCGGCCATCATCGCGTTCGGCGCCGTGCCGACCAGCGTCGCCATGCCGCCGATGGTCGACGCGTAGGCTACGCCGAGCAGAAGCGCATACTGGAAGTCTTTGCGGGCCTTGTCATCGAGTGAATCGACCGAGTCGTGGATAACCTTGATAACCGACACGGCAATGGGCAGCAGCATCATCGTTGTCGACGTGTTCATGACCCACATGCTGAGCAAGGCGCTGGCAAGCATAAAACCGCCCACCAGCGATTGTCCGTTGCCGCCGGCAAACTGCAATATGCTGAGCGCAATGCGGCGATGCAGATCCCAGCGCTGCATCGCCAGTGCCACCACGAAGCCGCCGAGAAAAAGGTAGATAACCTTATTCGCGAACGGCGCAGCCGTTGCGCTGATGTCGGCGATACCGAGCAGCGGGAAGAACACCAGTGGCAGCAGTGCAGTCACGGCGATCGGTACCGCTTCTGTTGCCCACCAGATGGCCATCAGCAGGCCCATAGCGGCAGTGCGCCACGCCGGTACCGTCAAAGCATCCGGCGGACTCGTCAGCAACATCGTCAGTGCGACGGCGGGTCCCAGCCACAGGCCTACTTTCTGGTAGGTTGCGCGACCTTCTGTTGTTTCAGCTTCCGTCAAGGTGACTTTCCATTCCTGTTGGTCCGGCAAGAATACCGTGTTGCCGCAGCGCAATCCGCCGATGACGCTCGACGGTGTTGGCGGCGCCGACGGATTTCAGATCAGGTTAGCTACATCTTGTACGCAGTTCGCCATCGGATACAAGATGTAGTAGCATTCTTGTGTACCTGCAAGGTACGCACGGAGATGGGGTGTATATAAGGTCGTGCCGCGAACGACGATACCGAAAACGGTAGTCGATAACCGGGTGCTTGCGATTCCTCTCATTGCGCCACCCGGTAAGCTGGTCGGCAACGTGCATCGTATTGTTGCGCTTGCCAGGCCTGATGCACCTTCTGCTTGAAAAGCCGCCCGGTTTCCGGGCGGCTTTTTTCGCTGGCTGGCTGTCGAACCCGGGTTGTTAGTGATGGCAACGGCAAAGGTTGATTCCGCTGCGGACAAGGGCCTGTCGCCACTGGCCTATGTCGAACTCAAGCCCGGCCAGACGTACCCTCCCTACGTCTCTGCTGACCAGTCAATACCGGAGTTCACGCTTAAAGCCGCATTCTTCGGCATCCTGTTCGGCATCGTTTTCGGTGCGGCAAACGCCTATCTCGGCCTGCGAGCCGGACTGACGATCAGCACATCGATACCGGTTGCCGTCATGACGGTCGCGGCGTTCCGTGCCCTGCAGACTGCCGGTTATCCCGGGACCATTCTCGAAGCGAACCTGTCGCAAACGATTGGTTCCGCATCCAGTTCGCTGGCTAGCGGCGTCATATTTACCCTGCCCGCGTTGTTTCTGTGGGGCGTAGCACCCGGCCTGCTGCAAATGACGTTGCTCGCGATGTGCGGTGGCTTGCTGGGCATTTTGTTCATGATTCCGTTGCGGCGTTTTCTCATCAAGGGTGAACACGGACGGCTGCCGTATCCGGAAGGGACGGCCTGTGCCGAGGTGCTGGTAGCCAACGAGGCGGGCGGCAAAAATGCACGCTACGTTTTCTATGGACTGGCACTTGGTGCGCTGTTCAAGTTTCTTACGTCGTGGATCAAGGTCATTCCCGCCGATGCCTGGACGCGCTTGCCGTTTGTCCGCAAGGGTGAAGTAGGCATGGATCTTTCTGCCGCGCTGTTCGGTGTCGGTTTCATTCTCGGGCCGCGCATTGCTGCAGTCATGGTTGGCGGCGGATTGCTTGCGTGGGTGATCATCATTCCGGCGATCGACTGGTGGGGCCAGTCGTTTACGCAACCGGTGTTTCCGGAAAGTGTGGCGCTAATCACCGACATGACGCCGAGCCAATTGTGGTCCCGATACGTGCGTTACATCGGTGCCGGAGCGGTAGCTACCGCCGGAATTATTACGCTCGTTCGCAGCATTCCCGTCATGCTGCAGAGCTTCAGGATTGGCACTACGGAGATTCGGCAGCGCGTCGAAGGCAGGCAAGCCGTTGCTGTCGAACGAACCGACCACGACCTGCCGCTGCGCTTCGTCGGTTTCGGATTGCTGGTCGTAGCTCTGGCGCTGGCATTCGTACCGCAGATCTTTGGAGACGTCGGCGGACTAGGTATTCGACTGGTGGCTTCGGTTTGTGTGGTCGTTTGTGCGTTTTTCTTCGTCACCGTCGCGTCGCGAATAGTGGGTCTCGTGGGTGTGACCAGCAATCCGACCAGCGGTATGACGATCGCGTCGCTATTGGGCACGGCCGGCATTTTCCTGATCATGGGCTGGACGGATCTCGCCGGCAAGGCGGCGGCACTCACTGTCGGTTGTGTCGTCGCGATTGCGGCCTCGATCGCGGGCGATACGTCACAGGACCTGAAAACCGGTTACCTGCTCGGCGCTACGCCGCGTCGGCAGCAGATCGGAGAGTTGATCGGCGTGCTGAGTTCGGCAACCTTCGTTTGCCTGTCGGTACTGCTGCTGGCAAAGACCTTCGGTTTCGGCGGACAGGAACTGCCGGCGCCCCAGGCAACGCTGATGAAGCTGGTGATCGAAGGCGTGCTGGACCAGCAACTGCCCTGGGGCTTCGTGGCGATTGGTATCGGCATTGCGCTGGTCTGCGAACTTCTGAAAATACCGTCCTTGCCGTTTGCCGTCGGCGTGTATCTGCCGGTTTCCACGATGACACCCTTGTTTATCGGCGGACTGTTGCGCGGCTTACTTGAACGCCGCGCAAAGTCGGAGGAGCAAGCGTCCGAGCGTCGGGAACGTGGTGTATTGTTGGGCAGTGGATTCGTAGGCGGTGAAGGACTGCTGGGTGTCGGCATTGCCGGCGTTGCGTTCGTGCAGAATCGCAGACCGGATGGCTTCGGTACCGAATGGCTGGGCTCGACCGCCGGAATAGTCGGACTCATTGCTTTCGGTTTTCTGATTGCCGGCTTCATCCGCCTGGTGAGACGATGAGTGGACCATTGATCAAGTGAGTGCTGACCATGACTGACAGAAACCCGCTTTCGCTGACTTTGTGGTCGATTAGCATCGTGTCACTGGCCCTGGTTACCGGTGGCTGCGCCAGCGGGGCCAAAAACGTCCCGTACCCCGCGTTCGTGCAGGCTGAGGAACTCGAGTACGTTTACCTCGCCGAAATGCCCGGGATCATGGCGAAGCGTTTTTCCGGCGATCTCAGAAGCGGGCGATTCAGCGCACTTCTGCATCTGCCGGAAAGCTGGCGCTGGAATACTGGCGCCTCGCCCGGCAAGAGCGTCGAGATTTATGTTATCGCGGGCGAGATAACGCTTGCGGACCTGACCTTGTTGCCGGGTAATCACGCCTACCTGCCCCCGGGCTCGATGGGCCTGACGATGAGCACTGCGCGGGGTGCCCAGGTACTTTATTTTCTCGACGATGCGAGCCCCAACGCGATCATCCAGACGCCGTTATTTATGAGTCGCGAGGTCGTCCCGTGGCAGCCGGTTGCGAACCCGGTGCCGGGGGCAACAGGAGCGGGGCTCGAAGTGAAAGAGTTGCGCAGTGATCCGGGCAGCGGTGCGCGCACGTTCCTGTTACAGGTGCCGCGCGGTGCGACATTGCCCTGGCTGCAATCGAGTGTGGCGCTTGAAGGCTTCCTGCTATCGGGCGACTACAGCCACAGCGAATGCGTCAACGGCAAGCCCGTCACCGGGGAATATGCGCCAGGCGGCTATTTTCAGCGGCCGGCCGGTGCGATCAACGGCGGTCCCGAGGCCGGCAGCAGAACGGGTGCGGTATGGCTGTTACGCGAGGCTTCGAAAGGGACGGAAACCACAGTCGCTTCCTGTACGCCGCCTTGATTCAGGCACTCGTATTATTTTACGAAACGGGTTATGCCGGCGCCCAGCTTCATCAGTTTTTGCAAGGTTGACGTCGGCACTGCCTGAATTTTTTCGTACCACTCGCTGGTGGTCTCGACAAAACGCAGCATGTTGCGGATGCGCTCTTTCGTAACGGCGTCCGTCTGGTCTTCCTGAGCCACATCCTCGGCGCATTTTCTCAGCATCGACAGCGTAGGATTCAATTCGCGTTGCTTGCGTTGTTCGATGATGACGCGAAAGAGATCCCAGACATCGTGCAGCGATTCAAAATAGTCGCGTCGATCGCCCAGCACATGCGTCATTTTGACGAGCCCGTAACTTTGTAGTTCGCGAATACTCGTACTAACGTTCGAGCGTGCCACGGACAGCAGTTCGACGATCTCGTCCGCGCGCAACGGTCGCGGCGACAGGTACAGGAGCGCCTGGATCTGGGCAACCGTTCGATTGGTGCCCCAGCGGGTACCCATTTCCCCCCAGTGCAACACGTACTTTTCAACCGCCGGCGTAAGGTTCATGGATTTCATCCATTTCTGTTGTGACAGAAATTTTCGTCCTCCACGGTCGCGGAGTCAAGGTCCTGGCTCTGCTGTCAACGGCGAGTAGCGATTACCAGGGCCCGCCGCGGCGCCGGCCAACCTTCGACAGTTTGCAACGGGTTTCCGGGGACCAGCGCTTCCGCCAGCGATGCAAATGGCATCCACTCGGTGCTGCGCTGTTCGTCGCTGGTGGTGCGGCTGACTTCCACGAGGCGCAGGTCGCCGAAACCGCTCCGTTCGAGCCAGTGCAATAGCCGGGGCGCGGTGGGCAAATGCCAGACGTTCCGCATGCGGGCGTAGCGGTCCTGCGGCTGACGCACCTCGGGCTCTACACCCGGCAGAACGAGCGTTTCAAGGACGAGTTCGCCGCCCGTTCGTAGCGTCTCGCGCAACTGCTCGAGGTGCTCCAACGGTTCGCGCTGGTGATAAAGGACACCCATGGAAAATACGGTATCGAAGCAAGCGGCGGCCGGCGGAAGTTCGCCCAGTCGCAGCGGCAACACCTGCACGGGGATCGTCGGCACCCAGTGGCGTATCGCCTGGAACTGTGCGAGGTGGACCAGGGTCGGATCGATGCCGACGACGGCGCGCGCGCCCGCGCCGACCATACGCAGCGCGTAATAACCGTTACCGCATCCGACATCGAGCACCAGCCGATCGACGAGCGGCGTAATCGCGTGCGCAACGCGCGCCCACTTGAGGTCGGACCGCCACTCCGCGTCGATCACGATATCGCCGACACGAAACGGTCCCTTGCGCCATGGGATGAGCGATTTCAACTGGTCGCGTACCATCGCGCCGAGCTCCGGATCAAAACCCGGCGGACCGACCGTGACCACTGCAGCATCGAGAATGGCGGCGTATTCACCGGCCGGCGGCAGTTTTTCGAGAGTCGCGCGCCAGCGCCGCAAATCGCCGTGCGCGCCATCGGCCAGCTTGTCGCGAACGCTCGTCGCCAGGGAATCGTGCCAATTGCGCAGGCCGAGCGCGGCAAGGCCAGCAAAAAGTGCGGTCAGGTCGATCAACGTATAGCCAGGATCGAAATGAAGTTGAAGTGTCGCAGCCACACGCCCGAGTGCCTGAACCCGGCGGCAGCCAGGCGCTCGCGATGCTTCCTGATCGTATCTGGCACCAGTACGTTTTCCAGAGCCGCGCGCTTGCGGCTGATTTCCAGATCGCTGTATGCGTTCTTGCGCTTGAAGTCGTGGTGCAATTCCACCAGCAGCGCCTCGATTGCGGGATCGTCGTCCACAACTTTCTCGGACAGCACCAGGAGGGCGCCACGCGTCATCCCGCCACAGATTCGCCTGAGCAGTTCGCCGCGTTCGAGGCTCGGCACGAACTGCAGGGTGTAATTCATCACGACCATCGAGGCGTCATGCACGCCGCAGTCCCGGAGATCCGCTTCAATGACTTCGACCGGCGGTCCGGTCGGCGCCGACTCGCTGGCCACGATCTCGCGACAACGCCTGACCATGGCGGCCGAGTTATCGATTGCAACGATGCGGCAATCCGGCACGCGGACGCCGGCTTGCATCGCGAGCGTTGCCGCGCCGAGTGAACAGCCGAGGTCGAAACAAAGGGTAGCGGGTTGCACAAAGCGTCCGGCAAGTGCGCGAATGCCCTGCAGCGAAGCCGCGTAGCCGGGAATGGAGCGATTCAGCATGTCCGGAAACACCTGGGCGACGGCGTCGTTAAACTCGAACGGCTGCTTACCGCTTGCATCGTTTCGGTAGATTTCGTCCCTGGACATGCTGCGGCTCCGCGCCGGAGGAGTCGGGCATTGTAATGCCGGCGTGCGACCGGCGCGAGGTCCGGAGTCGCAGGCAAGTGTGGCGATGTTTTAGAGATGTTTACAGAAGATAAGCGCCGATCGCGGCAACTTTTCATAATTTTTCAGGTCAGTACCATGCTTGCCATGCGCCGGGTTTGTGCGACAATTCCGCGCCACCAGAATCGCTATGGCTCAGGCTTTCAGATGTTGTCGGATACCTGTTTGAAATTGCACCGGGATCTCGGGATATCGCCCGACTACGCGAGTGTCCGCGGCTTGCCCGCCTATGAGGAGGCACAGGAGCTGGTTGAGGTCGGTCCGAACCTGGTCGGCCGCATGCAGCGGCTGACCCCCAGGGCAGCGGCCCGCTGGCAGGAGATGGCGAGCGCGGCCGGTGCTGCGGACGTCCGCTTGCTGATCGTCTCCGGGTTTCGCACCCATGAATACCAGGCGGAGCTGATTCGCAAGAAGCTCGGTTCCGGACAGACCCTCGACGAGATCCTGTGCGTCAACGCGGCGCCCGGTTTCAGCCAGCATCACACGGGCGAGGCTGTCGATATTGCGACACCAGGCAGCCGCCCGCTGACCGAGGACTTCGAGACCTCGGCGGCTTACGGCTGGCTGCAGGAACACGCCGGGCGCTTCGGCTTTTCCATGACCTATCCACGTGACAATCCCTGGGGTTTCGTCCACGAGCCGTGGCACTGGTCACTCTAGTTCCGAACGATCTGCAAGCCGGATCGCAACCGAAATTCAGTGGTTTAGCTGTTGACAGTCAGGCGGGAGGATTAGACAATTGCCGGCTTGTGTCCGCGGAGGGGTACTCAAGCGGTCAACGAGGGCAGACTGTAAATCTGCTGGCTTAGCCTACGTAGGTTCGAATCCTACCCCCTCCACCAGATCACGGTTGATCAGTGGTGGAAGGGGCAGCAACCAGGCGGCAAGTGTAACAGGTCAGTTGCCAGCTTCGTTTTTGACCAGTACCAAAAAGATCCGCGGTTCACAATCTGGCGCGCAACAATGATCCGGTGTCGAGCGGTTCCTCAATTTAGGAAGACACACTTATCGATTTGAAAATTCGGACAGTTTGTGTTCGGGACTGTCTGAGATGCTGCGCGCGTGTTGCAATATCGCGCAGTGTCATTACGGTTTAAAACCCGGCAGGAAAAGTGGAAAGTCACGGCGGGTGTAGTTCAATGGTAGAACCTCAGCCTTCCAAGCTGATGATGTGGGTTCGATCCCCATCACCCGCTCCAACAGGATGGCGCTGACAGCAGGGTACCGATTGCTCTCGCCCACATAGCTCAGGGGTAGAGCACTTCCTTGGTAAGGAAGAGGTCCCCGGTTCAAATCCGGGTGTGGGCTCCAAAATTCAGCGGCAGTTGACTGGACTCGGTTCAGGCAACTGCCGCCGGAAAAACCGCCGCAAGACTGGCGAACGTCACGAGAGATCAGGACATGTCGAAAGGAAAATTTGTACGCACGAAGCCGCACGTAAACGTGGGCACGATAGGGCACGTGGATCATGGCAAGACGACGCTGACGGCGGCGTTGACGAAGGTCATGGCGGATAAATTTGGAGGCGAGGTTCGTGGTTACGACCAGATAGACAACGCGCCGGAGGAGAAGGCGCGCGGTATCACGATAGCGACGGCACACGTGGAGTACGAGAGTGCGAACCGTCATTACGCGCACGTGGACTGTCCGGGGCATGCGGACTACGTGAAGAACATGATCACGGGAGCGGCGCAGATGGACGGTGCGATCCTGGTGGTGAGTGCGGCGGACGGTCCGATGCCGCAGACGCGCGAGCACATATTGTTGGCGCGCCAGGTGGGTGTGCCGTACATCGTGGTGTACCTGAACAAGGCGGACCAGGTGGACGATGCGGAGTTGCTGGAGCTGGTGGAGATGGAGGTCCGGGACCTGCTGTCGACGTATGAGTTTCCGGGCGACGACACGCCGATCATTACCGGTTCGGCATTGAAGGCATTTGACGGTGACAGCTCGGAGATTGGCGTACCGTCGATCGAGCGGCTGGTGGAGCAGATGGACTCGTACATACCGGAGCCGGAGCGGGCCATTGACGGTGATTTTCTGATGCCGGTGGAGGACGTTTTCTCGATTTCCGGCCGTGGCACGGTGGTGACGGGACGCATCGAGCGTGGTGTGGTGAAGGTTGGCGACGAGATCGAGATTGTGGGCATCAACGCGACCACCAAGACGACCTGCACGGGTGTGGAGATGTTCAGGAAGTTGCTGGACCAGGGCCAGGCGGGCGACAACGTGGGCGTATTGCTCAGAGGCACGAAGCGCGAGGAAGTGGAGCGTGGGCAGGTACTGGCGAAGCCGGGCTCGATCACGCCGCACACCAGGTTTGAGGCCGAGGTGTACATATTGACCAAGGAAGAGGGCGGGCGGCATACGCCGTTTTTCAAGGGTTACCGGCCGCAGTTTTACTTCCGGACCACGGACGTGACGGGTGCCTGCGAGTTGCCGGAGGGCACGGAGATGGTGATGCCGGGCGATAACGTGCAGATGGTGGTGGACCTGATCGCGCCGATTGCGATGGAAGACGGTTTGCGGTTTGCGATCCGCGAAGGCGGCCGCACGGTAGGTGCGGGTGTGGTAGCGAAGATCCTGCAATAGAACCTGTAGGAGCCCGTACCACGGGCGACAGCGAGACCGA